>NZ_CP022098.1:11400000-12000000 GCF_002305875.1 Cystobacter fuscus | reverse complement strand
CGTGGGCGCGCGCTGCACCGCGCGGCGGCGCTCGCACTGGAGGCGCAGGACGTGTGGGGCGGGGTATCGCCCGCGCTCTACCCCGTGCTGGCGCACCACTGGGAGCAGGCCCAGGACGACGTGTGGACGTTCGAGTACCTGGAGAAGGCGGCTCGGCACGCGCTCGCGGCGGGCTCGAACGTGGAGGCGTGTGGCTACCTGAACCGGGCGCTGGAGCTGGAGGTGCGGCGCGGGAGGGATCGGGGCGTGCGCCTGGACGCGGTGCGGCGCGCGCGCTGGGAGCGGATGCTGGCCGAGGCCCTGCACGGCCTGTCCGACTTCGATGGCTGCATCGCCCACTGCCACCGCTCGCTGGAGGAACTGGGCGAGCCCTTGCCGACCACGGAGGCGGGTTGGCGGCGCTTCCTGTTGGCGCAGGCGGCGCGGCAGGTGCTGCACCTGGTGATGCCCCAGCGCTGGCGGCGGGCGGAGGACCGGCAGGCGCGCGAGCGGATGGGAGACGCGGCGCTGTCCGCGTTGCGGCTCGCCGAGTGCTACTACTGGCGCTACGACGCGTTCCGGATGATGGCCACGGCGCTCCTGTCCACCAACCTGGCCGAGCGCGCGGGGCAGGACGAGAAGGTGCTGCGGTTGTATGGGCAGCTCGGCTCCATCGCGGGCTTCGTGCGGCTGGACGCGCTGGCGCGCTCGTACTTCCGCCGGGCCCAGCAGGAGGACCGGGCGCTGGATGACCCGAGCGCCATGGCCTTCGGGCTCATCTCCGAGTCGATGTTCCACGCGAGCTTCGCGCGCTGGCCTCGCGCCGCGCTCAAGGCGAGCGAGGCACAGGGGACGCTGTTGCTGCTGGGCAACCAGAGCGAGTTCGAGCTGACGGAGGTGCTGCTCGGGCACGTGGACTTCTTCACGGGACACTTCGAGCAGGCCCTGGAGCGCTTCGCGCGCCTGCGCGAGGCCGCGCGCAAGCGGGGGCATTTCCAGCACATGGTGTGGAGCATGTACACCATGGCGCGCAGCCTGCTCGTGCTGGACCGGGGGGACGAGGGCCGGGCCCTGCTGCGCGAGTCGGCGGCGCTGCTCGAGGGCAAGCATGACCCGCTCTCGCACATCATCACCGGGGGGCTGCTGGCGGTGTCCGCGCTGGAGCGGGGGGAGTGGGAGGCGGCGCGGGAGGAGGCGGATCGGGTGATGGCGCTCGCGCGGCGCTACCCGCCGATGCTCTTCACCGAGGGTCATGGCTACGAGGGCGCGGCGCGCGTGTACCTGACGTTGTGGGAGCGCGAGCGGGTGCCGGGCCAGCCCGCCCCGGCGGTGGCGGAGGAGGCGCGGGCGGCGTGCGAGCGGCTGTCGTTGTTCTCGAACCGCTTCCCCCTGGCGCGGCCCATGGCGCTGCGGTGCGAGGGGCGGATGCACTGGCTGGAGGGCCGCGCGTGGCGGGCGCGTTGGGCACTGAAGCGCAGCGCGCGGCGGGCGCGGGAGCTGGGCATGCCCCTGGACGAGGCGTTCGCGTGGCTGGAGCTGGGCCGTGTCCTGGCGCCGGGCTCGCAGGAGCGCGGGAGCTGTCTGCGTCAGGCGCGGGAGGGCTTCACGGCGTTGGGTTGCGCGGGGCTCGCGCGTCAGGCCGAGGCACTGCTCTGAGCGTCAGAGTCCGGCCCACAGGTGGGTGTGCACCTGGAGGGCGCCGTCCTGTTCGCGCAGCAGCGCGACGAAGCGCCCGCGTTGCAGGGCCCGCACGAGCGGCTCGGGTGGCGGGAATCCCGGGGGGAGGGACCACTCGGGAGGCCGGAGTTCACCCCGGGGGATGGTGCGCCCGTGCTTGAGGGCGTTGATTTCGTCGCCGGCGATGGCGCGCGAGGGGTACCAGGGCAGGAGCGCGGGGCCGTGCAGGGCGACGCGGCCGTCCGGGCCGGGATCCTCCCAGGGGCCGATGGCGCTGCGGCGCAGCCGGGACAGGTGCGCGCCACACCCGAGTGCCCGGCCGAGGTCGCGCGCCAGGGAGCGCACGTAGTAGCCCCCGCGGCAGGTGAGGCGCAGGTGGCTGTGGTGGGGCAGCTCATGCGCGAGCCAGCGCGCCTCGTGCAGGTAGACGCGCGAGGGGGGCAGCTCCACGGCCTCGCCCCGGTGGGCCTTCTTGTAGGCGGGCTCGCCGTCCACCTTCTTGGCGCTGGTGGCGGGCGGCACCTGGTCGCTCCAGCCGAGGAAGGGAGCGAGCGCGGCGTCCAGGGTGGCGGGGGTGAGGTGGGCGGTGGAGCCGAGCGGGGTGGGCTGGCCGAGTCCGTCCCCGGTGTCCGTCTCCACGCCCCAGACGACCTCGGCCTCGTACGTCTTGGGCAGGGCGTGCAGTCCGTCCATGAGGTGCGTGGCGGGGCCGGCGAGCAGCAGCAGCAGCCCCTCGGCGAACGGGTCCAACGTGCCCCCGTGGCACACGGGGAGCTGCTTGCGCGTGAGGCCCGCGGCCTCCACTTCCTCCATGAAGGCCCGCACGAGGGAAAAACTGGTGACGCCCACCGGTTTATGGGCCAGATAGATGCCGGGCTTCATGGGGTGGGGGGCTCCTCGGGAGGACGTAAGGGGCGGGGTGCCAACCTCCTACCCGTCCGGCCCCCCCGCTGTCATTCAGTCAACCCCGCGAGAGAATTGTTTCCGGATCGGACTGGATGGCCTACAATCCGATGGCGAGCTGTAGTGATGCGATCTTGCTGGGGCGTCGTCTAATGGCAGGACGTCAGACTTTGAATCTGATTATCAAGGTTCGAATCCTTGCGCCCCAGTCACCCTCGTTCCCTATCCGGGTGGCGCAGCCCGCCGCGCTCCCCTGAGCCTCAAGGACGGTGAGCAGATGGCGATGCCGCAGAAGGCCCTCCTGCTGGTGCCAGTGGGCAATCCGCCACCGGTGCTCCTGCGGGACTTGGAGGAGCCCCTCGCGTTGCAACTGGGTCTGCGGGTCGTCGTGAGCAAGACGGCCCTGTCCACGCCCACCTACGCCTTCAACAAGGACCGGTCGCAGTACCACTGCAACGCCATCATGCGGCGGCTGGTGACGTTGATGGAGCCGGGCCACGCCATGGTGATGGGCGTCACGGACGTGGATCTGTTCGTGCCGGACTCGCCCTTCGTGCTGGGCGAGGCGGACCGGGAATCCAAGAGCGCGGTGTTGAGCGTGTTGCGGCTGCGCCAGGGCGTCGAGGGCGAGCAGCTCAAGCGCCGCGTGCAGGTGGAGGCCATCCACCTGGCGGGGCACCTCTTGGGCCTGTCCTACTGCGAGGACGCGCGGTGCGTGATGTTCTTCGCCCAGACGCCCCAGGACTGCGACCGCAAGCACATGTCGCCCTGCAACAACTGCCGCAACGAGTTCAATAAGATCTCCCGCTGACCCGCGTCGCGCCCGCTCGGGTCGTCCGTGATTGAATGCGCGGCGCGTGGGGGGCGTCCCTCGCGCGCGCGAGCGTTCCCGGGCATCCCGTGGAGCGCCGTGCCTCGGGCCGGACGACACGGGAGCATGGCGAATGAAGGCGTTGGTACGGATTCTTGGACTGGCCGCGGTGGCCGGGCTGGCGGCGGCGTGTGAGCCGCTGGACATCGATTTCGGGGGCGGTGGTGGTGGTGGTGGCGGCGGCGGAGCCTTCAGCAGTGGCTTCGTCTTCGTGCGCAACGGCGCGGGGGGCCGCAACGTGTACGCGGTGGATGAGGATGGCGACGCCAACTCGCCGCTGCGGCTGACCACCGAGGGCGGGGCGTACGAGCCCACGGTGTCGCGCAGCGGCCTGGTCGTGGTGTTCGTGTACCGCTCGGGCGCGACGTGGGAGATTCGCAGGGTGCCCACCACGGGCACGGGTCAGGCCTCCACGGTCTTCTCCAACGCGAGCACCTCCTGCTCGAACTGCGCCAACTTCCGCTACCCCACGATCAGCCCCACCGGGGAGACGATCGTCTTCACCCTGACGAGGAACAACACCCCCTCGCTGGCGAAGGTGAACATCGACGGGACGGGCTTCCAGGTCTTCGCCAGTGGCACCTACTCCTACGGCGCGGCGTCCTTCTATCCGGATGGCCGCAGCGTGCTCGTGGCGGCGGGCTTCGGCGCCAACCAGTTGAGCACGCTGCTCAACGTGAACGTGACGACGGGCGCCTCCAACGTCATCACCAGCAGCCTCGGCAACACGGGCGCGGTGTCGGTGGTGTCGCGCGCCGTGGTGTCCCCGGACGGTACGCGCGTGGCCTTCGATGGGCAGACGAACAACGGCTCGCAGATCTTCGTGGGCCAGCTGGGCAGCCAGAACCTCTCCAGCGTGACGCAGCTCACCCGGCACACCGGGGAGTTCGGCGTGATGGACACCTGGCCGAGCTGGCGCGGCAGCACCGAGGTGACGTTCCTGTCCAACTCGGGCGGCAACGACAACATCTACCGCATCAGCATCGCCACCACCGGTACGGGCACCCTCGTGGTGCCGGGCGCGCTCGAGCCCTCCTACGGCGGCACGTAGTCCCCCGGACGTACGAAGGCCCGGGGACCCACGGCTTGGGGTCTCCCGGGCCTCGTCTCACGGGTCGGCCGGACCGAATGGCCCGGCTCCCCGCTTCACTCCGGCTTGGCGCTCACCACGCTGCTCGGGGCCACGGTGCCCGCGCCCTGGCGGACCTCCATGGCGTCGGCGACCAGCTCGGTGATGTCCTTCACCTTGATGCTCTGCTCGCGGCCCGTGTCGTTCACCGCGTCGTTGAGCATCGTCGAGCAGAACGGGCAGGCCACCGCCACCACGCCCTTGCCACCCGGCTCCTTGTAGTCGCCCACCATGCCCGGCTTCTTCTTGTCCGTGGCGTCGGGGTACGGCGTGCTCGGGTCCTCGGCGTGCTTGAGCGTGAGGGCCACCTCGTTGACGCGGTTGTGGTTGATGCGCGTGCCGATGTGCTCCTCCATCCACATGCGCCCGCCACCCGCGCCGCAGCAGAAGCCCTCGCGCTTGCTGCGCTGCATCTCCACCACCTCCAGACCCGGAATGGCGTTGAGCACCTCGCGAGGCGCGTCGTACACGCCGTTGTGCCGGCCCAGGTAGCAGGGGTCGTGGTAGGTGAGCTTCTGGTTCATCACCTGGGAGAGCTTGATGCGCTTCTCCTTGAGCAACTGGTTGATGAGCTGCGTGTGGTTGATGACCTGGTACTCGCCGCCGAACTCCGGGTACTCGTTCTTGATGGTGTTGAAGCAGTGCGGGCACTGGGTGATGACCGCCTTGACGCCCATGGCGTTCCACGTCTCCACGTTCGTCTTGGCCAGCGTCTGGTACAGGTACTCGTTGCCCATGCGGCGCGCCGAGTCCCCGTTGCACATCTCCTGCTTGCTCAGCGTGGCGAAGCTCACCCCCGCCTCGCGCAAGATCTTCACCAGCGCCCGGCTCACCTTCTTCTGCTTGTCGTCGTAGCTGCCCGCGCACCCCACGAAGAAGAGGTACTCGTACGGGCCGCCGCCATCACCCCAGGTCGGCAGCGCCAGATCCTCCGCCCACTCGTCGCGCCGGTCCTGCCCGAGGCCCCAGGGGTTGCCCTGGCGCTCCATGCCCTCGAACACGCGCTGGATTTCCGGCGGGAACTCCGCCTTCACCTGCACCTGGTAGCGGCGCATGTCGATGAGCCGCGGCACGTTCTCGATGAACACCGGGCACGCCGTCTCGCACCAGCCGCAGCTCGTGCACGCCCACACCGTCTCCGCCTTGAGCGCGCTGCCGATCATCTCCGGCAGGGGCTCCACGATGCCCGACGGGCCCCGACCCTCCTCCACCCACATCTGGTGGTCCCACACCCAGTGCTTCAGGTCCTGGTTCACGCCCTTGTGCGTGAGCGGCTTGCCGGTGATGTACGTGGGGCAGTGCGTCTGGCAACGGCCGCACTCGGTGCACGAGTACAGGTCCAGGCCCTGCTTCCACGTGAGGTCCTTGATGGTCGCGGCGCCGAACTCCTCCTTCTCCAGGTTGGGCGTGGACAGCTTCGCGCTCTGGGTGGTGCGCGGATCGTCCTTGGGCGCCAGGCGCTGGAAGAAGACGTTGGGCAGGCCGGTGATGACGTGGAAGTGCTTGCCCACGGGCAGGAAGTTGAGGAACGCGAGGATGATGGCCAGGTGGATCCAGAAGCCCGCCAGGCCCAGCGCGTGGGCCACCGGGTAGCCCAGGGGGCGCATCACCATGCCGAACACGCTGGTGACGGGCTCCCACCACACGTAGTTGCCCGTGGCCAGCGGCATCGTCTGCTCGCGCGGCACCATGTGGCTGCCGCCGAAGAAGAACTCCGTCACCATCAGGCCGGAGATGAAGCCGAGGATGAGGAACGCCTCCCACGAGGGGCTGAGCCGGTCCGGCTTCACGCTGCCGCGCAGCCACACGAAGTAGGCCGAGCCCAACAGCGCCAGCGCCGCCACCCCGTCCTTCGCCAGCAGGTAGAGCTTGTAGACGAGCAGCACGCCCGGATGCTCCGCCCAGAACGGCGCCTGCAGGTTGGTGAGCACCTCCAGCGCCGTCTCGGAGAAGCCCATCACGAACATCATGATGGTGCGCAGCGCCAGCACCATGAACGCCGCGAAGATGAACACGTGCATGAGACCCGCGGTGCGCTCCTCCGGGTCCACCATGCGCTTCTGTCCGAGGCCGAATTTCAGGAGCGCGATCGTGCGCTGGGGAATGCGATCCAACCGGTTCTCCGGCTTCATCGCCAGCAGGGCGCCAATGCGCCCGGCCATGGTCATGACGAAGACGGAGACTCCGACGGTGAGCAGCAGGCCTGTGATGATGGGACTCATGGCGGTTTCGGTGAACCTCGTGGATTCGCTCGGGAAGGAGGTCCGGATGCCGCGTTGCGGCACCATGGGAAAAACCCACCCTAACAAGGTTGATTCCCGAATCAAGCACCTGTCCGGGACGGAAGCGGGGTGATTTCACTCCCGAGACGGCTCGCCCATCACTCTGATTCCGGAGCGTTGGGCGCCCAACGTCCTCCCTCCCCAGGGGTCGCCTCCCTGTTCCCCGGGCGCTCGGGAGAGCGCTCTCTCTGTTCATTGCCAGGATTTCCCCTGATTGATTGCGCGCCCAAGGTCTTTACAACGCGGGGCGTAATGCGCACCCTGGAAAGTAAATCGGTCAATCGCTGGGAAGGGGCACCACATGGTGTGGGCCCTGGATGACCGGTGGAGCCGGGCGGACACCCCGAGGAGAAGCCATGGTGCACGACGATCGGACGTACCTGGACGACGAGGGCCTGGAGTACGTGACGCTGGGAGGTGGTGAGGAGGAGCTGGATCCCACGGGCCGGGTCCAGGTGGGACCGTCGGGCCACTTGTGGGGTGCCGACGAGAGCTACGGCGGCTACGACGCCGAGTAGTGCCGCGCCCCCCACGTCGGGCGCTGGCGTGGGGGCGGTTGCATCCGGTCGGACTTCCGGTCCGGCTCCGGTCAGACGAGGTGGCCCGGGTGGGCCGGAGCGTTCCAGGCCCGAGGCTCCTGGAGCCGCATGAAGCCCCCGCCGCTGTCTGGCCTCTCCCGACAGTCTTCTTTCTCCTCGTGTGGTGAGGACCCGGCGCGGCTCCCGGACGGTTTCCCCATGCGGGGTGCGGTAGGTGATACTGGGAAGCTCTGAGGGCGGTGGCCCGCGGGGCGCCAGGGGGTGCCGCGTACGGAGGAAGACGCGATGAAGCTGACGGCCTGGGCGGTCGAGCGCGACGGGGTGATGGGTCGGGACGTTCACCTGCTCGTGACCGTGGAGGCCGAGGCGGATGCTCCCCGCGCTCCCGTGGCGGTGAACCTGGTGCTCGATCGGAGCGCTTCCATGCGGGGCGCGCCCATGGCCGCCGCGGTGGAGGCCGCGCTGCTGCTCGTCGAGCGCGCCGGTCCCAAGGACTACCTGGGCCTGCTCGCCTTCGACGGCGTGCCCGAGCAGCTCTCGCCCCTGCGCATCATGGACTCGGAGGCCCGCGCCCAACTGGTCGAGCGCCTGTCGGCGCTCAAGACGGGGCAGGGCACCGCGCTGCACGAGGCGGTGGACTCCGGCGCCGCCGCCATCCGCCGGCTGTTCGTCCCGGGCGCGCGGCCGAAGATGCTGGTGCTCACCGATGGAGAGCCCTCGGTGGGCCCGCGTGGCCTCCCCGAGTTCCGCACGCTGGGCGTCACGGTGGCCGAGTCCGGCATCTCCCTGCACGCGCTGGGGCTCGGGCGGCACTACCTGCCGGAAATCCTGGAGGCGCTCACCGGCCCCTCGGGGACGGGCTTCACCCACGTGGACGACGCGGAGGGGCTGCCCATGGCCACCGCGGCCCTGGTGGCCGAGCTCTTCGGCGAGGTGGGCACCTATGGCCGCGTCTTCGTGCGCCCCACGGGCTTCTCCGAGCTGCAGTGCCGCCACCGCTACCCGGCGCGCTCGGAAGTGGATGCGCTGAGCGTGGGGCTCGGCTCGCTGTCGCATGCCTTCGCGCGCCGGGCCCTGTTCACCGGACGCCTGGAGTCGGCCGACTGGTCGCTCGGCGTGACGACCACGTGGATGGAGAATGGGGATACGCGCCGCGTCGCCGTGCCCGTGCAGCGCGCCCTGCCGGACAGCCCCGAGGGCCGGCTCATCCGCGCGGTGGGCGTGGAGCTGGACCTGGTGGCGGCCGAGTCCGCCTCGTGGAAGGCGCTCTTGCGGCGCAATCCCCCCGCCGCCGAGCAGGCCCTGGTGACGGCCGAGTCCGCCCTGCGTGAACTCTTCGAGCTGGGCGTGAACGAAGTGCCCCCCAAGCGGCACGAGGAGCGGCTGGTGGACCTGCGGCGGGCGGTGGAGCGCAAGGGCGCCGAGCTGCCAGCGCTGCTCGTGCGCCGCGCCCGGGCCGAGGACGCGCGTACGGGATTGAGTATCGTGCAGCACCTGCTCGCCCCCAGCAGCAAGGCGGGGCGCTGAGGGGTCTGCCCACCTCCACCGGGAATGCCCGTCCGCTCGAAGGGTTGATGGGCGCCACTTCGCCGAAGGGAAGGATGGCGCAGGGCAGGCCGGTGGGTTAACGGGAGGCACATGACGCGGCCACGGGTAGGACGTTCAAGCTGGGGAGCACTTGTCTTCTGTCTGGGAGGGCTGTCGCTCGCCTCCAGCGCGTGGGGTGCGCCACCTCCCGCCACGGCCGTGAGCCAGGGCGCCCTGGACGAGGGCACCCCTCGGGTGAAGGCCACGCTGCTCACGGACGTGACCGAGGTGAAGCCCGGAGACACCTTCCGGGTGGGGGTGCGCTTCGAGCTGCACCCGGGCTGGCACGTCTATTGGAAGAACCCCGGCGAGTCGGGTCTGCCCTCGGAGATCGTCTGGGACACGCCGGGCACCACCGTGGGCCCCCTGGAGTGGCCACTGCCCTCCACCCTGCGCACCGCGGACGGCTTCATCACCACCTACGGCTACGAGGGCGAGGTGCTGCTGGCCGCCGAGGCCCGGGCCTCGGACAAGGCCGAGGGCTCCCTGCAGTTGTCGGCCGCGGCGGACGTGCTGGTGTGTGAGATCAACTGTCTGCCCGCCCAGCTCATGCTCACGCGCAACGTGCCCGTGGGCCCGCGCACCGTGAAGGACGCCGAGCACGTGCCGGCCTTCGACGCGGCGCACGCGCGCGTGCCGGTGCCGACGGAGTCCACCCCCTACCAGGTGGCGCTCGCGCTGGACTCGCAGACGCTCACCACCGGCCAGCCCTTCACCGGCACCCTCACCCTGAAGGGCGCGGAGGGCGCGCCGGTGCCCACGGTGGACAAGGACTTCTTCGTCCCCGATCGCATCCCCGGCATCGCCCAGCTCGCCCTGTCCGAGGTGAAGGGACAGCCCGGCACCTTCAAGGTGGAGGGCAAGGCCTCCCTCAAGGTGCCCCCGAGCCACCCCCGCTTCCTGGGCGTGCTGCGCCTGGGGCCCGCCGCCACGCCCTCGCACGCGCTGGCGTTGGATCTGCCGCTCGCGCCCGTGGTGGCCGCGGTCCCGGCTTCCCCGGCGGCTCCCAAGGGGGTGGCCACGGCGACCGCTTCGGCCGCGGCGCCCGCCGCCGGCTCCGAGGACTTGTCGCTCGGACTGGTGTTCCTCTTCGCCTTCCTCGGTGGCGCGCTGCTCAACCTCATGCCGTGCGTCTTCCCGGTGCTGGCGCTCAAGGCCTATGGCTTCACCCGCACGGTGGGCGAGTCTCGCGGCCGGGTGGGCGCGCACGCGCTCGCGTACACCGGCGGCATCGTGGGCTCGCTGCTGGTGCTGGCGCTCGCGGTGCTGGGCCTGCGCGCGGCCGGACACGGCGTGGGCTGGGGCTTCCAGTTCCAGGAGCCGCTCTTCGTCGCCGCCGTGGCCGCGGTGCTCGTGGCCTTCAGCCTCAACCTCTTCGGCGTCTTCAACGTGGGCACCGACGGCACCGCCCTCGTGGAGAAGGTGGACTCGAGCCACGGCCTGACGCGCAGCGCGGGCGAGGGAGTCCTCGCCGTGGTGCTCGCCACGCCCTGCTCGGCGCCGCTGCTCGGCACCGCGGTGGGCTTCGCGCTCGCGCAGGGGCCCGTCACCGTCCTCGCCACCTTCCTCTTCATGGGCCTGGGCCTCGCGCTCCCCTTCTGCCTGCTGGTGCTCGTGCCGGGGCTCGCCAAGCGCCTGCCCAAGCCCGGTCCGTGGATGGACCACGGCAAGAAGCTGCTCGGCTTCGCGCTCCTGGCCACCACGGTGTGGCTCGTGTGGGTGATGGGCGGCCTCACCGGCGTGGACGGCATGGCGCGGCTGCTCGCCTTCCTCACGGTGGTGGCGCTGGGCGCGTGGATCTACGGCCTGCTGCAGGACTCCACCGGTGGGCGCAAGGTGATGGGCATGGTGGCGGTGCTGGCGCTGCTCGTCGGAGGCGGGGTCGGGCTCCTGCGCTTCGAGGAGCTGCGCGGCGCGGCGCCCCGGGAGGCCTCGGCCCATGCGTGGAGCGAGGAGGCGGTGGCCGCGGCGCTCGCGGCCGGCCAGCCCGTCTTCATCGACTTCACCGCCGACTGGTGCCTCACCTGCAAGTTCAACGAGCGCACCGTGCTGCAGCGCGAGGAGGTGCGCGCCGCCTTCTCCCAGCACAACGTGGCCTTCTTCGTGGCGGACTGGACGCGGCGTGACGCGGCCATCAGCGCGAAGCTCGCCGAGTTCGGCCGCGCGGGCGTCCCCATGTACCTGCTGGTGAGCCCCTCCGCGCCGGGCAAGCCCGAGGTGCTCAGCGAGCTGCTCACCGCCGACTCCCTCATCGAATCCATTCGCCGCGCCTCGGGCCGCGTGGCGGATGCCACCTGAACGCGTTGTCCAAGCAGTTCCCCGCAACACGAAGGAGCGCTGACCGATGAAATCCCTTTTCTCCGCTGTCGCCCTCTCGCTGTCCCTGGTCTCCCCCGTGGTGGCGTTCGCCGCGGAGACGGCAGAGGTGGGCAAGCCCGCTCCGGCCTTCTCCCTCAAGGACGAGTCGGGCAAGGAGCACTCGCTCGCGCAGTACAAGGGCAAGATCGTCGTCCTCGAGTGGACCAACCCCGACTGCCCCTTCGTGAAGCGCCACTACACCGCCAACACCATGCAGAAGACGTTCGGCGGCTATGACGCCCAGAAGGTGGTGTGGCTGGCGGTGGACTCCACCAACACCAACGCGCCCGAGAAGTCCGCCGCCTGGAAGAAGGAGAAGGGCTTCACCTATCCCGTGCTCCAGGACCCCAGCGGCCAGGTGGGCAAGCAGTACGCCGCCAAGACGACGCCGCACATGTACGTCATCGATGCGCAGGGCGTGCTGCGCTACGAGGGCGCCATCGACGACGACCCGCGCGGCAACAAGAAGGCCGGCACCCCCACCAACTACGTGAAGGGCGCCGTGGACGCGCTGCTCTCCGGCAAGCCCGTGCCCTCGGCCACCACCGAGGCCTATGGCTGCTCGGTGAAGTACAAGAGCTAGCGGCCAAAGCCCACGGTCCGACACTGACTCGCGTGGGGTTGTCGCTCAGCCCACGCTCCCGCGTCCCTCCCGCGATTGTCGCTGGAGGGGCGTGTGCGTATCAGGTGCTCTGCCCTCATTCCAAGACGCGCCGCACGCGTCCCCACCATGAGGCAGGCACGACATGACCTTCGACGAGACCCGGCGCTGGACCCGACGCAGGCTGTTGGAGACGACGGGAGGACTGCTCGGCGCGGGGCTCTGGCTTCCCGAGACGGCCCTGGCGGCCGCGGGCGAGGTGAAGCTGCCGCCCATGAAGGCCTCCACCGAGGTGGAGTCCCCGCTGCCCACACCGCAGGAGCCCGACAAGCGCGTGGGCTTCGCCATCGTGGGCCTGGGCCGGCTGTCGCTCGAGGAGCTGCTGCCCGCCTTCGGCGAGTGCAAGAAGGCGAAGCTCGTGGCGCTGGTGAGCGGTGACGAGGACAAGGCGCGCACCGTGGCGGCCCAGTACGGCGTGTCCGAGAAGAACCTCTACGACTACAAGAACTACGACGCGCTCAAGGACAACCCGGAGGTGCAGGTCGTCTACATCGTGCTGCCCAACAACATGCACGCCGAGTACACGGTGCGCGCGGCCAAGGCGGGCAAGCACGTGCTGTGCGAGAAGCCCATGGCCAACAGCGTGGCCGAGTGCCAGCAGATGATCGACGCGTGCCGCGCGGCGAAGAAGCAGCTCATGGTGGCCTACCGGCTCCAGTACGAGCCGCACCACCGGGCCACCATCCAGCTCGCGCGGAGCAAGAAGCTCGGGGCGCTCAAGCTCTTCAGCGCCGACAACGGACAGAACCAGGCGCCGGACGCGCAGTGGCGACACAAGAAGGCCCTGGCGGGCGGCGGCGCGCTGCCGGACGTGGGCATCTACTGCCTGAATGCCGCGCGCTACCTGAGCGGCGAGGAGCCCGTGGAGGTGTGGGGCTCCATGTACAGCACTCCCGGCGACGCGCGCTTCAAGGAGGTGGAGGAGAACTTCCTCTTCACCCTGCGCTTTCCCTCGGGGCTCATCGCGCAGTGCACCACGGGCTACGGCCATCATGAGAGCCGACGCCTGCGCCTGATGGGCTCGGAGGCGTGGGTCGACATGGATCCCGCCTTCGCCTACAGCGGTCTGCGCATGCGGATTTCCCGCAAGTCCCCGGAGGACCCCAAGGCGTCGGACACCGTGGAGCGCAGCCTGCCCCAGTCCAGCCAGTTCGCCCGGGAGATGGATCACTTCGCCGAGTGCGTGCAGAACAACCGCCAGCCGCACACGCCCGGGGAGGAGGGCCTGCAGGACATGCGCATCATCGAGGCGCTCTACCGCGCGGCGCGTGAGGGCAAGTCGCAGAAGCTGGAGGCCGTGGCGAAGCAGGACGCCTTCCGCGGACCAGCGCCCTTCGAGGGATAGCGTCAGCCCCGATGACGCTCGGCCACCCGGTAGAGCTGGGTGAGGGAGGAGTCGAGCAGCGCCTGCCGCGAGCGCAGGGAGTGGCGTGCCCGGGCGAAGGGCAACCAGAGGCGGGAGCCCACGCGCACCTGGGCCTCCTCGAGCTTCTGGCGCGGGAGCCATTGGCCTCCCAGGTGACGTACCAGGACTTCGCCCAGGTACGCGCCCAGGGCGGGCACCGCGTGCGCGTCGATGGCCTCGCGCGGACGGCTCGTCGGGAACTCCTCGCGCCAGAGGTAGAAGTCGACGTCTGTGAGCGACTCGGGCGTGGCGTCGAAGACGGAGGGCACCTCGGTGTGCAGCAGCGCCACGAGGTGCTCGGCGAGGAGGCGATAGTGCGCGCACGCGCGCGCTGGGTCCTCCACATCCGGGGGCAGGGCGGAGTCGGCGAGGCGCCACTCCTCGGGTTCGGGGGGCCGCCAGGTGTTGAGCTCGGCGATTGTGCGCTGGCGCTGGTGACTGGCGACGTGGTCCACCACGCGGGAGAGGAGCGGAGCCACGTCCGGGTGGAAGCGGGGCTGCACGGGGGCGAGCGTGGCGCTGCGCTCGCGCAGGGTGCGCAGCACGGAGTCGAAGTCCAGGTCCGGACGGAGGTGGACGTGAGCGCGAGCCTGGGCGAGGCGGGCCTCGTCGCAGGCGAAGTCCGTGGCGGTGGGCCGAGTCACCAGCAGGACGCAGCCGTTGGGCAACTCCTCCACCCGCCAGGCAGGAGTGGACAGCACGCGCTCGCGGCCGATGGTTTCCACCAGCTTCGGACCGAAGACGTTGAGCCAGAACACCTCGTAGACCTTGTCGAACCCGTCCCGGTACCAGGTCTGCTTGTCGCGGCCGAAGAGGGGTGCGTTTGTCAGTCTCGTATCCGCCACGCTATGGGCCGCGGCATGGGTGACGGGGTAGCGACAGGCCCAGGCGCGCACCATTTCCACGAATTGGCGACAGCGCTCCTGCTCCGAGAAGAAGGAGAGTGGTTTCACCTCGATGCTCATGTCCAGCATGGGAGGCCGGGGAGGCAGTCTGAGCCAGAGTGTCATGTCCAACGCGGGCCACTGCGTCCGGTAGAGCCCGAGGGCCGTGCTGTTCTCGTTATGCTCCTCCTCCAGGGCTTTCCAGATGGCGGCACGAGCGTATTTGCGTCGACGCTTGCCTTCAGCGACGTCTGGCATCCACCCGTCGGCGTACTTCTCGAGTGCTTGGAGAAGAGGCTCCAGTTCGCCCTCCCGTGCTGCATGCGGATCGAACGCACCTTCGAATAGGAGCTGGAGGCTGTCTTCCGGCTTCAAGTCATGCACGCTCAGCCGCTTCATTGGAACAGGATCTCCACTCCCGGAAACGCGCTCTCCGCTTCTCGCATGGCGGCGTTCAGGTTGTTGACGTTCGTGGGCTCGAGTTCGCCGCCCTCATAGATGAGGCGGACGCGTTGGACGTGCCCTGCCTGAGAAAGGGCTGGAGGGAGTCCCGGCGGATGTCCACGGTCTCTCCGTATTTCCACAGCGCTTCCTTGGCATCCTCAACCATCTGCGTCTTCAACGCTTTTCCGTCCAGCCGCGCGAGATTGCGGCTCTTGAAGCTGAATGTCTCGACGCGGACTGAACCTCCAGCGAGCGCGCCTCGTTCGATGATGAGTACATCCGCATAGCGCAGGACTCCCTCCGGCTTCTTCACGCCCACGTACCTTTGGATGAGCGGCTTGTGGAAGTCTCCGAGGAAGCGGCGCTGTGCACGAGGCAGTTTCGCGTCGGCCTCCAGCAGCGCCACCATGCGGCGCTCGAAGACCAGCCCCCGGGTGAACCATCCCCAGAGCTGCTCGTAGGACGCCCAGCGCAGAGGCGCCTCGGCGGCCTTGCCCTGTTTGATGTCCCCCAGGCGCTTCTCGTAGTAGGCGACGTACTCCCCCCAACGTGGGTTGCCCTCGGCTCCGAGCGGCGGCGCCGAGAGGGCGGGCCGTTGCTTCTCCAGCACCGCCATGTCCCTGGGCAGACGCGGGCCCGGGGCCTCCAACTCCGCCAACTCCAGCCTGGCTTCCACCACCTCCCGGGTGAGGCCCGCCCCCTCGTCCACCAGCGAGGCCAGTCCCCCGAGGCCCGTTCCCGTGCCGCTCCGGGCCGCCGAGGCGCCTGTCGCTCCAGGCCGGGCCCGGGCCATCATGGCCTGGGCCTGGAGCACGTTGCCCCGCGCCTCGCGCAACGCCAGGGCCGCGTCCACTCCGCCCACGGCCACCAGGCGGCCCGCTTCCCGGCTGGCGCGGATGTGCCCGAACACCTCGCGCATCCCCTCCACGCCCAACAGCTCCTCCAACCGCCACGCCATCTCCTGGAGGCCCCTGGCCCGAGACTCCAGCACTTCCAGTCCGCTCCCCACCCGCGTCCCCACTCCCGAGACACCGTGGGGCTCGGACAGCCAGCGCGCCCCTTTGCCTCCCGCGTACAGCGTCACCACCAGGGCCGCGGGGGCCAGCTCGCGCACCGCCTGCTCGTAGCGGCCCTGGGCCAGCTCGTACACCCCATGGCCCGTGCCAGCCACCAGCCCGTAGAAGCCCAGCGGCACGCCGAAGGTCATGTGGTCCACGACCCCCATCAGCACAGGGCCCGGGGAGAACCGCTGCTCGAGCTGCGCCTGTTCCACCGCGTCGAGTGCCCGCTGGTAGGGCGGTGGCAACTGCTCCTTGAGCGCCTGCAACTCCATGAGCCGCGAAGAGGCCCCCTCCACCAGGGGAATGGTGGCGAGCGCGTCCTTGCCCGCGCGGGCCAGGCCCCGGCCCAGGTCGCTCCATGCGAAGTCCCGCTCCGTGAGGGCCGAGGGGTTGATGCCCCTCGCCTCCAGCGCCGGGCCCAGGGAGGGCAGTTGCTCGAGCAGCTCCGTGAGCCGCTTGTCCTGGGCGAGCAGGAGGAGGATGTCTTTCAAGTCATCGTCATGACAGGAGTCGAGGACGAAGTGGGCGAGCACCGCGGTGTTGGCGGCGCCGTAGCGCTCCAGGGATTGGAGGAGGAACACGGTGCGCTGGCGGTTGAGCGGGCCGGAAGCCTCCTCACGCACGGGACCCCGGGAGCCGAGTCGCACGGCGCTCCAGGCATCCAACCGTGCCACCAGCCGGGGCATGTCCACGCGCTGCTGCAAGGCGAGGAAGTCGCTCGGCGAGGTGCAGGAGAGGAAGGGCGCCAGGAGTGTCTGGGCGTCGTCGGAGGAGAAGTCAGGCCAGCCGGGAGGCAGGGCCTGGTCGCCGCGAGAGGGTGTTTCCCCGGGCATGCTCTCTTGGGAGGAACGGACAACCCGAGGGAGGCCACCTGCTCCCCCGATGGTCTCCGGGTGGAACAGCAGGCTCCCAGGTAGCGAGCCCGTGGCACAACCCATCATGAGTAGGACAGAGGCGAAGACGGGAAGAAGTGCGTGGGTGTTCAGGCGGGCCATCTCCCCAGAAGCTGCCCAGGATACGGAACTCCGTGCCCGGGCGTCACCTCGCGTACAGCCAGACGCCCAGCCCCACCGCCACCATCGCGAGCGCCACCAACGCGGCGCGCACCCGACCGGAGCGTGAGCCCCACCGCCCCCGCCGCTCCACCGGCTTCGCGAGGAGGTGCTGGTACAGCCGCTCCTTGTCCTCTACGCGCGCGATGGCCTGGGTGATGAGCCGCAGCGCATCGGCCACCTCCTTCGTCGGGACGGGCCCGTCCGAGCGCTCCACCTTCATCTTCACCGAGGACTCCTCTCGCCCGCCGGAGAGGCTCACCTCCCAGTCGCTCTGGAGCAGCCCCTCCAGGTGCTTCTCGGGGAACAGCAGCACGGTCCGCGCGCCCGTGTGGACATGGTGCGCCAGGTACAGGCGGCCCACCCCGCTCCCCATCAACTCGAGCCGCTCCCCCAGCAGGTACGGCCCCACCCGGTCCCCCGGCGATTCCTTCTCGTCCGACACGCGTCTCTCCTCGTCTGGCATTCATGCCCAAGGGGCCAGATTCGACCTCCCAAGTCAAGGCGCGCCACGTGCCCTCCGAGGTCGACTCGATGTCCTGGATGGGTGAGCACCACCCGACATTCCAGGTAGGTCCGAGACCGCACCGGGCCCCATGTTGGACGGCGCGGGCCGGCCCATCACCTCTCCTGATGACGCGTGTCATCACTCCCCGAAGCGTTGTCACCAGGGCCCTTCCACCCCCTTCCCCGAGGGGGCTTCACCGCTTGTCGTGGTGACTCCTGTTACCAGGCTGTTACCCGGTATCTGCTGTCTCCGGCTCGGCGCTCTGAATGAAATCAATGGGTTGTATCATCCAAGCCCCTGACGCGGTGCGTGGCACACATCATGCTCTATGTGGCGCACATCAACTACACGGGGTGAGCCCCTCCCACCTCGGACCAGAAAGCCCCACTGCCATGATCGTCTCCAACAAGCAGACCCCGGTCGCCTCACCCCTGTCCCCCGCCGTCCCCGCCGCCGCGCCCCAGGCGCCCGTCGCCGCCCCCAAGAGCCAGCAGGCTCCCGCCGCCGCCAAGGGCTTCGAGTCCGGCTCGACCTTCGCCACCGCCGCCCGTCCCGCCGTGGCCCTCTCCGCCTCCGCGGCCTCCTCCGCCAGCACCGGCCCCCTGTCTCTCGACAGCCAGGAGGCGAAGGCCGCCATCCAGAAGTCGCTCGACTTCCTCGGGGGCTCCACGCGCGGTGTGGTCTCCTCGCCGGGCGCCGCCTCCTCCGTCACGCCCCGCCAGGTGTTCAAGGACGAGCTGGGCATGACGCACGTGCGCCTGGACCGCACCCACGAGGGCACCAAGGTCTTCGCCGAGCAGGTCATCAGCCACCTGGACAAGGACGGCAAGGTGGCCGACGTCACCGGTCAGCTCTCCAGCATCCCCAAGGGTCTGGGCTCGGCGCCCGTGAAGCTCGAGGCCAAGGACGCGCTCGCCATCGCCCAGAAGCAGTTCGCGGGCTCCACGGACCGCGCCCCCACCTCCGAGCGCGTCGTCGTCAAGGGCAACGACGGCCAGTACCACGCCGCCTACCACGTGCAGCTCAGCAACACCTCGAGCTTCAAGGCCGACCAGGGGCCGCGCCGCATGAACTACCTGGTGGACGCCAACACCGGTGAGTTGCTCAAGAGCTTCAACCAGATGGGCGGCATCGAGGTGCCGCACGCCAAGGCGGGCCCGTCCACTCCGACCACGCCCTCCACGCCTTCCACTCCCTCCACCCCGGTCGCGGGCAAGGCGGATGACACCACGCTCTACAGCGGCAAGGTGGACCTCTCGACCACGAAGCAGGCCAATGGCTCCTACACGCTGGAGGACAAGAGCCGGGGCGGAGGCGTGGTGACGTACGACGCGAAGAACAGGTCGACGGCCAGCGGCACGACGCCCTTCACCGACGCCAACGACGTGTGGGGCGAGGCGGGCGACAACGCGCGCACCAAGGCGGCGGTGGACGCGCACTACGGCGCGGAGATGACGTACGACTTCATGAAGGACGTGCTCGGCCGCAACTCGCTGGATGGCAAGGGCGAGAAGCTCGTCTCCTACGTGCACGTGAACGAGCAGGACGGCGGCGCCATGGTCAACGCCTACTGGGACGGCGAGAAGATGAACTACGGCGATGGCGACGGGAAGAACGCCGGTCCGCTCACCACGCTGGACATCGCGGGCCACGAGATCGCCCACGGCCTCACCGAGCGCACCGCGGGCCTCATCTACGACGGCGAGTCCGGCGGCCTCAACGAGTCCTTCAGCGACATCATCGGCTCGGGCGTGGAGTGGTACGCCGCGCAGAAGAACAAGTCGGTGGAGTTCGACTGGAAGGTGGGCGAGGACGCGTGGACGCCGGCCAACGGCACCGGGGATGCGCTGCGCTACATGGACGATCCGACCAAGGATGGCTACTCGGTCGACCACTACAGCAACTACCCGAAGCAGACGGAGGTGCACGGCTCGAGCGGCATCGCCAACAACGCCTTCTACCTGGTGACCGAGGGCGGGAAGAATCGCACGTCGGGCCTGGGCGTGGACGGCGGCATCGGCATGGACAAGAGCCAGAAGATCTTCGGCCGGGCGCTCACCACGTACATGACGCCCAACACCACCTTCGCCCAGGCGCGCGAGGCCACCGTCAAGGCGGCCACGGACCTGTACGGCGCGAAGTCGGTGGAGGTGCAGAAGGTGAAGGACGCCTGGACGGCGGTGGGCGTGAAGTGAGTCGTTGAGCTGCCCCCCACCTGGACGTGACGAGCGCCTGGAGCCGCGAGGTTCCGGGCGCTCGCCGTTTCTGCCGAACGGCTGTCATCACTGGTGACTCCAGTCATCAGGGGACCGGGGAGGCGCCGTGATCCGCGCCACTGGGACGAACGCGCAAACCCTTGTTCCCACGAGACTCCCCGCTTCACGGTCCGCCGCCGGAGCATGGCATGCGTACTGCATTACCCCTCGGCATCGCTGTCTTCGACTCTCTCCCGAATCGCCTCCCTCCCTGGAGCCGCCCGTGTCCATCTCCTCCCTCAAGAACAACCCCGCCGCCCTGCTCAACACGCTGAGCCAGCTCACGGGTTTGCAGGCCAGCGTTTCCCAGGGGCAGGGCAAGATCAACGCCCAGCTGGCGAGCCAGTTGTTCCAGTCCATGTCGCAGCTCGCCGGGGCGCTCCAGCAGATCAAGTCGACCCTCGGCCAGAAGGACTCCTTCGCGCCCCAGATGGGCCAGGGCGTGCCGCAGCAGGGTGTGGGTGCACCCCAGGGCCAGTCCAATCCGCTCGCGCAGCTCGCGCAGATGCTCCAGGCCCTGCAGGGTCTGCTCAATGGCGGTGGCCAGGGCCAGCTTCCGGGCGCCGGTCAGCAGCTTCCGGGCGCCGGTCAGCCGCAGCTTCCGGGCGGCAACACCGCGCTTCCCTTCGGAGACGCCGCCTCCCTGCTGAAGAACCTGAAGACGGAGCAGGGCGCGCTGCTGGACAAGATCGCCCAGGGCGTGCGCTCGGGCAACATCACCTCGCAGGAGCTCGGCCAGTTGATGCAGGGCGTGCAGCAGTTGGCCGCGGCGACGAAGAGCGCGTCGGCGGACGGGCAGATCACCGCGGGTGAGGCGGCCAACCTGTCCCAGATGAGCATGCAGAACGCCCTGAACACCAAGGCGGCGTTCGAGAACAACTCGAAGTCCTTCTTCGCGCCCTTCAATCCGGTGGCCCAGACCCAGGCCCAGCAGCTCGGCGCCCTCAGCCAGGGCGTCAAGCAGGGCAGCATCAGCAACGGCGAGCTGAGCATGCTCGCCCAGGAGCAGGGCGCGCTCGCCGACGCCCGGAGCCGCTCCTCCGGCCTCCAGGACACCGGCAAGCTGATGATGGCGCAGCAGATGCTCAACGCGAACATCCAGCTCGCGCGCCTCACCAACCTGTAACCCGCTGCTCGGCGGACCCGCGTCAGGCGACCAGGTCGCTCGCCCGCGCGCGCAACTGGAGGAGGAGCTGCTCGGCTTCCTCTTGCGTGGCGGTGAAGTGGATGGTCGCCAGCGATTGCTCCGCCTCCTTCTCCGTGGACCCGTCCAGGTGGGCCGCGATCACCACCCCCTTGATCAACGCCTTGTGGACGAGCCGCGCCCCGAAATAGACGGTGGCGTGGAACCACTCGGAGCGCATGTTCTCGCTGAGGTAGAGCCGGACTTCCGGCTCGAGCGGCTCGGCTTCGCTCATGCTGCCCAGCACGTACAGGCGCACCTGCGTGCCCAGCTCGCGGTAGATGTCGACCATTCGCGGGGCGTCCTCCAGGGTGAGCACTCCGTGGAAGTCGATCCGCAGGAGGTCTGGAGGCTCGAAGCGGAGCGTATGGGTTGCAATCCTCCACTCGCGAGGGCCGGGCGTCATTCACTCTCCAGGAACGAACACCCAGTCTATCCCAACTCCGCCTCCCCCCGAGTGCTCCCGGTGGGCATGCACCTCGGGGGGAGAAGGTAGGACTCTCAGTCTGGCTGGGGGCCCCGGGGCGGCGGCCCCTCCCGCTGGAGCGCGGCGTACTCGTCGTCCGTGAAGACCCGGGAGCGGATGAGGAAGCGCACCCCCTCGGGGGCCTCCACGGAGAAACCGCTGCCACGTCCCTTCACCACGTCCACCGTGAGGTGGGTGTGCTGCCAGTACTCGAACTGGGAGCCACCGATGTAGAAGGGCGTGTCCACGATGGTGCCCAGGTACACGTCCTCCTGGCCCACGCGGAACTCCTGCCGGGGAAAGCACATGGGCGCGCTGCCGTCACAGCACCCTCCGGACTGATGGAACAGGAGGGGGCCGTGGAGGCCCTGCATCTTGCGCAGCAGGGCCTCGGCGGCGGGCGTGACGGTGACGCGCTCGGTGGGCATTAGAAGAACCCCATGGGCTTGGGGTCGTAGCTGACGAGCAGGTTCTTCGTCTGCTGGTAGTGCGAGAGCATCATCTTGTGCGTCTCGCGGCCGATGCCCGATTGCTTGTATCCGCCGAACGCCGCGTGCGCCGGGTAGAGGTGGTAGCAATTGACCCACACGCGGCCCGCCTGGATGGCGCGGCCCACGCGGTAGGCGGTGTTCGTGTCGCGCGACCACACGCCGGCGCCCAGGCCGTAGAGCGTGTCATTGGCGAGCGCCAGCGCGTCCTCCATGTCCTTGAACTTCGCCACCGACACCACCGGGCCGAAGATCTCCTCCTGGAAGATGCGCATGCGGTTGTGGCCCTCGAAGATGGTGGGCTGCACGTAGTAGCCCTCGGCGAGCGCCCCGGACAGGGTCGCGCGCTGGCCTCCGAGCAGCACCTTGGCGCCCTCCTTCCGGCCGATGTCGAAGTACGAGAGGATCTTCTCGAGCTGATCATTGGACGCCTGCGCGCCGATCATCGTCGCGGTGTCCAGCGGGTTGCCCTGGACGATCTTCCGGGTGCGCTCGATGGCCTTGTGCATGAAGTCGTCGTAGAAGCTCTCCTGCACGAGCGCGCGCGAGGGGCAGGTGCACACCTCGCCCTGGTTGAGGGCGAACATGCTGAAGCCCTCGAGCACCTTCTGGGCGAAGTCATCGTCCTTGGAGAACACGTCCGCGAAGAAGATGTTGGGCGACTTGCCGCCCAGCTCCAGCGTCACGGGGATCAGGTTCTCGCTCGCGTACTGCATGATGAGCCGGCCGGTGGTCGTCTCGCCGGTGAAGGCCACCTTGGCCACGCGCTTGCTGCTGGCCAGCGGCTTGCCCGCCTCGATGCCGAACCCATTCACGATGTTGAACACGCCGGGAGGCAGGAGGTCGCCCACCAGCTCGGCGAACTTGAGGATGGTGACGGGGGTCTGCTCGGCGGGCTTGAGCACGACGCAGTTGCCGGCGGCGAGCGCGGGGGCCAGCTTCCACGCCGCCATGAGCAGGGGGAAGTTCCAGGGGATGATCTGCGCCACCACGCCGAGCGGCTCCTGGAAGTGGTAGGCGACGGTGTCCGCGTCGAGCTCCGACAGGCTGCCTTCCTGGGAGCGCAGGCAGCTGGCGAAGTAGCGGAAGTGGTCCACGGCGAGCGGCAGGTCCGCGGCGAGCGTCTCGCGGATGGGCTTGCCGTTGTCCCACGTCTCGGAGACGGCGAGCATCTCGAGGTTCGCCTGCATGCGGTCGGCGATCTTCTGGAGGATGTCGGCGCGGGCGGCGGGCGAGGTGCGGCCCCAGGCGGCGCGGGCCTTGTGGGCGGCGTCGAGTGCCTTGTCCACGTCCTCGGCGGTCGAGCGTGGCACCTCGCAGAAGGGCTTGCCGGTGACGGGGCTGATGTTCTCGAAGTACTGGCCCTTCACGGGCGGTACGAACTCCCCGCCGATGTAGTTGCCATAGCGGGGGAGGTACTGGACCTTGCTGCCCTTCTGACCCGGCGCTTCATAGATAGTCGACGACATGCGGACCTCGGGGATGGGGGGTAATGGGTGGTGATGAGAAGACAGACATGCGGGAGGGAACCCCTCCCATCAACGCCGCACATGAGAGCATCCGCTCGCTCGCCATGCAAGCCAGCCAGGGAAGCCCAGGGATGCGAGGGCCCGCCCGCTTGTCCGCTGATTCGCTTCACGGCGCTTCGCGTCAGGGGGCGTGACTAGGATTTCCGCATGGACGTGCGCAAGAAGCTGGAGATCCTCGCCGATGCCGCCAGGTACGACGCCTCGTGCTCGAGCAGCGGCGGCCAACGCAAGGCGGCGAAGGAGGGGCTCGGCAGCGTGGAGGGCATGGGCATCTGCCACAGCTACACGCCGGACGGCCGGTGTGTGTCATTGCTGAAGATATTGCTCACCAATTTCTGCGTCTATGATTGTCAGTACTGCATCAATGAGAGCCCGGACTACACGATGTGACGGCGGACCAACGGCCCACGGGGCTGTTGGACTCGCACCGGCTCTCCGAGCGGGTGACTCCGCCCGCCACGCAGCTCTCCCTGTTCACCGCGGCCCACGAGGCGCGCACGGGAGAACTCTGATGCGGGTGGAGGTGGGGCCGGACCTGGAGTCCTTCCGCGCGGCGGCGCGGGGGTTACTCGTGCGGGGCGTGCCTCCGGAGCGGGTGCTCTTCACTGAGGAGCGGGACGCGCAGGGCTCGCTGCTCGCGCCGGAGGCGGTGCCGGCGAGTGTGCCTGTGGCGGGGCTGGCGGGTGCCCCCGGCGTTCCTGGAACTGGCGGAGAAGGTGGCCTGTCACTGCCGGGGGCAGGTGTTCGAGACGCCCTGGGCGGAGGCGTGGATGGCGACATTCCACCCCTCGGCGCTCCTGCGCATGCCGGACGAGCGGGCACGGGTGAAAGCCCGGCGGCACTTCGAGGAGGATCTGCGCAAGGTGGCGGACACGCTGCGCTCGCTCGGGTGAACGCCCGGGTTGCGCGGCGCACGCCGGGAGGGATAGGAGCACCTCCCATGTCCGCCTTCGCTCAGTTGTTGGAAACCGTCCGGAAGGAAGCCCGCCCTGGTATCTGGACCGTCGGGGTGAACCTCGCCCGCTCGGGGGCCGTCGCGCTCCAGAAGCGCACGGACAAGGAGCTGCAACTTCGGGTGAAGGCGCCCGGGCGCACCGTGGCGCTCACCGTGTCGCTCTACCCGGCCGATGATGTCTGGGAATGCGACTGCCCGAGCCAGGTGGATCCGTGCGAGCACGTGGTGGCCGCGGCCATCTCCGTGCAGCAGGCGGAGAAGCAGGACGCGCCCATGGAGGTGACCACGGAGCGCTGGTCGCGCGTGGTGTACCGCTTCTCCCGCGCCGAGGGGGGCCTGGCGCTCCATCGGGAGATCGCCCACGCGGACGGGAAGACGGAGCCGCTGGAGGACAGCCTCGCCTCCCTCATGGCCAGACCCGCCCGCGCCGCGAAGCTCCAGGTGGAGCAGTCGGATCTGCTCGCGGATCGGCTCCTGGAGAAGCGTGTCCGGGGCGCCCTGCCTCCCGAGCGTCTGGAATCCCTGCTCAAGGTGCTCGAGGGGGCGCGCAACGTGCTGCTCGATGGGATGCCCATCGCCGTCTCGGAGGAGATCGTCTACCCCCGCGCGTTGGTGGAGGACAAGGGCGGGCAGTTCGTCATCACCGTGGCGAAGGATCCGCGCATCACCGACGTGGTGAGCCCGGGCGTCGCCGTCTGTGGCGATGCACTGGCCCGTCTGGGCGAGACGAAGGTGACGGGCGCGTGGCTGGAGAACCTGCCGAACACGCGCACCTACCCGGCCGAGCAGATTGGCGAAATCTCCTCGAAGGTGCTGCCGGAGCTGGCGAAGCGCATGCCCATCGACATGCGCAGCCGGCGTCTGCCGTCGCTCGATCGCGACCTCAAGCCGCGCATCCTGGTGGAGTTGCAGCAGTTGGAGTCGGGCCTGTCGGTGATGCCCACGCTCGTGTATGGCGCGCCGCCTTCGGTGCGCATCGACAACGGGCGCATGGTGTACCTGCGCGGCTCGGTGCCCGTGCGCGACGAAGTGGCCGAGCAGAAGCTCATCCACCAACTGCGCGACGAGCTGAACCTGGTGCCCGGGCGGCGGGTGACGGTGCAGGGCCAGGAGATGGTGCGCTGGGCGGACAAGCTGCGGCGCTGGCGGGGAGACCTTGCTGGAGACGCGGCGGGCGTGGTGAGTCCGGACATGCGGCTGGTGCCCTCGCTCCGCGTGGAGTCCAACGCGCAGGGTCCCGGCATGCCCGAGGTGCGCTTCACGCTCGACTTCCAGGTGGAGGGCGTCAAGGGCGGGCCGAAGACGGTGGACGCCGCGGCGGTGGTGCGTGCCTGGAACGAGGGACTGGGGCTCGTGCCGCTCGAGGGAGGTGGCTGGGCGCCGCTGCCCCGGGCGTGGCTGGACAAGAATGGCGCGCGCGTGGCGGATCTGCTCGCGGCGCGGCAGGCCGACGGCAAGGTGGCCGCCTTCGCCCTGCCAGAGCTGAAGACGCTGTGCGAGACGCTGGAGCAGCCGCCTCCGCCGGGGCTCGACAAGCTGGCACCGCTCGTCGAGGGCTTCGAGAAGCTGCCGGCGCCCGTGTTGCCGGCGGATCTCACCGCGACGCTGCGCTCCTATCAGTTGCAGGGCGTGAGCTGGCTGGGCTTCCTGAAGAGCGCGGGGCTCGGCGGCATCCTCGCGGACGACATGGGTCTGGGCAAGACGCTCCAGACGATCTGCACGCTGGGCCCGCGCTCGCTCGTCGTGTGTCCCACGAGCGTGTTGCCCAACTGGGCCGGGGAGCTCAAGCGCTTCCGCCCCTCGCTCAAGGTGTGCGTGTACCACGGGCCGGGCCGTGTGCTGGACGAGTCGGCCGATGTGACGATCACCACGTATGCCTTGTTGCGGTTGGACGCGGCGGTGCTTGGGGGGCGCACCTGGGACGCGGTGGTGCTCGACGAGGCGCAGGCCATCAAGAATCCGGAGAGCCAGGTGGCGCGCGCGGCGTTTGGCCTCCAGGCGAACTTCCGTCTGGCATTGAGCGGCACGCCGCTGGAGAACCGGCTGGAGGAACTCTGGAGCCTGATGCACTTCACCAACCCGGGACTGCTCGGGGCGCGCCGGCAGTTCGAGGAGAAGGTGGCGCGGCCCATCGCGGATGGGCAGAAGGGGGCGGCGGAGGGCTTGCGCCGGCGCATCCGGCCCTTCGTGCTGCGCCGGCTCAAGCGCGAGGTGGCGCCCGAGCTGCCGCCGCGCACCGAGTCCGTCATGCACGTGTCGTTGGATGAGCGTGAGCGCTCGGTCTACGACGCGGTGATGGCGGCGACGCGCGCGGAGGTGGTGGCGCTGTTGAACGAGGGCGGCAACGTGCTCAAGGCGCTCGAGGCGCTGTTGCGGCTGCGTCAGGCGGCGTGCCACTCGGCGCTCGTGCCGGGCCAGCGGGCGAACTCGTCCTCGAAGGTGCAGACGCTCGTGGAGGCGCTGGGCACGGCGGTGTCCGAGGGCCACAAGGCGCTGGTGTTCTCGCAGTGGACGTCGCTGTTGGATCTCATCGAGCCGCACCTGAAGACGGCGGGGATTGCCTTCGATCGGCTGGATGGAGCGACGGCGAACCGGGGCGAGGTGACGGAGCGCTTCCAGGGGCAGGACGGGGCGCCGGTGCTGCTCATGTCGCTCAAGGCGGGTGGTACGGGCTTGAACCTGACGGCGGCGGACCACGTGTTCCTGATGGATCCCTGGTGGAACCCGGCGGCCGAGGCGCAGGCGGCGGACCGGGCGCACCGCATTGGGCAGGAGCGGCCGGTGATGGTCTACCGGCTGGTGGCGCAGGGCACGGTGGAGGAGCGCATCCTGGGGTTGCAGGACAAGAAGCGCGCCCTCTTCGAGGCGGCCCTGAGCGAGGCCTCCACCGCGACAGCTATTACTCGCGACGACTTGCTCGAGCTGTTCGCCTGAGTGGTCTCGCAAAGGCCGAAAACAGGAACCGACACCGGCGAACTCGACGGGATGTCAGTTTCGATAGCGCCAGCCGTCGACGCGTTTCGGATGGGCGGCCGTGAAGGATGTGGCTCCTCTTCCACCCATCCTGGGTCACGAGGGGAGTTCATCATGGGGATTTTCTTCGCCGACGGACGAGAACTGCTCGAGAAGTATGTCTCGGGCTCAAGAGAGTTCTTCTCCTCCATTGAATGCCAGCTGAACGTGTACAAAGCAGAACGTGTGGGGCCTTCTGGCTTCGACCAGTTCCCGGAGGGACGTGCACTGGCCGAGCGGATGCTCCGTGACTCCATGATCCTCTCCTCGGGAGGGGATTCCCTTCCTCTGTTGCATCTGAACGATGGAGCTCGCTTCAGCATCGTGAAAAGGGAGGCCTTGAACGGATGCCTCTCTTTCGGGTCGCCCGACTCCGACTTGCGAAGGGAAGTGGACGCTCTCGAGCATCTCCGCCGGGAGTTGAAGAAACAGGCATTGCGCGAGCGTTACGGACAACCTCGTCCGCCCGGCCCACCAGCCGCTTTGAGAGACCTCTTCCACGGAAGACGGATTGACTCGAAGCTCCTCGAGTTCGTGCTGCGGCACGCGTCACACGCCTGTATTTGGAGCTGGGGGGAATTCGGGCTCTACTTCTTGAGTCTGAGCCAGGACAAGAGGGGCCTGAGCGATTTCATCAAGACCGCGGCGAGTGAACAGGGGATTGAGTTGATCGACGCCGGTTCCATCGACAAAATCCCAACCTGGTGACGGAGCTCGTGTTCGCGGTCAGGCCCGCAGGGGGAGACAGGGTGAGCGTATTCCATCTGGACGTGCATGATGCGGAAGTCGTGGCGGTGGAGAACCACCGGGAAGCGAAGACGCTGAGCTTGAGGCTGCGGATGCGCGATGGCTCGGACGCCCTACTGGCGTTTTCGGGAGTGGAAGGCGTGGAGCTGGGCCCGTTCCGCGAGCAGAATGTATTGCTCGATCTATATGTCTGGTCCGCGTCGCGTGAGGGGACGAGCGAGCGATGTCGGGAGTTGGAGCTCCCGGAGCGGTGCACGCGTGCCATCCTGGCCGGTGAGTTGGTGCTTTACGAGATTGATTCGTCCGTTGGGCTCGGTGGATACGTCCTCGCGAAGGAGGCGAGGGAGGCCAACGGGCGAGAGGTCAATCACTCAATCGAGTCTGGGCGGTGAACGGCTGGTTTCGACTGTGAGGAGTGGGCATGGCCTGGATGGATCTGCTGGGGAAAGCGGAGTTTTTCCGGAAACTGTATCCGGTCGAGCCTTCGCTGCGGAAGGTGCGAGTGCATGAGGTGGAACTGCTTCAAGATGGTCCCACGGTGTTCCTCCGATTCGATTTGAACGATTTTCCCTCCGCGCCTCCCTCGAAGTGGCTCAACGCGGGCGCCAATACGGCACATGTGAAGTTGCTGTGTAGTGGTGTGCTTGGCTTGGAGATACAGGGATGGACCACCAACAATCTTGCGGACATCGACATCTCGAGGCGCGAGGAGGGCGGCCTGATATTGACGGCCTCGGCGGAGGGTTTCCGCTTCAAGGGGGTTTTTAAATTCATCTGGGTGGATTCTATCTCGGGCTATACGCAGAAGGTTTGAGCCCTGACGTGCCGATGCGAAGGGCTGCTTCCTGGTGTGGGCTTCCGGTAAGCAGCCCTTACCCTGATCAACCTTTCGAACGGAGTCGTGGAACTCAGAGCGCCGCGATGAGCAAGGGCACCGCCGCGAGCCGCAGGGCCTCTACGGGGCGTGCCCAGCG
This sequence comes from Cystobacter fuscus, assembly GCF_002305875.1. Lineage (NCBI taxonomy): Bacteria > Pseudomonadati > Myxococcota > Myxococcia > Myxococcales > Archangiaceae > Cystobacter > Cystobacter fuscus. The sequence goes on along the minus strand of NZ_CP022098.1, from coordinate 11,971,051 downwards.
CCGGCCCTCCAGCACGCCCCCGAGTCCTCCCAGCGAGGCGAGGAACCAGGCCACGAACGCGAGCCGCACGGCCGGGGACAGGGAGGAGATCCGCACCTGGAACGCCAGGATGAGGGCCAGTGACAGACTGCCCACGAGCAGCACGTAGAGCGCCACCCGTCGGGGGGCATGCACCTCGAAGCGCGGCCTGTCGGGAGGAACGTCGAGGGAGAGGGCCTCCACGCCGGGAGGACTCCACTCGGGGGGCATGAACGGCACCTTGAGCTTGTCGAGGAGGCGGGGCGTCTTCCGGATGGTGGCCACGAGTTCGCGGAAGGGGGTCAGCGCGGCCACGAGCGGATTGAAGGTGCTCACGGGTTTGACGGTGCCGTAGGTCACCCGTTCACGCTCGGCCTCGAAGGTGCCGAACATCCGGTCCCAGATGATCAACATGCCGCCGTGGTTCTTGTCGAGATAGCGGCCGTTGCAGGCGTGGTGCACGCGGTGATGCGAGGGCGTGACGAAAACCCACTCCAGGGGTCCGAGCGTGCGGATGAGCTCGGTGTGGACCCAGAATTGATAGAGCGTGTTGAGCGCCACGGCGGTGGCGAACATGGCGGGCGGGAAGCCCAGCAGCGCGAGCGGCAGGTAGAAGACGCGGGAGAAGAGGGGCTGGATGGGGCCCTGCCGCAGGGCGACGGACAGGTTGTAGTCCTCGCTCTGGTGGTGGGGCGCGTGGGCGGCCCAGGTCAGATGGATGCGGTGCGAGGCGCGGTGGAACCAGTAGTAACAGAAGTCGGTGCCGAGCAGCAGCACCACCCAGGCCCACGCGGACGTGGACGGGATGTCGAAGAGGCGCAGCGAATACAGCGTCACGTAGGAGCCCGCGAGCAGGCCCGCGCTCACGGCGGCGAAGACCGTCTGGGCCGTGCCGAGGCACAGGTTGGCGAAGACATCCGCGCCGCGGAAGACGCGCCGGTGCTGAAGCCGTCCGCCCAGCCACTCGACGGCCATCAAGATGAAGAACAGGGGCGTGGACAGGAGGATGAGGTTCATGGCGAGCCGCTGATGTTGGGCGCGGTGTACGTTGCGCGGGGATCCACGACCGAGGCATACGGGCTCGTCCAGTTGTCCGAGAAGAAGCGCTCGAGCTGACGAGCGAAGGCCTGCCCCTCCACGATGACGCCCACGTTGCGGCTCTGGGTGAAGTAGTCCTTCTCCCAGTTGCTCGTGCCCACCCACGCCCGCTCGCCGTCCACCACCAGGTACTTGGCGTGCACCACGCGCGCGAAGGGAACGAAGCCTCCGGACCAGGGCGGCACGGTGAACAGCTTCACCGTCAATCCCGGCGGGGCCTGGAGGGCTTGAAGACCCTCGATGGTGCCCTTGCGCTGGCTCCAGTCCGCCACGAGCAGTTCCACCGTCACCCCACGCGCCGCGGCCCGCTTCAGCGCGTCCTCGAGGTCGGTGAAGACGCTCCCATCGCGTCCCTTCGTCTTGTAGGTAAGCACCTGCACCCGCACCGAGCGCTTCGCGCCATCGATGAGTCCCACCAGCTTCGGCAGGTCCCACGTACCGGGGTCGGGCAGGTAGCCCTGGGGGCTCAGCGCGGGCGTCACCGACACCTCGCCTCCCTCGACGTGGGCGGAGAACGGGCCCGCCGCCGAGGTGGACACAGTGGGCTTGGGCTCTCCACCCGCGAGGGCCCAGTCCTGCTCGAAGACGTCCGCGAGCGCGCGCACGACGCTGGGGACACGCACGCGCAGGCCCAGCTCCTGGATGTGCTCCAGCGAGCGCCAGTCGAAGTTCTGGCTGCCCAGGTACGCCTCGCGCCCGTCCACGACGAAGTACTTCGCGTGCAGCACGCCGCCCATGGAGGCGGCGGTGTCCATGCGGCGCACGGTGATGCCCGGCCGCTTCGCCAGCCGCTCGAGCGTCTCCGGGTAGGTCTTCGCGAACTTCTCCTCGGCGAGCACGCGCACCTTCACGCCCCGGTCCGCCGCGGCCTCGAGCGCTTGAATCACCGTCTCCAGGCGGCTGCCCGGCGCGTTGCTCAGGTAGAACTCGGCGAGGTCGATCGAGCGCCTGGCCCCGTTGACCATCTCTGGCCAGACCTCCCAGGCGTCGGGGATGTCTGGGTGATCCATCCGCGCTTCTACCGGGCTGCTCTCCACGAGCACCAACTCGGGGCCGTCGGTGGGGCGAGGAGTGGGGTGCACCGCCCGGGTTGGCGTGGTGCACGCGAGGGACAGCGCGAGAGAAAGGAAGAGAGCACTCTGGAAGCGGAACATAGCGGTGGCACTGTAGACGATGACCTGCCGCGCGGGCGATTCCGCTGGTGCCAGGGGGATGATTGAGCGGCTTTGGCTCCGCGCTTTTGATGGGGTCCATTCCAAAATATGGAGAATTCGAGATGGCGGCTATGCATACGCACTTGGCGCCTGGAGTGAACAATCCCATGGAGGAGCGTGCTAAGGGCTCGACTCCGTCAACACAAGGTGACGGACCATCCGTGGTGAGTCAGTCGCACGGGACTTCCGAGGGGGAGCTTTGAACAGGGTAAGTGTGTGGATGCTGAGCAGCCTTATGTGGTTGCTCGCGTGTGGCGGGGTGCCTGATCAGGAGAGTGGCATCGAGCCAAGGGATGTCGTTGAGCAGGAACTGGATTCGTGCTCCGACAGCGTACTCTCCTGGAAGACGTCTGCGGCCAACGCGGGCTCGACGGACTCGCGGACCTGTTCCGGGCCGCAGGAGCTGAAGCTCAAGTGCTACAACGCGCGAACGGACGATCCAAAGTGTCCCCAGGTTGGGACGAAACCAAAGACTTGTTACCAGCCTTGTGAACAGGCTGTCGGAACTCAGCGAGTGGATCGCACCGTGTGGGTAGAGCCTGAATACGCTTATTCGTACGAGCAGTGTCAGTACGATGAGTGGGGCTTGCCTTACAACTGCGAGACGATCAACGTCTACGATACCGTCTATCCCTGCCAGAAACAGGTTCTCGATGATGTTGCGGGGTACCCAGAAGAGCTTCGGGACGATATTGTCTACGATTTCTGGATTGATCGAGGTAGTACTGAGTGTCGATACACGCTCTACAATGCTCCCATCATGGGGACCGTCTACAACGACTCACGGTGCCCCGCGTTCAGTTGCCCCGAACCTCTGTACGGGACCTGCCGCCACCCCGCCTTCCTGGAGTCGCTCGACCCGAACGCTTGCGGCATAGACGCGGGCCCGTTCTATTCCGCGCCGGGGCAGTCGGTGGATGCGCTCAAGTCGGATCCGAAGGTCCAGGCGGCCTGGAAGAAGCTGCTCAACCTGAACGGCTCCGTCCCCACTCCCGCCGTGGAGTTCGGGTCGACCCGTTGCCTGACCTGTGAGGACAAGCCGCTCGACAACCCGGCTCAGACCCAGCAGCAGGCGAGAGAACTCTACAACTGTCTCGATGGTCTGCTGGGGGCGCAGAACGATGTCGCCGGCCTCCCCGAGGGAGTGCCACTTTCCGGGGTGTCGCGTCCAGCGCTGGCGAACCAGCTCGTCGAGCGTCTGAAGCTCCTGTTCGAGCGCAAGGGCTCTCTGCTGAGCGATGGTCAGCAGGGGCGGATCCTCCAGTTGTACAACATCGACCCGTACAAGAGCGTGCGGCTGGATTGTCCTTCTCCCTTCACCCCGCCTCCCGTGACCTCGGCGTGTGGAGACCTGAGCAATTTGAACCAGCAGCTCGGCTTCTGCTCGCTCCTGGAGCCGGCGCATGTGCCCCGCTCCGCTCGTGACTCCTATCTCTCCCAGTGTCTGGGTCTGGCCTCGGACATCACCCTCATTCCCGTGGGTGACGCCTGCTCGAGCGCGGCCTATCGCGATTCCTTCTTCTCGTTGATGGAGAGCCTGGTGACGCGGCAGGTAACCCCCTTGTCCCTGAGCACCCCCACGGCGGGCGAGCCGGTCGTGGACCCCCAGCAACTGCATTACGCACTCCGTGCGATGGACACCTGGTACGTGAATCTGCGCTCGGAGCTGTCCTCCGAGCCGGTGCTCTTCAAGGATCGCGTGGGGGACAAGCTTCCCGGCTTCTTGAGCACCTTCTGGGACGCCGCGTATGCGACCCGGGTTCACCTGGACACGGAGATTCCCTCGCTGCCCGCGGAGCAACTCACCGACTATCTCGACACCTACCTGGGCAACGTGTCCAACCTCTCCATGGCGGTGGAGCGTGACGTGCTGCGGGCCGCGCTGCCGGTCTCGGGTCCTCCGCCCATGACTTCCTCGGCCCTTGTCCTGGTCATGGGGGATGCCTTCACGGGGTTGACCCACCGCCTGGAGTCACTGCGTCCCTTTCATGACCTGGGTTGCCGGTTCAAGCGCTGCAGCCCCACCGCGGACAGCTCGCAGATGAGTCAGCTCTGGGGCTTGCTGGCCAACCTGGATGACGCGGGCAGGCTCCAGACCCAGCTCGGGAAGGCCAACCAGGTGGGTGTCAACTGGAGGGAGGTCTTCACTCAAATCCAGCGCAACCACAGCACGGTGGCCAACGCGGTGCGCGACTCGCTCCTGGAGAACCCCGTCTACGCGTCCAAGGCCGACTCCTGGAAGGAGCTGCTCTCCCGTGGACTGCCCGAGTCCATGAGCCCCGGCATGGTTCCGCTGGCTCAATACATCCAACAAGCCCTGGCGCGCACACGCAGTCATGAGCGCACGGGTCTGTTGGAGCCCACCCTGCAGAACACGCTGTACCGCGGCATTCAGGAGGCCCAGCAGGAGCAAACCATCGGCCGTGTGAAGTCGGACAACGAAAACCTCGGCAACAAGCTCGAGACGTACTCCGCCAACCGGAAGGAAGCCGTGGTGGCGCTGCAACAGGAGATCTCGACCCGGAGCGGCCAGTCCCGGCTGCTGGCGGAACTCCAGCAGAAGGTAGGCGAGCTCGAGGAACTCAGCAGGAATCAAGTGGCACTGCGTCACAACATCGAGGTCCAGCAGGCGCGCTACGCGCTCTTCGCCCAGATCCTCAACCAGGAACTCAAGAAGGAAGCCGGTGACAATCGTGTGGCTTATGATCGCGTCTCCCGCACCCTGGAGGATGTAACGGCCGACAACGCGCGCCGGGACACCAGCCAGGGAAAGAGTGGTGTGGAGGTGGTGTCGTTCTACAAGTGGCCAGGGACTGGCCCTGGAAACGAGGAGCCTTCCCTGAGCATCAAGAAGGGAGACGTGGTCAATTTCGATACGTCGGGTTCGTGGTCGCCGACCTGTGCATTGCAAACCGCCCAGCAGGCGCCCTTCATCACCAATCCAATCGTCGTCAGCAGTCAAGGCAGGGGGTTCACCACGGGACCCGAGGGCTTTTCGATCTCCACGGAGGGCTCCACGTTCAAGGCCAGCGCCACGGAGCGCGTGAACCAGAATGGAACCTTCTACAGTAGATCCAATTCGTACAGTGACTGCGCGGGGGCCGAGATGTCGCTCAATATCGGCCACGAGTCCGTACCTGTCTTCAGCGCCAGGGCCTACGAGCGGGTCGAGAGTTGCTACAAGTCCGACCATGGTACGAGCGGAGGCGTTACCCACTCGACGAGCAGTACGTTGGGCGGCGAGAGCCGCCAGACGGCGAGCTTCCATCGTGGTCTCCGCCTGCAGAACACCCCCTTCCCGGACATGCCCGTGGGAAGCCTGCTGGCCGTGGTGATGAAGCGTGGAGCGACGGCGCTCGACCATGCCTCCATCCTGGACATCCATGTGGTGCAGTCGCCCTACACCTCGTTCTCTGTTCAGGAGGATGCGGACGTCTACCTGGTGGTGAATGACAAGACCGGTTGCGCGGTGGATACGAGCGTTGGCTTGAACGTGACGATGACCCGGGTGCGGCCGCTGGGCTCCGTGGTCGCGGAGGTGGCGACCCAGATGGCGAAGACCCTCCTCGACATTCGCAGCCAGACCGACGACTTCCTCGCCAGTGGCCGCCTGCTGCCCAGCGACAAGGCGCAACTGCGCTCGACAGCCCTGCTTCAACTGGGAGGACTGACGAACTTCCCAGACATCATGAGCATCTACGAGGCATGGCTCGATGCGGAATTGGCGGTGCTGGAGAAGAAGGTGGAGGCACGCACCGTGGAACTGAGCATGGCCCGGCTCGTCCTGGAGACGCGCGCGCTCAATGAACAGCTCCAGTTGTCCAACGCGGAGCTGCGGATGACCAGGAAGGTGTCCTCGTGGGCCTTGAGGGAGATGGACGCGGACACCTTGAGTGCCTATTCGCTCCTCGTCCTGAACAAGGTGATGTCGCAGCTCCATCCCATCGTCGATCTGCGTCATCCGGGTGTGTTCGAGACGCTCACGGGCAACTACTACAAGTCCCAACTCGACAAGCTCATTCAGATCAAGGTCGATGACACCCTTCGCCTCCACGTCCAATCCGCGCACGATCTGGTGACGGACCTGATCGATGTCCTTGAAGATGCGAGGGGTGGGACTCCGTCCCTGGTTCCCACGCAGGTGGCGTTGCGTTTCCCGCGTCCAGTCATTCTACCCTCACATCCAAGGCAGCCCAGCCTCTTCCGCACCGCGGACACGGAGCGCTCCGCTGCTCTCTGGGCCGCCGTGGATAACAAGACGCGGGCCTCCATCGTCCTGACGCCAGCGGACCTGTATGCCGCCGGCGTAAGCCCTGGCTCCTCGAAGCTGGGGTGCAACGAAGCCGCGCCGGTCATCGACGCCATGGGCATTCACTTCGTCTGGATCAATCCCCTGGCCAAACAGCGCACCGAGAGCGAGAACATCCGCGTGAATGTCGAGTTCGATCAATCACTCGTATTCCCCAGGGAAGATGGTCCGGTCTCGTACTTCATGGACACCCGAGAGTGGACGACGTTCAATGTGAAGACGACCTATGATGGTTCCATCGCCAACGCGGGCTCCAGGTTCCTCAACTACGCGGCCCCGACCCGTGTCGCGAATGGTCTGTCTCCATTCACCAAGTTCTCCATCGACTTCAGCTCGCCGGATCTGACTGGTCTCTGGGAAGCGGATGACATCATCCTCTTCTTCACCGTGTCTGTCCGCCCGGTCGAGCAGGGGGGGCTGGGTTGGTTGGAGAACTGCCAGTAGTGAGTTGATTCCCCTCCAGTGATGCAGTGGTCGGCCGGTCCGGGCTTTGCCCGGGCCGGCCTTTTCATACTTTTCTTCCTTCTTAGCGACGACTCGTGCGATTTCCCTTCTCCAAGAAACTGCTCTCAGCCTGTGCAGGCCTATGGGCCAGCCTCGCTACCGTGGCGCAAGCCCATCCTTTTTCAGATTCGCTGATCCAACCGCCCGCGCTGTCGGCCCCCCAACGAGGCTCCCTGGTGGGCCAGCTCTCGGGAGTTGCCTTCGAAGCGGCCGACCTGAGCCGGGGGGGATACACGCTGGAGTCGCCCTTCGTGGTGCCTTCGGACCACGGACCCCTGCTCGCGCCGGTCTTCCCCCAGTACTCCGTGGAGCAGGGGCTCTCCGAGTGGGGAATGGGTTGGCAGTCGAACCTCTTCCTGACCCGTTTCCGGCATGTAGGTACGCTGGATTACGTCACGGATGGACTGACGGGCCCCTGGGGTGAGCTCGTCCAGGGATTGGATGGAAGCTGGTACCCGCGGGGCTTGTCCGCCCACGTGCGGGTAGAGGCGACCGCGGATGGCTTCGTGGCCTTTCTGCCCGATGGCAGCCGGCATACGTTCGGCGGCCCCTCCCGGGTCCAGACCGGTGCCGGAGTCTATTCCTGGCCACTCACCGAAGTAGTGACGGCGACGGGCAGGAAGACGCGGCTCACCTATGAGCAGAACGCCTCCGGACGGCCCTTCCTCAAGACCGTGTCTTTTGGCGGAGTAGGGAACACGGCGCGGTACCAACTGGACTTCATCTACGAAGCCGTTCGAGTGCCATTCTCCGACTGGCGCTCGTCGCGGGCACTGGTGTTGGACCAGCGCGTCAAGTTCGTGAAGGTGTCCGCCTGGGACCCGGCATCCGCTTCCTTCCGCGAGCGATGGCATTACGTCCTCTCCTATGAGGAGGAGGCGCTCAGCCCGGCCTTCTATATGAAAGAAATTGTCCGGGTATTCGCCTCGGGTGAGTCCGAACCTCCCGTTCGTTACACGTACCACGTAGGGACCGAGAAGCTGACCTCCGCGGAGTTCAGGCCCGTGCCCCAATTCGACCCGGTGGTGAAGCGTCTGGGCTGGGACGTCCTCTATCCCACCCGCTCCGCGCCCCTCGACGTCGACGAGAACGGCCAGCTCGAACTCGAGCACAACAAGAGCAATCTCCTGGTGGTCCAGGGGCCTCAGGGCTTCTCCTTCCAGGAGTTGCCAGCCCCGAGTGGTCCCGTCCATAGGCCGTGCCGCTGGGAGCCCTACGAGGAGAACCCCGTACGCCAACTGGTGAAGTTGCGGCCCACGGATACGGAGTACAGCGTGCTGGATGTGCGCTATGGCGCGCAGTCCTCCTCTCAGCTCACGCTGTGCGCCCGTGACGGTGTCGCCGTGCACACCCTGCAACTCCCCGGCTATTGGGAGCCAGGTCCGAACAACCGGCTGGTGGACCTGGATCGCGACCACCGCCCCGACTTCATCGAGATCTTCAGTGGGGGCTACCGGGTGCTCCCCAATCAAAGTGATGCCTCCGGGTATGCTTTTGGCTCGCCCATCACCCGTTTCCTGTCTCCAGCCTTCCCCGCGGATGCGTCGTGGTTGCACGACATGAATGGGGATGGGTTGTTGGACATCGTCTCTCGTTTCGACTCCGGTCTGGCGGTCTGGTCTGGAACGGGCGCGAAGTACGAGTTCTCCCCCGAGGCGATCATCATTCCCTTCCTCGTCGATGGCACGGTGTTGGGGAATCTCTCGGACTACCAGCTCCACTTCGTGGATGTGAACAAGGATGGCGCGGCGGATGCCCTGCTGGCCTTGGATGGGTTGATGTTTGTCTTCATCAACGACGGAACCCGGCTGCAGTACATCCGGGTGCCCGCGATGTTCTACCCGCTCGGACTCATCGCCAGCTACCCCATGGTGGTGGACGTCGCGGGCAGTGGGGACACGGAAGTGGTCGTGGTGGAGGCCCTCGAGGACAGGACGATGTCGGTGGCGCTGAACACAGCGGAAACAGGTCTGCTGTGGACGGCGGACGACGGCAAGGGCACCGTGTTGACCTTCAAGTACGCACGGGCCCCCGCGGAGCCGGGGGGGCGCCAGCGTGCGACGGTGCTCGAGCGGCTGGTGGTTTCTTCCTCGGGCCAGGAGCCTGTCGCGTACTCGTATCAGTACTTTCATCCGCGGGTACATCCCCAGGGACTGCATCTGCTGGGGTTCGACAGCGTGGTGCGCCATGCGCCCTCGCTCGTCGAGCAGGTCCACTTCCTCAACGACGACACGAACGCGGGCCTCGTCGTGTCGTCCAGCGAATCTGACTCACGCACGCCGGGAGTCATCCGCTACGCGGAGCGCGGCTACGACCTGGCCACGTTCCAGGGGCTGCCCTGGCGGCGGTTGAAGGCGGAGCGCGCGGGGTATGCCCAAGCGCTGCGGAGTGGGACGCAGGTCGTGGAGGAGCATACCGACTACGACTATCCCGCCTACGAGGAGACGGTGTGCCCGGAGCGCACGGTGCTCCATACCGCGAATGGCTCGCTCACCACGGAGCGCCGTCGCGCCGTGGTGCCGGGCCTGGTGAAGCATCTGCACTGTCTGGAGGATCGCATCATCCTTTCCGGCCAGCATGCGGACAGGTCGATCAACTTCAGTCACGAGGCATGGCTGACGCGCAACGCGGTGGGCCTGGTGGAGCGGGTGCAAAGCCTGGGCGAGGAGGGGCTGCTCACCCTGCAAGAGGTGATGTACCGCTCGGACTACTCCGTGGAGCGCGTCTCGGTGCCTGGCCAGGGCCATACGCTCTTCACCCTGGAGCCGGACAGCACCCTGCTGCGCAAGGTGACGTCTCCGGACGGCTCGGTCCTGGAGGTGACCTCGCGAGAGCCGCTCACGGACGCCATCCGCTCCCTTACCAGCCAGCATGGCACGCAGCTCTACACGCAGGCGTTCCGCTACGATGGGCAGGAACGTCTCCAGAAGAACTGGAACAGCCTGGGCCATGCAACGGAGGCGGACCCGGCGTTGTTGCTCGCCTATGAATTCGCCACGGACGTGAAGCCCGCGGTGGTGAATGTCACCACGCTCGTGGATGGCCTTTCAGGAGCCCGGCGCCGTTCGGTGGAGTGGAGCACGGCCTCGGGCGCGCAGGTCGCCAGTGCCCAGCTCATTCCCGAGGGGTGGGCGTTCGACGGTGTCACGACGTTCCATCCGGAGCAGCTCGAGACGCGCGAGCACAACCGGCCCACCGAGCCGCCGACGTCGGAGCCGGCGGCGTTGACCTACCAGGGGCTGCGCACGGGAATGCAGCCCGTGGCCATGCGGCGCTCCGCTGGCTTGGGCCATGAGATTGCCGCGTTTTCCAAGCTCCACGCGGATGTGGAGCGGCAGGTGGTGTCGAGCCTCGATGTGGAGTCTGGCCTTCTGCGGCGTGAGCGGGTCGAGAACGATGTCTATCGGACGCGCTTCTGGCTGAACGCCTCGGAGAAGGTGCTGCGCCGCGAGGAGCCGGATGGCACCCAGTTCGGCTTCGAGCGTGATGCGCTCGACCGGGTGCGGCGTGTGCTCCTGCCGGATGGAAAGACCCATGGGGTCACCTACGATGCGCATGGCCGGGTGAAGCAGGTGACCCGAGAAGGGCTCGCGACCCTCGTCCATGAGTACGAACCCGTCACGGGCTTGCTACGAAGCCGACGGTTCCTGTCCGCACAAGGGGTGGCTCAGCGTTCGGAGTCGTGGACGTACGACGCGATCGGACGCAAGTCGGTGGAAGAGCACACGGATCTGATCCAGGGGGCCGTTCAGCACTACCGCTTCTTCTACGACGGGGCGACACCGGACGAGCCTGGACGGCGCACGTACCTGGGAGAACTGTCGGCGGTCCAGGGCGAGGGTTATCTCAAGACCTTCGACTATCGCGCGGACGGCAAGCTCTCCCGGTACGTGTTGCGGCTGGATGGCTGGCGTACGGTGGCGTCGGAGTTCACCTACGCGGACAATGGTGAGGCGCGGCAGACGACCACCTCGGTGTGGGACGCGATCGGAGGATTGCTGTCGGTCTCCAGCAATGAGCATCGATGGGATGCCCACGGCCGGTTGTCGGAGGTGTGGCTCAATGGCTATCCATTGGCCACCTTTGCTTATGATGCCAATGGACAGGCCAGCACCGCGACCTTTACCACGGGTGACCAGGTCCTGCTGGGGTACGATCCTCTGACCCATGAACGCTTGTCGATATCGCAATGGGCGGCGGGGGGATGGCATTCCTCCAACGCCCTGCGCTTCAACGCGAGAGGCTTTCCGGACCACGATACTTTCGTCATCGGCGGCAAGAACCTGCAGCGCCAGTACGCTTACTCGCCGCAGGGTTTTCTGACGGACGCACGTGACGCGGAGAATGCCTACTCCTACGGATTCGACGGCTCGGGTCTGCCGACGAGCATCGAGGAACAGGGATCGCGCCGCGACTTGAGTTGGGCCAGTGGTTCCCTCACCGCGGGGAACACGCTGTATACGTTCGACGCCCTCGGCCGCTCCCTCAGCAAGGGCGACCTGTCCTTCAGCTATGGCCCCAATGGCCATCTGGCGCTCGCCACTCGCGGTGGCAACACGTGGCGGTTCTTGTACGACGAGAACGGCCAGCGATTGCTGAAGTTCAGCGGAGCGACTCCCGTGGCGGCGTATCTGGAGCAGGGCGCCTATCTGGACGCGGGCGGTCTGGCGGAGCCTTTCAAGTTCTCCGGGCAGTTGGTGGGCCTCGTCCGGGGCAATTCCTTCCACCTGCTCGCTGCGGATGCTCGCGGCACGCTCATGGCGGAGCTGGACGGAACCCCCCGGTTGGCCTCTCCGTTTGGTCATCGGACCATCCATCCGGACATCGCGGCGATCGTGGATTATGTCCAGAAGGGCTACGATGCGGATCTGGAACTCGTCCGCATGGGGGTTCGCGACTACGATCCGACGATCAACCGGTTCCTGACCCCGGACCCGCTGTTCTTGGAGGAGCCGGAGCGCTGCGTGGACAGTCCGGCGGAGTGCAACCTGTATGGGTACGCGGGTGGCAATCCAGTGGCCTACGTGGATCCGACTGGAAAGGCTCTCGAGTCGGTATGGGATGCGGCGAGTCTCGGCATGGGCCTTGCCAGCATCGCCATGTGGGACAAGAACACGAGCACAGCCGCGAAGGTAGTCGATGTTGTATCGGTCATCGTCGATGGCGCGGCCTTGGCGCTGCCATTTGTTCCGGGAGGCGCGGGAGCCGTCATCAAGGGCTACCGGACCGCCAATAAGGCGGTGGATGCCGTCAAGAACGCCGACGAGGTAATGGCTGCCCTGCAGGCTTCTAACCGGGTGGATCTCTCCGCGATCAACCGTTCACGCAATGTCCCGACTTCCCACTACAACCCTTCGACCCTGAACGCACAGGGTAATGCAGCAAGGGCCGGTTCTCACACCAAGCCGGTCAACCTTCCTGCATGGAAGAAGGTTGAAATCGACATGGACCACATTGCCTCTGGCCACATGCGTGGAGGATCCCGTGTGAGTCCCCAGAAAGATTTGTTCCCTGACCACATGACCAGGAATCAAGTCGAATCATCAGTCAGACAAGCCTACAGACATGCCGAACCGGTGGCCAGCCAAGGTCCGCGTGTTTTGGTGCGGGGACCCGGGCCGGGCTTTCGCATCGAGATGTGGGTGAACAAGGAAACCAAGGCCATCGAAACTGCGTACCCTCTCTTTTAGGATGCAGATTCTTATGTTCAAGGTACAGGCAGAAGTCGGCACTTTGGAGATCGCGCGATCCGGAAGAATCACGGGCGTGATTATGCTCCGAGATGAGGATCGTTCATTCCCTGATGATGAATGGAATGACACCCCTGTTGTCGTACTCGGCTGGTGGTTGGAGGAACTGACACGGCTTTTCTCTGGGAAAGCATCAACTGCCCAGTGCCGCTTCATGGACGGACCATTCGCTTTTGATGCGACGCGGCACGGCAACGAAATCGTTCTTCAATGCCGACGGAGAAGGCAGAGTTCAGAACAGGTCGTTCTTGAGGGACGTGTTCCCCTCGATGCGTTTATGTGGGCGTTGGTGGCGAGCGCATCGCAGGTTGTTGCTGCCTGCGAAGAGCGCGGATGGAAATCGGATGAACTGAATCGCCTCAAGGACTTGGTGAGGGTTGCCAAGTCCGAGGTGTGCGGCGCCTGATCAATTCGCCCTCTTCTTTCCGAGGGGCGGTTGGTGACCTGAACACCGAGGGCCTGACTCCAGTGCCCAGAACTGGGTGGGTGCCCGCCTGGGTCCTGGAGTACCCGATTGATTGCCCGTCAGCTCCGACCTTAGGCCCGGAGGTGGGGTCACTGGAGCAGACCCATAATCCCATTGGGTCTGCTCACGGGGCTCTTGAGTGGATGTGGCCTGTGGCCTTCAGCGAGGCGGTGTCCCTGAACCGCTCGGGACACCGCCTCCGTGCGGCTAGTTGCGGAAGCGCAGCAGCAGCTCCGCCTGCAGTCCACCGTTACGGTTGCGGGACAGGCCGTAGTTGGAGTTGGTGGTCGCGTACTGGTCGTAGATGCTGGTGGTGGCGGTGTTGTTGAGCACGTTCACCACCATCGCGGTGATCTCGAACTTGTTCTTGATGTTGAACAGGCGGCCCACGTCGTAGCGGGCCTGGGCGTCGATGACGAACAGGTCGGGATTGCGCAGCTCGGAGATGGTCGAGGGGTCGTTGAAGTTCGCCAGGCCCCGGTTGACCGTGTAGCCCGTGCCGCGCGGAGAGCGGTACAGGGTGGTGTTGGGGTTGCTGAGCGACTGGTTCTGCCACAGCGGCGTGCCGGTCAGGTAGCGCATGCGCACGCCGAAATCGAGACCGAAGGAGGTCGCGTAGTTGACGGCGCCCTTGAGCGTGTGGCGGATGTCGTCCGGCGTCGGGCCCTCGAAGAGGTACTGGGTGCGCGGGTTGCTGCCGTAGCCGTCGAAGTAGCTGGCCACGGTGCCGTTGTTGAAGCCCAGGGTGTAGCTGGCCAGCAGATCCCACCCGCCCAGCTTGCCCTGCGCCCACAGGTCGACGCCCTTGTAGTCGCGCCACGCGCTGTCCGGGTTGTGGATGAGGAACACCTCCCCGGCCGTGCCGTTCACGTTGCCGATGACGCGCGTGCCAGTGGCGTCCCAGATCTGGTTGATCTCCTCGTCCACCCACATGTTGTTATAGCGGCGGTAGGTGAGGTCCGTGCCGAGCACGACGCCCTGACTCACCTCGCGGTGCAGACCCAGGCTCACCTCGTCCACGCTCGTCGGCGTGTGCGTGCTGGCGAAGGAGCGGCCGTTGGCACCACCGCTCCGGGTACAGACGTTGTTGGCCAGGGGCGTGCCGGGACCACAGTCCGGGAAGGCGCCAGCCGCCGGGTTGAAGGTGGCGGTGTAGCGCTGGATGTCCGGGTTGGCGCGCTGCGCGATGAAGACGTCGCCGACCTCGTTGGAGCGGCCGTAGTGCGCCTTGAGCAGGGTCTTGCGGTCATTGGTGAGGTCATACGTCGCCGACACGCGCGGGCCGATGCCCACCAGGTTGGTGACGAAGGCGCCATCGTCGCCGTAGAGTCGGCCCACGTCGGCGCGCAGACCGGCGATCAGCGTGAGCTGGCGGTTGACGGTCCAGCGGTCCTGCACGAAGGCGCCCAACTGGGCCACGGCGCCGCTGGCGGTGTTGCTGCCCAGCACGTCATTGCTGCCGTAGAAGGCCGCGCGCGTGTTGCAATAAGCGAAGGTGCTCGGGTCCTCCGGGTTGCAGATGCCGCCCTTGTCCGTGTAGCGGTAGTTGCCGGTGGTGCCCACGTTCAGCGTGCCCATCAGGTAGCCGAGCTGCACGCCGCCCTTCATCTGGTGCGCGCCCGCCTTGACGAGCACGGTGGGGTCGAACTGGAAGCGCCACTTGTCCTCGGTGGAGTAGTTGCCCGCGATGCTGCTGGACAGCGAGCCCGAGGAGCCCGTGGTGAAGAAGTTGTCGTTCTCGTCCGCGTGCGAGATGGCGTTCATGTCATCGTTCTGCGGACCGAAGTATGCGTGCTTGTAGGTGGCGCCCGTCTGCAACTGGAAGAGGACGTTGTCGTTGAAGCTGTGGTCGTAGTTGCCGATGAGGAAGTAGCCGCCGCGGTCGATGCGCGACTCGGCCTCGGGCGACGTCGTCGCGCTGCCGATGTTGTTGGTGATGGTGTTGTTGTCGACGTTGACGGCGAAGGACACGCGGTCACGGCTCGTGGGCTGCCAGGTGAGCTTGAGCCGGGCGAGCTTCGTCTGGGTGTCGCGGGGCCGGTTCTCCTGCTGGCCCTTGATGGTCAGGGGGATCTCTCGCATCGAGAAGTTCCACTGGCCGCTCGCGTAGAACCACAGCCGGTCCTTGACGATGGGACCGCCGAAGGCGAGCAGGGGCGCGTAGAACGTGGTCTCCGCCTGCCGGGTGGTGCTGTTGAGCAGGTTGCCGGTGCTCAGCGGCTGGTTGGAGGCGTACTGCGTCTTGGCGGCGCTCCAGGCGGGCTGCAGCACGAGCGTCGCGTCGTAGGTCCAGTTGTTGGAGCCCGTCTTGGTGACGATGTTCTGCACCACGCCCAGCGAGTTGTACTGCGCGTCCAGGCCACCGGTGATGACCTCGAAGTTCTCCACCGCGTAGTAGTTCATCGTGGCGGTGATGGAGCCGTCGGACACGTCCGTGGTGTCCATGCCGTCCACGTAGAACTTGCCCCAGCGCGACAGGCCGCCGCGCAGGCTCGGGGCGTTGCCCGGGCCCACGCCCGCCACGAGCTGGGCGATGGTCTGCACCTGGTTGTACACGGGCGTGGACGCGGCCTTCTCCGCCGTCACCACCGCACCCGTCTCGGCCGAGTCCGGGTTGATGATGGGATTGACGCGCTCGGTGATTTCATAGGTGGCCACCGCCTGCGTCTCGGTGAACACCTCGAGCTTCACGTCCACCGGCGTCGTCTGGCCCAGCCGGACGGAGATGTTGGTGAGCTTGATGGGGGTGAAGCCCTCGACCTTGACCTCGAGGGTGTAGCCTTCGCCGGGGGGCACCAGGGGGAACTCGTAGCGGCCGTCCTCGCCGCTGCTGCGCTCCTGGGGCTGCTGGAGCGCGGGGCCGCTGAGGGTCAGGGGCACCTCGGACAGCGGGGTGCCGGTGGGGTCGTACACATAGCCGGAGAGCCGACCGTAGTTCTCGCCCGCGGCGAGCGCGGGCAGCGGCAGGACAGCGAGCGCCAGGAGCGCCAGCAATAGCGCCCGGCCGCGAAGCGGAAGGGAAATCGTCATGGGGGCGAGCTCGGAAGAGGGGGTGAACGTCACGGGGCGGGAACAGCGGGAAGGACAGGTCCGAGGAAGAGCACACCCGTGTAGGTGACGGGCGTGGTCGCCATGTTGAAGGCGTCCTCGGGACAGGGCTCGGTGTAGCAGAGCGACTTGAAGGTGGTGTTGGCCGACACCGACACCTCGCGCAGCCGCACCACGGGAGACCAGTTGGCCTCGCCAGGGCGGGCCTGGAACACGAGCCGGGCGTTGAGGTCGGTGGGCTTGGCGCTGCTCGAGCTGGGCTTGAGCCACAGGCCATCCATCGTCTTCACGTTGCCGTTGCCGTCCACGGGCACCGGGCCGCCGTCCAGGTAGGCGAGCAGCAGGGCGCGGTGCCAGCCATAGGTGAACTGGGTGAGGGGCGCGGTGTCATTGGGACGCGCGTAGGCGAACGTCGGGTCGATGATCGCGCGCACCGCGTAGCTCTCGCCTTCCGCCTCGCCGCCGCCAAACACGCCGTCCTTGAGGGACTGATCGTTCTTGATGGCATTGCAGGTGAAGCTGGACACCCCGGTCCATCCCTTCACGCGCACCAGGGGGATCGCGCTGGTCGACAGGGGCAGGGTGTCGAACACGGAGTACTGGATGTCCTCGGGGTACGTGTCCTTGCGCTGATCGAACGGCTTGCCGGTCGCGCAGCCCTCGGGGAAGTCGTACGAGATGCCCGTCGCCGTGCTGGTCTTCACCAGCTGATCCTTGGGCGTGGTGAGCGCCAGGTTGTGGAAGCTGCGCTCCTCTCCGTTGAACCAGCCCTTGGAGTACTGGTAGCACTTCAGGGTGCTCGGCTTGCCTTCCTTGTCCAGGGGGCCACAACCCGCGGTGGGCTGGAACTTCGCATCGAGCCTCGTACCGTCGATGAAGCTCTGGTACGGATCGACCGGCTGCGAATCACCACACGACATGGCACCCAACGCCGTCAACAGCGTGAGCGCCCACTTCTGCTTCGTTCGCACGAGAGCCTCGGGGGAAATGGAGGAGGGGGCTCACGGCACGAACGCCCGACTGCGAACGCCACCGCGGCCGGGACGGTCATCTATCAACACTTCGTACCAATTTCCAATAAGGGGGTGGCTTTTCACATGGAGTTCACCCCTTGACCCGGGGAGTAGGGAAGACAGCGCCCGGGACTGTGGTATTGAGAGGAAGAACCTCTCCGCTCCAGGCCCCATGTTCGAGCAGCAGACTGCTTCCACATCTTCCCACTTGGCCGGTCCTGCCCTGTTTTCCGTGGTTATCCACGTAGGGGTGATCGCCGCGCTGGTGTTGATGGCCACGCCGAAGGCAAAACCAGAGGAGAAGAAGGAGGTGGAGCTGACGTTGTTGCGCCAGTTGCCGCCGCCTCCCCCGCCGCCTCCGGCGGGCGGTCCGCGCCCCGTGGTCCAGCAGCAGCGCAAGCCCACGCCCCGCAAGGAGGTGGTGCTGCGCAAGCCGGAGAAGATCGAGCCCATCAAGGAAGAGCCGAAGAAGCCCGAGCCGGAGCCGGAACCGGAGCCGGAGCCGGAGCCCGAGCCCACCCCCGCGGCGGAGAATCCGGCGGGGGTCGCGGGCGGGGTGGAGGGGGGAGTGGCCGGCGGTGTCGTGGGGGGCGTGGTCGGTGGGACGGTGGGCGGGCAGCTCGGCGGCACCCTGGGCGGCACGGGCGAGGTGGTGAAGCCCAAGAACGTGCCCCCGTTCGTGATCCAGCGTGACGTGGTGCGGCAGACGCCGCCGCGGCTGTCCGAGGTCTTCAAGCAGTCGCACCGCGGCCAGGGCACGCTCACGGGCCTCTACCGCATCTGCGTGTCCACCGAGGGCAACGTCTACGAGGTCACCGCGGTGAAGTCCGTGCCCGGCGCGGACTCGGACATCATCTCCGGCATCCGCGACGGCTGGCAGTACAAGCCCCAGAAGGTGCCGGTGTGCTTCCTCTACAACATCCCCATCACCATCCAGTGACGCGGGGCGTCTGGCGTCCCCTCTAGCGTCCCTTGAGGTAGCGGCCGGACTGCTTGTCGACGAGCTCGAGGCTCACCTGGGCCTCGCGGCACTCGGGGTGCAGTTGCAGGGCCTGCTCGAAGCTCTCGCGGGCGCGATCGAAGAAGCGGGTGCTCAGGTACTGGTGGCCACGGCACACCAGCTCCATGGCCTGGTAGCGCGGCGTGGGCAGCAGCCGGGCGGCCCGGGAGAACATGCCGAGCGCCTTGCCGTAGTCCTGCGCCTCCAGCGCCAGCATCCCCAGCTTGTAGAGCTGCTGCGCCGCGGTGTCCGGCGGGGGACGCGGCGAGGGCACGTAGACGGGGACGCCGAAGGCCGGAGTGGGGGCGGAGCCGGGGCGCACGGGAATCGAGGGCCGGAGCTTGCTCGGGGCCATCTTCTCGCTCCACTCGCGCCGCTTGTCCGGCTGGCTCAGCGTCTCGAAGGCCTTCTTGGCCGCGAGGAACACCTCCAGGGCCTGGGCCTTCTCCTCCGGGGAGCGGGCGCGCAGCCGGTCCGGGTGCGAGTTCGCGGCGATGCGCAGGAAGGCCTTGCGGATGGCGGGCAGGTCCTCGGTGCCCTGGAGCCCGAGCACCACGAAGGGGTTGGGCGGGGGAGTTTGATCCGGCGGAGCGTCCTGGGACATGGCGGGGGCCCTCTCAGGGGGAGGCGGCGGTGGGGGGACGCAGCGTGGCCTGGGCCTTGCGGCCGGTGGCGGGCTCGCGCGCCGTCACCTGGAGGATACCGTCCGCGTCGATGGTGAAGTCCACCGCCACGCGCACCGCCCCGGCCGCCGCGGGCGTCAGCTCCGTGAGCCGCAGCTCGCCCAGGTAGCGGTTGCCATCCACCGTGGGGGACTCGCCCTGGTACACCTCCAGGTCCACGTGCGTCTGTTGATCGAAGGTGGTGGTGAACACCTTCGTCTCGCGCGTGGGGATGGTGGTGTTGCGGGGGATGAGGACGCTGAAGCGGCCGCCCTCGGTGCGGATGCCCAGGCTGCGCGAGAGCACGTCCAGCAGCAGCACCTGGGGCGCCGCGGGCGAGTCCCCGGCGACGATGTCCGCCTCGAGCGCGGCGCCGAGCGCCACGGCCTCGTCGGGGTTGACGGAGCGCTCGCCCGGGCGGCCCAGGTAGCGCTCGGCGCGCGCGCGTACCGCGGGCATGCGCGTCATGCCGCCCACGAGCACCACGCGGTGGATGTCCGCGAGCGCCAGGCCCGCGTCGCGCATGGCCTGCTCGCACGGGCCGCGCAGCCGCTCCAGCTCGCGCTGGGACAGGTTCTCCAGGAGCGTGCGCGAGAAGGAGGGCAGGGACAGGTGCAGGGGCTCGCCGCCGCTGGTGGTGGTGAGGTAGGGCAAGTCGAGCGCCGTCTGCTCGCGCTCGGACAGGACGCGCTTGGTGGACTCGGAGGCCTCCTTGAGGCGCCAGAGCGCCTCGGGGTGGGTGCCCAGGTCCTGGCCCGTCTGCTTGAGGAAGATGCGGCGCAGCGCGTCCACGAGCAGCTCGTCGATGTTGTCGCCGCCGAGCTGGTTGTCGCCGCAGGTGGCGAGCACCTGCACCACCTCGCCCTCCACGTGCAGCAGCGAGATGTCGAAGGTGCCCCCGCCCAGGTCGAACACGGCGATGTTCTCCGCGCGCGACTCGTCCACGCGGCAGGCGAGCATGGCGGCGGTGGGCTCGTTGAGCAGCCGGTGCACGGTGAGCCCGGCGCGCTCGCCCGCGAGCTTCGTCTCCTGGCGTTGCACCTCGTCGAAGTAGGCGGGCACGGTGATGACGGCGCCGTCCACGGGCTGGCCCAGGTTGTTCTCGGCGCTCTCCTTGAGGTAGCGCAGCACGTGGGAGAGCACCTCGGAGGGGCTCTTGAGCTGGCCGTGCACGCGCACCGCGGCGTTGCCGTCGGCGTCGGCGGCCACCTCGTAGGGCAGCAGCTTGCGCATGGCCTGCACGGCGGGGTCCGCGAAGCGCCGGCCCACGAGGCGCTTGGCGCCGAAGATGGTGTCACGCGGGTGGAGCGCGGCCTGGCGGCGCGCGGCGCTGCCCACCGTCACCCGACCCGAGACGTCGAAGGCGACGACGGAGGGGGTGGTGCGCTCGCCCTCGCGGTTGAGCAGGACGCGGGCCTGCCCCGTGGCGGGGTCCACCCGGGCCATGCAGCTGTTGGTCGTGCCCAGATCGATTCCGAGAACGATTCCCATCGGCGCCCCTCGTCCGCCGGGCCGCTCTTTTCAGGCCGATGCCAGCAGCCCGACCTCGGTGAAGAGCAACGCCACCCGGCGCAGGGCCACTTCATCCTCCGGACGCTTGAGTTCCGCAAGCGCGCCGGACAGGGTATGCCCCGGCTTGTTCAGCAGTGAGGCGGCGCGCAGCTCGGAGGCCGACAGGCTCAGGTCGTTGGCCGTCACGGGGGCGTCCAGGTTGCGGTAGAGCGGCTTGTGGCGCAGCGGCTCCTGCTCGCGCACCAGGCGCTCCAGGGGGTAGTGCATGCGCAGGCCCTCGTTGAGCAGCGCCAGGCCCCCCAGCCGCTCCTCGGAGCCGTCGTTGATGGGCGTCTCGTTCTCGAAGAAGGCGTAGCGGCCGCGTGCCCAGGTGAGCAGGCCGAGCGCGACGGAGCGGCGGTGCTCGCGTGTCCACTCGGCGAGCTCCGCGGGGGACAGGACGCGGGAGGCCAGCAGCGCCTCCAGCAGCCGGCCGGAGAAGGGGCGCGTGCCCTCCACCGCGCGCTGCCACTGCTCGGTGGTCAGCTTGCCCTGGCTCAGGAGGAAGGGGCCGAAGCGGTCCGCGGCGAGGCTCGAGCGCACGGCGATGATCTGCCCCGCCTTGAGGAACAGCTCCTTGTGGACGCGGTTGTCCTCGAAGTGCAGCCGGCCGGTGACGCGCGCGAGCATCAGCCGCGCCATGACGCGCAGGGGCGAGGCGAGGGTGAGGTTGCCGGCGTAGCGGGGGCGGGGGGCGGTGGCGCGCCGGGCGGCGAGGCGCTCGTGGGCGGCGTTCGCCGCAGCGCTCAGGCGCGGGAAGGCGGAGGGGGACAGGAAGGGGCCGCCGGACTGGGACACCTGCACGTCGGGCGAGAGCTTGCCGGAGGCGAAGAGCAGCTGCACGTCCTCCTCGCCCAGCTTCATGAGGTAGAGGCCGCCGCCCGGCTCGCGCACGGTGTACGTGGGGCCGGCGGCCGCCGGGGGGCCTCCTGGGCGAGCAGGCCCGGGGGGATGGGCGGCTGCACGGGAGGGGCGCGCACCTCGGGCTCGTAGCAGGTGGCCATGAGCGCGGCGAGGTCGCGCTGGGACACGCGCAGGCCCGCGGACAGGAGGAACTCATCCAGCGCGTCGAGCACGTCGGCGGCCGTCTGGTAGCGCTCGTCCGGGTTGGCCAGCACGCTGCGGTTGACCACGTTGCACAGCGCCTCGGGCAGGAAGGGGGCCGCGTCCTGCAGGCGCAGGGGCCGGGCGCGCAGCGCCACCGTCTGCTTGAGCACGTCCATCACCGTGCCCTGCTTGAAGGCATGGCGCCGCGAGAGCATCTCGTAGAGGGTGATGCCGAGCGCGAAGATGTCACCGCGCCCGTCGGCCTTCTTGCGCGCGAGCTGCTCGGGCGGGATGTAGCCCGGCTTGCCGCGCACGTTGTTGGTGCTGCCCGAGTTGCCCACCAGGGCGACGCCGAAGTCGAGCAGCTTCACCTCTCCCTCGAAGGAGATGATGATGTTGGTGGGGTTGACGTCGCGGTGCACCAGCTGCAGGGGCTCGCCCGCGGCCGAGCGCGCGCGGTGCGCGTAGTCCAGGCCCTTGAGCACCTCCATGGCGATGTAGCAGGCGATGTGCACGGGGATGCCCTGGCCGCGCGCCGCCACGCGCCGCATCATGTCGTGCAGGTCGCGGCCATGGATGAACTCCATGGCGATGAAGTACTCGCCGCGCTGCTCTCCGAAGTCGAAGATCTGCGCGATGTTCATGTGCTGCAGGAGCGCGGACAGCCGCGCCTCCTCGATGAACATCTTCACCGCGGACTCCTGGAGGATGGCCTCGGGGAGCACGCGCTTGACGACCACGGGCTTGGCGAAGCCCCCGGCCCCGAGCGCCACGCCGCGGTAGATGTCCGCCATGCCCCCGCGCCCCAGGTGGCTGAGCAGGACATAGCGGCCGAAGCGCGCCGGCAGGGTGGGGTGGCCAGACGGGTTGCTCATTTCCTACCGGTGGGACCGGGCTCGTTCTGCTCGGCGAGCACGTCGTTGAACATGTCCTCGCTGATGACGAGCGTGCCCGGACGCTCCATCAGGGGGACGGTGGGCGTGATGGTGGAGGGCGTGCGGGACGCGGTGGGCACGCGCGCGCTGGCCTTGGGCATGACGGGTGGCGGAGGAGGCGGCATCCCCGGAACCAGCGGCGACATGGACGGCACCGGTGGAGGCAGGGACGGCGGGCCCACCGTGAACTCGTCGAGCGGCCCGAAGCGGATCTCCCGGCTGGTGGGTCTGCGCTCGGGCTTGGGCGGAGGTGGGGGCGGCGCGGGCATGGCCTCCTCCACCTCCCCGGTGCCGAGCGACTCCAGCAGGTGCTGGGCCAACTGCATCGTGTTGTTGCCGAACAGCTGCTCCGTGGGCGTCGGGGCGGAGCGCGGCCGCGCGGTGGACTCCGCTACGGCTGGCAGGCGCTCGGCGGGAGTCGGAGTGGCGGGAGGCGTGGGCGGAGCCGGGGTGAGCAGGGACACCATCTTGCGCAGGTCCGCGAGCGTCTGCTCCTTGGCCAGCAGCGTCTCGTCCCGGGCGGAGAGGCCCCGCTCGAGCTCGGCCACGCGCTGGGTGAGCCGCTCCTTCTCGGCGCGCAGCCGGGCCAGGTCGTCGTTGCCGGCGCGGGGCCGCTCGGCGGCCGATTCCGCGCCCTCCAGCCGCTGGCGCAGGGAGAGCAGCTCGCGCAGCCACATCCGCTTCTCCTCGCGCAGGATGGCCTCGTGCTCGTGCCGCTCCGTGGCCTGCTGCTCGAGGCCGCGCTCCAGGTGCTCCCCCATGGAGCCGAGCGCCGCGCGCAGCTCCTCGAGCCCCTGGTGGGCGCGCTCCAGTCGCTGCACGCACTGGCCCTGCTCCTCGATGCGCTCGAGCAGCCTGGGCATCACGGGAGGCGGCGTGTCGCGAGCGCTCCGGCGCAGCTCGTCGCGCTGGGACTCCAGCCGGTGGAGCTCCTGCGACGCCTGCCGCAGCGCGGCGGCGAGCTGCTCGGCGATGCGCTCGACCTGGGGGCCCAGATCGGCGCAGCCCCGCCGGGCTGTCTGGAGATCCGCCGGGAGGCCCTTGAGCGGCTCCCTGCTGGTTGCGTTCCTCATCACGCTGCGTTCACTCCCTCCACGAGAAGCGGTGCGCCATGAGAGCCCGCGCCCGGGGGATGATACCGCACCCTTCCGCGCGGGATTCCAGCGGACATGGCTCGTCCGCTCTCCGACCAGCCGGGCGGTGTTCACTTGCCGCGGGAGGACGGGGGCTGGGAGGTGGACGGTGGGCCGCGCGAGGCGGAGGGCACATCCGGCCGCGGGCGCAGGGGAGGCAGGGACTCGAAGTTCTCCAGGGCGAGTTGTCCGAGACTCGCGTTCGCCTCGGGCAGCCGCTCGATGTCCTCGGCGAACCAGGGCGTGTCGAGGATGGCGGGCGGTGGAGGCGGTGGGGGAAGGGGCGCGGCGGCGGGGGCCTGGGCGGGCGGCTTGCCCTCGGGCTCGATGCCCTCGGTGTCGATGTCGGACTGGGACAACTCCACCGTGAAGGTGGGGACGGGCTGGGCGTTGGCGCGCTGGGGGCCGGGCACCTCCACCATGGGGCGGCGACGGGGGCGGGCGGCCCCTTCCGCCACGGCCGTGGAGGGCTCGGGCGTGCGTGCCACGTCCATGGGGCGCACGCTCACCTGGAGCGCGGCCCCGCATCCCGCGCAGCGGATGACCTGCGTGCCCGACGGCGTGTTCGGTACCAGTGTCCCACAACGGGGACATTGGGGCGGCCGGGGAGTGGGAAGGGTGGATGATGCCTCTGCGGTCATGCTCGTCGGTTTTCGAGGACCACCTTCGTGGCATCCACGCTTGCTGCTCTCCATAAGGCGTTACACCCACCCCCCCTCTCTTGGCAAGCGGACCCTGGGGGTGGGGCCGGGTCATGGCTCCTCGCTCGGACTCCCGGCCCGCCGTCGTCGGCATGCCCACGAGCGAGCATTCCGCGCCGGGAGCATCACCAAATTCCTTTTGGTCCCGGGGACCAGCAAGTAGAGACTTTCCCGCTTGCCAGTTCCCCCCGCCTGGACGCCGAGGTTGATTCATGCCGCCCTATTCGCAACTGCTGGCGCAAATCCCCATGTTCGAGCAGCTCTCGGAAGAGGACCTGGGGCATCTCTCGGGACTGATGCAGCAGCGGCGCTACGTCAAGGGCGAGGTCATCTTCCACAAGGGGGACGTGGGGACGGCCTTGTTCATCGTCCGCCGGGGCGAGGTGGCCATCCGGTTGAGTTCCTCGGAGGGCCGCGAGGTCATCCTGGCGATGCTG
Organism: Cystobacter fuscus; assembly: GCF_002305875.1. Taxonomy (NCBI): domain Bacteria; kingdom Pseudomonadati; phylum Myxococcota; class Myxococcia; order Myxococcales; family Archangiaceae; genus Cystobacter; species Cystobacter fuscus. The sequence goes on along the minus strand of NZ_CP022098.1, from coordinate 11,946,165 downwards.
CACCGGGGCGACTCCTTCGGGGAACTGGCGCTGCTGGATGGAGAGCCGCGCTCGACGGACGCGGTGGCGCGCGAGGAGACCCACCTGTTGAGCCTGCACCAGGAGGACTTCCGGCGCTTCCTCGCGGAGCGGCCCCTGGTGGCCATGGGCCTGCTGGCGGTGCTCAGCCGCATGGTGCGGCGCGTCACCCAGTTGGTGCATGACGCCGCCTTCCTGGAGGGGCGCGCGCGGCTGGTGCGGGTGTTGCTGGAGCTGGCGCGCACCCAGGGGCAGCCGGGCCCCGGGGGCGTCGTGCTGCCCAAGCGCACCCAGGTGGAGCTGGCCAACCAGTGTGGGGTGACGCGCGAGAGCGTCAACAAGTGGCTGCGCAACTACGTGCAGGACGGCCTGCTCGCCCTCGACGGTGGGCAGATCACCCTGTTGGATGTCGAGCGCCTGCGTCGGGACGTGGAGTAGGACCCCATGGGACCGCGCCCTCCGGCGCGGCCCCCTCCCTGCCCCCTGGGCTCGTCGACGTCGGCCGTTTTCCCCCCCTGCACGGCCTCGGCGTTCCAGTCTCCCGCGCGATGCCACCCGGGTGGCGTGGCCTTCGCGCGCCGCGCCCGGGTCGTGCCCCGGGTGTGGCGTTCGGGATCGACGGAACGCGAGTTCCCGAGCCCATCCTCCGTTCTACCTCCGATGGAGGCGGACGGCTGTGAACGGCTTCACGGCTCGGGTGTGAAGCCGTTCACAGACAGGCGCGGCCGTTCGTGCATTGCCCCGGCCCCGGGAGCCTCGAGGGCGTGACTCAGAAGGTCGCGCCGAGGTTGAGGGTGCCCGTGTAGGTGCCGCCGTTGCTGAAGGCCTCGTCCACCGGGGTACCCGGGGTGGTGGTGGGCACGCCGGTGGCGAACTGCTGGTCGATGAGGACGTTGTAGTTCACGCGCGCATCCGCGGTGAAGTCGCCGATGTGCAGGCGCAGTCCGCCGCCGAGTGGCACGTTGCCCACGGTGTCGTCCTGGAAGCCCTGCGCCTCGGCGCGGACGTTGTAGCGGCTGAGGCCGACGCCCGCGAGCACGTAGGGCTGCAGGGGCGCGGCGGTGAGGCCGAGGGTGGCCACCGCCTGGGCGCCGTTGCGCATCACGTCCGGGCCCCGCGTCGTGCCGGTCGTGGACACCGTGCCGCGGTTGAAGTTGTTGGACGCGCCCGAGTAGCCAAGCTCCAGGCCCAGCACCTTGGACGGACGGAGCATGAGCGTGGCCCCGTAGGCGGCGCCCGGGCGGATGTTCGAGCCGAGCGAGCTGGTGTAGCCCTCCACGCCGCCGCCGACGAGCACGGACACGCCGCGCATGTCGGCGCTGGACTCCCGGTTGTCCTCACGAGCCAGGGCCGTGCCCGCGCCCAGGGTCAGCACCGCCACACCCGCCACCACTCCCACTGTTGCCTTCTTCATGTGTTCCTCCCCCTTCGAGCTGGCAGGAAGCTGGAGGGGGCTCTCGCCGGATGCCACCGGGCAGGCAGGGAGGCGGGCCCTGGGGCGTTCCTGTCTTGTCCCCTCCCTCACCTGTTCGCTTCCCTGCTCTGGAAGGGGCTGGCATCTTCCCGCCGCACTTCTTCGCATTCCGAGGTTCACGCGTGCCGGAGAGAGACTGGGAGCGTTTGGGAGAGCTGGCCGGAGGCATGAAGGCCAGCGCGGTCGGAGTGGGCCCCGAGGGCCTGGGGTGGGTCGGTGGGGTGGAGGAGCCCGCGGAGGGGGGCCTGTTGGAGCGGATGAAGGCCCGGCGCGCCCGGCTGCTGCGCGTGGCGGCGGGCAACCCGACGACTGTCTGGGAGGGGGCGGGCTGGGTGCAGGCCCTGGATTGCTCCGGCCCGGTGGGCGCCGCCATCGTCGGCACGCTGCGCGCCTCGGGCACGGGCTCGGACTACCACCTGCTGGTGTCGGTGGATGGGGGCCGCGAGTGGCAGGCGCGAGGGCCCGTGAGCGCGCCCTCCCTCACGCAGGTGCTGGCCGTCAGCGAGCGGGAGCTGTGGGTGCTGGGTGCCGGGTTCCTCGGACACACCGTGGATGGGGGGGCCACGTGGACGGAGGTCCGCCTGGCCGGAGAGCGGGAGCCGCGCACCGAGCGGTTGCGGCGCGTGGACGGGGGCGTGGCGCTCCTGGGGCAGGGCCTGTCGCTCTCGCTGGACGGAGGCCAGACGTGGAGTCCCCGCGAGGTGGGGGCCGCTCGAGTGGTGGACGTGGACGGGGCCTTCGTCGTCGCGGTCGTGGACGGCCAGACGCGGGTGGGCGAGCGTCAGGACACCGGGGTGCGCTGGGGCGAGCCGTTGCCCGCGGGCCGCGAGCCGGTGCGGCTGGTGGCCACCGAGGGCGTGCTGCGGGTCCTCACCCGCGGCGTGGACCCGGCCCGGGGCGTCGAGCCCGCGCTTCACGTGAGCGAGGATGGGGGAAACACCTGGTCCCATCACCCGCTGCCGCTCGGGCCCCGGGTGGACATCTCCGGCCGGCAGTGGGGTCTGGGCGTGGACGCGGGCGGCGTCCTCCTGGGCCGCCTCGCGTGAGCGCCTGGGTGGGAGAGGTGGCGCGTTAGAGTGGCACCTGCTCCCGCCCCGGGTGGGTGATGTAGCCGGTGCCCGCCGCCACCAGCTTCGCCATCAGCCGATCGATGCCGTTGGAGCGGCTGAAGGCCATCTCGTTCTTCGTCACGCCCACCAGCGTGAGCAGCTGCACGCGGCCCGATTCGAGCTGGAAGTGCGCGGGGCGCGAGGGGTCCGTCACGAAGACGAAGCCGTTGAGCTTGGACTCGCCGCCCGTGAGCGTGCCCTCCACCGGGTAGCGGTGCCCCACGGCGAACAGCCGCGCGCACACCAGGTTGTAGGCCATCATGTCCACCAGCCGCAGCACCGGCCAGCGCTCCTCCTCGGGCGTGTGGATGACCATCTCGTAGCCCAGTCCACTCGGCGCCCCTTCCTGCACCTCTTCTCCGGGGGCCAGGGTGAAGGGGTTGGACAGGCCGCTCGTCACATACGTCCAGTAGGGGTACTCGGGCGTGGGCGGCGCGACCCGCACGCCCATGGGGAGCCAGTTGGGATCGAGCTCCTTCGCCGCGGAGGGCTCGTCACTGTCCATCCACGCTTCCAGCGCACCCGTCTGTTCCAGCGTGTAGACCTCCTCGCTGATGTTGCCGAAGAGCTTGGGGTATTCCACCTCGTCCCGATCAGCCCAGCAGTCCTCATACCACTGCACGAAGGCTTCATCCGTCTCAGGCGCTTTCATAGCGGAGTGACTCTAGAGCGGGTTGCCTCCGGTCCCTTCACTTTTCCGTCACAATCCATCGTCCGCCTTACAAGAGGGCGGGCGGGCGGCCCTCACTCCCCCGAGGCCCGGCCGGGCAGGGGCCAGGGCTTGAGCCCCGCGAGCTGCTCGGCCTGCTCGACGGCGGGCCGCAGGTGGGCGTGCTCGCGGTGGAGGAAGTCGCGCACCGCCTTGTCCAGTGTCTGGTCGAACAGCAGGTGCGCGCTGTGCACCGCCGTGGGCTCGAAACCCCGGGCGATCTTGTGCTCGCCCCCCGCGCCGGGCTCGAACACGCGGCGCCCCGCGCGGATGTTGTCCTCCACCGAGTGGTACAGGCACACGTGGAAGTGCAGGAAGGGATGCTCCTCGTGACACCCCCAATAGCGGCCATAGAGGCGCTCGGGCGTGGCGAGGTTGAAGGCCCCGGCGATGACGTTGCCCGCGCGCTCGGCCTGCACGAGCTCCACCGTGTCCGGCATCGCGCGGAAGATGCGCACGAAGAAGTCCTCGGTGAGCTGCACCTGCCCCCAGGGCCCCCGGCTCGTGCACGTGGCCTCGTAGAAGCCGAAGGCGCGCCGGGCATGCTCCGGGCCCACCTCCTCCCCCCGCACCGTGCGCACGGTGATGCCCTGGGTGGCGGCCGCCGCCCGCTCGCGTTTGATCTGCGAGCGGCGCTTGGAGTCGAAGCGCGAGAGGTAGTCGTCGTAGGTGCGGTAGCCCGGGTTCTTCCAGTGGAATTGCAGGGTGATGCGGCGCGCGAGCCCCTGCTCTTCCATCAGCTCCGCCTCGTCCTCGCGCGGGTAGAGGAAGTGCACCGAGGAGCAGCCCCCCTCCTTCGCGCTCTCCACCGCCGCGCGCAGCAGCAGGAGCCGCAGCGCGGGCACGTCCTCGCCCGGGGCGATGAGGAAGCGCGCGCTGGTGGCCGGCGACAGCGGCGCGCCCACCACGAGCTTGGGGTAGTACTCCACGCCGAGCCGCTCGGCGGCGCCCGCCCACGAGAAGTCGTAGATGTACTCGCCCATGCTGTGGTGCTTGCGGTAGGCGGGCGAGGCCGCCACCAGCTTCTCGTCGCGCCAGAGCGTCAGGTGCTGCGGCTCCCACCCCGTCTCGAGCGTCGCGCTGCCGCTCTCCTCCATGGCGGCGAGCCACTCATGGCGGATGAACGGAGGCGCCTCGGGTCCGGCGAGGGCGTTCCACTCGGTGGCGGAGACATCGGTGATGGATTCGAGGATGCGGAGGCGGAGGTTGGCGGCCACGCGCTCCATCTAACGCGTCCTTCCCGCCTCCGCCGCTCCTCCGCGCCTCCGATGCCTTCCGGCGGACGAGCGGGCCACCCCTCGCCCGGCGGCACGGGTCACCCTCTACCCTGGCCCACTCCAGACGCGCCCCCGGCCGGGCCCCGTGGTAGGCACGCGCGCCCCGGTGGCAGTGTGGGAGGACGTGGAAATGCAGCGCTCGGAAGTCGTCGCCCTGGACAAGCGGCATGTGTGGCACCCCTACACCCCGATGGACGAGTACATCGCCCGGACGGATCCCCTGGTCGTCGTGGGGGCCGAGGGGCCCTACCTGTTCGACGCGGACGGCTCGCGCTACCTGGACGCCAACGGCTCGTGGTGGGTATCCACCCTGGGGCATCGCCACCCACGGCTGGTGCGCGCCCTCACCGAGCAGGCCGGGGCCTTTCCCCACACCTCGCTCGCGGGGGTGACGCACGCGCCCGCCGCGCGGCTGGCCGGGGAGCTCGTCGCCCTGGCGCCGGGCGCGGGACAGGCCGGGGTGCCCGAGGGGGAGCGGCTCTCGCGCGTCTTCTACTCGGACAACGGGAGCACGGCGGTGGAGGTGGCCATCAAGATGGCGGCCCAGTACTGGGCGCAGAACGGGCGGCCCGCGCGCACGCGCTTCATCACGCTCTCGGGCGCCTTCCATGGCGAGACGATCGGCGCCACGAGCGTGGGCGGAGTCGAGGTGTTCCGCGACGTCTTCGGGCCGCTGCTCTTCGACGTGGTGCACGTGCCGTCCCCGGCCGAGCCCGAGGGCTGGGAGCGCGCCTTCGCCCGGGTGGAGGCCACGCTGCGCGCGCACCCGGACGAGATCGCCGCCGTCATCCTCGAGCCGCTCATCCAGGGCGCGGCGGGCATGCACGTGTACGCGCCCGCCTTCCTCCGGGCGGTGCGCGAGGCCACGCGCGCGGTGGACACCTTCCTCATCGCCGACGAGGTCTTCACGGGCCTGGGGCGCACGGGGGCGCGCTTCGCGTGCGACCTGGCGGGCGTGGTGCCCGACCTGCTGTGTCTGGCCAAGGCGCTGTCGGGGGGCCTCATGCCCTTCGCGGCGACGCTGGCCACCGAGCGGGTGTTCTCCGGCTTCGGGGGCGGGAGCGAGCGGGCGCTGTATTACGGGCACTCGTACTGCGGCAACCCGCTGGGCGCGGCGGTGGCGCGCGAGGTGCTCGCGGTGTACCGGGACGAGGACGTGCTCGGGCAGGTGGCGCGCAAGGCGCCCCGGGTGAAGGCCGCCTTCGAGCGCATGGCCGCGGACATCCCCGGCGTGACGCGGCCCCGGGCGCTGGGCATGGTGGGCGCGGTGGACCTGGGCGGCGGGGGCTACCTGGCCCGGGCGGGCTGGCGGGTGTACGAGGCGGCGCGGCGGCGCGGCCTGTACCTGCGCCCCCTGGGCGACACGGTGTACGTGGCCCCCGCGCTCAACATCCCGGACGCCGTGCTGGACGAGCTGCTCGCGGGCGTGGAGGAGAGCCTGCGCGAGGTGGCACGGGCCGGCGGCTGATCCGCCCGGCACGCAATAGAAACTCGCCCCCGGGCGTACTTCATGCACACTGCGTCATCACCCCATTCGAGGTCGAGGAGGAGCGGAGATGGGCTCGGGCCTGTGTTCGTGGATCATCTTGGGTTTCTTCGCGGGGCTCATCGCCCGCGCCATCATGCCGGGCCGTCAGGCCATGGGCATCATCGCCACCACCCTGCTGGGCATCGGCGGCTCGTTCATGGGTGGCTTCCTCGCCTCGGTGATCCGCGGCGGGAGCTGGCGCTTCTTCCAGGCCAGCAGCTTCATCGGCGCCATCATCGGCGCCGTCGTGCTGCTCTTCATCGGCTCGATGATGTCCAGCAGACGTTAGCGCGCCGGACCCGTGGGTCCGGATTACCGCTTGGAACGAAAAAAACCGCGAAGACGGTGAAAAGCGGAATACCTTCATGTATATTGGAGGTGCAGTCGGCGCAAAACCCCTCCAAGGTGCTTCTGGCTGCGGCTGGCCGCGCACGGACTCGTTGAGTGGGAAACCACCGGGTCCGTGCGCGGCCGCACTTTTCTTCCCGGCCTGTCACGTCGCGCGGCCGAGGTGATGGAAACGCAACCCTTGCCCCGCGGTCCCTCTGGCGGGGACTTCCGGTCCCTCCGCGCGGAGGTAGCTTCTGTCACTCGTTCGACCTTCGCTCCTGGCGGTGGACGGACAGTCCGAGGAGCTCCATGGGCGCGGTCACGATGGTGCTGGTGGCGTGGTTGACGGCGGGCACGCCGGGGCAGGACGCGTCTCCTCCGAGCACTCCGGGCTCGTTCGTGGCCAAGACGCTCACCCTGCGTGGGGTGTCGTATTCCTACTCCGTCTATCTGCCACCCAACTACCGCCCCGGACAGGGGTGGCCGGTGCTCCTGGGGTTGCATGGGGCGAACTCGCGCGGCACGGAGGGCACGCTGCCCCGTTCCCAGCGTCTGGCGGCGGCGGTGCGCCTGCACCCCGAGCGCTACCCGGCCCTGCTGGTGCTTCCCCAGTGTCCGCCCGGCGCGGACTGGAGCGGGGACGTGGCGGACTTCGCCCTGCGCGCCGTGGACAGGACGCTCGCCGAGTACGGAGGAGATCGTCGGCGGGTGTACCTGGCGGGGGAGTCCATCGGGGCTCAGGGGGCGCTGCGCTTCGCGGCGCGCTTCCCGGATCGCTTCGCCGCCGTGCTGTCGGTGTCCGAGCGCTCGGCGGATCGCTCCGTGGCGGAGCGGCTCAAGGGCGTGCCCCTGTGGATGTGGCACGGCGACGCGGACAAGGAGGTGCCCGTCTCCGAGAGCCGCGCCTTCCTGGAGCTGTTCAAGGCCGTGGGCAACACCTCCGTGCACTACACGGAGCTGCCCGGCCTGGGCCATGACATCTTCGACACCGTCTACCTCGACGAGGCGGTGAGCACCTGGCTCTTCGCCCAGCGCCGCTCCCAGTAAGGCTCAGTCCTCGGGCGGCTCGGGCGCCACGCGCGCCGTGAGGACGTGATCCCTCCAGCGGCCCTCGATGAGGACGGACTGGCGCGCGAGCCCCTCGATCTGGAAGCCCACGCGGCGCAGCACCGCGGCGCTGCGGTGGTTGTCCGGCAGGTGGTTGGCCATCAGGCGGTGCAGACCCAGGGGCCCGAAGGCATGGTCGCACACGGCGCTCACCGCCTCGCTCATCAACCCCTTGCCCTGGTGGTGCGCGTCGAGCCCGAAGCCCAGCTCGGCGCATTGCAGGGGCCCGCGGCGGATGTCGTTGAGCGACACGCTGCCCAGCACCGGGCTCGTGTTGGGCGGGGCCTCGCGCGGCAGCAGGAAGAGGCGCAGGGCCTGGCCGCGCCGCCAGTCCTCGGCGTCCTGGGCCAGGCGCGAGCGCCACCAGGTGACGGTGAAGAAGTTGTCCGGGCGCGCGGGCGACACGGGCCCCAGGTGCTCGCGGTTGGCGAGGTGATAGGCGAGCACGCGCGCGGCGGCATCCGGCGGCAGCAGGGTCAGCAGCAGCCGCGGCGTGGTGAGCGGGGCCAGGAAGGTGTCCGGAGGCATGCGGCTTGGGTGCGCGGGTGCGGCGGCGGCGGCGGATAGGCTACACCTGTGTCCCATGCGCCTGCACCTCGTCGATGGGACCTACGAACTGTTCCGTGCCCACTTTTCTCCTCGTCCTGGAGTCCAAGCTCCGGACGGCCGGGACGTGAAGGCCACGGTGGGGCTCGCCGCCTCGCTGCTCGCGCTCCTGCACGACGCGCACGAGGCGGTGAGCCACGTGGCGGTGGCCTTCGACAACCCCATCCACTCGTTCCGCAACGAGCTGTTCGCCGGGTACAAGTCCGACGAGGGCGTCCCCCCGGAGCTGCACGCGCAATTCGACGCGGCCGAGGAGGCGGCGCGCGCGCTCGGGCTCACCGTGTGGTCCATGAAGGAGCTGGAAGCGGATGACGCGCTGGGCACCGCCGCCGCGCGCTGGGCCGGACAGGTGGAGCAGGTGCGTCTGCTCACCCCGGACAAGGACCTCGGGCAGTGCGTGCGTGGCCAGCGCGTGGTGCAGGTGGACCGCAAGCAGCACAAGGAGATGGACGAGGCGGCGGTGCGGGCGCGGCTGGGCGTGGCGCCGGCGAGCGTGCCGGACCTGCTGGCGCTCGTGGGCGACGCCGCGGATGGCATCCCCGGCCTGCCCGGCTTCGGCGAGAAGGGCGCGAGCCTGCTGCTCGGAGAGTACGGCCACCTGGAGCGCATCCCCGAGGACGCGGCCACGTGGACGGTGCGGCCCCGGGGCGCGGAGAAGCTCGCGGCCACCCTGCGCGCCCATCGCCAGGAGGCGCTGCTCTACCGCCGGCTCGCCACCGTGGTGACGGACGCTCCCCTGCGCGAGTCCCTCGAGGACCTGGCCTGGGCGGGCGTCCCTCGCGAGCGCTACCTCGCGTGGTGTGACGCGATGGGCCTCACCACGCTGCGCTCGCGCCCCCAGCGCTGGGCGCCGTGACTCACCCCCAGGTGAAGGGCAGCATCCGCTCCACCTGCTCGTAGCGCTCGAGCAGCTCCTCGCGCGTGGGGGCGCCCAGGTTGACGATGCAGTAGCGGTAGCTGCCCACGTCCTGGTCATGCTCCGACAAGCGCTCCCCCGGCGCGCACAGCACCTGGATGACGGTGCCCGGAAAGCGCTCCTTCACCCGGGCGAGCTCCTCCGCCGAGGGCACGCGCGCCACCCGCGCGTCGCTGAAGCGGCGCATGACGAAGCTCGCCACCGCGCCGTCCCGCCCCGCCCGCCTCCTCCAGGGCACCGGCCGCCCCACCGCCAGCGCGAGCTGTGCCTCGTAGGTGTTCATCCCGTCCACCCGCTCGTAGAGGTCCGCGAACTGGTAGGACATGCGCGGGTTCACTTCAATCACCATCACCCGGTCGCTCGCCGCGTCGTGGAACATCTCGACGTTGAAGCACGCGTGGTCGAAGCCGCTGCCCTCCATCAGCCGCACCGCCACCTCGCGCATCCGCGCCTGCACCGGCTCGGGCAGCACCGAGGGGTACTCGAAGCGCTGGAAGCTGATCGTCCCCGGGTACATCACCGAGTCGACGATGCCCATCACCACGGCCTTTCCCCCCTCGACGAAGCCATCCACCGTCACCTGCGTGCCGGTGAGCGGTGTCTCGCCGATGAAATACCAGGCGGGCACCCGGGCGTCCGTGTAGCGCTCGAGCAGGTGCTGGTAGGGCCGCAGCAGCAGGTACTTCTCCAGGCGCTCGCGCCACGAGAAGCGCACCGCCTCGCGCCACTCCCGCGCGTCGTTCACCCGCCGCGCGCGGATGGACATGGTGCCCTTCACCGGCTTGATGAACAGCGGGTAGTCGAGCCGCTCCATCCGGGGCGGCCCGGCGAAGGGATGGAGGGGCTCGAAGGTGGGCGTGGCCTCGGGCACCCACTCCTGTTGGATCCGACGGCTGTAGTACTTGTGGCTCAGCCGCACCACGACCGCGGGCGCGGGCACGGGCAGGCCCAGCCGCTCGCCGACGAGCGAGGCCAGCATGCAGCCCGGATAGTCCCCCGTGCCCACCACACCCACGAGTCCCTGGCCCCGCCACGCCGCCGCCGTGCGCTCCACCCAGCGGAACACGTCGAAGCGCAGGCCCTCCCAGAGCGAGGGGCTCTCCACCAGGTTCTCCCCGTCGTAGAGCAGCTCGTAGCGCCCCTCGAAGCGCGTCTCCAGCGCCACCTTGTCCCAGGCTCCCGGGCAGAGGACGAGCACCCGGGGGCGCTCGGGCCGCGACAGCGGTGCGCTCCTCACGTGACACCCCGCAGGCTCATCAACCGGGACACCAGCGCCTCGAGGTACTCCTTCTCCGCCCCCTCGACCGTCTCCACGTGCTCCTCCCCCCAGTCCATGCGCAGGCACCGGCCCAGCGTCAGGTCCACCATCAGCTTCTCCCCCCGCAGCAACAAGCCATAATGAGACGTGGTCCGGCGCGAGGGATGGCCCGCCCACACGAGCAGCTCGGGCCGCCGGTCCTCGTGCAGCAGGGACTCGCCCCACACGGGCGTGTCATGGCCGAGCCCCAGCAGGTCCACCACCGTGGGCATCACGTCGAAGTGCGAGGAGAAGGCCACCTCCCGCGCGGGCAGCCGCGGGTGGTGCATCACCAGGGGCACGTCCAGCTCCTCGCGCGTCACCGCGCTGCCGTGGGACTGGTAGCCCAGCGCGCCGAACGCCTGGCCGTGGTCGCTGCTGAGCACCACCAGCGGCTCCTCGACGAGGCCCCGCTCGCGCAGGCCGTCCCGCAGCGCCCCGAAGAGCCAGTCCCCCTCCTCGATGCCATTGAAGAAGCGGCCCCGGTCCTCGGCCATGTCGAAGCGGTGGAAGCGCTCCGGCTCGGCGACCCGGTAGGGCACGTGCGTGTGCGTGGCGTGCACGTGCAGCAGCAAGGGCCGGTGTCCCGCCAGCACCGCCGCGAGCCGCTCGAGGCCCCGGGTCAGCAGCACCTGGTCCGACGGCGCCCCTTCTCCCGGCGTCTCCAGGTCCTCCCGGTCGATGACATGAGAGAAGCCCGCCGCGTCGAGGATCTCCCGCAGGCCATAGTCGGCCGTGCGCGCGGTGGTGAGGTACACGGTGCGGTAGCCCGCCTCCCGCAGCGCGCCCAGGCTCGCCGAGGGGCCCTCGCCATAGCCGCTCGTGTAGAGCGCCCGGTGCGCGTTGTTCGTCGTCGGTGACACGCACGCGTGGTGGCGCGAGCGCAGCGCCCGGGGCCACAGCCCCTCCAGGAAGGGCGCGCGGGCTCCCCCCGGCGACACGGCGTCCAGGTGGCACTGGCCCACGGACTCGAAGGTGAACAGCAGCACGTCCTCTCCCCGGAGCAGGCCATGCGCGGCGCTCGGACGGGGAGGGCGCGGGGCCTGGGTGAGCAGGGGCGCGTGCTCCGGCCGGGGCTGGAAGCCGGGCGGCTCGGGCCGGGGCCGCTCGATGAAGAAGTGGCGCACCCCGTCGGGCCCTCCCGCGCGGAGCGAGGGCACGAGCCCCACTCCGGCCCACCCGCCCAGGCTTCCCGCGGCCAGTGCCAGGGCGAGGGGCGGCGCCAGCCCTCCGGCCAGGGCGGCCAGGACGAGCAGCGCACTGGCGGCGAACACCTGTCGGCGCGCGCGTGGGGGCGCGCTAGTGGCGGCGGTGAGCGTCAGCCCGGTGCCGAGCACGAGGGCGAGCCCCACCGAGGGGGCTCCTGGTGGCGCGAGCGGCACACCCGCGTGGACGAGCAGCGCGGTGAGGGGCAGCAGGGCGAAGAGGCGATGGGCGGCGAAGAAGCGGCGGGCGAAGGCCAGCTCGGCCAGCTCCCGGTACAGCACGGAGAGGATGACGCTGCCCACGCCCCCCGGGCCCAGCTCGATGGTGAAGATGCGGAAGAGCACCGCGTCCAGCCACAGCGCGGCGAAGAGCAGCGTGCCCGCGAGCGTCCCCACCACGCGCCCCACCGGGCCGCAGAGGGCGAGCAGCGCCACGACCAGCTCCCCGAGCGCCACCCAGCCCACGTCCTCCCAGAGCAGCGCGGGCGTCTCGGTGAAGTCGCGGTATTTCACCGCCTTCACGAGCACCAGCAGGGCGGCCGCCGCCACGGTCAGCTCCATCCAGAGCGCGGCGCACGAGGCCAGCGGCGTCATCTCAGGAAGCTCTTCCAGTAGTTGAGGGCGTACCATACCGTCACGGCGGCGAGCCCCGCGCGCGCGGCCCCCGGGACGCGCGGCCACAGCCACGCCGACACGCCGAGCACGAGCAGCGCCTCGCCGAGCGCCACCGCGCGGCCGTGGTAGCGCACGTCCCAGTAGGAGATGGGGCTGATGAAGCGGTAATGACTGAAGGGCAGGAAGTGACGGTGGGCGTCATGGACGTGGAGGGGGAAGTCCGCCAGGGCGTGCAGGAAGACGCTGGCGAAGAAGGCGGCCAGGGGCGCCACTCCCAGCGCCAGCGCCACGACTCCTCCCAGGAGCGACAGGGGCAGGGAGTGCGCGCCATGGATGAGGTTGAGCCAGAAGGGGCGCTGGTAGCTCTCGCTCCAGATGCGCTCGTCGCTCAGGCCGCGCACGTAGCGCTCGCGCAGGTAGAGCACGGCGATGGGCACGTCCGGCAGCACCGCTCCCACGAGGATGGGGACGGCGAGCGCGGGGGACGCATAGCCGCCCAGGAGGGCGAGGTTGACAACCGCATGTCCCGGAGTCTGCACGCCGCACAGCCTAGGCGGACCCGGGGCCCGGCGGTGAAATGGCCATCCGACAGGTGGGTAAATCATGAATAGTCGGCGACACAACATTGGAGGGCGGTTTCGGGGTGGAGGTAACAGGTCCTCAACCAAGTCCAGGATGTGAAGGGTTCTCCCCTCACCTGTTGGCTCTGGTCCCAAATCCCACCTGCCACATCGGGTTCGCCTCTGAGCGGTGTGACCGGTGGACCCGTGGGGCGGTGCGTGGGTTCTCCTCGGGAATTCGAGCACTCTTAGAGTCCCCCGTTCTTCCAACTACCCCTCTCATCCTGTCACGGGCCACCTGTCCGACCCTAAGCAGACGGCCTGATGGGTCGCCTTACGGAGGGCCAGGAAACCGCGATGGGACAACCTTCGACCAGCAAGCTCGCAGCGAATGTGGGCGAGCTCGCGCGAGAGGCGCGGGTTCGTGCGGGATTGACCCAGGCGGACGTGGCGGAGCGGGTGGGGCTGGCGACCGAGGTGTACGGGCGGCTGGAGCGGGGCCGGATGTTGCCGAGCGTGCCGTCGCTGCGGCGGTTGTGCATCGCGTTGCGCATGCCGTCCGACTCGCTGTTGGGGCTCAACACCGGCGAGGTGGCGACGTGGGCGGCCGAGTCCACGCCGGAGGAGTACGACGAGGTGCCCGAGCTGCGCCGCCTCATGCGCACCCTGCGCAAGCTGGATGGGACCCAGCTCAAGCTGATCGGCCTGGTGGCCTCGGCGCTGCAGAAGCGCTAGCGGACGCACACCCCGCGCGCTTGGGGCTTGTCTTCGGCGGGTCAGCCCTGGCCTCATGGCTCCCCTTTCCCGAATGGGGGTTTGCGCATGGTGGTCGACGAGCGGCGATGCGGCGTGGGTGGTGCTCTGCCTCTGTTGGGCGTGTTGCTCGCCGTGCTGCTTCCGCTCGCGCCGGCCCGCGCCCAGGTGCCCAATACGCCGCAAGGTGGCCTCGGCGAGCTGACGGACGTGCCCCGCTCCACGGAGGACGCGGGCGTCGTGTCCACCGAGCGAGACGTGCTGCGCGAGGACGGCGGCTTCAGCCTGGGTGGCGCGGAGGGCTCGGACGGTGGCACCCCGCGCTTCGAGCCCCCGGCGCTCCTGGCCGACTCGCCCGCGCGCTACCCCGAGGCGCTCGCCGCCCAGCCGGTGGCGGGCACGGTGCGCCTGGAGCTGCTGGTGGCCGAGGATGGCGAGGTGGACGAGGCGCGGCTGCTCCAGGGCGTCCACCCGTTGCTCGACCAGGCCGCGCTGCACGCCGCGACGCGCCTGCTCTTCTCTCCCGCGAAGGTGGAGGGCGTGCCGGTGCCGGTACGGCTCACCTTCGAGTACCACTTCCAGGCGCCCGCGGCCCCCGCCGAGGTCTCCTCCGCCGGCGAGCCCCTGCCGCCCATCTCCTTGCGCGGACTGGTGCGCACCAAGGGCAACCGCCAGCCCATCATCGGCGCCGTGCTCGAGTTCGACGGGGTGCGCGATGCGCCCGTGGAGACGGGGGTGGACGGCCGCTTCGAGGCCCGGCTCGCTCCGGGCTCGCACACCGTGCGCATTACCGCGGCCGGCCACAAACCCGGCTTCTTCCGCGAGGCGCTCCAGGCTGGCGAGGCGCTCGAGGTGGTGTACGGCCTGGAGCCGCTCGTGGTGAATCCCTACGAGACGGTGGTGCGCGGTGATCGCGAGCGCACCGAGGTGTCTCGCGTCACCCTGCATGACGCCGAGCTGCGGGAGGTTCCCGGCACCCTGGGAGACCCCTTCCGCGTCGTCATGCTCATGCCCGGCGTGGGCAGCATGCTCTCGGGCGTGTCCTACCCGGTGGTGCGCGGCAGCCAGCCGGCCGCCACCGGCTACTTCCTCGACGGCATCCGCGTCCCCATCCTCTTCCACCTCTTCCTCGGGCCCGCGGTCATCCACCCGGACTTCATCGACACCATCGACTTCTACCCCGGCAACCCGCCCACCCCATATGGCCGCATCACCGGTGGCGCGGTGGAGGGCCGGCTCACGCGCCCGCGTGATGATCGGCTGCACGGCAGCGCCTACGCGGACTTCCTCAACGCTGGCCTCTTCCTCGAGTACCCCTTCCAGTCCACGGGCACCAACGTCTCGGTGGCCGGACGCCTGTCGTACACGCCCTGGCTGATCGCGCTCGCGGCCAACGCGCTGCAGCCACCCGGCTTCAACGACTCGAAGCTGGTGCTGGACTTCTACGACTACCAGGCGCGCGTCGAGCAGAAGGTGGGGCCGGGACGGCTGCGCCTGTTCGCCTTCGGCTCCTCGGACACCTTCGGCACCCGGGCGATGACGGACGAGGGCTCCACCAACCTGTTGTCCGTGCTCTTCCACCGCCTGGACCTGCGCTACACCCATCCCGTCGCCGGTGGCGAGCTGGAGGGCGGGGTCACCGTGGGCCTGGATCGCTTCGCCGTCCAGGGCGGGGTCTCCGATGGCGATGGCCTCACCGTGAACGTGGACCAGCGCAACGTGACCGCCCGCCTGCGCTACACGCGCGAGCTGGGCCAGGGACTGTCATTGCGCGGCGGCCTGGAGGTGGAGAACACGCGCGCGCTCGTGTACCTGCTCTCCCGCAGCCAGTTGCCGGAGGGCGGCATCGATGAGGTGCGCATCGATCAACCCCTGGCGATCGCCACCTTCAGCGGCTTGTGGTCCGAGCTCACCTGGAAGCCCGAGGGCTCGCGCTGGACGGTGGTGCCCGGCCTGCGCCTGGACAACTACTACCTGTCGGGCGGCGTCAACGCGTTCGTGGCCGAGCCTCGGGTGACGGCGCGCCACAAGCTGACGGACACGCTCACGCTCAAGGGCGGCGTGGGCCTCTACCACCAGACGCCCACCACGCTCATCAGCCTGCCCGTCGTCGACATCGGGGCCCTCAAGCAGGGCCTGCAGCAGGCGGTGCAGATCTCCGCGGGCGTGGAGTACCAGGGCCTCGCGGGCTTCGACGTGAGCCTGGATGGCTACGTCAACCCGATGCCGCGCACCATGGAGCTCACGCCCTTCGGCGCCGAGTCTCCGCCGTCCAACCCGCAGCCACCCCCGGATCCCGACGGAGGTGAGCCCGGACGTCCCCGGCCGCCCCCCACCACCGTGGGTCAGGGCTCCGTGCGCGGCCTGGCGAGGCAGGAGCAGCCCATTCCGGACATCAGCGGGCTGGGCAGCCCCAGCCGGGGCCTGTCCTATGGCCTGGAGCTGCTCATCCGCCGTCCCCTGGGCGGCAACTGGTTCGGCTGGCTGTCCTACTCCCTGCAGCGCAGCACCCGCCTCACCCGCTTCTACCGCTACGACGCGAGCGGGCAGGTCATCGGCCAGGCCGAGGGGAACCTGCCCTACGTCTTCGACCAGACGCACGTGGCCAACCTGGTGCTCAGCTACAAGTTCGCCAACAACTTCACCCTGGGCGGCGTGCTGCACTTCAACAGCGGCCGGCCCGAGACCGGCAACCTCACCAGCCGCACCCAGGTGGAGGGCACGGACTTCCTCGGCCGGCCCTCGTGGGTTCCCGTGGACCTGGACCGGGCGGACCGGCTGCCGCCCTTCTTCCGCTTCGACCTGCGCCTGTCCAAGGCGTGGGCCTACGAGACCTTCTCGCTCGAGGCCTACCTGGACATGCTCAACGTCACCCTCAGCCAGGAGGTGCTGGCTTTCAACTACGAGGGTGGTTTTGGCGTGCCCTTGAACAAGACGGCCACGTCACTCCCCATCGCCCTACCCATTCTCGGGCTCAAAGGCCGTTTTTAAGGGAAAAGCGGGAATCCCGCGCGGGGAGACGGGATTTCGATCCGGCTCCCGTGCCATACTGTCACGCGTTCGTACCCGCGCCTCCCGGGGCTCCTCGTCCGGCTGGGAGCGGGGTCGACGGGGGGAAGCGCGTGAACTCATCGGGAATGGCCAGGCTCACTCACACCGGAGCCGTACACGGGGAGTATCCCGACCCGTACATCCTGTTCCAGTCGGTGCGTGGCGAGACGGGCGTGCTGCTCGACTTCGAGTGGACGGCGTTCAATCCGGCGGCCGAGCCGTGGGTGCCGGGCCCGTCGCGCGCGCTATCGGCGTGGCAGGGGGTGGCGGGCCTGCCGGAGCCGGAGGTGCTCGGCGCGGTGGTGGAGGGCGGCGCGCCGCTCTGCTTCGAGTTGCACGTGCGGCGGGGAGGCGAGGAGCGCTGGTTCCAGGCCCGGGCGGTGAAGCAGGGGGACGGGTTCGCGCTGTGGCTGTCCGACCGGACCGAGGCGCACGAGCGGGAGCGCGTGTTGCGCGAGGCGCTGGAGCGGGCGCGCGAGGCGCTGGAGCAGGAGCGCAAGGCGCGCGAGCGCGAGGCGTACCTGTCGCTGGCGCTGGAGACGGCGCACATGGTGACGTGGGAGTGGTCGGAGGCGCGGGGGAGCTTCTCGTTGTCCGCCAACGCCGAGGACTTCTTCGGGGCGCCGCCGGAGGGGTTGGGCAACACGGTGGAGTGGCTGTTGGGGCGCGCCCGTCCCGAGGAGCGCGTGCGCATCGCCGAGGCCTTCGCGCGGATGCGCTCCACCGAGGGGGCCCATGCCTTCCAGTTCCAGGGCCAGTGGCCGGACGGCACGGTGCACACCTACGAGGTGGTGGGCCAGTCCTTCCACGAGGAGGGCCTGCCCTTGCGCGTGCTGGGCGTGGCCATGGACATCACCGAGCGCCTGCGCTCGCAGGAGGCGGTGCGCGCGGCCGAGGAGCGCTACCGCCTGGCGGCGCTCGCCACCAACGACGTGCTCTGGGAGTGGCTGCCCTCCACGGGCCACATCTACTGGAGCGAGGCCTGCCACCGGATGCTGGGCTACGACCCCCAGGAGATGGGCGACGAGACGTGGTGGGCGGAGCAGATCCACCCGATGGACCGGGAGCGCGTGGTGGGCAGCCTGCATCGGCTGGTGGCGGAAGGGGGCGAGTCGTGGACGGCCGAGTACCGCTTCCGGAGCAAGGATGGCACGTACGTGGACGTGCTGGACCGGGGCCGGGCGGCGCGAGACGGGCGCGGCGGGGTGGCGCGGATGATCGGCTCGATGATGGACATCACCGAGCGCAAGCGGGCGCTGGAGCGCATGGCGGAGGAGGCGCGCTTCCGTGAGCGCTTCATCGGCATCCTCGGGCATGACCTGCGCTCGCCGCTGCATGCCATTGCGTTGTCGGCGCGCGAGCTGGGGCGGCGGGGGCTGCCGGTGCTGCACCAGCGGCTGTTGCAGCGCATCGAGACGAGCGCGGCGCGCATGGGGAACATGATCTCCGACATCCTGGATCTGACGCGGGCGCGGCTGGCGGGGCGCATTCCGCTGCACCTGTCGGCCACGAGCCTGCCGCAGGTGTGCCAGCAGGTGCTGGAGGAGATGACGGCGGTGCACCCCGAGCGCTCGCTGTTGTTGGACATTGAAGGGGCGTGCGAGGGGGTGTGGGACTTCGAGCGGCTCGCGCAGGTGGTGAGCAACCTGGTGGGCAACGCGCTGGAGCACACGCCGCTCGACACGCCGGTGCGGGTGCGGTGCCGGGAGGAGGGGGCGGGGTGGAGGGTGTTGGAGATCTCCAACCGGGGGACGCCCATTCCGAGCCACCTGTTGGACACGCTGTTCGATCCCTTCCGTCAGGCGGGACCGGCGAGGACGGGACGGGGGAGTGGATTGGGATTGGGGCTGTACATCGTGCGGCAGCTCGTGCTGGCGCATCAGGGCACGGTGTCGGTGCAATCCACGGCGGAGGACGGCACGACGTTCACCGTGCGCCTGCCCCGGGACTCGCAAGACACGCCCGCCGCCGCGCCCGAGGCGCTGCAGGGGATGGGGGCCACTTCGTTCCAACGGCGGTCCCAGGAGTACCCCACGGAGTAGGTGTTTACCCATCCTATGGGTGCAAGTTCGCTCTCCGCGCACCACGGGAATGGTTCAGGACGTCGCTGAGTGCACGACTCATCCGCGGCGCGGGCGCTGCTGCTCGCGCAGGGCGACGAACTCGGCGACGAAGTCGAGGAACTTGTGGATGGCGCGCTCGTGGTCTCCGGCGCAGTCGAGCAGGTACTTCTGGTCCCAGCCCTCCGGGGGAAACTCTCCCTTCACGTCGCGCAGCCAATCACGAAACAGCATGTACTCCTCGTCTTGGAGGCCATTCGTGGATTGGCAGGCGCGGTAGCCAGCGATGAAGGATGAGAGCCGGATGATGTTGATTTCGCCGATGCTCAGCAGCAATTGCCTGGGCATGCCGTTTCGGACTCGCATCAGATAGTCGAGCATGTAGACATGGGAGGCGGATGGCTGACCTGTCACGGTTTTGTCTTCTCTCATGGCGTCGTCACCACCTCCCATTGGATTCCCTGTTGTGCGTGCAGTCTGGACAGGTACTCCTTCCATGTCATCCCAAGAGGCCCTGTATAGGCGTCGTAGATCCGTTCTCCCAACCGGACGACGACGTGGTACCCATTTTTGGTGATGGATGGACTCTTCCCACTCGCGAGTTCGAAGACAATGAATTCTTCGTCTGCCTTGGCTTTGAACGCGATGAACTGCGGTTTCTGTCCGAGTTCGGTGAACGCGGTGTGGATGGTGCGCGCGACCTGCTGACACTTGCCCACGGCTTGACTGGCTGTGCTGTAGGCTCCCTGCAGATTCAGCAACCATGCCGGAGGCGGATGTCCCGTTTCCGCCTCGTACAGTACGATGGCACCCGCGATGTCACCGCGTGCCAGGTAGGTCAGGAGCCTGAGTTGAATGGAACTTGCCCCCGCCAGCACTTCCTGTTGCGTCAGGGGCATCACCGCCGAGGGAGCGATTGCCCACGTGGGTGCTGATATGACTCCCACCAAGAAGGACACGTAAAGCGCCCAACCACGAAGGCTTCCCATCCACCGACGATAAATGGGCTGTTGCTCAAAGCTCAATACGCCGGGGTGTACTTGCCCGATTTCATCAACGGGAACGTCATTTTGGCAACATCCATGATGGGGTGTGCCCACAAGGCAAGCTGTGGGGAACTTCGGGACCCCTGATACCAAAAAAACTGGCGCCCGCGAAGCCCTTCACTGGAAAGCCGCTGCTTCCGGTTCCTCTGTCGGATGCCCTCCCGGGGCTCCGTGCGCTTCCCTGGGCTCTCCTGTTTTTCTCTCTCTTGATGTCTTCGCGCACAACGTTCCTGGAGACACCTCGCGTGCGTTTCGAACTACTTGGTCACATGCCGAGGGCGGCCTCGATCTTCCAAGAGGAGAATCCCCTTGGAGGATGCGCGAAGTGACCGAGTAGTACTATAGGCGTGGGCAGGTCGTCGGCCGGATGTTTGTTGGCAGCGATGTATGATGACTGGGTTGCAGCGGATTTACTGCGGACGAGTAGCCCATAGGACAACGATGAACATCCCGCTTCAAGACTTCGATTTCTCTGTGCTGAACGATCCCGAATTCAAGGAGGATTCAGTTCGAGAAGAGATAATCGCACCTCTTTTGAGGGCGCTCGGTTATCGCTCGACTGGAAACGCCCGGATCGTTCGCAGTCGCAGGCTTGACCACCCATACGTTCAGTTCGGTGTCACCAAGAAACCGGTCACCATCATTCCGGACTATTTGATGGTGGTGAACGAGCGGCCCCGCTGGATTCTGGACGCGAAGGCTCCAACCGAGACGGTAGACGACCCAGCGCACATTGCCCAAGCGTACAGCTACGCGATCCACCATGATGTGAGAACAAGCTGGTTCGCGATCTGCAACGGTCATGATCTCGTGGTCTACAGTGTGGGCGAACTTAAGCCGGTGCTACGGGTCCGACTTCGTGAACTCAAGGAACATTGGCAGGAAGTACTTCGTCTACTGTTCCCGCCAGCGATGACTCACGATCCAACACACCCTTTCGCCAAGGACTTTGGAATCCACCTAATGCGTCTCGGTGTCCCAGAAACGATGAACCTGGTCTTCCCATTGGTACCCGTCCGCTGTGTAGCTCGGATAGGGCA
The DNA here is from genome assembly GCF_002305875.1 of Cystobacter fuscus. Classification (NCBI taxonomy): domain Bacteria; kingdom Pseudomonadati; phylum Myxococcota; class Myxococcia; order Myxococcales; family Archangiaceae; genus Cystobacter; species Cystobacter fuscus. The sequence goes on along the minus strand of NZ_CP022098.1, from coordinate 11,925,464 downwards.
GGACCAGTACAGCGGGTTCGGAATGAACCTCAAGTATGAAGAAGGTGAGTATCTACCCACCTTTGATTTTAGCATGTCGCAGTTTGAGAAGCTCGTTTCGATCCTGCCTTCCGCGATGGCGCAGGGAATCACTGCACGCCTTCTGAATGAATCACCAGCGGTCGTTTGGCTTTCTGAGCCTTTCCCAAGCGTGACCATTACCGCGCATCGAACAACGAAGATTATAGAGAATGAACGTGAGATGTACTTGCCATTGGAGGTCACCTCGTTTGACCTGATCAAGCGAGAGCATCAGTGACGAAAGCATTTGGTTGCGGCTCGCGCCTTTGGTGTTCTCTGGGAGATTGTGAGCCTGCCCCAGTTTAGTGGCTCTCCGGGAATTCGTACGCAACCGCAACCATGAGCAAGACTTCCCTGGCCAGTCAGAAGATGAGGCCAGATACTTCGCGGGCGGGGAGCTTGAGTTCAGGGCTTGAGCCACTGCTGCTTCCCTTTGAATCCGGGTGTCGCAGTCCACCCATCAAGACATGCCGGGTCAATTCTCCGCCAGGTCATTCTTCTCCGACTTCGCGGCCATGGAGATGGGATACATCGCGCGGAGATTTACCCGGTGGTGGTACACGGCGAGGTAGTAGTCGCCTGCGATGGTGATGAAGACCTGACGTGGCGGCTCGGGTTGATGGTCAATCCACGCCTGGGCTTCCTCGTGCGTCTTGAAGGTCGCGACCGGTGCGGGAAGCCCCTCTCGAATCATGTCCGCGAGATAGAACTCGAGAACGGGATGGGAGATCAGCCTGCGGTGATTCATCTCCGGGATATACATGACGATGTGATACTCGCCCGCGATCAATACATAGGCATGATACGGTGGCCTGGGGCTGGCCTTCAGCCAGTCATCAGCCGCCTCGCGCGTGTCGAAGGTCGCGACCACAAGAGGAGGCGCCTGGGCTTCAAGGCTCTTGCGATAGTCCTCGAGGTCGTAGGTCTGGCCGGTCGCCGACACGAACCTGAGTGCATCCATGGCGAGGAGAAGCCGTTCTTTCTCTTCTGGGGAAGATGCTTCTTCCCAGCGTCGCCCAAGGAGTTCCAAGGCTTCAAGGGAGAGTTCACCAGGTCTCATGGGGAGACTCCCGCCATGTAGGGCGCGGGGTCGTACGTAGGTGTGGCCAATAGCGCTGCTGGCGCGAGAATGATCAATCCCGCGCTCGCGGAGACCACGACGAAGGCCACACCCGCTGCAACGACAACACTTCCCACCAGAAGCGAATGGCGGTTGCGCTTCATCCAGTCCAGTGCACTGTCGACCGACGTGAACTCTTGGGGTTGTTGTTCTTCGAGCTTCGTGCAGTCGCGGTAGGGCTGCATGCATTGCTCATTGCAATAGCGTTCCTTTCCGCCGCGACCTCTATTGCCTGATGTGATGTGACCAAATCCCCGCTCCAGGGGGCGGTTCATGCACTTACGAATGCACTCACGATTTTCCTGATCGCAGTCTCGCTTCTGGCCCATCGCGAGGACGATGGGTCGAGGTGCGCTTTGCGCACGTGCGAGTGGTTTGTAGGGGGAAAGGTCGACCTCCCCCGCACGCTGCCAGGAGTGGGTGACGGTGCCATCAGGCGATTCCCTGATGAAGAGCACGAACTGAGTGAGGTCTTCTGGGTGGGGCGGCGCGATGTGACGGGAGGCCCCGCATGAGACGAGTAGGATACCGAGGAGTGACGCCGTGAGCCCAGTCGAAATCGGGCGGAACTGTGCGAGCGGGACCGTGTACATGGGCGCGATACTCCTTTTCCTGGACGGCCCTCACCAGGAAAATCAGCACACGCCGACCCTCGGCCGACGTCCAGACCGGGCTCGAAGTGCCGCCAACTGGGCATCGCTTCCTCGCCTTCTCCCCACACCTCGCCCTCGGACAGCGCGTTCCACTGTCCAAGGTGCGTGGTCTGCTTTTCGGATCAGACGAGGGACGGCAACTTCAGTGCGCGCTCGCCGTCTCGGCGTGGCGCAGGGTGAAGAACGCCACCTCGGGATAGGTGCCGCGGCGCAGGTATGGACCGCCAAAGCCAAAACCCAGACCCATGTTCACGTACAATTGATTGCCACGCACGTGGTAGTGGCCCTGGATGTACGGCTGGCCCGCACGCCGGAAGATGGCCTCCGTGAGCCCTCGCACCACGAACTGCCCGCCGTGCGTGTGCCCGGAGAACTGCACCAGATTGCCATTCTCCGGCAGCTTCTCGACGGTGGGCGGCGCGTGCGTGAGCACCAGCCGCGTGCCGGACTCGGGCGCCCCCCGGAACGTCGCCTCCACGTCGTCCCGGTGCGTGCGCCCATCATCGATGCCCAGCACCGTCAGCGGTGCGCCCCGCACCTGCACCACCCGGTGCTCGTTCTGCAACACCGTGTAGCCCAGGCGCTCGAAGCCCGTGCGCAGGTAGCGCGCGTCCACCCAATGGTCATGATTGCCCAGCACCGCGAACACCGGCCGGTTGAAGCCCGCCAGCAGCTCGATGACGCGCGGCAGCGGCTTGGGGCTGTGCGTCACGTAGTCGCCCGTGAGGAAGATGACGTCCGGCTCGCGCGCGTTCACCTCGGCCACCGCGCGCCGGATGCGCACCGCCGACGTGGCCTGACCCACGTGGATGTCCGACAGGTGCGCGATGCGCAGTCCGTCATGCTCCCGGTGCATCCCCGGCACGTGCAGCACGTTCTCCGACAGCGTGAAGTGATCCCTCCAGCGCAGTCGGGCCTCGGGCCGCAGCGGATCCGGCCCCGGCGCTTTCAGCTCGTTGCGCCGCATGGTGTTGCGCTGCAGGGACAGCGCGGCGGAGCCAGAAGCGGTCGGGGCGGTCTCAAGGGCGGAGCGGCGGCGGGCGAGTCTCAGGGCCATGCATTTCCTTCCGTCACGGAACGGCTGGAAGTGTAGAGGACACCGGCCACACCCGACGACAGGGGAGCTTGTGCCCGCTCGCCCGGTCTCCAGCCGGTGACAGCGAGCCCCAGCAAAAGGCGGGAAGGTGAAAAGAAATTCCCACCCCCCGCCAGAGGGGAACCCCCCCTGGCCCGAGCGGGGGGGCATCGAGCAACCAGGGGGTCCTCAGTGGCCGCGCAGCACCGTGAGGCCCGCGTTGGTGAGCACGTAGAGCATCGCCGGCTTCACCGTGGGATCATAGACGAGTTGCGTCACGCTCACCCCGTCCACGCCGTCCACGTGGGTGAGCTGCTTCTGGGCATCCAGCTTCCACAGCCCGAAGCCCCGCGTACCGATGAAGAGCGAGCCGTCATCCGTGGCGGCGATCGAGCTGAGCGCGTCCGTGGGCAGTCCCGTCACCTTGGTGCCGCGGGCCTCCGAGCGGCGGGCGATGGTGAACTTCCACAGGCCGAAGTCCTTGCTGGCCGCGTAGTAGCTCCCGTCCGTCGTCTGCTGCAGGGAGCGCCAGAAGTCCTTGTCCTCCAGTGAGTTGAGCTCGGGCAGATAGGAATTGAGCTTCTCGGGGTTGAGGGTGTCGTTCGTCTTATCCCAGTCCGCCAGCGCCACCGAGGGCGTCACCACGCCGAGGTTCCAGTCATTGCCGATGAGCACGTCCCCGTTCTGTGCGATGCCCAGGCCATAGGTATAGCCCGCCATCTGGGTCTGGCCGCCATCGGGCTTGGGTTTGAACCACACCGGGTGCCGATGGCTGTTGTACTCGAGCCCCCGCACGCGGGTGACGCCGTGGTTGGTGCCGATGTAGATGTCTCCCCGGTGCTGGCCGCGCATCACCTTCACGCAAGTGAAGACGGAGCGGTCCTCGTCGAAGTGGTGATCATTCGTGTTGCGGATGCCGATGTCGCTCGGCCCGTTGCTGCGCGCCGAGCGGCTCAGGTGTTCCTCGAGCACCACCTGCCCATCCGCCCCGAGCTTCACCACGTCCATGTCTCCCTTCAGGTACTCGTCGTACTTCACGGGATCGAAGCGCGTGGGATCCGGGTTGTTGTAGTTGGGGAAGTCGCTGCCATCCGGGCTGTAGATGAAGGCGGTGTCCAACTCGTAGGTGAGGTAGCCCACGTAGGCCCGGCCCGCGCTGCCGCCGCAGATGACGCTCGAGTCCAGGGCTCGCCGGTCCTGGCCAAACCCTCCGGCCGCCTGGCCCACGCCGCTCGTCCACCGGGGCGCGCTGTCGCCGGGCCGCAGCACGCCGATGCGCTCCCCATCGAGCAGCCAGATGTTGTAGGCGTCATCCACCGCCACGCCCTGGATGCTGGCGCCGAGCCCATAACGGCTGGAGTAGTTGACGAGCGCCTCGTCCGGCCACGGGCCCACGGTGGGCTCCGCCGTGGGAGGAGGCGGTGGCGCGGTGGGGGGCGGCTGCACTGGGGGATTCGGGTCCACCGTGGGCGGAGGAGGCTCGACGGGCCCGGGGGTGACTTCCGGCCCGCTCGACGGAGGAGGCTCCTCGACGACGATGGGTGTTCCTCCGCCTTGCGGTGGCGCCACGGGCTCCTCCGGCACCCCGCATCCCGTCGCCACCCACGCCCCCAATGCCCACGCCCCTACCCATCCGCGCATGTTCCGTCCTCTTCTTCCGGGGGCCCGTCACGGGCCCTGTCTGGCGTACAGCAAGCGCCATGCCCGGCTGGACCAGTTGCCGTGGTGGGAACGCCCGGGGCAGGGGCGTCCCCAGGCAGGGAAAGGACTTTCACTCCCCATGTCCTCGCACCACCCCGCGAGGGGTGGAAAAAGGGCCGGGCCCGCTCCCCCAGAGGGAAACGGGCCCGGTGGACGTCCCGCGCGGGACGTGAGCGGTGTTACGGCTTGGGAAGCGGCTGGGTAGACGGGGTGAGCGGCTGGGAATCGCTCGGGCTCACCGGGGCCTTGCTCTTCACACCCTTGGGGCTGGTGGCGTTGAGCTCCACGGCGACGATCTCCTCCCCCTCGAGCTGGAAGCGGGCGCGCACCTGCGAGCCCTCGGGGATGGTGCTCGAGTCGACCTTCTTCCCGTCGAGCATCACGATGGTCTCCTGACGCACGTCCAGGTTGGCGTCCGGCAGGCCCGGGCGCACGAGCGTCACGCCGCCACCACCGGTGTTCTTCAAGGTGCCGGTGGCGGTGAAGGCCTTCTCCTTCTTGAAGGTGCCCTGGCTGGCGGTGGCCAGCCCCGCCTTGTGGGCGAGCTTGTCCGCCGTCTTCTCGGTGTCCTGCTTGATGTCCTGGGCCGTCTGGCTGGCGTCCTGCTTGACGTCCTGGGCCGCCTGATTCACGTCCTCCTTCGCGGCCTGGCCGCTGCCGCCGATGGCCTGCCCCACGTCCTTGGCGGTGTTGCCGATGGCCGGTCCCACGTCGGTGGCATCCACGCCGGTGGAGACGCGGCGGCCCTCGTTGCGCTTCTGCTCCTGTTGGGCCTGGGTGTCCGCCTGTTGGGCCATGGCGGCGGTGCTCAGCGTGACGACCAGGGCGGTGAGAAGCTTCTTCATGGTGACCCCTCCAGGGTTGTTTCAATGGCCTGAATGGCCTGTCGCGAAACGTTGGGGACGGCGCACCGTGGTGCCAACCCGGCCCGTGCGACCTCGGGAGGGGATGCGCCGCCCGCGTGGAGGGAGGGCGGCCGAGCGAGCTGCGGCTAGCCGTCGTGGGCCACGGTGCACACGCCTCCGCCATTGAGGTGCGCCTGGTCCACGATGCTCTGGGTGACGAACTCCTGGAGCGTCCGCACGGTGTAGGCGCCCGGCTCGTAGACCACGGGCTTGCCCTGGGCGTCCTTCAGCTCGCGGCCCTGGGCGTCCCGCAGGTCGAGCAGCCGCTGCGAGGCGAGCCCCTCGGGGGTGATGACCTTGTCGGCGGTGGCGGTGGCGGCCAGGGCGTCGAAGCGCAGCAGCACCCCGCGGTGGGTGCCCAGCCGGTCATAGAACATGTGCTCGGCGTGGATGGTGACCTCCGTCTGGGCCACGGAGTTCTCTGGCACCACGATGCCCAGCGTGCCGTCCACCCCGTTGACGCAGTCCACCATGCGCGCGTTGACGGGAAAGCCCATGCGGAAGGTGTAGACGCCCACGTTCGCCTTGGTGGCGACTCCCTCCACCCAGTAGCTGTAGCCCTTCGAGCGCATGAGCTCCAGGTCCTCCGGCGACACGTTGCCGTCCGGCAGCGCCGTGTCCGCGCCGGGAGGGGCCATGCGGAAGCCCACGCTCCAGCGTCCCGCCGCGAGCCCCTCGAGGTGCGCGAGCGGCATGTCGCCCTTCTGTACGTCCACCAGCACCTGGCCTGCCGCCGTGCGCTTCTCCCCGGTGGCGGACGTCAGCGTGAAGTCACCCACCGACACCAGGTACTTCGTGAACTGCACGGACCAGCCATCCTGGAAGAGGTGGTCATTGTAGCCGCGCTGGGTGCCGTCTCCGCCGCTCAGCGTCACGCGCACCTCGCCCTCGGCCGCGGGCTCGCACCCCACGCCCCCGAGCGCCAGCACCCCGAACAGCGCGCCTCGTTTCATCCACGATCGTGTGCTCATGCAACTGGGAATTATTTGCAACTGTGTTGCAAGTCAAGTCGACGGTGGTATATCCGGCGGTCGACCCATGTGGACCTCCTGTCTGTTGTTCTGCCTCCTGGGGGCCGTGGCCGCGCCGCCCGTGACCCCGCCCGTCGCGGTGGAGATCGCGCCTCCCGTGCTGCCCGCCGGGGAGTCCGCGCCGACGGCGCCCGTCGTGGTGCTCCTGCGCCTGACCATCGACGAGGAGGGCGAGGTGTCGCGCGTGGACGTGCGCGAGTCGGCGGGGCTCGCGTTCGATCGCTCCGCCATGGCCGCCGCCTTGCGCTGGCGCTTCCAGCCCGCGAGGCAGGGAGACGTGGCCGTGGAGGTGCAGGCCGATGTGCCCGTCACCTTCGAGCCCCCTCCCGCGCCGCCGCCGGAGCCGCCCGTGGAGTCTCCCGCCGTGAGCGAACCCGAGCAGACGCCGCCCCCGGCCGAGCCGATGCCCGCCGAGCCGCCACCCACTGAATCCGCCGAGTCGGAGAAGCCCGCGTTCGCCACCACGGTGCGGGGCAAGGCCGCCGCGCCGCCGCCGGCCGCGGTGGGAGACTTTCAAATCTCCGTGGGCCAGCTCGCCGACGTGCCTCGCCACTCCGCGTCGGATCTGATGTTGCTGGCCCCGGGCGTCATGCTCGCCAACCACGGGGGCGAGGGCCACGCGGAGACCATCTTCATCCGGGGCTTCGACGCGGGCGAGGGCAAGGACGTGGAGCTGCGCCTGGAGGGCGTGCCCCTCAACGAGGTGTCGCACGCGCACGGCCATGGCTACGCGGACACCTACTTCATCATCCCCGAGCTGGTGGACTCGCTGCGCGTCACCGAGGGGCCCTATGACCCGTCCCAGGGCGACTTCGGCGTGGCGGGCACGGTGGAGTACCAGCTCGGCTTGAAGCGCCGGGGCCTCACCGCCTCGGCGAGCACGGGCAGCTATGCCTCGCGCCGGCTGGCGTTGGTGTACGGCCCTCCGGAGTCGAGCGAGGCCAACTTCGTGGGGCTGCTCGTGCGCCAGGGGCCCGGCTTCGGTCCCAACCGCGCCTATGCCAACGCGGGGGTGATGGCCCAGATGGAGCTGCGTCTGGGCGACGAGACGCGGCTGCGGCTGTTGGGGTCGAGCTACGCGGCGCGCTTCTCCTCGGCGGGCGTGGTGCGGGAGACGGACGTGGTGGACGGGCGCATGCCGTGCGCGGCCGACGCGGACTCGCAGTTCTTCTGTCTCTATGATCCGAACCAGGGTGGGGCGGCGCAGCGGCACCTGGTGTCCGCGGAGCTGCGCTCGCGGCTGAGCGGGGGCGGGCGCTTCGTGCAGCAGGGCTTCGTGGTGATGCGGCAGATGCGCATCCGGGAGAACTTCACCGGCTTCCTCAACGACGTGCCGCCCATCGGCGAGTCCCAGCGGGGCGATGCCACCGAGCAGACCTATCGCGGCGTCACCGTGGGCCTGCGCGGCCGCTACACGCCGGGCGTGCGCCTGGGCGATCAGCCCCTGCCGCTGGAGCTGGGCTACATCGCGCGCTTCGACGACGTCCTCACGCGCTCGCGGCGGCTGCGCGCGCAGGGAGGCGCTCCCTACGGCACCCTCTTCGACAACCAGGTACGCACCACGAACGTGGGGGCCTACGCCTCGCTGCGGCACGCGCCGTTGTCCTGGCTCACCCTGCGCGGCGGGGTGCGGCTGGACACCTTCCTCTTCGCCGTGGAGGACCAGAACCGGCCCGCCTCGGACCGGCAGGGACCGCGCATCCCCGAGGAGTCCATCGAGGCGTATGGCTTCTTCGCGAGTCCCCGTGCCACCGCCGAGGTGCGGCTGTCCCCCCAGCTCACCTGGCTCACCAGCGCGGGCCTGGGGGCGCGCTCCAGTGACGCGGCGGCCCTGTCCGACGCGGAGCTCGCTCCCTATGCGCGCGTGACGGCCGTGGAGACGGGCCTGGGTTGGCGGCTCGGGGGCGAGGGCCAGCCCTATGAGTTCGAGGCGCGCGGCGCCGTGTTCACCACGCGCGTGTCGCAAGACCTGGTCTTCGACGAGACGGCGGGCCGCAACCAGCCCGTGGGTCCCTCCCAGCGCCTGGGGGCCTTCGCCACCTCGCGCTTCACCCTGCTCGATCGCCTGGACGTGCAGGGCAGTCTGGCCTGGGCCCACGCGACGCTGCCGGCCCCCGGCGCCCCGTCCTGGAAGGTCTGGGAGGGCACGGTGATGCCCTACATCCCCCAGCTCATCGGGCGGGTGGATGCGTCGCTGCGAGGCCAGCTCGACGTGGGCACCTTCCCGGTGAGCTGGATGCTCGCGCTGGGCCATAGCGCCATCGGCCCCAAGCCGCTGCCGCTCGAGCGCTTCAGCGAGCCCATCTTCCTCTTCGACGTGGCGGCGAGCGCCCGGTGGAAGGCGCTGGAGCTGGGTGTGTCGGTGGAGAACCTGCTCGACGCGCGTTGGCGCGAGGCCGAGTTCAACTACGTCTCCAACTTCCGCGGCCCGGATGCTCCGGCCTCGTTGATGGCCACGCGCCACTTCTCCGCGGGAGCACCCCGCACCGTGCTCGCCACCCTCACCGTTCATCTGGACCTGCAGGAGGCCGTGCCATGACCGCGACACCACGCACCACCCGCCGTGCCTTCACCACGTTGCTCGGGGCCGCGCTGCTCGGCGCGGGAGCCGCGTGTGGAGGCTCGGGCACCGGCGGCCGAGGCATTGTCTTCCGCATGGGCCTGCGCACCGCGATCGCTCCGGGGGAGACTCACCCGGGGCACTTCACCACCGACACCGGTTGGCGCGTGGAGCTCACGGCGGCGCGCATGGTGCTCGGCCCCATCTACCTCTTCGAGAACGCCTCGCCCTTGCAGCCGGCTCCCACGGGACGGTGGTGGCGCCGCTTGGGGGAGGTGCTCGTGCCCAGCGCGCACGCGCACGAGTCCTTCTTCTCCGGAGGCCGGGTGCTCGGGGAGTGGGATCGCGAGGTGGTGTTCGATCTGCTCGCGGAGCCAGGGCAGGCGAGGGTGCTCGGGCGCTCGCCGGGAATCGCTGGCCGGGCGCGTTCCCTGTCACTGTTGCTCCAGCCTCCCTCGCGGGCCCTGGGCGCGGAGGCGGTGGCGCTGGAGGGGCACTCGGTGTGGCTGGAGGGCACGGCCGAGCGCGAGGGGCAGCGTGTGCCCTTCCTCGTCACGGTGGACTTCCCCGCGCCGGTGGAGATGCAGCGGGTGGACTTCGTGCCCATCGAGGTGGAACTGGAGGAGGAAGGGCTGTTCGTGCTGGAGCTTCAGCCCCGGCGCTGGTTCGAGGGCGCCCTCTTCGAGCGCCTGGAGATGCTCGAGGAGGGGGCACGGGTGAAGGTGACCGCGGAGAGCCAGGTGTACCGCGCGCTATTCGTCAACCTGCGGAGGCACACCGCGTTCTCCGCGGCGTGGGAGTAGGGTGCGTCAGCCCTCCAGTGATGAGTATGGGGGCGAGAGGCGCGGCCTCATGGCCTCGGGAGTTCCAGCCCCCAGCGTCGCCGCTCGTCCTCGGGGAAGTAATGGTCGAACACATCGTGAGCGAGTGCTGTGTAGAACATGGTCCGTTGAAGGGCCCGCCTGACATTGCGTTTCCAGGTGTCACGCACGGCATGCTCGTTGCCATTCTTCATCAATTCGCGAAGGTGGTTGACGTCAGGCATCAAGTAGTCCCTGACGTAGTTCTGGAAGAGTTCCAGGAGTGCCTGTCGGTCGAGTTCCAGCACACGAATGGTTTCCGCCCCCTTCACGCTCGCTCCGCGAGGTCGGGGCAGCCATCGGTCTGATGCTTCGTCCCATACGAATTGAATCGAGTCGAGGGGGTCCTCTGTTGCTGGGTCGACAAGTTGTGGTTGCTCCCCCTGCGGTGGACTCTCCTCGGCCTTGAGCCGGGTCTTCTCGTCTGCCAGGGGGAAGTCGTCGTTCTTCGCCCACCGATTGCAGTTCTGGCAGGCAAACAACAAGTTCTCCCATGTCCATGCGAGCCACCAATACCTTGACGTCGGTCGGTAGTGTTCGAGGTCATTGCCAACGTTCTCGCAGACCTTCTCGCAGTAGCAGCACTTGAGTTCCTGGCGGCGCCAGAGTGCTTCTTTCACCGCGGTGTAGCGAGTCCCGAGTTGGTTGCGGTCATAACCACTCGTGAGGACGATGGCCCGGAAGCGCTCGAGCTCGTCGCGCCGGACATCGGGTAGCTCAAGGGGCTCTGGCCCCCTGTCTATCCGGATCATGCTTGCCTCCGGGGGACCGGGTCGTAGGCGACGGGGACACGCTCGTTCTGGAGCCACTTCAGAAGTCCGGCCATCTCACCTTCTTCCTCGTCACTCCGGTAGGCGTCGGCGGCGAGCCGAAGGTAGCGGTGCAATTTCTGCGCGTGTTCCTCTGGGTAGACCGACCGGATGTCGAAGAAGCGTTCGTAGATTTCCCCTCCAGAGAGCAGGCGGGGCTGTTGCGTCGATTGAGCCCACCGCACGCTTCCATCCTGCTCCGCCTCCAGGATGAAGATCTCATGTGGCTCCAGTCCGGGGAGCACCATGGGGGAGTGGGTTGTCGCGACGAATTGAACGCGCGGGAGCGCGTGCCGGAGCGAGCGGACGAGCCCTCGCTGCCAGGTGGGGTGGATGTGGAGATCGATCTCGTCAATGAGGACGAGCCCCTCGATGTCCTTCAATGGAATGGGTTCGCCGGCCTCGCTCCAGACCTGTGCGACGAGGTCCACGACCCACGCGATCGTGGATTGGTATCCCTGGGACATCCAGAGCGCGGGAATCCTGATTTCCTCACCCGAAGGAAGCCGCATCGCGAAGCGGTTCGCTTCGACGAAGGTCTTCGAGTCACTGATGCCTCCTCTGCCCATCAACAGGAAGTCGTCGACAGCGGGCAGCAGTTCATGCTCGACGAAGGCCTTCTTGAGTTCGGCACCGAATGCACGGGCCGTCTCGGCATCGAATCGGCTCACGAAGTCCGTGGCGATGAGCGGCAGGCCATCGAACAGCGACTGCAACCGATCCAGTACCGGAACATAGACACGTGACGCGGTGCTCAGTGGCTGAGGAATGTTGCGGCTCACGCCATACCCCGCGACAAACCACAGTTTCAATCCGGCCGCTCTGGCCTCCTGAAGTGGATCGATACCCTTCTGCGTTCCCTGTGACAGCGGGAGCCTCGTCGATGCATCCACGAATTGGGAACTGCCACGCAGGACTCCGAGCCGTGTGGAAGTCGTGAGCTTGCTTTCGAGAAGTGGCGGGTGCGGCGGTTTCTCGTCCAGGCCGGGATACTCGCGAGCCTCGTGGTGGCGTTCACTGAAGCCGAAGGTGGCTTCGATGGTGACCTGCGCCTCCTCGCGCCGTTTGTCCGGCATGGTGGTGATGTACGAGGTCCCAAGCTGGTTGCCACGTTCGGGGCCGGTGGCCGCGAGGGCGATTGCCCTCAAGAGCGACGTCTTGCAGAGACCATTCTTGCCAACGAACACCGTCCAGGCGCGTGGCTGCCCCTCGTGCAGGAATGGGATCTTCATGTCGCGGAGCAACTTGAGGTTCGCGACTGTCAGCTCGTGCAGATACATGCTGCCTCCGGGCGGCGGAAGCTAGCATCTCGCGATTGTTCCCCTAGTGGGCGTGGCGCTCGAGGATGAACTCGAACACCGCGCCCGGCGTGGGCCCGAAGCGCAGGAAGTAGTCGCGGTTGCCCTGGGTGGCGGCGAACGAGGCCACGTGGGTGATGCCCGTGCAGACGGGTCGGGCGGCCTCGACCTTCACGGCGACGTCCTTGAACTCCATGCCGTCATAGGCGCCCACGGCGAGCTCCCGGTCGAGGTAGAGCACGATGTGTTCGTCCTGATCCGGCTTCGAGACGAGCGAGGTGTAGCCGTGTTGCTGCTCGCCGGGCAGCGTGACGCGGTAGCGCGAGTGGCCCGTGTCGGTGAGGGGAGCGAAGCCGAACGGGGGCGCCTCGCCCGTCGTGGCCTGGATCGCCTCCGCCTCGTTCGCGAGCGCGTGGGTGCAGGCGTGCTCCAGCTCTCCATCCCGCTCGGAGGTCGTGAAGTCCAACCGGCCATCCCCGAGGAACGCCGCGGCGTCGAGCCGGTTGCCCACCTCGGCGCCGCGCAGGGCGGACAGGTCCAGGGTGTAGCGGGACTTCTCCTCCAGGGTGGCACCACCGGGGCCGCCGTCCTCGGGCGCGGGCAGGGTGAGCAACAACTCACGGCCCTCGTCGCGCCACTGGCCGGTGATGACGCGCGGCGCGATGCTCGAGTCCGTGTGGTTCTCCAGCTTCACCTGGGCGTCGGTGGTGCGCATGGGGACGCTGAAGCGCAGCGACAGTTGCTTGCGTGGGTAGATGCCCGGACGGCGCGCCTCGTGGTCGAAGTACAGCTCCAGGGGATACACGTCCTGGGCGCCCTCCGGGATGCTGGAGGCGGTGACGACCGGTCGCGGGCGATCCGTCCCGGTGCGGAAGCGCAGCGTGTGCTCCACGGGCCGGCCCTCGGCATCCTGGAAACCCTCGAGCGTGAGGGTGTGCTCCTCGTCATGGCCGATGCGGGTGACGGGCGCGGTGAGCGTATTGCCGGACCAGGTGGGCGCGCCGAGCACCAGCTCCGAGGAGGGCCGCAGCGTCCCCTTGGACGTGTCCATGGGCCCGCTGAAGGTGAGGGACACCTGGGTAAGGGCACCAGGGAGCTGCGCCTCGTCGCCACCGGCGGGCGAGGTGGCCGTCACCGAGGGCGTCCCCGGCCCTGGCTCCGGATTCACGGGAGCGGGGGGAGCATCGCCACAGGCGGACAGGGCCAGCAGGCAGGAGGACAGCACGGTGGACAGAAGGGGCGCGCGACGCATCGTTGGGAAATCCTCGGAAGGGTGAAGGACAGGGAAGGGACATGAACGCGACCAGGGCGGCCCCTCATGCGAGAGAGGCCGCCCCGGCGCGCTTCACTCGGGGACGATCAGTTGCTCAGCGAGCCGTTGCAGTTCTCGTCCACGCTGTTGCCCGGGATTTCCGCGGCCCCGGGGTTGATGCTGGCGTTGCTGTCGTTGCAGTCGTACCGGGCGGTGACGTAGCCGGACGGCGGCACGCAGGCGGTGAGGATGGAGACGCTGTTGTTGCCGTAGGCGTCGCCGTCCGCGTCCTGGTAGTAGCGGGTGTTGTAGTCCTCGACGCGCTCGGGGATGACGCCCACGAGGTTGCCCGAGGCGGTGCCCAGCTCCAGCGTGTACGTGGTGCCGGCGGTGAGGTCGTAGACGGTGTAGTTCGTCAGCCCGCAGCTGGTGCTCACCGTCTGGGCGAGCGCGGAGGAGAGCGTCGTGGCGCCGTTCTTGGCGGTGAAGGTGATGCTCTTGTTCAGGTAGAAGGCCCAGGAGCCCGTGGTGCCCGGGGTGAACTTCACCGTGCCCGTGGCGCCGGCGGGCAGCGTCACGTCGAACTGCTTGTGCGTGCCGCTCAGGGAAGGCGTCGAGCCGGTGAGGCCGCTCGTCGCCGTCACGGCCACGTGATCGGCGCTGGTGTTCGAGTGCAGGCAGGAGTGGGAGGCGATGGAGGGGCTGAGGGCGGTGCAGCCCGCCTCGAGTCCCTGGTCCTGGGAGCTGAAGTCCATCTCCTCGCCCTCGGGAGCGGGACCGCAGGCGGAGAGGGCCAGGCCCAGGAGCGCGCCCCAGGCGATGTGTCGCGTCGGCTTCATGGTTGTCTTTCTCTTTCGTGGTGATGCGGCGGAGGCCGCGGGAACTACAGGTGCTCGATGACGAGGGAGAGCTCGGAGTGCTCCGTGGGGCCGACGGTGACGGTGTACTGGACCTTGTCCGTCAGCTCGTAGCCGAGCATCCGCACGAGCTCCCCCTGGCATGCGCCGTCGCGCAGCTCGGCGGGGATGGGCTCGGTGGCGGCCGGCTCCACGAGCTTCGTGCCCTCGTGGAAGGAGAAGGGCACGCCCTCGTGGCTCAGGTAGGCGATGAAGTCGCCCGTGGCGTAGGACTTGAACTGGAAGGTGCCCACGTACTGGCCTCCCTCCGGGCGCAGCTTCACGGTGTAGAACGTGTGGAAGGCGTCCACGCGTGGCTGGGCCGTGGTGCTCGCCATCACCGTGGCGTAGGGGCCATGGGTGACGTGCCAGCAGGCGTGCTCGCCCTTGTCGCCGAAGTCGAACTCCGTGCGTGGCACGTAGTCCGGGTCCGCCACGCAGGCCAGGTGGTCCGTGGCCGCGAGGTAGCCGCGATCACAGTGGCACCAGTCCCCCGTGGCTTCCCGGTGGATGTGGCCGTACGGGGCGCAGGGATCTCCCTGCGAGATGGGCGGTTCGTCGATGGGCTCGGGCTCGACCGGGTCGCAGGCGGTCAGGGCCGCGCAGGCCGTCAGCAGGAGGAAGGAGTGGAGTCGCATGGGGGCTTACTCGTGCTCGTGCTCGTGAGCGGCTTCCTCGACCAGGAGCGTGAACTGGGCGTCGCTCGCGAGGGTGGCGCGGAACTCGAGCCGGTAGTCCTTGCCCGCCTCGAGCGGGGCGATGGCGATGTTCTTGAGCGCGCCGCACGCGCTGGCCGAGATGTACGAGCGGCACTCCAGACCGACCTCGGTGGTGCCGTCGAAGATGCGCAGGCCCTGGTAGCGCGACTGGAGGAAGGCGTACTCGGTGGTCTCCTCGGCGGTGAAGATGACCGAGCCACCGTACTGGCCGCAGCTGCCAGGCAGCGTGACGGTGTAGGCGGTGTGGGGGAGGTTCACGTCCACGAGCGGCACGGTGCCTGGCGCCGCGGCGGTCACGGCCTGGAACGGACCGCTCTCCGCGTGGATGCAGGAGTGCTCGATCACTTCCTCCGTCTCGGCGGGATCGCACTGGCCGATGAGCTCCTGCTGCTCGGTGGCCAGCTCCATCGAGGCCGCGTCCTGGGCCTCCGTCGTGCCACAACCGGTCATCAGCATCGCCAGGGCGCAGGTGGACAGGCCCGTCTTGAACAGGTTCTTCATGGTGCGACTCCTTCTGTGGTGGGGGGACTGCTGGGTGAGGCGTGAGAAAGGGATGGCCGCTCAGCGCTCGGGGGGCAGCACGGCCCAGGACACGGAGACCTCGCCCGAGGGCAGGTACTCGGGGGGCAGTTGCATGTGCGGACCCACGCCGGTCAGCTCCAGCAGGGGGACGCGCTGGCGGGCCTCCTCGTAGGAGGCCGGATCCGGGAAGGTGACGCGCGTCACGCACCCGGCGGCGTAGCAGCGGGGCGGCTCGGCGCGGATGGGCAGCACCTGCTCCTCGATGCGGGCGCGCCAGGTGGCCAGTGCCTCGCGGCCCTGCCTCGTCCACTCCGCCTGGCTCTCGCCCGAGGACTCGAAGGCGGCGAGCACGGCGTCGCGGCGCTCGAGCGGGGTGGCGTAGCGGCCGCGCAGCGCGCTCACGATGCGCTGGCGCTGCTCGGGCAGTTTGTGCAGGGAGCGGGACGTCAGCGGCCAGCGCCTCGCGGAGCGGCTGGTCTCCGGCGGGAGCAGGGGCGAGGACGAGCGCACGGCGGAGGACGCGACGGCGTCGGGATGCGGGGGCGGGAGCTCCTCGGCCTGGGATGGTGGGGGCGGCGCGGCGGTGGGCGGGGCCACGGCATGCTCGGGAAGGGGCTCGGCTGTCACTGGCGCGGCCACGATGTCGTCTTCCGGCCGGCTGATCCACGGCGCGGCGAGGAGCGCCAGCACCAGTCCTCCCACTCCCACGCTCCACACGATTCGTGACACCGCGCGCCTCCCGGGCTCCGGTCCCTCAGCGGAAACACCGTGCTTATGCCATCAGGATGCAAACGCAATCAAGTTGCATTTGAATGGGGCGTTCATTTCAGCTGCTGTTCGCGTTCTGATGCAACTCGGTTGCATTGAGCCCGGGTCCGCACGGAGCGGACGTGCCTTGGCGCCGGCCGTCACGCGCGCGGGACGGGGCCTCGGCCGCGACGCCAGGGGGAGGGACTCAGGAGGAGGGAGAGGCGGGCGCACGAGGGGGCGCCCGGGTGCCCGCGTCTTCACGCGGACAGGTGGAGGCAGCGGAGGGGCGAGGGACGCGCGGGCCTAGCCGCAGCGGTCACACAGGCCGCGCAACTGGATGTCCACCGCGCTGTCCGTCACGGACTTGGGCAGCCCCTTGGTGGGCGAGAGGCGGACGGACTTCGCCGGCAGGCACGACACGGCGCCGCAGTCCGTGCAGGTGAAGTGCGGGTGCGGGTCATGGTGGCCGCCCGACGCGTCGCGCTTGAGCTCGAAGCGCCACACCCGGTCTCCCAGGTCCGTGCGCACCACGAGGCCGACCTCGGTCAGGTCCGTGAGGTTGCGGTAGAGCGTGACGCGGTCGTAGCCCTCGTCCTTGAGCGCGTCCACCAGGTCCGCGTGACTCAGCGGCGTGGTGGCGGCTTCCAGTTCCCGGAGGACGGCGATCCGCGCCGCCGTGCTGCGCAGCCCCGAGGAGCGCAACAGCTCCTGGTATTCGCCCAGGGTCGGTGGAGATGTGGTTTTCCTGGCGGCCATCGTCTTATCGAATAACCCAACTCCCGCGCGCTTGCACCTGGGTTGCTCCGGAACGCGCCGGGGAGCACGCTGTTCCTCACGCGGGCCCATTCGTCCAGGGGACCCAAAGGTACCCAGGACGGCACCCAGGCCGCCAAGGGTACGCGGGTGACCCCAGGCCAGCCGTGCCGCCTCGAGCCCCACCGCGAGGGCGGGACGGAGGGCGGCCTACGCCCGGGCCTCCCCGGGGGGTCCTCCTCCGTGGGCGTCCCGGTGGCGCGCCCGCAGGCTGAAGCCCACCGCGGTGCCGATGCACACCACGATGACGGCCACCGAGGGCAGCGGCGGGACCTCGAGCCACTCCGACAGGAGCATCTTCAGCGCCGCGAACGCGAGCACCGCCGCGAGCCCGAAGCGCAGGTAGCGCAGCTCGTGCGCCGAGCTGGCCAGCGCGATGTAGAGCGCGCGCAGCCCGAGGATGGCGAACACGTTGGACGTGTAGACCACGAACAGGTTGCGGCTCACCGACAGGGCCGCGGGGACGGAGTCCACGGCGAACGCCACGTCCGACAACTCGATGGCGGCGAGCGCGACGAACAGGGTCGTGGCCCGCCACCCCTCCTTCGTGCGCGTGAAGAAGGCCCGATCCGGGGCGTGCCGCGTCACGGGCAGGCGCCGCGTCAGCCACGTCACCAGCTTGTTGTCCCCCGTCTCCTGGCCGTGCGGCGCGCGCGCCACGCGCCAGGCGGCGACGAGCAGCAGCGCACCGAAGACGTAGACCACCCAGTGCCAGTGCTCCAGCGCCTCCAGCCCCACGAGGATGAACAGGCCGCGGAACACGAGCGCCCCGAGGATGCCCCAGAAGAGCACCCGGCGCTGGTGATCCTCGGGCACCCCGAGGCTCGAGAAGATGACGAGGAAGACGAACAGGTTGTCCAGGCTGAGGCTCTTCTCGATGAGGTAGGCGCCCAGGTACTCCTGTGCCGCCACGCCTCCGTGCCTCCAGGCCACGAAGCCCCCGAACCCGAGCCCCATGGCGATCCACGCCACGCTCCAGAGATAGGCCGCCTTGCGCGACTCGGCATGCGTGCCGCGGTGGGACCTGAGGTCGATGATGATCATCCCGAGGACGAGCACCGCGAACAGGCCCCACTCCCACGGCGTGACCGGATTGGATGGCATTCCCGGGAAGCTGGAGATGACCCGGGGCGACCACAACTTCCGCCCGCCCGCCCGTTCGTGGGCGGACGGCGCGAAGGAGGGCTAGGAGGCAGGCGAGGGCTCGATGACCACCGGCTCCAGGGGCTCGGCCAGGGTGAGCCCCATGACGCGCGCGTAGAAGGACAGCTCGATCTCCAGGGCCTTGCGCGCCTCGGGGGTGCCGCGGGGCGCCTGGGCCTCGCCCTCGATGAGCAGCAGCGCCGTGGGCACTCCGTGCGCGCGCAGCTTGCGCACCAGCTCCTCCGTCTCCCGCGAGGGCACCCGCGTGTCCTGCCGGCCCTGGATGAACAACAGCGGGCTGCGCTTGAGGTTGTCCAGGTGGAACGCCGGAGACCGGTCATGCAGGAGCTGCCGGGACTCGAGCACGGGGCCGAGGAGCTGATCCAGGTAGTGCGCCTCGAACTTCTCCGAGTTCTCCGCCTGGGACTCCAGGTTGGACACGCCCGCCGCGCTGGTGCCACAGCGCAGGATGTCCCGGAAGGCGAGCAGCGACAGGGTGGTGTAGCCGCCCATGCCGGTGCCCCGCGCCACCAGGCGCCTGGCATCCACGCGGCCCTCCTGCACCAGCCTCAGCGCGGCGTTGGCACAGTCATCCACGTCCATGACGCCGAAGTTGCCGTACAGCGACAGCCGGTAGTCACGGCCATGGCCCGTGCTGCCCCGGTGGTTGACGTCCACCACGCCGAAGCCCCGGCTGGTGAAGTACTGGATGGTCCAGTCCAGCTTCGTCGAGGCCGCGCCCGTGGGCCCGCCGTGGCTGAGGATGAGCAGGGGCGGCTTCTCGCCCGCGGGCGCGCGGAAGTCCGGGTGGGTGGGAGGGTAGTACCAGGCGTGCGACTCACCCAGCTCGGTGGTGGGGTAGTGCAGGGGCTCGGGGCGCGACAGGTAGGGCAGGAGCGACTCGGGCACCGTGCTCGAGGCCTTGATGACCTGGGGCTTGCCCGACTCCATGTCCAGCCGCACCACGCTCGTGGGCTGCTCGGGCCCTCCGCCCACGAAGTACGCCGTGGCGAAGCCCCCGCGCACATGGCAGATGTCCGTGTAGGGCGTGCTCAGCTCGGAGAACTGGCCGAGCACCACGTCCAGCCGCCCCAACCGCCACTGGCCCTGCTCGTTGAAGGCACACACCACGTGCCGGGGCGAGATGAAGGTGTAGGTGGACATGCCCAGGCTCCACTGGGCCGCGCCGAACTCCGCCCGGCGCTCGAGCACCGGCACCACGTTGCGCCCCTGCAGCCGGTAGAGGTTCCACCAGTTGTTGCGGTCGCTCACGAAGTACAGCTCGCCCTGGGGCGACCACTCGGGCTGGAAGATGGACTCGGTGGAGCCACCGGCCACGAGCCGCGCGTGACGCAACTCCCCGTCCTCGTCCACGTCCGCCACCCACAGCTCGCACCCGTCCCACGGCATGCTCGGGTAGTCCCACGCGAGCCAGGCGATGCGCCGGCCGTTGGGGCTGAGCACCGGCGAGGAGTAGAAGTCGCGCCCCTGCGTGAGCACCGTCTGCTTCTGCCCGTCGATGTCCACCGCGACGAGCGCGATGCGCGGCTGGCCCTCCTGGAGGTTGCGCCAGTCCTCGCGCACGCACAGCACGCGGTTGCGTGCCCGGTCGATGCTCAGGTCCGCGTAGCGGTGCTTGCCGCCCGTGTCCGGGGTGATGGGCACCGGCGTGCGGCCCGGGTTCACCCGGTACAGGCGCTGATCCGGGTGGGGGCCGCCGCTCGCGTGGTTGACGAACACCACCCGCCCCTCGGACACCGTGAACGAGCCGCCGCCCCGGCCGTACACGAGACTGCGCGCGCTGTAGGCCGCGCGGCCCTCGGCGGGCGCGGGCAGCAGGTCCGATTGCGTGCCCTCCGCGGTGCGCCGCACGATGACGTGCCGGCCTCCCTCGTTGGCGCGCACCTCCAGCCAGTACACGTCCTCCCCATCGACGGCCACCTCACCCAGCGACAGCGACTGGGAGGCGATGAGCTCGGCGGTGAGGGGGGACTTCCAGGCGCCATAGGGCGCTTCCCGGCTTGCGAGCGTCATGTGCTGGCCCTTCCGTGGAATGCATGAATGCAGCGTTCCTCCGCTTCTAACATCCTCGGGCGACGTCGTGCTCCAGGCAGGGGGGACCCCCCAGGGAGGGAAATGTCGGATTCTGCTCGACCTGGCACTTTTTCCCCTCGCGCTCTCCGTGGGGCCGAGCGCACCCCGGGTTGAATCCGCCGGGGGTCGGAGGGGTCCGTGGACGGCCGGACCCGGAGCCCGCTCCTCGGAGCCGCCCTCCTGCCGAGCCTCCGTCTTCGTGTCCGGTGCTCCGGGTTGAAGGGCGTCTCCCAGGGGCCAACCTTCACGGGAACGTGTCTTCCACCTTCGCCGAGTGATGCCCGAGACCGCGCCACGCCGTTTCCGACACCTGCTGCTGCGAGCCGTCCTGCTGCCGTTGGGGCTGTTGCTGCTGCTCGCGGGCATCCTCTTGTGGTCGGTGAGCAACCTCATCCGTGCCCAGGAGGATGCACGGCACTCCCAGCAGTCCCTGACCCGGCTGGAGCGGGCGCGCCAGCTTCTCGTCGACCGGGAGACGGGCTTGCGCGGCTACCTCCTCACCGGCAAGCCGGCCTTCCTGGAGCCCTACCAGACGGCCGGGCAGGAGCTTCCCGCGGTGGTCGATGCATTGGAGCGAAGCATGGAGGGCGAGCCTGGACAGCGCGCCTGGATGAAGGAGCTGCGCGAGCGCTGGCGGGATTGGGAGCGGTTCGCCGATGAGGAGTTGTCCCTCTTCCACCAGGGGGGCGACTGGCTGTCGGTGGTGCGCTCGGGCGCGGGCAAGGACCGGATGGATGCGATCCGCGCGACCCTGGATGCCATCGTCGCCGAGACACGCCAGCACGCCTCCCTCCGGGGACTCGAGGCCGAGCGCGCGGGCCGCACCGTGCTCCTCGCCGGAGGGCTGTGGACGCTCGCGGTGGGCGTGCTGCTGGCCTGGTTCAGCCGGCGCCAGCTCATCCTCCTGGCCCGGGAGTACGGCGCCAGCCTCGCCCGGGTGCACGCCCAGGCGGACGCCCTGCGCGCCAGCGAGGCCCGGCTGGAGTCGCGCGTGGCCCAGCGCACCCACGAGCTCACCGTCGCCAACAAGGAGCTGGAGTCCTTCAGCTACTCCGTCTCGCACGACCTGCGCTCCCCGCTGCGCGCCATCGACGGCTTCGCCCAGGCGCTGCTCGAGGACGACGGGCCGCGGCTGTCGCCCGAGGGACTGCGGCTGCTCTCGCGCCTGCAGGGGGCCGCCACGCGCATGGGCCAGCTCATCGACGATCTGTTGCTGCTCTCGCGCGTCACCCGCGCCGAGGTGCAGCGCGAGCCGGTGGACTTGAGCGCGCTCGCCACGAGCGTGCTCCAGGAACTGCGCCAGCGCGAGCCCGCGCGTGACGTGACGTGCTCCCTCCAGCCCGGCCTGGTCGCGCGGGGTGACCCGCGGCTGCTCAGGGTGCTGCTGGAGAACCTGCTGGGCAATGCCTGGAAGTTCACCAGCAAGCGCTCCGGGGCCCACATCGAGTTCTTCTCGGAGATGGTCGACGGCGTGCCCCACTACGTTGTGCGCGACAACGGGGTGGGATTCGACATGGCCTACGCGGGCAAGCTCTTCAGCCCCTTCCAGCGGATGCACAAGCCCTCGGACTTCCCGGGCACGGGCATCGGGTTGGCCACGGTGCAGCGCATCGTCCACCGGCACCGCGGGGACATCTCCGCCCAGGCCACCCGCGGCTCGGGCGCCATCTTGCGCTTCACGCTCCAGGAGGCAGAGGCATGAATGGCTCTCGGTCCATCCTCCTCGTCGAGGACAACCCGGATGACGTCGACCTGACGCGGCGCGCGTTCCAGCGCGCGGGCCTCACCCAGCCGCTCGAGGTGGTGGAGGACGGCGTCGAGGCGCTCGACTACCTCTTCGCGCGCGAGGCCCACGCGCACCGGGCCGGCGCGCCCCTGCCCGCGCTGGTGCTGTTGGATCTCAATCTGCCGCGTCTGGACGGACACGAGGTGCTGCGCCAGATTCGCGCCAACCCGCGCACCCGCTTCCTTCCCGTGGTCATCCTCACCTCCTCGGACGAGGAGAAGGACCTGGTGGAGAGCTACAGCCATGGCTGCAACAGCTACGTGCGCAAGCCGGTGAGCTACAACGAGTTCGTCGAGGCGGCACGTCAGCTCGGCGTCTACTGGCTGATGCTCAACCGCTCGCCGCCCGCGGGGGGGCGTGCATGAGGACACCGCTGCGGGTCCTGATGGTGGAGGACAACCCGGACGACCAGGACCTGGTGGAGCGCGAGCTGCGCCATGGTGGCTACGAGGTGCACACCCACCGGGTGCAGTCGGCCGAGGAGCTGCGCGAGGCGCTCGTGCCCGGGCGCTGGGACATCGTCATCTCCGACTACCGCCTGCCCGGCTTCGATGCGCCCTCCGCGCTCGCCCTCGTGCTCGACAGTGGCCTGGACATCCCCTTCATCGTCGTCTCCGGCAGCGTGGGGGAGAACGAGGGCGTGGAGGTGATGAAGGCCGGCGCGCACGACTACTTCCCCAAGACGAACATCACCCGGCTGCCGGCCGCGGTGGCGCGCGAGGTGGAGCAGGCCCGGTTGCGCCAGGAGCGCGCCTGGGCCGCGAGGGATCGGGATCTGCTGGCTCGCGCCGGCGAGGTGCTGGCGGGCTCGCTGGACTTCCAGTCGACGCTGGATCGGGTGGCGCGCGTGCCGGTGCCAGGACTGGCGGACTGGTGCGCCATCTACCTCCCCGAGGAGGGACGCTACCTGCGCACGGTGGCGCTGGCGCACGAGGATCCCGCGTGGGTGACGCGGGCGTACGAGACGGATCGCCTCTTTCCCATGGACCTGGACGCCCCCTCGGGCCCTCCCCGCGTCTTCCGCACCGGCGAGCCCCTGCTGCTGACGGAGGTGCCCGAGGAGCGCCTGGCCCTGCTGGCGCGCTCTCCGGAGCACCTGCGCCGCATTCTCGCCATGGGGCTGCGCTCCGTCATCCACGTGCCGCTGGTGGGACGCATGGGGACGCTGGGGGTGGTGACGCTCGGCACCACCGGGAGCCGGCCGCGCTTCTGCCAGCGGGACATGCCCGTGGTGCAGGAGCTGGTGCGCCGCGCCGCGCTGACGCTGGAGAACGCGCGCCTGTACCACGAGTCCCAGGAGGCCATCCGCCTGCGTGACGAGTTCCTCGCCGTGGCGTCCCACGAGCTGCGCACCCCGCTCACGTCGCTGGGCCTGCAATTGAGCACGCTGGTGCAGCGGGCGCGGCGCGAGTCCGCCCTGGACATGGTGGAGCGGTTGGAGCGGGGCCTGCGCCAGGTGCGGCGCCTGGGCACGCTGGTGGAGACGCTGCTGGACGTGTCGCGCCTGTCCACCGGCGAGCTGTCCCTGTCGCCCGAGCGGATGGACCTGGGCGAGCTGGTGCGCGAGGTGTTGGAGCGCTTCGAGGCGGAGTCCCAGGCCATGGGCTGCGCGCTGCGGGTGGAGGTGGCCCCGGAGCTCGTCGGCGAGTGGGACCGGATGCGGGTGGATCAGGTGGTGTCCGGACTGCTCGCCAATGCGCTCAAGTTCGGGGCGCGCCATCCGGTGGAGGTGCGGGCGTGGGCGGAGTGCGGGGTGGCGCGAGTGGTGGTGGAGGACCGGGGCATCGGGATTCCGGAGGACCAGCTCGAGCACATCTTCGAGCGCTTCGGACGGGCGGTGTCCTCGCGCTCCTACGGAGGGCTGGGGTTGGGACTGTACGTGGCGCGCCGGGCGGCCGAGGCGCATGGGGGCCGCGTGTGGGCCGAGCGGCGCGAGGGCGGCGGAGCCCGCTTCACCCTGGAGCTGCCCCTGCGGCCCGCCCAGGTGGGTTGAGCTGGGCTCGGGAGGCGCGAGCGGCTTCAAAGCCTGGTGGGCGCGCGGGCCAGAAAGACAACTCAGCCAGCGGTTGCCGCGCCGGGAAAAGCCAATACAGGTGGTTCGCGCTCCTCCCGGTTTTTCTCGTATTTTTGGTTTGACAGAGCAGAGTGCATCGCTCAATGTGTGTCACATCACGGGCATTGTGAGAGCGATGGTTCGGGTCCCCCCACCAGGTCCTTTCGCGAGCCATGACTCCAGCATGAACTCTTCCAATCGTTGCCATCACTCCGGCGACAAGTCACCGGGCGCGTTGCCGCGATGGGGCCTCGCGAACGCCTGTTTCTTCACCGCCGTTTTCGTGGTGAGCAGCGTGATCTTCACCGCGGCCGTGTATGGCATCGACAATGAATTGGCCACCCAGGTGCGCCGGGAGTATCTCCGGGAGCTCGTCTGGGCCAACGTGGCCCTCTTGCCGGGGTACGCGGTGCTCTGCGCCGCGCATACGCTCCTGAGCTGGCCGCTCGAGCGCAGGCGCCTGGCGCGTGGCACGCCTCCTGGAGCGGTCCGCCCGTTCTCCCGCTTCCTCCTCGCGGCGCTCTTCTGGAACCTGGCGCTCTGCTTGTCGAGCTTGGGGCCCATTGCGCTCTCGAGCACGGGCAATCTGGATGCGCTCGTGCGGTCGCTCGACGTCGATCTCTACTGGCTCATCGAGCGTGACCTTCATGTCGCCCTCACGGGCGTCATGCTCCTCCTCGTCCTGCTCACGGCCTACGATGCCGGGTGCTGGGTGGCGCGAAAGGCTTGGCGATGGCCTCGTGCGGCTCTCATGACGGGGGGCCTGGCGGTGGGTCTTCTGGCTTTGGGCACCGCGTGGCCGGCGGGGCGCGGCTCGCCGCTACCCCCCGCGCGGCGGGAGCGGCCCCACATCCTCATCCTGGGCTCGGACGCGCTTCGCGCGGATCACCTCGGCACCTATGGCTATCCCCGCCCCACGTCTCCACATCTCGACCGGCTGGCGCGTGAATCGGTCACCTTCGAACAGCATCATTCCGTGACACCCAGTACCACCGAGTCGTGGACGTCCACCCTGACGGGGCTCTATCCCATCCACACCGGTATCCGTTACATGTTCGTGACCCGCGAGCAGGCGGAGCGCACCTCGGCCCATCCACGCACGCTGCCTCGCATCCTGCGCGAGCGCGGATACAAGACGTTCGTGAGCGGAGACGGTTCCGCGAACAACTTCGCGAGCGTTGACCTCGGCTTCGACCAGACCACCGTCCCCGACGACGAGCGGGTCAGCAGTTTGATCGACGAGCTGCTCGCCACCACGCACCCCCTGCTCACCTACTACCTGGCCAATCCGCTCGGTGCGCGTCTGCTGCCCGCGATGAAGGGCTCCTGCGCGGCGCTCCATCCTGGCCGGATCACCGCGGACTTCCTCGAGGAGTTGGATCGCACGGCGGCCTCGGGCCAGCCCTTCCTGGGGCTGCTCTTCTTGCGCTTCACCCATCCGAACTACGACGTCGGCTACCCCTACAACAAGCGTTTCACCGACGCCGGGTACCGAGGCAAGAGCCGTTTCTCCATGCAGTTCGACCCCGATGATCTCATCCAGGGTCGTCTCGAAGGCTTGTTCCCGCCCGCGGAGCGGCGGCATATCGTCGACCTCTACGACGGCGGAGTCTCCCGGTTCGATGACACCGTGGGGCAGGTCGTCGAGCACCTCGAGCGCACCGGGCTGGCCCATGACACGATCCTCGTCATCACCTCGGATCACGGGGAGGCGCTGTTCCAACCCGACACCGCCCTGGCCGTCGAGAGGAACTTCTTCGGGGGTGATCAGCTCACGCACATCCCCCTCGTGATTCGCATGCCGGACGGGCGCTGGGCGGGAGCGCGGGTCCGAGGGCTCTCTCGCTCCATCGATCTGATGCCGACCCTGCTCGAGCTGAGCGGCGGCCCTGGCCCTTCGCCCGCCGTCGATGGCGTCTCGCTCGTTGGCCTCATCCAGGGCACCCGACCGGGACGTCCCGTCTACGCGGAGACGGGGTTCCAGTTCTATCCGCTCAACCTGCCGGGGGTGGAGCTGCCTCTGCCCGAGCGGGTGGATCGGATGGGATTCTTCGATCCGAGTGACCGTGGCCGGCTCGTGCTGCGGCCCTCGTTCCACGACGCCATCCTCGCGGCGAAGCACCGGATGGTGCGAACGGCGCGATGGAAGCTCATCTACCTGCCCGCGCGACCCGCTCCCGTCTACCAACTGTACGATCTCTCCCGGGATCCCAGTCAGCGCGAGGATCTCTCCGGACGTGGCCTGCCCGTGTTCGGCCGTCTCGCGCGGCACCTCGACCACTGGATGGAGACCGGCGAGGAACTGCCCTGGTCGGATGCCGATGATGCCGCCGGGGCACCGCCCTAGAGTGAGCGCCGCGTTCGCTCCAGACTCCCGGGATGCAGGCTACGCTGCGTCTTCGCCCCAGCGCTGGCGCGCCAGTTCCAGCGTCCGGGCATTCTCGGGAACCTGGCTCAGGAAACGCTCGCGGGCCTCGGGCGCGGAGAGGTCCCCGGCACGTGTGCGCACGGCACGCAGTGCCTCGCGCAGCGCGCTCTCGCCCGCCGTGTCATCCCCCCGCGCGAAGCAGGCTTCCGCCAGCGCCAGGTACATGGGCACCGCATGGACTCCCGAGCCGCCCATCCGCTCCAGTGCTTCCACTCCGAGACTCGCCACCCGCCGGGCCTCCTCCGCCCGCCCCCGCGCGAGCAGGAAGGTGACGAAGTCCCTCCCGGCGAAGAGCAGGTAGGGAGGGAACAGTGCGCAGCCGTTCCTCGACGCCGCAGCCCAGGGCCTCCTGCGTGCACCAGAGTGCCCCCTGCAGGTCGTACTGCTCGAAGAGCCGGGTCGCCGCCTGGGGCAGCACCTGGCGGGCCCCGGCCTCCATTCTCATCAAGCGCGCCTGAAGCACCGCCAGCACCGTCTCCGGGATGGCCTCTCCTCGCCCATCGGCCACCATGCGGATGAGCTCCTCCAGGAAGAGCGCGTTGCCATCGGCCATCTCCACGGTCCGCTGCACGACGGCCTCCGGCACTTGCGAGCCCAACACCTCGCGCACCAACCGCGCCCCCGCCTTGCGGCTCAGGCCCGTGAGCGGCAATCCCTGCAGGCGCCGCGACCACAACCCGGGGAGCTTGACGGTGAGCGCATCGCTCCAATGCAAGTCTTCCAGCACCAGCAGTACCGGCTGGTGCGCACACTCCGCGGAGAGGAAGGCCACCAATGCCCGGCTCACCTGCACGCTCATCAGCATCCCCCCTCCACGATACCGCACAGCCGCCGCAGCGCCTGACCTCGAGGGAGGTCGGCGCGGAGCCTGTGGAGGATGGCCGGCTCGAGCACATCTTCGAGCGCTTCGGACGGGCGGTGTCCTCGCGCTCCTACGGAGGGCTGGGGTTGGGGCTGTACGTGGCGCGCCGGGCGGCCGAGGCACACGGGGGCCGCGTGTGGGCCGAGCGGCGCGAGGGCGGCGGAGCTCGCTTCACGCTGGAGCTGCCCCTGCGGCCTGGAAGGGTGTGATCGCAGTGTGCACGAGGCGGCAGACCCTGGCGCCAGACGTCCGCGTCTGGACAGCAGGCGGCCACGCGCTGACACGGCGGTGACCTGCCAGGAGTACGAACAGGTCATGGAATCCCCCGAGCGCGTCGAGGCCCTCCTTATCGAGGAGGAGGAAGTGAAGCCCCTGCTGCGCGGCGTGTCGCATGCGCTCGCGTTCGTGGCGGCGCTCGCCGGGTGGTTCTTCCTGGCCCAGGCCCCGGCCGAGGGCGCGCGGCACGTGGCCGGCCTGGTGTTCGGCGCCAGCCTGGTGCTGATGTTCGGAGTCAGCGCGACGTACCACTGCCCCAACTGGAGCCCCGTCGTCTACCAGCGCCTCCGACGGTGCGACCATGCGGCCATCTACATGCTCATCGCGGGCACCTTCACGCCCATCGCCGTCCTGGACGAGGCGGGGGGCTGGGGCCCTCGGATGCTCTGGGTGATGTGGAGCGCGGCGCTCACGGGGGCGGGGCTCTCGCTGCTGGGCCACTCCGGGCCGCGAGGGCTGCGCTCCGTGCTCTATATCGTGCTGGGGACGGTGTCGGTCCCGGTGATGCTGCGCCTGCCAGGGGTCATTGGCCCGGTGCGGGTCGGGTGGCTCGTCTTCGGCGCCGTCGTCTATGCCCTGGGCGCCGGGGTCTACGCGCGCAGGTGGCCGGACCCCCGTCCCACCCTCTTTGGCTACCACGAGATCTTCCACCTCATGGTCATCACGGGGGCCTTCGTGCACTACGCCGTCATCCTCGACGTGCTGCGGGGCGGGTGATGACTCCAGACACCAGGTGGTGACTGCCGACACCTCACCGCGCGACGCTCGGGGGCCTGGGGGCCGGAGCGCTCATCCCAGGAGACTCGGTTCCCGAGAGGAGGGGAGCCCGGGCCCTCGCGAGTGGCGGGGGGAGGGACGTTGGCATGCGTCCTGCTTTGTTCGCACGCACTCCCCTTCGGCCCCACGGATTCGTCCATGTCCATCTCGGTCAACCGCTCGCCCTACTCCTCTCCCCTTTGGAGCACCTCCAACAGCAAGCAGGTCTCCTCTCCGGCCGAGAGCGTGGCGCGTCCCCCCGAGCAGCAGCCGGTGAACGACGTGTGGCAGAACTTCCTGTCCGACTCCTTCGAGCAGGGCCCGGGCAACATCGAGCAGCTGACGCAGATGCTGGGCGAGCTCACGCAGTTGCTGAATGAGCTGCAGGGGGGCGACTCATTCGAGGCGCCGCCGGACCTGGCCGCCGGACCCGAAGTGGGTGCCCCCGCGCCCCCCGCGCCCCAGGGGTTCACCGCCTCGAACACGCCCAACAGCCCGGCCAACCCGACGCACCCCACCTACGACAGTGACGCGGGCCCGGGGTTTGGCCCGCCCTCCGCCGGGTCCACCGAGCAGGTGGATCCGAGTACGCCGTGGCTGGCCAAGAACAACGTCGGCTCGCCGTACAACAGCAACATGCAGCTCATCGACCCGGGCCAGAAGGACCAGTTCAAGTACACCAACACGTTCACCAACAACACGAACCAGCCGCAGACCGTCACGCTCTGGAACAAGACAGGCGAGGACGGCGGCCCGAACAGCGGGCAGTACTTCGACAAGAGCACGCCGGTGACGTTCACGCTGCAGCCCGGCCAGTCGCAGACCGTGGCGTTCGACAGCAACAGCAGCGTCGCGTGGTGTGTGTCGAAGGACGGCACGGCGAATCCGGGCGCGAACTCCGGTCAGACCTGGGGCGAGGCGACGTTCGCGAACGCCGGCACGGGCTGGAGCGGTTATGACGTCAGCCAGATTGAACCCGCGGGCCACAATGGCCGCATGTCCATCTCGAACGATGCCACGGGCAAGACGGTGACGGAGGCCAACGCCTGGCAGACGCCCTCGGACAATCCCGCGGGCCTCGACGTGGGCGTCCCCGCCGGCCCGCTGAGCCTGACCACGACCTTCAGCTGAGGAAGCGGCCTCGCGGGGGGAGGGAGGTCTCGGTGGTGAGGTCCGATGGTGTGCCCGTGACCTTCCCAAAAGTGTTGTTACGAGTCCTCGGTTACGAGTCCTCTGACACCTTCCCCGGGACACCTTCCCCGGCAATAACTACTCTGCCCGAATGACATACCGTTTCCTCGTTGGAGTTGTGAATGGAGTCCAGACTGGTATGGAACTGATGTCTCGCCGATAAGAATTCGCCAACGCTAACTATAGGCAAGCGCCGCTCTTCTTGGGCGGTGCTCGCCTGCAAGCGCCGTGATCATCAAGCTATCAAGCACATCAAAAAGCCATCATTCGGCGGCTTGCGGTGTTGTCGAATATGCAGCGGTAACTGGTCAGCACTTCTGGTGAGGAAGTACACGCGCGCCCTACGTCCCGCACTTCAGGTCTCCTCCCCGCCAGGTTCCGTACTCTGGACCCTGGAGCCGTTGCTGTCAGAGCGCCCTTCATACTCCGTACAGTTCCGCCTGGACCCTCCAGGTTCTGAATGGATTGGAGGACGTATTCATGCGTTTTCGAGTGTGCTTCGCACTTCTCTTCTGGGTGTCCGCCTGCGCGAGCGCGCCCGCCTCGCCCTCGATGTCACGCTCCTCCGCCTTCGCCTCGACTCCTCCCTCGCACCCTCGCATCCAGTTCGTCTCCGCGCGGACGGACTCGCGGCAGCCGCCTATTGGAAAGGTGGACCTGGAACAGGCCAGGGCGCTGCTCTTTCAGGCGCGCAATGACCTGGCGCCACGTCAATGGGAATCGTTGAAGGGCAAGCTCACCGCGGCGGAACGGGCCTTCGATCGCTTCTCCCAGACCACGAACGCCAGCGGGCAAGCTGCCGAGGTAGTGAGGGGGGCGGAGAGACTTGCACAGGTGGGCCGCGCCAAGACGTGGGTTGACGTCCTCCCGCGGGTAGGCCCGTTGCTCGTGTTCCTCGTGCTGCTCCACCCCTCCAGCACCGCCGGGCCGGAGATCGACCGTCGCCCGGAGTGGGTTGACGCACAAGGGGAGTACGAGGCCCGTTTGCGGGAACTGGCGGAGGAGTCACGGCGGCTCATGGAGAAACTCGTGCCACAGGATGTAGGGGAGGTCGTGCCTGACTTTGATTCGGACCCGGTTGCGGCGGTCACGGCTCCCACCCCTTGGTGGAAGAAGACCAATCCGGCGACGGGTAGGAACTACACCAGCGCGGAAGAGTACGACCGGGTCCCTCGCCACGCGGCTCAGACCTGCAAGAACAGCCGTCTCGACGAGCTTCAGGAGGAGAAGGATCTGCTCAACCGGTCAGTCCCACTCCTCGCTCCGAGGTCGCCCGGATCATGGAACGAGAAGAAGATGGCCAAGGTGCCGTGCTCTAGGATCCGGCAGCGTCTTGAAGCCCAGAAAAAGCTCCTGGAGAAGCGGTGGCAGATTCAGGAAGAATGCTTTGGAGGCAAGCCCGACCCGAGCCATGAGAACGCAATCACCGAAGTAGAAAAGGCCTTCGCGAATACCAGGAAGCTTGAAGACCAGAATTGCGCCCCTGGTCATCCGATGGCGGAGCTGTGAGCTATGTCGAAAGAACTCTTCGCGGCGATCGAACAGCACGATGCGCCTCGGGTCAAGGCGCTGCTGGCCGGTGGTGCCGATCCGAACGAGCCGCAGGCGCAGTGGCCGGGTTTGCGTCCGCTGCATGTGGCCATCAACGAACTCGCAGAGAGAGGCGGGCTCGACGTGCTCATGGCGCTCCTTGAGCACGGCGCGGACGTCAACGCATGGAACGTCGGGCGGGACGTGACCCCCTTGTTGGTAGCGGTCTTCGAAGGCCAGCAGGCGGCAGTCGAAGCGCTCCTGAAGGCGGGGGCTGATCCCAACGTGCGTAGCAGTGAAGGGGACACGCCGTTGCGGGCGTGCGCGGGCGTGGGCGACCTGGGCATCGCTTCTCTTCTCCTGGGCGCGGGGGCCTCGAGGACGATCAACGAATGGGGCGGGCAGGCCGGATACACTGCGCTCGGGCTTGCGGCATCGCGGCTGGACATCCCGATGATGCGGCGGCTTCTCGACGCGGGCGCCGATCCAGAGGCCCCGGATGAGGACGACCGGCCCGCCCGCGACCGCCTGCCGCCGCGCGATGCATCCGATTCCCAAATATGGGACGTCGCGTTCGAACTGCTCCGGGGATCGTGGGGCCGAAATCCGTAGACTGCCTCGTTGAGTCCGCGAAAAAATGGGTAAGGTCGAAATACGAGTCGTTTGACACCTTCCTCGGTGACACCTTCCTCGGTTCACCGTGAGGTGCGCACGTTGTCGACAATCCATTGCAGGTAGGGCGCGTGGCCGGCCGCCACGTCCAGCCGCAGCACTTCCGGGCACTGGTAGGGGTGCAGCGCCACGACGCGCTCGCGCAGCGCCTCGAAGAGGGGCGCGCGGGACTTGAGCACGAGCAGCGCCTCGGGCTCGTCGTGCACCTTGCCCTCCCAGCGGTAGATGGAGCGCAGGCCGGGCACCACGTTGCCGCACGCCGCCAGCCCCTCCTCCACGAGAGCGCGCGCGAGCTCCGCGGCCTTGTCCGCCGTGGGCGCCGTCACCAGCACGAGGATGGCATCGGTGTGGGTTTCGCTCATGCGCCCCTTCCCGGGCTTACTTGATGCGCTCGAGCGCCAGGTCGAACAGCGTCGACTCCAGGCGCTGCTCTTCCTTCTCCGACAGGCCGAGGATGGAGAACGAGACGCGGTGGGTGCCCAGCTTGCGCTGCGCCGACACCTGCTTCGCGCGGCCCACCACCGGCTCCTGGTTGCCGGGCAGGCGCAGCGTGAACCCGGGCTCCTCGGTCTCGGACGGGGGCTTGTGCATCATCACCGAGAAGCCGCCCACCGACACGTCCAGGGTCACGGCCCGTACGGAGCCCGCGGCGAACGTCAGGTCCACCTGCAGTCCCTGGGCGACGCGGAACATCCGGCGCGCCGAGCGGCTCGCGGGCACGCTCAACCCCTGGGCCGCCGTGAGCGCTCGGGCGAACTGCTCGCGCGCGGCCTGGTAGTGCCGCTGCTCGCTCTCCTCCAGCTGTCCCTGGCGTGCCCGGTGGTGCAGGCGCCGGAAGTGTTCCACCCATTGGTTGGGGCTCATTCCGGGGCTCCGTGGCTTGAGTGGGACAGAGACCGCGAGCCACCGCTCACGGAGGGGTGATACCCACGCGCTCGAGGGCGAAGTCGATGAGGAAGCCCTCGAGCAGATCGCTCTCGCGCTCGGTCAGGTCCAGGAAGGCGAACGAGGCGCGGTGCTTGTCGGCCCGCTGGAACTGGGACACCACGCGCACGGTGCCCGCCAGCGTCGTGCCGTCCGGCAGGTAGAGCAGGGCGCTCGGCCGCTCCTTCACGTCCACCGCGTGCGGCAGCATCACCGAGAAGCCACCCGCCGACAGGTCCAGGGTGTTCGTCCACACGTTGCCGTACGCCATCTGCAATTCCACCGGCAGTTGGTGGGCCACGCGGTAGTGGCGCCGGGCCTCGGCCCCGTCGAGCATCAGGCCCTGCGCGTTGAGCAACGCCCGCGCGAACTGCTCTCGCGCCGCCATGTAGGCGGGCCGCTCCAGCTCCGCGAGCTTTCCCTGCCGCGCCTTGGTGTGGAGTTCGCGGAACTCATCGATGAACTGGATCACGCCCATGGTGTCGCTCCTGTCTCCTCGTTCTTACTGGGATTTTCGCTCTGCCGCCATCAGGGAGTGGGTGTGAGTCCGAGGTGGCGCGCCACGTCGCGAAAGGCTTCCACCGCGGGAGTCGTCTGGCGTGCTTGTCCCCCAGTCCAATCGACCCGGAAAAGGCCGAAGCGGGGCTCGTAGCCCTCGGCCCACTCGAAGTTGTCCAGGAGGCTCCAGTGGAAGTATCCGCGCACCGGCACGCCCTCCGCCACCGCCCGCTCCACCGCGTACAGGTGGCTGCGCAGGAAGTAGGGCCGGCGCTCCCCGGTGCGATCATCCATGCCGTTCTCCGTCACCACCAGCGGCACGCCCAGGTTCGCGTAGCGCTTGAGGAACAGGTAGAGGCCCTCGGGGTAGATCTCCCACCCCAGGTCGTTCGTCTCCCGGCCCTCGGGTACGTATTTGTGGGAGAAGGACGGGGAGAAGTCCTGCCGGATGTGGTCGCGCGTGTAGTAGTTGATGCCGAGGTAGTCGATGGAGCCCTTGAGGCCGGGCACGTCGCGCTCGATGGAGATTTCGCCGGGCACGAGGATGGAGATGTGGCCGGTGCGCAGGGCCTCGGTGACGCTCTGGTTGAAGAAGGAGTCGGTGAGGCCGGTGACCACGGTGTCGGTGGTGGAGCCGGTGGCCGGCTGGAAGACGCGCACGTGGTGGACGAGCCCGATGAGGCTGTTCTTGCCATCGCCGTCGGCGTCCCAGGTGTCGTGCTCGCGCACCTGCTGCGCGGAGCGGGCGTGGGCCTCGAGCAGGCGCGCGAGCACCTCGGCCGCGATGCCCGTGCTCTGCTTGCCCGGGGGCCACACGCCGTCCATGTAGCCGAACACGGCGTAGACGTTGGGCTCGTTGATGGTGCCCCACCAGTCCACGTGCTCGCCGAGTTCCTGGGCCACCTTGCCGGAGAATCGCGCGAAGTCCTCCACGGTGGAGGGGTTTTCCCAGCCGCCCTTGGCCGATACCCAACGCGGCAGGGTGAAGTGGTGGAGTGTCACGTTGGGCTCGATGCCGTTGGCGCGCAGGGCCTGGACCCACTGGCGGTAGCGCGCGAAGGCCGCGTCGTTCCACTTGCCCTCTTCGGGCTCCAGACGGCTCCACTCGACGCCGAAGCGGTAGGCGTTGGCGCCCAGTTGCTTCAAGAGCGCGATGTCCTCGTCGAAGCGGTTCCACGAGTCCGCGGCGGGGCCGGACACGGTGCGATCGCGGATGTGGGGTGAGCCGTCCGGGTAGTGGCCCGTCTCCCAGTCGCTCCAGTCGTTCTGGTTGCCGCCCTCTATCTGGTGGCTGGAGGTGGAGGCGCCCAGGAGGAAGCCACGGGGCAGGCCCTGGCCGATGGGCGCGGCGTTGATGGTGGCGGGATCGAACGAGGGCCGCCCGGAGCAACCCGCGAGGAGGGAGAGGCCCAACAGCAGGGCACGGCGGCTCATGGCAACACTCCAGTGGAGGAAGGGGGACGGGCCGAGAGGCCCACGGTGAGGAAGGCGGACTGGGAACCGGTGAGCTGGAAGAAGAATCCCTCGAGCCGCAGGGCCAGCGTGGAGGTGAGGGGGATGGCGGCCCAGGCGCGCGCGCCCACGGGCAGCACGTAGGCCAGGCCCACCCCCTTCCAGGATGCGCCGAGGTGCGCGGGCACGAGGCCGTGCAGATCCAACAGCCCGGCGTGCAGGTCCACCGGGCCCACGCGGCGCAGGGCTCGAATGGAGGGCAGCACCTGGACGGCGGGCCGCGAGCCGTAGCCGAGGTTCACCACGGGGCCGCCGACGAGGCTCCACAGCTCGCCGGTGTAACCCACACGGGCGGTGAGGGTGAGGCTCGCGCCGGTGCGGCCGGACTGCAGGGGCACGAGAGACAGCAGCGAGCCTTCCAGCGTGAGTCCGCCGAAGAGCACGTGGCCCGAGAGGGCCTGGGCGGTGATCGTGTCCGCCCACGCGTCGCCCGTGCCGATGAGGCCGGAGGAGAGCACGCCCACATCGGCGCGCAGCTGCGAGGGGGCGAGGGCGCGGGGCGCGGGGGCGGTGACGTCATCGCCCGCGGATGCGGAGAAGGGGGCGACGAGCGCCAGGAGCAGGGCAAGCGGGGAGCGCATAGGACGCCCCCACTCTAGCCCGGAGCGCCTAACCCGCCGAATAGACACTCGTGCCGCGGGCGGTGCGGTCGGCCAGGGGCAGGGTGAAGGTGAAGACGCTGCCCTTGCCCCACTCGCTCTGGGCCCAGATGCGGCCGCCATGGGCCTCGACGATGCCCTTGGCGATGTAGAGCCCCAGGCCCGTGCCCCGGCTCTCCGCTTCCTTCGCCTGCCAGTAGCGCTCGAAGATGTGCGGCAGCGCCTCGGGGCGGATGCCGGCGCCGGTGTCGCGCACCCACAGCTGCACCTCTCCGCGCTGCACCCGCGCGCCCACCATCAGCTCGCCCCCCTCCGGGGTGAACTTCACCGCGTTGCCCAACAGGTTGCCGAGCACCTGCAGCACCCGCGTCCGGTCGCAGCGCACCCGCACGTCCTCCTCGGCCAGTTGCATCATGACCTTCAGGCCGCGCGCCTCCGCGAGCGGACGCACGCTCTCGAGCGCCTCGCTCGCCAGCGACGCCACGTCCTGCTCGGACGGCTCCAGCGGCAGCCCGCCCGCCTCGATGCGGCCCCAGTCCAGGAGGTCCGAGATGAGCCGCGCCATGCGCTCGCCCGCCGACTGGATGCGGCTGGCCTGCTTCTGCACCTGCTCGCCACCCGGCTTGCCCTGGGCGCCGCGCATGAGCAGCGCCGAGGCGAGCTGCACCACGCCCAGCGGGTTCTTCAGGTCGTGCGACACCACCGCGAGCAGATCCTCGCGCGCGCGCGTGGCCCGCCGCGACTCGCCCACCAGGCGCGCGTTGTCGATGGCGAGGCTGGCGCGCACGCACAGGTCCTCCACCAGCGCCAGGTCGCTCGGGCCATAGCGGCGCCCCGAGGTGCTGGAGATGAACGTCACCGCGCCCAGCGTGTGCCCGCGCGCCTTGAGCGGGACGATCATGTACGAGCACGCCTGCAGGCGCTGGAGCATCTCCGGGTGCTCGGGCTCGGTGGCGGCCGCGCGTAGGAGCGAGTCCGTCACCGCCGACACCAGCTCCGGCTCGCCCGTGTGCAGCACCCGCAGCACGCCCACCTGCGCCGGCCGACGCTCGAAGCGGGCGCTCATCGCGCGGGCCTGCTCGCCCTGGGTGGGATCCAGGTGGGCCACGGCGGCGCGGGTGACCCACGGGCCCTGCTCCACCGCGTCCACGATGCACCAGTCGGCCAGGTCCGGCACCGCCAGGTGCGCCAGGAGCGTGTACATGCCCTGCGGATCCGGCGCGTGGGAGAAGAGCGTCGTCATCGCCTGGTAGAGGAAGGACTGGCGGCGCTCGGCGGCCTCCACCTCGGCGCGCGCGGCCTGCTCCAGGCCCAGGGCGCGCGCGTACACCGTCTCCGCCTCGGTGAGCGGACGCGCCATCACCAGCAGCCGGGGCGGGGCTCCCTCCTGGCGCATCGCGGTGATGTTGAAGCTGTGGGGCCGGGGACCTCCGGAGGGGCTCGGCCAGACGGCCTGCAGGATGGGCGCGCTGCCTTGCGCCAGGGCGGTGCCGCACGCGGCCTCCAGGCGGGCGCCTTCTTCCAGCAGGGGGGCCAGCCGGGCCCAGGGCTGCCCGAGCAGCAACTCGGGGGGCATGCCGACGACGAGCGCCCCCTTGTCACTGCACGCGAGTACCCGCCCCGTTTCGTCCAGGAGATAGGCCGGATCCGGTTGGGACCTGAATGCCAGTTCGAATCCGGAGGGGGGAGGGCTCATGGTGTCGCCACAACCAGCGAGGGGGGGAGTCTCTTCATTTCACGCCCAAGGAAAGCAGTCCAGGGTGAGAGCGGACTGGCGGGCAGGCGCGCGAAGGTACGTAAGAACGGGGTGTGAAATCCGCAACTCCCCCCGGGCTACTCGCCCTCCGGCATGCCCGCCAGTTCACGGAAGCGGCGGGCGAAGTTGTCCAGGGGCAGCACCTCGTCGGTGACGCCGGCGGACACGGCCACGCCCGGCATGCCGTACACCACGCTGGTGGCCTCGTCCTGGGCCATCACCCAGCCCCCCGTCTCGTGCACCTCGCGCAGGCCATCCAGGCCGTCCTGGCCCATGCCGGTGAGGACGGCGGCGGCGATGCCCGCGCCGTAGACGCGCGAGGCCGAGCGGAACAGCCACGTGCCCGAGGGCCGGAAGCCCCCCACGGGCGCGGCATTGGAGACCTCCACGTGCTTGTCCGGCCGGATGCCCAGGTGGCGATCATCCGGCGCGATGTAGACGACGCCCGGGCGCAGGGGCTCGCCGTCGTCGGCCACCTTCACCTCCAGCTTGCACACGCTGTCGAGCCAGGTGGCCATGCCCTTGCCGAAGCCCAGGGCGATGTGCTGCACCACGAGGATGGGCAGGGGGAAGTGCGAGGGCAGCTCGGAGAGGATGCGGTGCAGCGCCGCGGGGCCCCCGGTGGAGGCGGCGATGACGACCACCTCGGGCTTGCGCCGGCGCGCGGTGACGAGGGGCGCGCGGGTCGTGGGGATGCCATCGCGGCTGGGCCAGTGGCGGATGACCTTCACCTCGGCCATGGCCTTCACCGTGTCGCGCAGCCGCCGCGCCTCGGCCTCGAAGTCCGGCGCCTGGGGTCCCACGAGCTTCTGCAACACCGCGAGCGCCCCGGAGCGCAGCGCCGTCATGGACGTCTGGATGTCGCGCTCCACCAGGGTGCTCACCACCACCACGGGCGTGGGCACCTCCGTCATGATGCGCTTGGTGGCCTCCAGTCCATCCATGTTCGGCATCTGGATGTCCATGGTGACCAGGTCCGGGCGCAGGCGGCGCGTGAGCTCCAGCGCCTCCACGCCATCCTTCGCCTCGCCCACCACGTCGAAGGTGGGGTCCGCGCGCAGGATTTCCACCAGCAGGCGCCGGGCGGTGGGCGAGTCCTCGGCGACGACGACACGGAGCTTGTCGGGCTTCATAGGAGCTGTCTCAGGGTCTCCAGCAGATGGGATTGATCGAACGCGCTCTTGACGAGGTAGGCGCTGGCGCCCACCTGGAGCCCGCGGGTCTTGTCCTCGGGAGAGGAGCGCGCGGTGACGAGTACCACGGGCAGCCGGCCAAAGCGCGGGGAGCCGCGAACCGCCTCGGTGAGGGTGAAGCCGTCCATGCGCGGCATCTCCACGTCGGAGACGAGCGCGTCGGCGCCCTCCGTCTGGAGCCGCTCCCACGCCTCCTGGCCGTCCGAGCACACGAGGACCTCGTAGCCGGCCGCCTCGAGGATGCTCTGCTCCAGGGCGCGCGTGGTCATGGAGTCGTCGGCGAGCAGCACGCGGCGGCGGGCGGTGGGCGCCACGGTGGCGGGGAAGAGGCCCGCGGTGGCGGTGCGGCCCTCGGCGGCGCGCACGAGCGAGGGCGCGTTGAGCAGGGGGGCCAGGCGTCCATCGGGCAGCACGGCGACGCCGGACACGTGGCGCGCGCGGCGGATGCGCGGGCCGAGGCCGCGGATGAGCACCTCCTGCTCGGCCACCACCTCGTCCACGCCCAGCACGGCGTGCACCTCGCCCGAGGAGAGCAGCAGGGCACTGGGGTGCGCGCGCGGCGTGCCCGCGGGCAGGCCCAGCACCTGGGCGAGCGTGGACAGGGGGATGAGCGCCTCGGGTCCGGCCCACAGTTGCCGGCCTTCCACGCGGCGCACGTCCCCGGGCGCCAGGCGCAACAGGCGCTCCACGCTCTCGCCCGCCACGGCGAACGTCTGGCCACTCACCAGCACCAGCAGCACCCGCAGGGTGCTCAGCGTGAGGGGCACGTCCATCACGAAGCGCGTTCCCTGGCCGGGGACGAAGGACACGTCCACGCTGCCGCGCAGCGCCTCCACCTGCGAGCGCACCACGTCCAGTCCCACCCCGCGCCCGGACACCGCCGTCACCGCCTCGGTCGTGGTCAGGCCGGGCATGAAGATGAGCCGCGCGTCGCCCGCGTCGTCCAACACCGGCAGCCCGCGCGCGCGCGCCTTCTCCCGGATGGCGCCCAGGTCCAGTCCCCGCCCGTCGTCCTCCACCACCACCTGCACCCGTCCGCCGCGCAGCCGGGCCGTCAGCTTCACCACGCCTTCCTCGGGCTTGCCCGCCTCGCGCCGCGCGGCCGGGGCTTCCACGCCGTGCGCCACCGCGTTGCGCATCAGGTGCAACAGGGGCTCGCGCAGCCCTTGCAGGAGCGAGCGATCCAGCTCCAGCGCGCCGCCCTGCACCTCCAGCCGCACCTGCTTGCCCGCCGCGCGCGCCAGGTCCCTCGCGCTGCGCTCCAGGCCCGCGCACCCCTCGGCGAAGGGCAGGGTGCGCGCGCGCCGCACCTCCTCGTCCAGTCCACTCGCGGCCTGCATGAGCGTGCGCCGGTCCGCCGCGAGCGCCCGGCCGAGCTGCGCCAGTCGCATCTCCAGCCGCCGCGCCGCCAGGGCCTCCGCGCCGGTGAGGCGCTGGCGCAAATGGGTCAGCTCCTCGCCCACCGCCTCCAGCGTCTCCACCCGGCCCTCGAGCCGCAGGCCCGCCACGCGCAGCTCGCCACTGCGCGCCAGGAGCGCGTCCAGCTTCTGCGCCGACACGCGCACCGGCAGCCCCTCCGCGGCCGGAGCGGAGGACTCCGGCGGGGGTGGCGCCGCGGCGGGGGAAGACGGAGGCGCGGCGGGGGAGGGCGTGGCCGGGGCGGGCGTCGGGAGAGCGGGCTCCGGCGGAGGGGGCACGAGCGCCCGGGCGCGCAGGGACTCGGGGGACTGGGCCGCTGCCTCCAGCCGGGGCAGCAGCTCCTCGAGCGGCGTGCCCTTCAAGTCCTGCTTGGTGGCGAGCCGGCGCCCCGCGTCGTCCAGCGCGTCCGCGGTGGCGAAGCACAGCTCCATCAGCTCCGGGTGGGCCGGGCCCTGGTTGTCCACCGCGGCCAGCACTTCCTCCAGCCGGTGGCACGCCGTCTCGATGAGGCCCACGCTCACCGCGCGCGAGGCGCCCTTCACGCTGTGCACCGTGCGCAACAGGGAGTTCATCAGCTCGCCGGCCCGCGCGGGGGTCGTGGCCTTCTCCAGCGCGAGCAGATCCCGGTTGAGCGCGGCCACGTGCCCCTCGAGCTCCTCGAGGAACGTGGCCATCAGGGCCTGGGCGAGGCGGTCGCGGTCCATCGTCATGCGGCGCGTCCGTACTCGCTCAAGAGGCTCTTGAGCTTCTGGCCCATGGCGTTGAGGTCCTGCATGGCGCGCTCGGTCTGCCGGGTGCTGGTGAGCGTCTGCTGGGTGGCCTGGCTCACGTCGCGCATGGCCTGGCGGATCTGCCCGATGCCGGTGGCCTGCTGGTTGGCGGAGGCGGAGATCTGCGCCGCGGTGAGCGACGCCTGGCCGAGCAGATCGCCCAGCGTCTGGATGGTGCTGCCCGCCTGCGACACCACGCGCGTGGCGGTGGTCACGCTCTTGGTGCCCTCCTCCGTGGTCATCACCGCGCTCTGGGTGGCCTTCTGGATCTGCCCCAATATCTGCCGCACCTGGGCGGTGGCCTTCTTGGACTGGTCCGCGAGCGCCTTCACCTCGGCGGCCACCACGGCGAAGCCCCGGCCGTGTTCACCCGCGCGGCTGGCCTCGATGGAGGCGTTGAGGGCGAGCATGTGCGTCTGCTCGGAGATGTCGTTGACGGTGGTGATGATGTCGCCGATGGCCTGGGCCTGCTCGGCCAGGGCGAGGATGCGCGAGGCGATGGACTCCACCTGCTCGCGCACGGCGACCATGGAGGTGACGGCCTCGTCCACCGCGCGCCGGCCGTTGCGGCCCACCTCCTCGGCGTGGCGCGCCGACTCGCTCACCGTGCGCGCGCGCCCCGCCGCCTCCTCGGACGTCTGGGCGATCTCCTCGACGGTGCTCACCGTCTCGGCCACCGCGCTGCCCTGCTCCTGGGCGCCGGCCACCTGCTCGGTGGTGCTCACCAGGACCTCCGCCGTGGTGCCCGCGAGCTGGTTGACGAACTCGGCCACCGTCCGCAGGGTGTGCTCGCGCTCCGCGGCCTGTTTGGCCAGCTGCGCCTCGGCCTGCTGGCGCCGCTCGGCCATGGCGTTGAAGGCGGTGGCGAGCTCCCCCGTCTCGTCGTCGTTCACCACGTCGATGCGGTGGGCGAAGTTGCCCCGGCCGATCTGATCCGCGCCCGCCACCAGCTTGTCCATGGGGCCGGTGATGCTCCGGGTGATGAACCAGCTGCCCAGGCTGACGACGAGGAAGCCGAGCAGCGTGCCCACCGCCAGCACCCAGATGCTGCGCTGGGCGCTCTCCTTCGCCTGCCGCTCGTTGTTCTCCCAGCGCTGATCCTCGATGCGCAGCATCTCGTTGAGGAGATCCCGGATGCGGTCCATGTTCTCCTTGCCCTGGCCGGAGCGCACGATCGCGAGCACCGCGTCGGTCTGGCCCTGCTGGCGCAGGGTGATCGTCTTCGCCAGCTCCGTGAGCTTGTCGCCCACCAGGGGCTCGAGCCGGTCGAGCTGGGTCTGCTGGGCGGGCTCGTCGCGCAGGTAGTCGCGCAGTTTGGAGATGTTGGCGTCCAGGTTCCTGCGCGCCTGGTTGTAGGGCTCCAGGTAGCTGGTGTCGCCGGTGAGGATGAAGCCGCGCTGGCCCGTCTCGGCGTCCACCAGGTTGGCGATGACCTCGCGCATGAGGCGGGCCTGTTCGCGGCTCTCGAGCAACAGGGTCGTCGTCTGGGTGATCTGCTGCGCGCCCTGGTAGGCCACCGAGGCCACGGCGAGCAGCGCCAGCAGCGACAGGCCGAAGCCGAGGGCGATCTTCTTCCCGATGCTCATGGAACCCTTTCCTCGGAGAGGTCGAAGAAGAGGCGACCATCCCCCAAGAGCGCCTCCCCCTCCAGTACGATGATCCCCTCGCGGGTGATGCCCGACACGAGCGTTCGCTCCTGTCCATTCAGCGCCGCGGGAGGCGGCAGGAGCGAGTCGCGGGTGAGCGAGAGCACCTCCTGCACGTGATCGACGCGCAGGCCCAGCTCCGCGCGGTTCAGGCCCAGCACCAGCACGGGGCCGTGTTGGGTGGGGGCGGGCCGGCCGAACAGGGGCGCCAGCTCCACCACCGCGAGCACCTCGCCGTGCAGCAGGGTGACCCCGCGCAGCTGCGGGGGCGCGCCGGGCAGGAGCACGCGTTGCTCCGAGGTGCGCAACACCTCGCGCACGAAGCGCGTCTCCAGCGCGTAGTCCTGCTCGTCCACGTGGAAGAGGACGAGCTCGAGCTGGTGGCCCGGCGCGGCCGTGGGCTCGGCGGTGCGGGACAGCCGCCGCGCGCGCTCGTCGAGCACCGCCTGCTCCTGCTCGGGATCGGACTGGAGCGAGGCCTCGGTCGAGGCGGCGAGCCGCGCCAGCCTCCGGTAGGCGGCGCTCCAGTCCAGCCCGCGCTGCTTCATGTCCTCGTCGTCAGGCATCAGCCCTTCTCCTGGGAGTCATCCAGCCGCTGGAGTTCCTCGCGTGCCACGCGCATGAGCCGCTCGGCGCGCTCGCCATCGGCCAGGGGCACGGGCTGCTCGGGAGGCAGTGCCGCGCACAGGCCGGCGGCGGTGGAGAAGGCACGTCGTGCTCCCTCCAGCTCGCCCTGGCGCCGCAGGATGTGGCCCAACATGAGGTGCGCCACCGCGAGACCCGGCTCCAGGTAGAGCGCCTGGCGCGCGGCGCGCTCGGACTCGCGCAGCCTTCCCTGACCCAGCAGCACCAGGGACTCGAGGTAGCGCGGCTCCACGGCCAGCGGGTGGCGCTCGCTCGCCTCGGCACAGGCGCGCAGGGCGGCCGGCGCGTCGAAGTTGGCCAGGGCGCGGATCGCCACCCCCGCGGCCTCCTCGTCGCCCGGCACCGCCGCGGCCAGTCGCGCCGCCTCGCGCCAGTCCCCCCGGGCCAGCGCCTGTCGGGCCTCGTCCAGGCCGCTCACCACGGACGTCGCGGGCGGGGGCGGCGCGGGAAGGGAGGGCGGCGCGAGGGCCGGCGCGGGGAGTGGGGGAGGGGCGCGGTGGGAGGTGGGGCGTGAGGGAGCTCGGACGAGGGCGGCACCACCTGGAGCGGGGTGTGGCGGAAGGAGCGCAGCCGGGTGGGCCGGGTCGCGTCCGGGCGGTGGTAGACGATGCCCCACTCGGTGACGATCGTCTCGAAGGGGGCGAGCCCGTTGAGCGGGGGATCCGAGGGGCCGGTGATGAGGAAGCCGCCGTCGGCGAGCGTGGCGTGGAGCCGCCGGGCCACGCCCTCGATGGTGGGGCGGTTGAAGTAGATGAGGACGTTGCGGCAGAAGATGATGTCCATGCCCCACACGCCCAGGGGGGTGGAGGGCCAGGAGTCCTCGGCGAGGTTGAGGTAGTCGAAGCGCACGTGGGAGCGCACCTCGGGGGAGAGCCGGTAGCGCTTGCCGTCCGGGCGCAGGTAGGGCCGCATGTGCTCGGTCCACGGGCCGCGCAGGGACCACTCGCCGTAGCTCGCCTCCTCGCAGCGCGCGAGCGCCGCGCGCGACACGTCCGTGCCCAGCACCTCCATGCGCCCGTGGCCCTCCTTCATCAGGAGCACCGCCAGCG
This sequence comes from Cystobacter fuscus, assembly GCF_002305875.1. Lineage (NCBI taxonomy): Bacteria > Pseudomonadati > Myxococcota > Myxococcia > Myxococcales > Archangiaceae > Cystobacter > Cystobacter fuscus. Next base: position 11,881,638 of record NZ_CP022098.1, on the reverse strand, counting down.
AGTAGGGCTCCTCGCCCGAGGAACAGCCCGCGCTCCACCCTCGCACCACGTGCCCCTCGCCCCGGTGCTGGCGCAGGTCCGGCAGCACCTCCTGGCGCAGGAAGTCGAAGTGCTCGGGGTTGCGGAAGAAGTACGTCTCCCCCACGGTCAGCTCGACGAGGAGATCATCCAGGGCGGCGCGGTCCGTCTCCAGCAGGGGCAGGTAGGCGGTGAAGTCCTCGGCGAGTCCCGCGCGGGCCATGGCCCGGTCGATGCCCTCCATGGCGGCCGCGAGGCAGCTGGGCGCGAGCAGGCCGGCGCGCGCGGCGACGAACTCGAGCACCGCGGTGTAGCCCCAATGCCGCCAGGGGGGCGTGGAGTCGCTCACCGCGCGCTACCCTCGTGCGTGAGCGCGTCCTCCAGCTCGAGCGCCTCCGCCTCCGACAGGAAGGTGCGCAGGTCATGCAGGAGCACGAGCCCGTCGGGCAGCTTCACCACCCCGGCCACGTAGCCCACGCCGGGCAGCTCCCGGGGCGTCGTGTCCAGGGCGTGCGGCTCGAGCGGTTGAATGCCCTCGGCGCGATCGACGCGCAGCGCCATGACGCGGCGCCCCGCCTGGGTGATGATGAAGTGGTCGGAGGGGAGGAGTCGGCGGGCGGGCAATCGGAAGCGGCGGCGCATGTCCAGCACGGGGATGAGTTCTCCGCGCAGGTTGAACAGGCCTTCCACGACGGAGGGCGCCCGGGGCAGGGGGGTGAGGCGGACGGCCCGGACCAGCTCGCGCACGTCCTCCAGCGGCAGGGCGTAGCGCTGCGACTCCAGTATGAAGAGTAGGATTTCGCGAGCGGGGGGCGGCGCCATCGGCGGTTCATCCTATGCAGTCCGGCGCCGGAGTGCCTACCTCGATGGCTCGGGGGGAAGCGGGCGCAGGCACGAAGATGGCATGTGGGCGTTCAGTGGTTGATGCTGGGTAATGTCTCCAGAGCCGCCATCGCGGGGCTCGAAACGTTGGCTTTTCGACACGTGCTGTTGCACGCTTGCCGTACTGTCCTACCTTCCCGCGTTTTCCGCTGAAAGTGAGCGGTCCCCATGCTTCCTCCCTGCGCATCCGTGCTCGTGGTCGAAGCCCAGCTCGACGTGCTCGAGGCCATTCAGGCGGCCTTGGAGTTCGACGGGTATCGGGTGGCCGCGGTGCTGGGCTCGAAGGGCGCGCTCGAGGCCCTGGAGCGGATGGGGCGGCCGGGGCTCGTGCTGTTGGACGAGACGCTGCCGGAGATGGAGCGCGCGCGGCTCATCCGGTTCATCCGCCAGGAGCCGACGCTGCGCTCGGTGCCCATCGTCCTGCTCTCCGTGGACGAGCACATCCGCCTTCCCGAGGTGCAGGCGGTGCTGCGCAAGCCCTTCAACCTCGACCGGCTCTACACCGTCGTGAGGACGTACTGCGAGCCGCGGCGGGAGGAGGAGGGCCCCGTGCATTCCGCGTCCGCCGAGGCCTCGAGGTCAGAGGACGAGGCGGGGGGGGCGCAGCGGGCGCGGGGCCTGTCGCGGTCGTAGGGGCGCTGGCTTTCAGCGCAGGGATTCCAGCTCCGCCAGCCGTGTCTGCACCTGGGAGGGCTGCTCCGCGTCGGAGAGCCGCCCGGCCAGGCCATGGCTCGCCAGCCTCGCCACGTGGGCGAGCCGCATGAGCCGGTGCGTGCGCGGCTCCCCGTCCACGAGCACCACGAGCAGCCGCAGGGGGATGCCGTCCGGGGTCTCGTCGGGCAGGGGCTGGGCCAGGCTCACCAGGGCGGCGAGCGGTGGGGTGTTCTCCACGAAGGCATGGGGCACCGCCACCCCGTTGCCCACGGCGTTGGAGGACTCGGCCTCGCGCCGCCGCAGCTCCGCCACCAGTTGGGACGCGCTCACCCCGGGCAGGTCCGCGGCGAGCCGCCCCGCCGCCACGTCCAGCGCGTCCTCCAGCGCGGAGCACGTCAGGCGCAGCACCATGCGGCCGGGGGTGAGCACCGGGCCCAGCCCCGGCGTGGGCGCGTCCGGCCAGGGCGTGGGGGCGGGAAACTCCGCGTCCAGGAAGGCCCGGACGCGCAGCAGTTGCTCGGAGGTGAGGCGCCGGCGGGAGATGTCCATCAGGAGCGCGGTGGCGCCGGGCACCTCCTCCAGGTAGTTGGCCACGAAGGGGCTCTGCCGGTGCGCCACGTCCATGAGCAGCGTGGGGGGGACGTTCAGCTCACGGGCGATGGCGGCGAGCCGCTCGGGCGTGGGCACCGCGTCCACGCCGTTCTCCACGCGGCTCAGGTAGGCGCTGGACACGCCGATGCGGCGCGCCAGGTCCCGCAGGCTCAGGCCCGCGTCCACTCGCAACAAACGGAGGGTGGCTCCTGGGTGCATGGTGTCGGGGGGGCTCCGTTTTCGGGTGCTGGGGGTCAGGAGGCACCGCCGCCAGCCCGCAGGGGCTCGGCCGGCGGGGCATTGGTGCCGGCCAGGGGGGTGGTCTCGGCGGCGGGCTTCTCGGCGGGCTTCGGCTGACGCACGACGAGCATCGACAGGTTGGAGTCACGCACGAGCCGCTCGCGCTGCAGACCGAAGAGGTGGCCCTCCAGGCCCCACTCCGCGCCCACGCCCACCACCATCAAGTCGTAGCCACCCTGGGCGGCCTCGGCGAGCACCGCGTCCTCGGGCGAGGCGTGCGCCACCACCTTGAGGTGCACCTGGCTGGAGGCCCCGGGGAAGAGCTCGTCGACGAGCAGCCGCGCCGGCGTGCGGCCCGGCTGCGGCGTGGGCGACGTCACGTGGAGGATGGTCACCTCCGCGCCCACTCCCTTGAGCAGCCGCCGCGCCAGTCCCAGCGCGGCCCGGTCATGCCGGCTGCCGCTGTAGGGCACCAACACCCGGCGCACGTTCTCCAGGCCCCGGTCCACCAGCACGGCCACGTCCGCGGCCGCCTCGCTCATCACCTCGTGCACGGTGCCGCCGAGCACCGTCTGGCCGAAGAGCGGCTTGTGCCAGCCGAGCACGATGAGGTCCGCCCGCTTGGCCTCGGCGGTGCGGCAGATGTCGAGCCCGGGCTCGGCGGACACGAAGGACAGCGGACGCACCTCCAGGCCCGTGCGCTGCGCGCGCGTGAGCAGCGCCGCCATGGGGCCGTCCTCTCCCGCGCGCTGCTCCACCTGGAGCGCCGGCGTGTGCTTCAGGTGGAAGGAGGCGCGCTCGGTGGGGGGAATGAGGTGCAGGGCATAGAGCGAGCTGGGCGTCTCGGTGCCTCCGGTGAGTGCCCGCCCGAGCGTCACCATGCCCGCGCCCGCCTGACCATGCGACACGCACATGAGCAGGGTGAAGGGCTGCACGGTGGGCAGCGTCAGCGGCGGAGGCGTGACGGCGCGCTCCAGGGCGAGCTGCTCCGGCGGGTAGATGACGCGCAACAGCGGCGTGGTGAGGAACGTGGTCACCAGGGCCATCACCACCATCATCGTGAAGAGCGTGGGCGAGATGACGCCCAGGTCCAGGCCGAGGTTGAGCACGATGAGCTCCATCAGCCCGCGCGTGTTCATCAGGATGCCGATGGCACCCGCCTCGCGCCAGCTCGAGCCCGTCAGCCGGGCCGCCACCGCGCTGCCGCCGAACTTGCCCAGGCACGCCAGGAGGATGATGAGGCCGCACATGAGCCAGTGGTCGGTGCTGTTGAGCAGGCCGATCTGCGTGCGCAGGCCGCTGAAGGCGAAGAAGAGCGGCAGCAGCAGCACCACCGCCACGTCCTCCAGCTTCTCCGCGAGCGCCTCGGCGAGGCCGCCCTCCTTGGGGATGATGGCGCCGAAGAGGAAGGCGCCGAAGAGCGCGTGGATGCCGATGAGCTCCGTGGCGAAGCTCGAGGCGAGCAGCATGATCAACGTGAGCGCCATCACGTTCTGGTTGAGCCCCTCGCGGCTGGCCACGCGCGCGCCCAGCCGGGCGAGGAAGGGCCGCACCGCGCCCATCATGAAGGCGATGTAGCCCAGCGCGACGAGGGTGGTGATCGCCGCCTCGGCCAGGTTGGTGGCCCGCACGATGGAGACGACGAAGGCGAGCAGGCACCACGCCGTCACGTCGTCCACCGCCGCGCAGGTGATGGCCAGCGCGCCCACCTTCGATTGCATCAGCCGCCGCTCGGTGAGGATGCGCGCGAGCACCGGAAACGCCGTGATGCTCATCGCCACGCCCATGAAGAGCACGAACGAGCTGAAGGGCACCGACGGGTCGCTCAGTCGCGGGTAGAACCACAGCGCCGCCCCCGCGCCCAGCGCGAAGGGGACGACGATGCTCGTGTGGCTGATGACCACCGAGGCGTGGCCCCGCCCCTTGAGCAGTCGTGGATCCAACTCCAGTCCGATGAGGAACATGAAGAGGATGAGCCCGACCTGGCTGAGCATCTTGAGCACCGGCATCGAGCTCGCCGGAAACAGCGTCTCCATGGCCGAGGGCCACAGCCATCCGAGCAGCGAGGGGCCCAGGAGGATGCCGGCCAGCACTTCGGCGATCACCAGCGGTTGGCCCAGTCCCCGCACTCCCCGTCCCAGCAGCCGTGACAGGCCGATGATGACGATGAACTGGGCGATGAGCAGACTGACCGCGCTGAGGGAAAAGGCGTGCACTCGGATCCTCCTGGCGGGTTAGGTGTTAAGTGAGCACTTACCAGCCACTGGCCGGACGCGTCAACCCAAGGGGGGTGGGGGCAGGTGGGGCTGGATGCGGGGCAGCCGGACGGTGAAGGTCGTTCCCTTGCCCGCGCTGGAGCTCACGTCGAGCTGGCCCCCGTGGGCGAGCACGATCTGCCGCACGATGTAGAGCCCGAGCCCGAGCCCATCCCGGTTGGAGGGACCGGTGCCGGGGCCGCGGCGGAAGGGGTCGAAGAGCACGGGCAGCAGCTCCGGGGGGATGGGGGGCCCGAGGTTGTGGACGGTGAGCACCACGTCCTCCACGCTCTCTCCCCGCAGGGTGACGCGCACGGGCCTGCCCTGGGGGCTGTAGTGGACGGCGTTGCTCACCAGGTTGGAGATGACCTGGTTCAGCCGTCCCGCGTCCCACTCGCCCGTGCCGTGCCCGAGCACGCGCAGGCACACGCGCGCTCCGGGCAGGGACATGCGCACCTCGTCCAGCGCCTCGCGGCAGATGGCGGTGAGGTCGCCCACCTGGGGATGCACGGGCATGCCGCCGCCCAGCCGGCTGCGGGTGAAGTCGAGCAGCTCGCCGATCATCCGCGCCATGCGCTCGGTGCTGGCGCGGATGCGCCCCACCATGCGGTGCTCGTTCTCGTCCAGGTGGTCGGAGCGGTCGAGCACGCGAGCCGACAGGTCGATGGCGCCCAGGGGGTTGCGCAGATCGTGCCCGACGATGCCGAGGAAGCGCTCGCGGAACTCGGCCGTCCGGCGCAGCCGCTCGAGCGACTCGGCGCAGCGGTGCTCCATCTCCAGGCGCTCGGTCTCATCGCGCGCGATGAGCACGGCGCCCGCGGACGAGCCATCCGGGTGGTACAGGGGAATGGCGGTGCCGTTGAGGATGCGCAGGGTGCCGTCCGGGCGGCGCACCCGCCAGCGCGCGTTCCTCACGTGCTCGCCCCGGAGGGCGCGGTAGAGCGGCATGCCCTCCAGGGGCAGGGGGCGGCCGTCCAGGGTGAGCAGGCCGAAGGTGGTCCAGTCCCGCTCGGCCACCGCCAGGTGCGAGACGCCATGCAGACGCCTGGCCTCCGCGTTGAAGATGCGCAGCACCCCCTGCGCGTCCGCCATGATGATGGCATCACCACTCTGCTCCACGAGCAGCTCCAGCACCGATGCCCACTCTCCTCCGACGCGGGACGGGGGGGACTCTTCTCGGGGGGGCGAGTGCTCCGGCTCCGAGCGGGCCCGCGCTCGCGGCCGGGGCGGGTGGACGAGCCAGGCGCCGAGGGCTTCGGTGAGGCTGTTCATCGCCAGGTATCCCTGGGAGAGCACGGTGAGCAGCCGTTCCATGCGCGAGCCTGCCTCCTGCCCCGGGTCTTCCTGGCGCGAGGGCCGCTCGGCGCCGGCCCCCGGGCCCGCTCCATGCGTTATCACTCTCCGTGCGGGAAGCACCGGGGGAGCGGTGCTCCAGGGCCCCGGCCGCGCCAATACCGGCTGGGGGATGGCGAGAGAGCCACCGCCCATCCGGAGGGCCCTGAGAGCCTGGAGAATGACACCCGCGACGGCCTTTTTCATTCGTGCGGGACAACGTTCGGAGCGCCGGAATCCGTACCCTGGGTGTCAGGTGGAGGGCAGCGATGGAGCTCGCCCGTCAGGAGGGCTGGATCTCTGCTGGGTTCCAGGCATCGTGTGGGACATGGTTCGTCACGTCATCGTCGTGGGAGCGGGGCCCGGGGGTTTGTCGGCGGCAATCAACCTCGCGGGCCTGGGCTTGAAGGTCACCGTGGTGGAGAAGGACGCGGTGCCCGGAGGCCGGATGAAGGGGCTCACCCTCGGGGATGCGGGCGAGTACGCGCTGGACACGGGGCCCTCCATCCTCCAGCTCCCCGGGGTGCTCGAGAGCATCTTCACGCGCGCGGGCAAGCGCATCTCCGACTACGTGAAGCTGGTGCCGCTGGACACCAACACCCGGGTGCACTTCTGGGACGGCACCCACCTGGACACCACGCGCGACGCGGCGCGCATGGAGCGTGAGGTCTCCAAGTTCGGCCCCGACAAGGCGCCCGCGCTGCGTCGCTGGCTGGAGGAGGGGCGCGAGAAGTACCCGCTCGCCTACGAGAAGTTCATGGCCACCGCGGCCGACAGCCTCGGCTACTACGCGCCCTGGCGCCTGTTCCCCACGCTGCGCTTCAAACCCTGGCAGACGCTCTACAAGCACCTGGACGGCTTCTTCCACGACGATCGCATCACCTACGCGCTGGCCTACCCCTCCAAGTACCTGGGGCTGCACCCCACCAACTGCTCCTCGGTGTTCGGCGTCATCCCCTATCTGGAGCTGGCCTTTGGCGTGTGGCACGTGGAGGGGGGCTTCCGCGCCCTGGCGCGCGGGATGATGAAGTGCGCCGAGGACCTGGGCGCCACCTTCCGCCTGGGCACGCCGGTGGAGCAGGTGCTGGTGGAGTACGGCCGCGCGGCGGGCGTGCGGCTTCAGGGCGGCGAGCGGCTGGAGGCGGACGCGGTGGTGGTCAACGCGGACCTGCCCTACGCGGCCCAGCAGCTCGTGCCCTCCGAGTCTCGCGCGGGCACCCGGCTGACGGACGCCGCGCTGCAGAAGGCGAAGTACTCGTGCAGCACCTTCATGGCCTACTACGGCCTGGACCGCGTCTACGACGAGCTGCCCCACCACCTCATCTACCTCTCCGAGAGCGCGCGGCGCACCGACGCGGACGCGCTGGAGGACCGCCAGGTGGACGTGGACGACCCTCCCTTCTACGTGTGCAACCCGTGCGTGACGGACAAGAGCGGGGCGCCCGCGGGCCACTCCACGCTCTACGTGCTGGTGCCCACGCCCAACACCTCGCGCCCCGTGGACTGGGCCGCCACCGAGCGCACGCTGCGCGAGCGCCTGCCCACGATGTTGGAAAAGGTGGGCATGAAGGGGGTGCGCGAGCACATCCGCGCCGAGCGCTACTTCACCGCGGAGACGTGGCGGGATGACTTCAATGTCTTCCGGGGCGCGGTGTTCAACCTGTCCCACACCTGGATGCAGCTCGGGCCGCTGCGCCCCCATGTGAAGAGCCCCAACGTGGAGTCCCTCTACTGGGTGGGGGGGGGCACGCACCCGGGGAGTGGCTTGCTCACCATCATGGAGAGCGCCAATATCGCCGCGGACTACCTCTCACGGGAGGCGGGCAGGGGACCGCTGGCTGACTGGCCGTACGTCCCGCCCATCGAGGGAGCGTCCGAAGGGGCCCGAGCACGAGTGGGCTGAGCCTCCCGGAAAGACGTGATAGAACCCAGGGACCTTCGCCGCGAAAACGAATGAACGAAGCGCTCCAAGTCCTGCTGACCGATGGTGTGATTGACGAAGTGGTGGGCCGCCTCAAGAGTGGCAAGGAGGCGGACGTGTACCTTGTGCGTCACGGTGGCGAGGTGGTGGCCGCCAAGATCTACAAGGAGCGCGAGCACCGCAACTTCCGCAACAATTCGGGCTACCGCGAGGGGCGACAGGTGCGCAACAGCCGCACCGCGCGCGCCATCGCCAAGGGCAGCCGCTTCGGCGTGGCGGCGGCGGAGGAGGCATGGAAGACCGCCGAGGTGGAGGCGCTCTTCAAGCTGCACGCGGCGGGCGTGTGCGTGCCCCGGCCGGTGATGTTCTACGAGGGCGTGCTCCTCATGGAGCTGGTGCTGGACCTGGAGGGCCACCCGGCGCCGCGGCTGGAGGAGGCGCAGCTCACGCCGGAGGAGGCCTCGGCGCTCTACTTCGACCTGCGCAACCAGGCCATCCGGATGCTGTGCTGTGACTTGATCCACGGCGACCTGTCCGCGTTCAACATCCTCCTGGGCAACCGGGGCGCCACCATCATCGACTTTCCCCAGGTGGTGGGCGCGGCGGCCAACAGCCAGGCCGAGCATTTCTTCAGGCGCGACATCGAGAACCTGCGCCGTTACTTCGAGACGGTGGACCCGAGCCTGCGCGCGCGCGCGGGAGACGCGGCGGAGATCTGGCGGGCCTACGTCAAGCGCGAGCTGACGCCGGACTTCGAGCCCACCGGGCGCTTCCAGGGAGAGCCCTCGCGCGAGCGGCGCTTCTCGGGCGGTCCGCGCGCGCAGGATGGGCGGGGCCCTCGCCCCCCGGGTGATCGCCCGCCGCGCCGGGACGCGGACGCTCCCCGGCCCTTGCGCGACCAGGGGCCACGGGAGCAGCAGCAGGGCCCCCGGGAGCAGCAGGGGCCTCGGGAGCAGCGGCCACCGCGTGATGCGCGGTCCTTCCAGCAGCAACAGGGTCCCCGGGAGCAGCGGCCGCCGCGCGAGGGGCAGCCCTTCCAGCAGCAGCAACAGGGTCCCCGGGAGCAGCGGCCGCCGCGCGAGGGGCAGCCCTTCCGGGAGCAGCGGCCTCCACGAGGCGATCGCCCTCCACGTGGCAACGCGGATGCTCAGCGTCAGGCGGGGCTTTCGGGTCCGCGCTCCTCGCAGCCACCGGGCCCGCGGGGGCGTCCGATGGACCGTCGGGGCGATCGGCCCGAGCGCGGTGGGCCGCATCCGGGCCGCGGCGGGTCGGGTCCCCAGGTCTCCTACGTCCAGAAGAACCCGGTGCTTCCCCCGTCCCCCGCCAAGCCGGACGACGAGTCCTAGAAGTAGCGGGTCTGCTTGAGGCTGGGTTGGCACGCCACCTCGAGGAAGGTGGTACTGCGACCCCGGGCGAGGACCCAGAGACATCGCACGACACAGGCTGCTCCGAACTCCCGGTAGATGATGCCGAGGTTCTCGAGCACCTCACGCCCAGTGATGACTCCGCGCATGGCACGCTCCTTCGGTGTGATGCGCTCCTCTGCAAAGGGTTTGCCGAGTCCCTCGGGGGACGTGGAACCGGCCTGTCCGGCCGTGAACGTCTCAAGGGTCCCGTCCGCCGTTGGCCCGTGCGCGTGAATCTGCGTCCGAGTGGGATTGCCGGTCTGGAACACTGAAGTTCCTACAACCCGTCGTCCGCTGTCCCCACCTCAGGAGGTTTCCATGCGCCGCACCGTCCTCGCCGCCCTCGTCGCTTTTTTCCTCGGTGGCTTCACGCAGCACGCCCTCGCCGAGGGGCAGCCCAAGCTGGACGAGGCCCTCGTCCACCTGCGTTATGCGCTGGCCGCGCTCAACGCCGCGCCCGATGACAAGGGGGGCCACAAGGCCAAGGCCATCGAACTCACCCAGAAGGCCCTGGAGCAGGTGAACCAGGGCATCGCCGCGGGCGGCAAGCGCTGATCCTCCCGGCGCAACTCCCGGCTCTCGAGATTCGATAATCTCCCATCTCGGTATTTTGGATACATCCCCGCCGCCGGCCTGACCGGTGGGCGCTCCCAGCTTTTCGCGAGGTTGCATCATGGCGATCGACAAGGCCGGTGGTTCCAAGCCCCAAGCCCCTTCCAGGTCCTCCGAGGCGAAGCCCGCCCAGGGCCCGGCGCGGCCCGTGGCGGCTCCGGCGGTGCCGGCACGCAACCAGGTGAAGCCGCAGCAGCCCAAGGGGCGAGATGGTTTCGAGCGGGGCATGACGCCCGCCCAGCAGCAGCAGCGGTTGGGGTCCACCCCGGCGGTGGCGCCGACGCAGGCGCCGGCGGCTGCGGACCGCAAGGTGCTGGAGAAGCTGGGCCTGACGGCGGAGGACGTGCAGAAGGCGGGCCCGGCGCTGCCGCACCTGCAGAAGGCGGCGGAGTCGGTGCTGCAGGGACACCCGGAGCAGGCGTTGGGGCACCTGCGTGATGCGGCGTTCGCCGCGCCCGAGGTGGCCACGAAGGCGCTCAAGGGGCTGGCGCAGAACCTTCCGCCCGGGCTGGGCCGGACGCTGCTGACGGATGACCGGGTGGCCCGCGAGCTCATCACCAACGCGGGGCTGCACGACTCGTTCGGCAAGCTCATGCGCAACCCGACGGACACGGGGGCGCTGCGCGAGCTGCTCTCCAACAACTCGGCGCGCGACGCGGTGCTGGGCGCGGTGGGCAATGATCCGGCGGTGAAGGGCCAGTTGGAGCGCATTGGCCTGACGCCGCAGGATCTGGTGGACGCCGGAGCGGCGGCGCCCAAGCTGCTGGAGGCGTTCGAGAAGATCCAGCAGGGGGACGTGAAGGGCGGGCTGGAGTCGGTGCAGGCCGCGGTGCAGGCAGCGCCCCAGTTGGCGGCGAAGATTGGCGAGAAGGTCGTCAATGCCTTGCCCCAGAGCGTGAAGGCGCAATTCCAGAAGCTGGGCATCACCGAGCAGCAGTTGCGCTCGGCGGGCCCGGCACTGCCGCACCTGTACGAGGCGGCGGATGCGGCTTCCAAGGGCGACTGGGGCAAGGCGTTCAACGGCTTGCGCGAAGCGGCCATCTCGGCGCCGGACCTGACCACCCAGGCGATGAAGGGACTGGCGCAGCAGTTGCCCGCGCAGCTTGGCGCGGCGAAGTCGCTGCTGACGGACGATGCCTTCCTGCGCCAGGTGGTGACCAACCGCGACCTGCACTCGCAGGTGGGCAAGCTCTTCAACGAGCAGACGCGCATGGAGGGCCTGCGCGGCCTGCTGGGCAACGATGCCGCGCGCAACGCGGCGCTCTCGGCCATCGGCAAGGATCCGGGCGTGCAGGGCATGCTCGCGAAGGCGGGCCTGGAGCCCAAGGATCTGGTCGAGGCAGGGGCCGCCGCGCCGCACCTGTTCGACGCGGCGCGGTCGTTCGCCGACGGGAAGATCAACGAGGGCATCGACGCGCTGAGCAAGGCGGCCGAGGCGGCGCCGGAGCTGCTGAACAAGCTGGGCGAGCGGCTCGTGAGCAAGCTGCCCGAGGGCCTGCGTAACAACATCACCGCCCTGGGCATCACCCCGTCCGAGCTGATCCAGGCGGGCAAGGGACTGCCGGATCTGCTCAAGGCGGGTCAGGCGCTGGGCCAGGGGGACTTCCAGGCCGCGATCACCAACCTGCGCAACGCGGCGGGGAAGATTCCGCCGTCCATCGTCGAGAAGGCCATCACCACGACGGCGGCGAAGCTGCCGGACAACGCCTTCTCGGGCATCGCGCGCTCGCTGCTCACCGACCCGAACCTGGTCCACCAGCTCGTCACCAACCCCGAGCTGCACGCCTCGTTCAACAAGATGATGTCGGGCGACCTGGTGCAGGGAGCCCGGGAGATCCTCGGCAACGCGACGGTGCGGGACGCGGCGGCCCATGCGCTCGCCCAGAACGCGGGCTTCATGGAGAAGCTCAAGCCGTTCGGCATCCAGAACGGCGCGGACCTGGCGGCGTTGGGCGGCACGGCCTTCGACGTGATGGAGGCGGGAGCCCAGTTCGCCCAGGGCAAGCCGGGCGAGGCGCTGCGCTCGCTGGGCAAGGCGCTGGGGGACATCCCGCCGGACCTGCGCGGACGCATGGTGGGCGCGCTGGCCGACAAGCTCCACGTGCCCGAGTGGGCCGGAGACACGCTCGCCGCGGCGGCGAGCCTGCTGGGCAACGAGCAGGTGGGCAAGGCGCTGGGGGATGCGTTCGGCGCGCTCCAGCGTGGCGACGTGGGCGGCTTCCTCTCCGGCATCGCCACCACGGGCAAGACCATCGCCCAGACGGCCCCCGAGGCTGCCAAGGCGTTCCTCAACTCGCTGTCCAAGATTCCGGGCAGCATCGGCCGGCTGTTCGAGGATCACGAGCTCAACGCGGCCATGGTGGACTCGGGCGCGGTGACCAACATCTTCGAGGCGGCCGAGAAGCTCGGGCGCGGCGACGTTGGCGGGGCGCTCGCGGAGATCGCCGAGACGGGCACCGCGCTGCTGGGCCAGGGAGAGCACTTCAAGGTGGCGGGCCAGGAACTGCCCTTCGGGAGCCAGGGCATCGAGAACCTCACGCGCATGTTCGGCCGCTTCGTGGACGCGCTGCCCGAGGAACTCAAGGAGCGCATCGCCACGGAGGCCGCGAGGTTCGGCGCCAAGGCGGGCCTCAAGTCGGTGCCCATCCTCGGCAACATCGTCAACGGGGTGAGCGCCATCGGCAGCGCCAAGGACCTGGTCGACGCCATCCGCGCCGAGCCCAAGGACGCGCTCAACATCGCCCTGGCGGCCGGTCAGCTCGGCCTGGACGTGGCGGGCGTGGTGCCCGGACTCAACAGCATCACGGGTCCGCTCCAGGCCATCCTCGGCACGGCCAAGGTCGTCAAGGGAGCGGCGGACTTGATCGGAGACGTCCGCGAATTCCAGCGCGGGCTCGTCGGATTCTGACGCACTGCGCAGGGCGCTCCTCCCCACGCGGTGGAGCGCCCCTTGTCGCGATGCGTCGTCACGCCGGAATGGAGAGCTGTCTGGATGGAACTGACATCGCTCGGCCGGTCGGGTTTCGCTCTGTCGATTTTGGTAACCCGAGACCCGTTGTGCACGCCTCTAAGACGGAATGGCGAATTTCACCCATCGTCTGAGCAAGGCGTCATTCATGGACAATTTCAAACATTCAAGGCGACTGTTTCATGTCGCATGTGCGATTCCATTCCTCACGGGCGCGTGCACCCCGGCGGGTGGTTCGTCTGACAGACAAGACATCACGCCGTTGAGCGTGGCGGTCGTCGCGCGGAGCGCGTCCCTGGCTTCGACCGTGCTCTCCGCGGGCAAGCCCGCCTCCGCCAGCAGTAGCAACGCCCCCTACACGGCGAACAACCTCACCGACGGCAACCAGGGCTCCTACTGGGAATCGACCAACGGTGCCTTTCCCCAGTGGGCCCAGATCGACCTGGGCTCGGCCGCGACCGTCGAGGACATCGTCCTGCGGCTCCCGGCCGACTGGGGGGCTCGTGACGAGACCCTGTCCATCCAGTCCTCCACCGACGGCTCCTCGTTCACCACCCTCAAGGCGAGTGCGTCCTATACGTTCAGCCCGTCCACGGGCAACGCCGTGACGATCGACGTCCCGGACACGTCCGCGCGCTACGTGCGCGTCACCCTCACCGCCAACACCGGCTGGAACGCCGGCCAGCTCTCCGAGTTCGAGGTCCGCGGCACCGCCAGCACCCCGACCGACCCGCCGCCGAATCCGCCCACCGGCAGCAATCTCGCGCTCGGCAAGCCCATCGTGGGCTCCTCGACGGAGTGGCAGTTCGTGGCCACCAACGCCAATGACGGCAACGCCGACACCTATTGGGAGGGCGCGGGCGGCCAGTACCCGAGCCACCTGACGGTCTCGCTCGGCACGAGCGTCGACCTCTCGGGCGTCGTCCTCAAGCTTCCTCCGGCCGCCGCCTGGTCGACCCGCACCCAGACCTTCGAGATCCAGGGCCGCGCTCAGGCTGGCGGGTCGTGGACCTCGCTCAAGGCCTCCGCGGCGTACACGTTCAACCCGGCGACCGGCAACACGGTCACCGTGCCGTTCACCGGCACCGCCGCCGACGTCCGGGTCGTCTTCACGAGCAACACCGGGTCCGGCAACGGCCAGGTCTCCGAGCTCCAGGTCTACGGCACCCCCACGGCCAACCCCGACCTCACGGTCACCGGGGTCACCGCGACGCCGGCCTCGCCGATCGAGTCCGACGCGATCACGCTGACGGCCACGGTGAAGAACATCGGCACCCGGTCGTCGGCGGCAACGACCGTCAACCTCACCGTCGACGGCACCGCGGTCGCCACGGCCTCCGTCGCCGGTCTCGCGGCCGGTACTTCCACGACCGTGTCGGCGTCGATCGGGAAGAAGGCCGCCGGGTCCTACACGATCGGCGCCGTCGTCGACCCGGAGGGCTCCGTCATCGAGCAGAACGAGGGCAACAACGCGTTCAGCAACCCGACCCGGCTCACGGTGTCGGAGGCTCCCGGGCCCGACCTGCAGGTGTTGAGCATCAGCCCGAATCCGGCGAACCCGGCCGTTGGGGCGCCGGTCACGTTCAGCGTGGCGGTGAAGAACCGCGGGACCACGGCGGTCGGGGTGGCCACGGTCACCCGGGTCGGGGTGGGGGGCCGCACGCTCGATGCCACCACTCCAGCCATCGCCGCCGGTGCGACCGTCACCGTGACCACCAGCGGTAGCTGGACCGCCACGAGCGGGGGCGCCACCGTCACGGCCACGGCCGACGCGACTGGAGTCGTCGCCGAGACCAACGAGAACAACAACACGTTCTCGCAGTCGATCGTGGTCGGGCGTGGGGCGGCGGTCCCGTGGGTCACCTACGAGGCCGAGGCCGGCCGCTACCAGGGCACCCTGCTGGAGACGGACGCGCTGCGGACCTTCGGGCACACCAACTTCGCCACCGAGTCCTCGGGTCGCAAGTCCGTGCGCCTGAGCAGCACCGGTCACTACGTCGAGTTCACCTCGACCAACCAGGCGAACGCGATCGTCGTGCGCAACTCCATCCCCGACGCGCCGAACGGAGGTGGCCAGGAGGCCACGATCAGCCTGTACGCCAACGGCACTTTCGTGCAGAAGCTGACGCTCTCGTCGCGGCATAGCTGGCTGTATGGGAACACCGACGGTCCGGAGGCGCTGACCAACGCGCCCCAGGCCGACGCTCGGCGGCTGTTCGATGAGTCGCACGCGCTGCTCGCGCAGTCCTACCCGGCTGGCACCACGTTCCGTCTGCAGCGCGACGCGACGGACACGGCGTCGTTCTACATCATCGACCTGATCGACCTCGAGCAGGTGGCACCCGCGGCGAGCAAGCCCGCCGAGTGCACCTCGATCACGAACTACGGCGCGGTGCCGAACGATGGGATCGACGACACGGAGGCCATCCAGCGGGCGGTGACGGACGACCAGAACGGCGTCATCAGCTGCGTGTGGATTCCCGCGGGGCAGTGGCGGCAGGAGAAGAAGATCCTCACCGACGATCCGCTCAACCGCGGGATGTACAACCAGGTGGGCATCCGGAACGTCACGATCCGCGGCGCGGGCATGTGGCACTCGCAGCTCTACACCACGATTGAGCCGCACAACCAGACGGCCAGCATCAACCATCCCCACGAGGGCAACTTCGGCTTCGACATCGACGACAACGTGCAGATCTCCGACATCGCGATCTTCGGCTCTGGCCGGATCCGTGGTGGAGACGGCAACGCCGAGGGCGGCGTTGGTCTGAATGGCCGGTTCGGCAAGAACACGAAGATCACCAACGTGTGGATCGAGCACGCCAACGTGGCGGTCTGGGTGGGCCGCGACTACGACAACATCCCCGAGCTGTGGGGTCCGGCCGACGGCCTGCAATTCAGTGGCATGCGCATCCGCAACACCTACGCGGACGGCATCAACTTCAGCAACGGCACGCGCAACTCGCAGGTGTTCAACTCGTCGTTCCGCACCACCGGTGACGACTCCCTGGCGGTCTGGGCCAACCCCTACGTCAAGGACCGCGCGGTGGACATCGCCCACGACAACCACTTCATCAACAACACCATCCAACTGCCCTGGCGGGCCAACGGCATCGCGATCTACGGCGGTTATGGCAACACGATCGAGAACAACCTCGTCTACGACACGATGAACTACCCCGGCATCATGTTGGCCACCGACCACGACCCGCTGCCCTTCTCGGGGACGACGCTGATCGCCAACAACGGGCTCTACCGGACCGGTGGCGCGTTCTGGAACGAGGACCAGGAGTTCGGGGCGATCACGCTGTTCCCGTCGACCCGCGACATCGTCGGCGTCACCATCCAGGACACCGACATCGACGACTCGACCTACGACGGCATCCAGTTCAAGAATGGTGGCGGCAACATGCCGAACGTCGTGATCAGCAACGTGCGGATCAGCAACTCGCGCAATGGTGCCGGCATCCTGGCCATGAGCGGCGCCCGCGGCAACGCGACGCTGACGAATGTCACCATCACCGGTTCGGCCGATGGCGACATCGCCAAGGAGCCGGGGTCGCAGTTCGTCATCAGCGGTCCATGAGGTGACGCGTCCGTGACGCGAACGAGGACCTCCGGCGCGTGGCGACGTCTCCACGCTCCGGGGGAGCCTCGCCGCTCACGGATGGACGGTCCCTAGCCGAGCTTCTGGATGAAGGCGGCGGCGAGCTCCGCCTTGCGCGCGGCCTTCTCCTTGGCGGGCAGTACGAGGATGCGCTCGGGGGGGAGCACCTTGCGCGCCTTGTCCTGGAGCAGGGTGCTGTACTTGGTGACGTAGTCGTCGGCGATCTTCTGGGCCATGCCCGTGGCGAGCCCCAGCATGCGCTGCTCCTCCAGCCCCGTGAAGTCGAGCACACAGGCATCGGCCTGGCCGAGGTAGAGCAACCAACTGGTGCTGTAGAGCCCCACGCGCGGCTGGTCCCCGGCGATCTTGTCGAGCGCGGCCTTGTAGAAGGGGGCGAGCTGGGGGTTCTCCTTGGTGTTGCCGCTGAGCAGGGGCCGGGCGTCCTTGTTCTTCGCCAGCTCGTTGATGATGGCCTCGTTGTCCACGAAGGAGAGCCGGGACGAGGCACAGGCACTGGCGATCCAGGGGGCGGAATCCGCGGGCTCGTTGTCGAAGACGATGACGAAGCGCTTCATCGGGACGGCTCCAGGAGGAGAGGGGCCGCGCCATCATAGCCCTGGAACACGGCGGGCGGATTGTCCAAGTCCGTTCGGGGAGCAGGCGGGCATGCGGCATATGACGGAGAGACGCGTTAGAGAGGGAACGTGCCTCCTCCGCGTCCGAAGCCTCCTCCTCCCTCGCTCAAGATCCGGTTGAAGAACGCGGGCAGCCTCTTCCGGCAACTGCCCGGCACCTTCCGTCTGTTCTGGGAGGCGAGTCCCCGGAGCGCGGTGGCGCTCGCGGTGCTCACGCTCGTGGCGGCGATGATGCCGGCGGCGATCGCCTGGGTGGGCAAGCTCATCGTGGACGGGGTGGTGGCGCGCGAGGGGGTGTTGCACCTGGTGGCGCTGGAGTTCGGGTTGATGGTGGGCTCGACGGCGTTGGAGCGCTCCCTGGCGCTGGTGCGCGAGCTGGGGCGGGCCAACCTCGGCAACCTGCTCAACGAGCGCATCCTCCACAAGGCGCTGGAGCTGGAGCTGCGCCACTTCGAGGACTCGGAGACCTACGACAAGATGCAGAACGCCCGGCGCGAGGCCAGCAGCCGGCCGCTCTCGCTGGTGATGGATGCCTTCTCCATCGTGCGCAACCTGGTCACGCTGTCCACGTACGCGGTGCTGCTCGTGTCGTTGTCCCCGTGGAGCGTGGCGGTGCTGGTGGCGGCGAGCATCCCGGCGTTCATCGCCGAGGCGCGGCTCGCGGAAGAGGGTTTCCGGCTCTACTCGTGGCGCGCGCCCGAGGGCCGCAAGCTCAACTACCTGGAGTGGATCCTCACGCGCGACAGCCACGTGAAGGAGGTGAAGGTGTTCGGCCTGGGGCCGCTGGTGCTCGGCCGCTACCGCACGCTGTTCCAGAAGTTCTTCCAGGAGGACCGCTCCCTGGCGCTGCGGCGCATGGGCTGGGGGTTGAGTCTGGGGCTCGTGTCACTGGGGGCCTTCTATGGCTGCTACGCGTTCGTGGCGAACCGGGCGTCGCTGGGGGCTATCACCGTGGGTGACATGGTGCTCTATCTGGGGGTGTTCCGGCAGGGCCAGGGCGCCTTCCAGGGCATCCTGTCGAGCGTGGGCAGCATGTACGAGGGGGCGCTCTTCATGAGCAACCTCTTCGCCTATCTGGACATCCCCACCGGCCAGGAGGCACCCCGGATGCTGCCGGCCCGCTCTCCGCCCCGGGGGCACCACAACGCCATCGAGCTGCGTGACGTGTCGTTCCGCTACCCGGGCAAGGAGGCCTGGGCGCTGCGCCACCTGTCGTTGCGGCTGGAGCCCGGCGAGAAGCTCGCGCTGGTGGGGGAGAACGGCGCGGGCAAGAGCACCCTCGTGAAGCTGCTCCTGCGGCTGTACGAGCCCACCGAGGGGGACATCTTCTACGGGGGCGTCAACCTCAAGGACATGGATCCGAAGGACCTGCGCTCGCGCTTCGGCGCGGTGTTCCAGGACTTCGTGCGCTACCAGTTCAACGTGTCGGAGAACATCGGCCTGGGTCACGTGGAGGCGCTGGAGGACCGGCCGCGCATCATCCGGGCGGCGGAGCAGGGCGGGGCGAGCACCGTCATCGAGGCGTTGCCGAACCAGTACGACACGATGCTGGGCGGCTGGTTCGACAATGGGCTCGAGTTGAGCGGAGGGCAGTGGCAGAAGCTGGGCGTGGCGCGTGCTTTCATGCGCGAGGACGCCGAGGTGCTCATCCTCGACGAGCCCACGGCGAGCATCGACGCGGAGTCCGAGCACGCCCTCTTCGAGCGCTTCCAGCAACTGGCGGCGGACCGCATCGCGCTCGTCATCTCGCACCGCTTCTCCACGGTGCGCATGGCGGACCGGATCGCCGTGCTCCACGGCGGACAGGTGGAGGAGCTGGGCAGCCACGCGGAGCTGATGGCGCGCGGCGGCCGCTACGCGCACCTGTTCAACCTCCAGGCCCGCGGCTACCGGGACTGAAGCGTCATTCACGAGCGGTGCGGGGTTCCCCGCGTGGGGCCTACCCGCGGATGACTTGCGATGGGGCGCTCAGGAGATAAGAGGTCGGGCATGCGCTACACGCCCATCATCGGAACGCTTGGCTACGTGATGTCTCCGGACGGCACGAAGGTGTTGCTCGTCCACCGCAACGCGCGCCCGGACGACGCGCACCTGGGCAAGTACAACGGCCTGGGGGGAAAGATGCAGGCGAACGAGGACGTCGTCGCGTGCATGCGGCGGGAGATCCGCGAGGAGGCGGGCATCGAGTGCACGCACCTCACGCTGCGCGGCACCATCAACTGGCCGGGCTTTGGTCCCAAGGGGGAGGACTGGCTGGGGTTCGTCTTCCGCATCGACCGCTTCGAGGGGACGCCAGCCGAGCGCAACGTGGAGGGCGAGCTGTCGTGGGTGCCGGTGAAGGACATCTTCCGCCTGCCCTTGTGGGATGGGGATCGGCACTTCCTGCCGCTGGTGTTCGACGAGGATCCGCGGGCGTTCCACGGGGTCATGCCGTATGAGAATGGACACGCGGTGGGTTGGTCCTTCTCCCGCATCTGAAGGTGTTGTTGGAATGTCGGGCATGAAAAGACTCGTGCTGCCGTGTCTGTGGGCGTGGGTGTCCGTGCTGGGGGGATGTGGAGACCGCCCCGTGGACGAGGAGCCCGTGTGTAGGGAGGGAAGGACGTTCGCGCGCCCGGCGGCGGGAGGGAACTGCGAGAACTACGCGTCCTCCTGCGATGTGCCCGCGGGCGCCGTGCTGTGCTGTGGGGGGTTCGTCTTTGGGGGCTGCCCCACGTCGAAGCGGTGTGTGGACGATCCCCTCGACGCGTGCGATCCGGGCCAGACGAGCGACTGTCCGGGGATCTGCCAGTAGGTTAGCCTCCGGGCCCCCATGGCCCGGCCCGTCATTCCGCCCTTCGAGTCCTCCCCCACTGGTATTCCCCAGGCACCGCCGTCGCTCCAACGTCCGCGCTACGGGTGGCTTCCACCTCCGGGCTCTTGGAAGTTCCACCTGCTGCTCAGCGCGGTGGCCATCTTCGTGCTGGGGCCGCTGGGAGGGATCGCCGCCTCGTACATGAACTTCAGCCTGGGCATCTTCGTGGGCGGGCAGGTGCTGGCGGGCATCCTCGGCAGCGCCGTCACCTACGGCTATGGCCCCGAGGGCAAGCACGGCGCCAACTACATCCAGACCATGGCGGCGTCGGTGGCCTCCATGTGCGCCATGGCGGTGCTCATCCAGGCCATGGTGTGGCTGGGCATGCCGCAGCCACCCGCCTGGCACCTGATGCTCTTCATGGGGTGTGTGGGCATGTTCGGCGTGGGCGTGGGGATGCTCTACACGCCGCTGCTCGTGGACCGGCTGCAACTGGACTTTCCGTCGGGCCACGCGGTGGCCAACATCCTGCGGGCGCTCACCGACAAGCGGCTGTTGAAGCGCTCCATCGCCAAGCTGGGGGGAGGCGCGGGCGCGGGCTCGTTGGTGGCCTGGCTCACCGAGCACGTGGCCGCGCTGGGAGCGGCCGGGCTGAGCGCGTCCACGGTGGGGGTGGGCCTGGTGGTGGGCAGCCGCATCACGGTGCCCGCCATGGTGGGGGGTCTCCTGGGCGCGGCCGCGACGCCGTGGCTGCGCGAGCATGGTTGGCTCAAGCCGGACGAGCCCTTCCGCAAGATTGGCTTCCTCGTGGGCCTGGCGATGATCTGCGGTGCGGCGGTGGTGGACCTGTCGCTGCTGGCGGTGCAGGCGGTGGAGCGGGTGCGCAACCGGGCGCGGCTGCCCGCGGACGAGGTGCCCGCGTGGAAGCAGGTGAACCTGCCCCGGCTGCTCGCGTGGGTCGCCTTCTGGGGCGTGGCGCTGGTCCTGGTGGCCACGCGGCTGCTCGGCCAGCCCCTGGGCTTCATCCTCTTCGGCATGGCGCTGTCGCTGCTCTTCGTGCTCATCAACGGCATCGCCTATGGCATGACGGATCAGAACCCCATCTCCAGCGCCTTCGTGGTGTCGGTGCTGCTCATGTCGCTCCTGGGGTTGAAGGAGCCGCTGGTGGGCCTGATGTCCGCGAGCATCCTGCTCATCTGCACCTCGGTGGGCAGTGACATGCAGCAGGACCGCTCCACGGGCTGGCGCCTGGGCACGGACCGCACCGTGCAGTTCCGCTACCAGGTGGTGGGCATCGTGATGGGCGCGGTGCTGTGCGTGGGGCTGGCGCGCGTGTTCATGAGCGCCTATCCGGTGCTCGCCATCAACCAGCTCGATGACCCGACGGCGCCCGTGGGGCAGTGGGGCTCGGCCATGACGTACAAGATCGTGGGCGCCATTCGCAGCCTGGGCACGCTGTCGGACTACACGGTGAAGGCGCTGCTGCTCGGCCTCGGAGTGGGCTTCCTCATCGAGGTGGCGCGCAAGCTGCTCAAGCGCAACGCGCGCTACACGCGCTTCGTCCAGGGTTCGCGCACGGGCTTCGCGGTGGGGTGGGTGATGGAAGCAGTGCTGCTGTCCAGCCCCTATGCCTCGTCCTTCGGAGGCTTCGTCAACCTGTCGGTGGCGCTGTGGTTCGGCGTGGGCGGCATCCTGTCCTCGCTCTGGAACACGCTGTCGCGGCGGACTGCGCCCAAGTCGTCCGGCGCTCCGGGCGAGGGCGAGGTGCTGCCCGAGGACATGAGCACGACGTCGCTGGTGGGCGGAGGCCTCATCGCCGGCGAGTCGCTCTACTTCCTCGTCCTCGGGCTCGCCGGCCTGGTGGCGCTGCTGGGCTGAGCCGGACGGAGGGGGCCCGCTCGGGGCCCCCGGCGCACCTGGGGACTCAGGCGTGCTTCTTGATGACCTCGCACTCCTTGGACATCTCGTAGACGAGCGGCACGCCGGTGGCGAGCTCCAGGCCGATCACCTGCTCACCGGTGAGCTTGTCGAGCTTCATCACGAGCGAGCGGTTGGAGTTGCCGTGGGCGACCACGAGCACGTTCTTGCCCAGGCGCAGGTCGCCGCTGATGCCGCGATCATAGAAGGGGAGCACGCGCTTGGCGGTCATCTCGAGGGACTCGCCATTGGGGGGCGGCACGTCGTAGGAGCGGCGCCAGATCTTGATCTGATCGTCGCCCCAGCGCTTGGCGGCGTCTTCCTTGTTGAGGCCCTGGAGGTCGCCGTAGTGGCGCTCGTTGAGGGCGGCGTCGCGGATGACGGGGACGCGCTGGCCGAGCGACTCCAGGATGATGGCGAGCGTCTCCTGGGCGCGGGTGAGGGCGGAGGTGTAGGCGACGTCGAACTTGATCCCCAGGCCCTGGAGGGACTGGGCGGCCTGCCGGGCCTCGGCGCGGCCCTTTTCGGTCAGGGGCACGTCCACGAAGCCGGTGAAGCGGTTCTCATGGTTCCACAGGGACTGTCCGTGTCGGACGAGGGCGAGGATGGGCATGTCCGCCCCCTACTTCAGGCGGGCCCGGCTGTAAACACCCCCTGGAGGGGCTGCTACGCTCGACTGAGGGCTGCTCATGGAGCGGCCGTGGCACCAGGTTGCGAGAGCTCCTCCAGGGCCGTGCGCCCGCCGCGGAACACCGGCCAACCATCGCCCACCAGCACCGCGTCGATGCGCGGCCCTCGTGCGAGCAGCTCGCGCACCGAAGCGCGGGCCTGGACGGGGTCCTTCAGCTTCGCTTCCGGCAGGAGGTTGAGCCGTCCGCCCATGTGGCCGCGAATCAGGTCCCCTGTCACCAACGTCGTGTCCTCGAGGAGCAGGGCCAGCTCGCCGGGGGTCTTGGAGCCGTGCAGCTCCACCGCCACCAGCCCGGGGACGAGCTCCTCGCCCGTGGACAGCCACCGGCCGCACGGGAGAGGAAAGGTCTCCGCTTCGGCTCGGGGGCCGGCCACCTTCGCGCCGAAGGCGGAGACCAGCTCGCGCGTGGTGCGGACGTGGTCCGAGTTGGTCACCACCACCCAGGCCACGCCTCCGAGCGAGCGCAGGTGCGCGGCATCGTGCGTGGACAGGGGGAGCGGGTCGATGACCACGTTGCCCTCGGGGCGTACCCACAGGACGCTGTGGAAGTCCAGGTTGCGCGCTTCGTCGAAGACGGACCAGCCGTAGAGCGCTTTGCGGTGCAGGGCTTTCATGGCGCTCGAGTCTACTCGGATGTGAGCACTCCACTGGAATATGAAGATGTAATTCGAGTAAAACAAGTATGAAATGATTTACATGTTGAGGATTGGGTTGTAGGGAAACGCTTTGTCTTGGGAGGTACGGCATGCATCACTCGCGACTTCTCCGTGGCGGTGGGGGTTCGAGCCCCTGGATGGCGGCGGTCTTGTGTCTCATCACGAGCGGAGGCTGTGGCGAGTCTCCACGGCCCGAGACCGAGGCCCACCTCGGCGGCGCTTCGCTCCTGATGGCCGAAGGGGAGCCGCCCGTGTTCGGCTCGGCCGATGCGCCCTCTGGCTACAGCCTGGTGTGGGGTGATGAGTTTGAAAACAGCACGGTGGACTCGTCCAAGTGGAACACGTTCGAGAACTCCAACTACGGCAGCGGCAACAAAGAAGATCAGTGCTACTTCGCTCGCAACGTGAGCGTCGGGGGGGGCACCCTGAAGATCACCGCGCGCCGCGAGACGGTGACCTGCGGCGCGACCAATCCCGATACCGGGACCCGGACCTACTACTTCACGTCCGGCTTCCTCACGACCCGGAACCAGGGGGGGCCGCTGAAGTTCAAGTTCCGGTATGGGTACACGGAGGCGCGCATCAAGATGCCCAAGGGAAACCCCTACTGGGGGGCCTTCTGGCTGGTCGGACCCGGCGACGACTCGACCCCGGGGGGGTGGCCTGCCTACGGTGAGTTCGACGTCACCGAGCTGCTCGGCGCGCGCCCAGACCTGACGCATGGGACCTTCCACTACGCGTGCACCGGTCGAGCGTCGTGCAACACGTCGTCCGCCGCGATGTACAACGTGCGGACGGGAGACTCCTACCAGGGCTCGAGCAACTTCGGCCCTCAGCTGACTCCGAGCAACTTCGTGGACGGTGAGACCAGCACGCGGTTCGTGCGCTACGGCTTCCTCTGGCAGCCCGATCGAATCACCTGGTACGTCGATGGAAGGCCGATGCGGTACCTGGATGCCGACGGGAATCTCTATCGCTACCGCCCGGACGGCTCCAAGGTGTTCGATCGGAGCTTGACCAGTGTCTTCCCGAACAACCCGCCCACGAGCCCGCTCTCGACTGTCTTTGCCTACGAGCACTCGATTCATCTCAACCTGGCCTTCGGCGGTGGCTTCCCTCGCTACTCCACGTATGGCTACACGGGCATCGAGACGGCGACCGGCTACAGCGACGGCAATCTGGCCGCGACGATCCCCGCGGCCATGGAGGTGGACTACGTGCGCGTGTTCCAGCTCCCAGGACAGTGACGCGCGGCCCTGAAGCGCTCACCGAAGGGCCAGTTGAACGGACACCCGGTCTTCCAGCTAAGCTGCCTCCTGTCCTGCCCCGGACGCGTGGCCGCGAGGGTGGGGCAGGTCACACGTCCACGCAGGAGGATGTCGACATGAAGAAGGAACTGGTGAGCTTCAATGCGGTGGTGAGGGACATCTCGTCGCTGCCGGAGCTGAGCGACGAGACGTTGGAGACGGTGGTGGGTGGGGCGGTCATTTCCCCCAACACCCCCAGCCTCCCCGGCACCTGTGCCACCGACAACGCGTGTGAGCCCAACTGCCGCTGCAACTACCTGGCCTGACGGACCCGAGGCAGGTGCGGCATCCCAGGCGCCGAGGCGTGGGCGGGTGCTCCCCTCGGCGCCTTTTTCTTCATACCGCGTGCGCGCGGAGGAACCCCCCATGTCGACTGATCAGCCAAGAACTGGAGCGCGAGGACTCGAGGACATGGTGAAGCTCGAGCCCTTCGAGGTGCCCTCCGCTCCCTTCCTGCCCGCGGGGCTCGCGCCCCTGCGGCTCACGGCCCGGGAACTCGAGGGCCGCGGGACGCTGCGCACCAGCAGCTACACCATCTACGTGGACCTGCCTGGCAACGCCGACGAGATGCTGCTCGTCCAGGCCTATACCGGGGCCTATGATCTGGCCTCCAAGCGGGTGGCCACCTACCTGCGCTCGCTCGAGGCCCGCCAGGCGCCCAATCCGCTCTACGGCACCTGGACGCCCGAGCCCGTCATCGAGGGAGAGGTGAGCCGGCCCTCGGACGAGACGATCGAGGCGCTCAAGAAGCGCGGCTACCTCGTCACGCTCACGCCCGAGGAGGAGGAGTCGCTCTTCGCCCGGCTGAGCGCCAAGCATCATCTGGCCACCCTGCGCAACGCGCCCAACTACGTCGTGATGCCGACGTACGAGTGCAACCTGCGCTGTCCCTATTGCTTCCAGGATCACATGCGCACGGACGCGCGCAACTCGCACCTGCTGCGGGTCATGGACCGTTCCATGGTGGACCGCATCCTGGCGGGCATGAGCACCATCGAGGCGGCCCACGGGCTCAAGGCGGACGCGGACCTGACGCGCACCCTCACCTTCTTCGGTGGCGAGCCGTTGCTGGCCCGGAGCCGGCCCATCATCCAATACTTCATGGAGCGCATGCGTGCCCGGGGCCGGGTGCGCCTCAATGCCATCACCAACGCCACGGAGCTGGATGCCTACGCGGACCTGCTGGGAGCGGAGGGAATCGCCTCCATCCAGGTGACGCTGGATGGGATTCCAGAGGAGCACGACCGCCGGCGCATCTACCCGGATGGCTCCGGCTCGTTCGCGCGCATCGCGCGCAACATCACCCTGGCGCTCGAGCGGGGCGTGGCGGTGAGCGTGCGGATGAACATCGACCGCGGCAACATCGAACAACTGCCCGCGCTCGCCGAGGTGTTCGAGGCCCACGGCTGGAGCCGCGAGGCGCGCTTCTCGCCCTATGTCGCGCCCATCCACGAGGGCAATGCCAGCGTGGACGCCAAGAGTACCTTCACGAGCTGGCAGCTCACCCAGGCCATGGAGGAGTTGCGCCAGCGTCACCCGGCCGTGAGCGCGATTGGCCTCATGGACGACTCGCTCCAGTTCAAGGCGCGGCAGATCTTCGATCAAAAGGCCCAGAGCACGGGCTTCAGCACGGCGTTCTGTGGGGCCCACACGACCATGTATGTCTTCGATGCCTTCGGGGACATCTATGCCTGTTGGGAGCGCACCGGGGACACCCGCCAGCGCATCGGCCATGTTACCCCAGCGGGAGAGGTGCTCATGAGCCGCCTGCACCTGCATGCCTGGCGGGGGCGCAACGTGGTGTCCAACCCCGTGTGCCGCAAGTGCCGCTACGCCACCTCCTGTGGCGGAGGCTGCGCGGTGATGGCCGAGGGCGCCACCGGCACGCTCTACAAGAACTTCTGTGATGGCTATGCCCAGCGCTTCCGGGCGAAGGTGGCCCAGGCCTACCAGGAGCACGTGAGTGGCTCCGGGCCGGGGCTCGACGTCTCTCGCCTGTGCGAGACCTGAGCGGCACCTCGGTGGGTCACACGCCCGCGCTCCCGGCGTCCTCTACGAATTGCCTGACACACCTTCCCCCGGACACCGCGCCGCCGGCCGTGTGAGCCGCGCTGCGCCTCTACACGCAGGCGGTCACTGTCCCGGCAGTCGATCGGCCCAGCCGCTAGTCGTCGTAGAAATACCCTCCGCGGCCACCCCGGCCACCTCGTCCACCCCGGCCACCTCGTCCACCCCGGCCACCTCGTCCACCCCGGCCACCTCGGCCACCTCGTCCACCCCCCCACGAGCCACCGGCGACCTGTTCCAGGGCCTCATCCGAGAGGCTTTGGATTGTCTCCGTGTTCGGGTCGAGCTTCTTCGGGTCCATCTCGTTCTCGTTCATGATCCTGCTCCTTTCAGAGGACGCCGCCGAAATTGGCTGCACTTCAGATCTAGAAACCGCGAACAAGACAATCCAGTGAGGGGTCAACTGGTAAGGGCTTGTTCGAGGGGAAAGCCGGGATGGGAACGAGGAGGGGAAAGGGGTGAAGCGCGCAGGGGGAAGGGGTGAAGCAGGGCAAGAACAAGAGGGGAAGGAGCCGACGTCCTGATGGCGGCCCGGACACACGCATACCCGGAGAGATTCCCCTACGAGTTGTCCCCTACGAGTTGTCTGACACTTCTCCCGCCAGGAGCGGTCCGACGAGCAACCCCTCCGCTGTCTGGGGTTCGCCGAGGCTTCGGCTCTGCCCGGTTCCCTTGTAGGGGTACACGAGGAACAGCGAGGCGGAGTGGGTCTCGACCTGGACGCCCATGCCGGACTGGCTTCCGGATTCGAGCGTGGTGACGAGCGCGATCGCCCCGATGTCGCCCGAGCCGATGCGGCGCTCGAGATGCGCGAGGGTGGCATCGAGCAGCTCGTCCCAGGAGGCGCGTGGCAGTTGGTCCCGGGGAAAATAGGTTCTTGGATTGTCGCCCGCCGGGTCGAGGGTCAGCCCGAATGGGAGCACGGTGCCCTGCTTGCGAAGCAGGAGCATTCCCGCTTCCCTGGCCACGTACAGCGTCTTCTCCAGTAGCTCCTGGTCGTTCATCGTCCAGGAAGGATGCCTTCGAGCCGTGTCAGGGCGCCATCCGGAAACACATCGGGATGGTCGGTATTGGAGAACACGCGGGAGTCGGGCTCCCGCGGCTCGGCGCGGCGCGGACTCGTTCTAGTGCTTGGTGCTCTTGGCGGAGTGCTGAGCGGGCGGGGGGGTGGTGCCCGTCTCGGTGCCCTCCGCTGGCTTGTTCTCGCTCTTGGGGGCCTTCTTGGCGTGCGCGGCGTGCTTGGCCGGCTGCGCGGCGGGAGCATCCGCGGCCATCACGGCGCTGCCCATCATCAACGTTCCCACCACCATCAGCTTCGAGATCGCGTTCTTCATGGCTGCTGCTCCTCCATCCCGGCGAGGTTGCCGGGGTGATGCCTGGAGACAGAGCATGGGCCATGCCAACGCGCTTCCCTCGGAGGAGCACGGGGCGGCGGGAGCGGATGGGGGCGAGATGCCCTGTCGCGGGGCGGAATGCCCCCAGGTTGGCGCCCAAAGAAACCGGCTCCGCGCTAGGGCCGTCCTCCGCTCGCGTGCGCGAGTCCTCCGGGGACCGTCGTCGCGCGCGCCGCGGGCCGCAGGCGCTCCCACGCGAAGGCGAGCAGCAGGAACATCGCACCCACCGCGCAGACGCCACGCCACGCGAAATGCTCCCATGCGGCCGTGCTGAGCCAGGAGCCGCACGCTCCGCCGACGTAATAGAAGACTTTGTAGATGGTATTGAGCCGTGTCTGTGCTGCCGGGTGGATGCGGTAGAGGTCGGTCTGATTCGAGACCGTCGCCGTCTGCGCGCCGAGATCCAGCAGGAGCACGCCGGCGATGAGCCCCGTCCACGTGGCGCCCAGGCCCGCGAACACCATCCAGGCGAGCAGCATCAGCAGGATGCTTCCCCGCACGAGCCGCCGGGCACCGATGCGCTCCACGTTGCGGCCGGTCAGGTTGGCGGCGAGCGCCCCGGCCGCGCCGATCAGGCCGAACATGCCCGCTGTCTCCGGGCCCATCCGGAAGGTATCGCTTTCCAGGTAGAAGGCGAGCGAGGCCCAGAACGCCGAGAGCGCGGCGTACATCAGCGCGCCGGTCAGGGCGATCGCGCGCAGCTCGGGCAGGTCGCGAAAGAGACCCCACACCGAGTGGAGCAGTCGCGGATACGACAGGCGCGTGGGCGACTCGTAGCGTGGCAGCCCGAGCCGCAGCAGCACCGCGAGTGCGAACATGGTACCGGAGGCCACGAAGAACACGCCGCGCCAACCCAGGTGCGCGCCCACGAAGCCCGAGAGGGTGCGCGACACGAGCACGCCGATCAGCGCCGCGCTCAGGACCGTGCCGAGGTTGCGGCCGCGTTCCGCGGGAGGGCTCAACACCGCCACGAAGGGGATCAGGATCTGCACCAGCACCGCGGTGAGGCCGATTCCGAGGCACGCCGCGAGAAAGAGCGGGAACGTGGGGGCGAGGCCCGCGGCGAGCAGCGCGAGTCCGGCGGAAACGAGCAGCACCACCAGCAGCCCGCGCTTCTCGAGCACGTCGCCGAGCGGGGTGAGGAAGAGCAGGCCGGCCACGTAGCCGAGCTGACTGAGCATCGGGATGGTGCCGGTGCTCGACGCCGACTGCTGGAAGGACTGGGCGATCTCCCCGAGCAGCGGCTGGGAGTAGTAGATGTTGCCCACCGCGAAGACGGTCGCCGCGGTGAGCGTCCAGAGCAGCCGACGGCTCATGTCGGCCGGAACGGTGCTCGTTCCGACGGCAGTGGAGGCGGTGGCGGTCGTGTCCATGCGGAAGAGGTAGCGGTTCTCCGCGCATATTTCCAATATATGCTTTGTCTGCGATCCGTCTCGTACAGCGCGTTCCACGAGCGCTGCCGGCAGGCCGATGTCGAGCTCGTGGTGCGTCAATACACGCGCAATGTCGCCACGCAGGTGTGGCTGGTCTCCGCGGGCCTCGGTATCGCCCCTCTGCCCAACGTGCCCGATCTCGAGAACCACCCGGGTGTCACGCTCGTCGGCCTGCCGCGTGATGCACCGGTGGGAGAGATTGTCCTCGCCTGGCGTCGCTCGGACACCTCTCCCGCCTTGCAGCGCTTCATCGCCGTCGCGAAGGCGTCATTCGGGCCGCCACGGGGCGACCCGGGGAACTGACGCTCACCGCGCTCCTCGGCTCAGTGCGTATAGGTGTAGTGGGGCGAGTCGTACTGGGGGCCGGACTTCTCGTAGGTGAACCAGTACTCGAGCCGGCTGCCCGTGCTCAGGCCCGCCACGTCCTGCGTCCAGGTTCCGTTGGCGAGCGCCATCCGGAGGTTCTGCTGGCCGCCGCCATTGAGCGTGTAGTGCACGTCCACGTAGAGGGCGGAGGTGGTGGGCTTGAAGGAGATTCTCGCCTGGGTGCTGGAGGTCCGGGTGACGTTGGCGGTGTAGTCGGCCGTCGTGTGGCCGCCATCGTTGCCCGCGGCGCTGGTGGTGGCGCTGACGGTGTTGCTCGCCGCGGAGGTGTTGCCGGCGGCGTCGCGCGCCTTGATGGAGAAGGAGTACGTGGTGCTGGCCGACAGGCCGCTCACGGTGAAGGTGGTGGCCGAGCTGGAGCCCACCAGCGTCGAGCCCCGATAGATGTCGTAGCCCGCGACGCCGACGTTGTCCGTGGACGCCGTCCAGGACAGCGTCACGCTGCTGCTCGTCGTGGACGAGACCTTCAGGGAGGACGGCGTGGAGGGGGCCTGGGTGTCCGTCGGGTTCGTGCCGCCATTCACCACGGAGCCGGTGAAGGGATTGAAGCGGTGGATGGCGAGGATGAGCCAGCCGGTGCTCGACACGCAGTTCTCCTGCGCCATGCGCCAGTAGTTGTTGCTGGTGCCCTTGAGGGAGTAGGGGACGCCGCCGAGCAGCGAGCCGCTCGTGCCCTGCTTCTTGATGATCTCGTCGATGATGGAGTCGGCCTTGGTCGTGTTGCCATTCATGTGGTGGGCGACCGACATGAAGGCCGAGCCCTCGAACCAGATGTCCGCGCACCGGTCGCCGTTGTAGTTGCCGTTCTGATCATTGGCCCGGGCGCAGTCGTACTGCCAGTCGAAGTCGTAGGCGGTGATGGTGGTGTTCTCGTACGGCAGGGTGTGCACGTACCGGGGATCCGCGACGGTGCCAACGCCCCGGGCGTTGTCGACGGAGGCGAGCGAGGCCTTGTAGTCCCGGGTGCCCGACAAGCCGAGCGCGAGGATGCCCCAGGGATTGACGTCCAGGGGAACGTTCGTGTCCAGCAGGCCGGTGTTGTTCTTCCACCCGCCGTAGAAGCGCTTCGTGGTGTCGTTCCACATCACGTTGTCGAGGAACTGCTTCACGCCCTGGGCGGCGTCGTTGTACGCCGAGGTGCGGTCGGAGAACTTGCCCGCGTAGTAGCGGTAGAGGTTGTAGACGTCCTCGTTGTGCTCGGTGGAGCTCCAGACCTCGTCCGTCCAGACGCCCTGGATGTCCCAGGTGGTGCGTCCGCCGGAGATGGCGCCGTTGGGCTTCTTGAACGTGAGCATCCATTCCAACGCCTTCCGGGCGGGGGTCCGGTAGGTGGTGGAGCCGTAGAGCTTCTCGTGGGTCATGAAGGCCATGGTGACCCAGGCCACCGGGCCCACGTGCTTGCGCAGCTCCTCGCCGTAGCCATTCCACCAGTAGGAGTTGATCCACGAGCCATCCGGATCCTGGATGGCGACGAGCTTGTCGAGCACCTTCTCGGCGCGTACGCGGTCGCCCTTGGCCATGAAGGCGATGGCGGCCACGGCCTGATCGTAGGTGTAGACGATCTGCTTGCGCTCGGTGGTGTTCCACCAGTCATCGAAGCTGTCGACGAGACCGCTCAGGGCGCTCCCGTTCGTCAGATCCTGCTGTGCCTTGAGCCACTGATACGCTCGGTCGGAGGCCAGCGCACGCTCCGTTGCACCCAGCCCCTGGGTGGACTCGGTGGCTGAGCCGGTCTCCTCCTCCATGCCGGGGCTGGGGCCCACTCCACAGCCGAGGGAAAACGCCAGCGTGCCCGCGATCAACTTCCGGACGGGGACGAGATTTCGAAACATGGACACCCTCACCTTGGATGGGGCTGGCTGGAGCCGACCCGTTCATGATGACAGAGAGCCGAGCCAGAAATAACGGGTTAAATGGCGATGGCGGATTTTTCTATTTTTTCTCGGAGGGAAATCTTCTAGACACCGGCGCAGGTCGCACTGGGCCCCATCGAGTCGTCCGCCGCATTCTGGACCTTCTGGATCAAGGTCGAGGTGCTCGCATCGGCACCTCCGCCACGGTGTGGATGCCCGGGATGGGGGTCAGTTTTGCTGTCACTCTACAAGCCTGGAGGCGCTACGTTCACCGGCAACTCTCCCCATGAATAAACGTATGTATACGATTCAAGTCAGTATGGTCGGTGGAGGAGCGGGAAGCAGTGGTACTGCCCGGAGGCATGCATGAAGCAACTCGCCTTGCGCAGGCGGAGACCAGTCCTGTGCGATTCGAAGCCATGGACACCGCGGTTGATTGGGTCAGGCGACATCGAACCAAGATCCTGGCCGGTACAGTCATCATCATTGCCGGCGTCGCCTTCATCGCCGTGGTCGGCGCTTCAGGTGGGGCTGCGCTCGTCTTCGTACCGGTCGTGCTGGTGGCTTCCTCGGACAACCCCTTGGGGTTCGAGCTGATGCCGGAGACACCGTGACGATCTCCAAGCTGCTCTCCGCATCGGACGCACTGGTTGCCGACCAATGGCAGAAGCTCCAGCCGCCCGGCGACTCCACGGCATACCGTCTCCTGAAAGAGGCGGGCTTCTTCATCTGGCGAACAGGCCAGCTCTATCGTTTCGAGGACTATCTCGTACGCCCCTCAGCGGACCGTGCTGTCGATGTGAGAACCTCCTGGCGTGGCGAGAATGGCGAGGAGGCCAGCGAGGCCTGGCAGACGCTCGCTCGAATTCGAGACACCTTGCAATCCGCGGAGAAGAAGAATCTCATCCAGGTCGCCAGGGCTCAGCTCGAATTCATTGCTTCAACAGGCCAATGCGAGGAATTTCACGACTACCTGAAGACCTTCTACCGTAATCCTCCTCCAGTCATCGCCCGATTCGACACGCGTGACGAGGCGGAGACCTGGTTGAGGAACCTCCCCGAGCCGCCCAGCAGCGCATATATCCTGGTGGGGAATGAATATCTGGAGGTCTTCTATTCTCGCGAGAGGGGCGTGCGTGCCCTCCGGCGCGATTACGCTCTAGAACGATTCATCGAGGCTGTCGCGTCACGCGGGTTGCCTGCCCCGGCGGCTTCGTTCGACACCCATGCGGAGGCAGCGGCCTGGTGGAAGAATCATCCTGCTCCACCTTTGTCGGTCTTCGTGCGGATCGCGGGCGAACTCCACTTCGCGGTGTTTCACAAGAAGATCGATTACCGTTCGCTACACCCCATCTCCATCTTGGAAGACTGGCGGAGAGAGCAGGAGAGAATCGCAGAGCAAGAGAAGACGCGGAGCAGGTGATTGTCCATACTGGAAAGTCTTGGAAGGTCATGGGTCTGCCTCGTTGACGAGGCAGGCACGTCGTTTTTCATTTCCGGAAAACGGTTGTCCGGCATTCGCCGCTGTTTTGCGTGCGTCGCCCGACCATGATTCCGTCATGTCCTCCCCAGCTGCTTCGTTCTCCTCTCCCTCCTCGCCGCCATCGTCGACGACGGCACGGCCGATGCCGCAACGGATCGCGGTGCTCGGCGCCGGTGCGATCGGCACCGCCTTCGCCTACCAACTCGCGCAGGCGGGCCATGCGGTCACCGTCGTCGCCCGTGGCGTGCGCCTCGCGCGGTTGCGAAGCGACGACGGTATCGTCCTCGTCGACGGCCGCCGCGCCGCCATCACCCTCGCCACGACGCTGCCTCCGACGGAGGACTTCGACCTCGTGCTCGTCACCGTGCTCTCGCCCCAGGTGCCGGCGGTGCTGCCCGACCTGGTCGCGAGCGCCGCGCGCCGGGTGATGTTCATGTTCAATACCTTCGAGTCCATCGCACCGCTGCGCGACGCCGTAGGTGCCGACCGCTTCACCTTCGGCTTTCCCGGCGGCGTGTTCTCGCTGATCAAGGATGGACGCATCGAGCATCAAGTGCGCCCCGGCACCACGGTCATCGCGGCCGAAGATGCCGCGCTCTTCAGCGCTGCCGGCATCCCCACCGTGACCACGCCCGACATGCACGCCTGGCTGCGCTCGCACGCGGCCCTCGTCGTCGGATTGATGTCGGTGGGTTGTCGGGCCGTCGCTACCGGCCGTGGCATCACGTGGGCGGAGGCCCGCACCGCGGCGCTGGCAACCCGGCAGGCGTATGACCTCGTGCGCGACCTTGGCCATCCGATCCTTCCGTCGAGCCTCCGCGTCGCCAGCGCGCTACCCAGGGTTCTGTGGGCGCTCACCTTCTGGCTCGGCAGTCGCGCGAAGATCCTTCGAGATCTCGGCGCGCTCGGGCCCCAGGAATCGCGGATGTTGATCGATCAGATGGTCGCCGCGGCGCCACCCACGAAGGCGCTCGATGCGCTGCGCGCCATCCGGCTTTGAGCGAGAAGGGCACCCTCCCATGCTCAGGTCCGCATGGCGCGGAACGCGGACTCCAAGGCATCGAGCACGAGCCGGATGCGCTTCACGTTGCGCAGCTCGCGATGATAGGCGAGATACGCCGAGACCCAGGGAGGCTCACCCTCGGTCTCGAGTCGCACCAGCTCCGAGCCCGGCGGCACCTGCATCACGCCCAATATCATGATGCCCAGACCCAGCTCCGCGGCCTCCCTCATGGCGAAATAGGAGTTGCTCCGGAACACGAACCGCTTCGCGCCCTGCTCGATCAACCATTGCACTTGCGGCATCTTGTCGTGGGAGGTCTCGAAGCCGATGAAGTCATGGCGGGCCATATCCTGGCGCTTGAGCCGACCATCGCGGACGCGGCGCTCGACATACGACCGCGCGGCGTAGAGTCCGAGCTGGGCCCGGCCGATCAGGCGTTGGACGAGCACCGGAGATGCCGAACGGGCCATGCGGATGCCGATGTCCGCCTCGCGCCGGGAGAGGTCGGCCATGCGCGCCTCGGAGCTGACCTCGAAGAGCAAGGCCGGATGTTTCTGTCTCAGGGTCGCGAGCACCTGGGTGACCGGTATGATCAAGCCATCGGACAGCGACAGCCGCACGGTGCCGCTGGCTGTCGCGTCGCCTTCATCGCGCCGCACGGACTGCAAGCCGAGCTCGAGCTGCTCGGCGAGGTTGACGAGCTCGAGTGCCTCTGGCTCCACGGAGGTGCCCGCGCTCGAGCGATGCACCAACGGTCGGTCCAGGGCCTGCTCGAGGGCCTCGATCCTCCGGGCAGTGGTCGAGGTGGAGATGCCGAGCGCGCGGCCCGCGGCCAGGAAGCTGCGGTGGCGGTGCACCGCGAGCAGCACCCGCAGATCATCCCATGACGGCTCGTATTTGGTTTCCATGGATGGAAATGAGATTACCAGACGTGTCCATTCTCGGGAAACCCAGAGCGTATTGGCTCTGCCTATCGATTGAACTTCGCGATCGCTTCCTTCGTGACCGGCGTGAAGAAGTTCACCAGGGTGCCGTCGGGATCGCGGAACAGCAGCGATCTGTTGCCCCACGGCATGGTGGTGGGCTCCTGGACCAGCGCACCCCCGATGACGTCCTTCAGCCTCCGGAACGATTCGTCGACGTCGTCGACACGGAACTCGATGATGGCGGTGTGGTTGTCGGCGGGCCGGGCGATATCGCCGCCGAACAACTGGAGCGTGCGCGTGCTGCCGATCGCAAGGGTGCAGGCTGGCGTGATCAGCTCCGCGAAATCCTCGGTGTATCGGGTCGCCCGCAGGCCGGAGAGCCGCTCGTAGAAGCGGACCAGGCGCTCGAGGTCTGCGGTGATCAGGCGGATCGAGACGAAGTTCATGGGTGTCCTCCTTCGGTGGGTCGGCCACCGAGGTGACCGTGCCCCGGCTTGTAACGAGCGGCTGCTGCCAGCATGCTGTCAGCAGCAAACCGCCATGCGCCGCGCCGACCGCCTGTTCCAGCTCATCCAGATCCTCCGGCGCTCCAGCCGCCCGGTGACGGCGGACGCTCTCGCCGCGGAGCTGGAGGTGTCCAAGCGCTCCATCTACCGCGACGTCGCGGACCTCATCGGACAGCGGGTGCCGATCCGCGGTGAGGCGGGGATTGGCTACGTGCTCGAGCGCGACTTCGACATGCCGCCGCTGATGCTCACGCCCGATGAGCTCGAGGCGGCGGTGCTTGGCGCTCAGTGGGTCGCCGAGCGAGGCGACGCCGCGCTCGCGAGCGCAGCGCGAGACCTCGTCGCCAAGATCGCCGCGGTCGTGCCGGAGCGGCTGCGCCCGTTCATTGCCGAGCCAACCATCGGGGCCCCGCTGCCCCTGGGTGTCGCCGTGGATGGGCTGGACATGGCCCGCACCCGCGCGTGGATTCGCAGCGGGCGGAAGATCCGCATCCGCTATCGGGATGACCAGGGCCGGGAGAGCGAGCGGACGATCTGGCCCGTCATCATCGGCTATGCCGAGGCGGTGCGGCTGCTCGCCGCCTGGTGCGAGCTTCGCTCGACCTTCCGGCACTTTCGAACCGACCGCATCCTCGCCGCCGAGTTCCGCGACGAGCGTCACGGCGTGTCTCCGGACGACCTGCGGGCGCGATGGCGGCGCCACTTCGAGGCCGAGCGCGGCGTCCGCCTGCCTGGCTGAAGCTAGCGGAACGTGTTGTTCGAGTCTCGGTGACCCGCGAGCCAGCGCTTCAGTTCGCCGTGGGCCTGGGCGCGGCGGCTCCGTGTCGCCTCGGGCGTCACGGCCTCCGGATTGTCCCACGTGAACTCCACGAGCATCCCGTTGGGGTCCTGCACGTAGAGCGACCGGCAGTAGCCATGCTCCAGCACGTACATTCCGGGCTCGGAATGCCCGGCGGCCCGCAGGCGCTGTTCGATGCCGTCCTGGGTCTCCCGATCCACGTTCAGCGCGATGTGATGGAACGGGGTGGGGGGCAGCTTCGGTCCGAAAAGCTCTTGATCCGATGGCTTCTCGAATTGAAAGAACGCGAGCGCGCTTCCATCTCCGAGTTCGAAGAACGTATGGCAATAGGTGCGCACGGCGCCGAAAAGCTCATCCGCCTCGCACCAGGTCGCCACGAGTGGCAGGCCAATCAAGTCTTCATAGAACTTCCGTGTCGCCTCGAGGTCCCGGGTCACATAGGCCGTGTGGTGAAGCCTGCTCGGATGTCTCGCTTGGAGGGTCATGGGTCTTCTCTCTCGTGCGTCTTGTGCGCGTCACGAGCACTGGCTCCTTGGGGGGTAGCGAGGAGTCATGCGGTGACTCACGGGTACCCTGAGCAGCTTGTGTGCCAGCTCCGATACGGGCCTCTCCGAGGGGCGTGGGCCTTGGATCCTGCCGGCATGTGTCCGCTGACGCGTCCGCTGACGTGTCCACTACACTCCGCTGGACGTCCAGGGGCCGGACCCCACCGCCGTGGCGCGCGAGCCGCTCGGCCCCGCGTGCGGCGGGTGGGTGCGCGTGCGCCCCGTCTCCCGGCCCCTTTCGGGTCCTGGATTCGGCGAATCGTGCATGTCATGCCCCTTGTCGCTGGACTTCATGCCCGATCCGGCGGCTAGATGCTTCATCAGCGTGCACGAACGTGCGGATTCGTGAACCTCCCAGGAGTGCTCCATGCAGCCAGGAACCTCGCGTCCCTACCCATTCGACGCCGTCCTGTTCGACCTGGACGGCGTCATCATCGACACGACGGCCCTGTACTACCGGGTGTGGGAGACGTTCGCGCGTGCGCGGGGCCGTGTGCCCACCCCGGCCGAGCTCCTCGCCACCAACGGACGCCGGGGCTCGGAGACGCTCCAGGCGTGGTTCGGACCGGGGCTCGCGGAGAGCGACATCGCGGCGCACATGCACGAACTCGACGCCATGGTCCGGCACCAGCTCGCCACCGAGCCGGTATCGGCGGTGCCCGGGGTGCACCGCTTCCTGGAGGAGCTGCGACGCGCGGGGGTGCCCTGGGCCCTGGGCACGAGCGCGACGGCGGCGAACGCCGAGCTGGCCCTGTCCCGGCTGGGGTTGAGCGAGCTGTTCCCGGTCCGGGTGACGGCGGCGGAGGTCACCCGGGGCAAGCCCGATCCCGAGGTGTACCTGAAGGCGGCGGCGGCCCTGGGCGTGGCGCCCTCCGCCTGCGTGGTGATCGAGGACTCGGTGCTCGGGCTGCGAGCGGGCCGGGCCGCGGGCGCCCGGTGTCTGGCATTGAGCACCACGTTCCCGCGCGACGTCCTGTCGAACGAAGACCCCACGTGGCTCGCGGAGGACTTCCGCTCGCTGCCTTTTTCCGTCTCTCCCTGAATCTTGCCAGGGTGGAGCAGTTGGGATTGCCCACGCGGATGGCCCCAGCGGGGCTGTAGTAGACCCACTCCTCCAGCGACTCGCTGAAGCCGTTCCTCGGGCGTCCGTGCAACGGTGGCGCGGCACAGGGTAGGCTCAGGGCTTTCTCTTGTCGCCAGGAGCCGCCACGTATGACCCGGAGTCTCTTCGCCGTCGCCGTCTTCACCCTGGCCACCGCGGGCTGCCAGGATGCCCCGTCGGATGGGGGAACGAACGCCAGTGCTTGTGAGGCTTTCGGCCGGTTCGGCCCTCCGACGAAGACCTTCACCCTGCCCGGACCGGGCACGAGCGGAGAACTCTACGTTCCAGACGTGCAGACGCGCTTCAAGGAGGTGGACTGGAGCACGCTGGACCGGCTCTACGTCCCCGCGGGCACGTACAAGCTCATCAACCTGGGCAACCTGCCACAGCGTAGCGCGGACCGGCCGCTGGTCATCACCAACACGGGGGGACAGGTCGTCATCCGTCCTCCCGCGGGCAGCACGCAAGGCTACATCTGGAGCCTGAGCGGCGGCGCGAACTGGGTGCTCACGGGCCGGTATGACCCGGTCTCGGGGACGGGCCACGCGGATTTTCCGGGTCACCGGTGCGGCGCCTACGCCACGTCCCGGGCCCGCTACGGCTTCCTGAGCGACGACATGTTCCTGAGCGATGGGCACATGGGCCTGGGCATCGGGGGGGCACACCAGTTCGAGGTGGAGTTCGTGGAGATCACCCGTGCCGGCTTCGCGGGGCTGCGTATCAACCAGGCGAAGAGCGGCGACACCGTGCCACCGCTGGATGGCCTCCGGCTGCATGATCTCTACATCCACGACACCGCGAGCGAGGCCCTCTATCTTGGCTCGACCCAGGGCGCACCCACGCCCCTGGTGTCGGGTCTGAAGCTCTACAACAACCGGTTCGTGCGAACCGGAACGGAAGCCTTGCAATCGCAGAACCTCGGGGATGGCACGGAGGTGCACCACAACGTCTTCGCCTTCGGCGCGCTGGACTGGCGCGCCGCCTTCCAGGCCTACCAGGACAACAACTCCCAGGCACAGGTGCGGGGTGGCCACATCCACTTCCACCACAATGTCTTCCTCGGTGGGGCCGCCGCGCTGTTGAACTTCTTCGCGGGCGCGGAGACGGGGGACGCGCCGCTGGACGTGCGCTTCACGGACAATTACTTCGCGGACACACTGAACCTGGGTATCTACATGGGGGGAACGTCGGGCGCCGGCTCGAGCTATCTCTGGGAGCGCAATGCGTTCCGCGGGCTCGATTTCGGCTACACGGCCGTCTATCCCTCCTCGACGGACCCGGGCGTGGTCTTCCGCCTGGCCTCGGCCGTCACGTCGCCCACGGCGCTGAAGGACAACAGGTGGGAGGGCAGTCGCAAGCTCGTCTCGGGAATCACCGGGGGAAGCGGGAGCGTGGGCAACGTGACGGCAACGGGCAATGTGAATGGCCCCGTGGCCGCCCTGCGCTTCATCGCCACCGGCCTGCCCGAGGGGACGCCCACCCGGCGGCTCGAGATGTGGACGGACCGCGCCACCCTGGCCACGGGCTCACCCGAGGTCGCGTATCCGGCGGGCGCGCTGGTGATGCACGACGCGGAGCTGTACCGGGCGCGCTCCGCCAATACCAACAAGGTCCCCTCGGAGAATCCGACGATCTGGGAGCACCTGCCCCTGCCGGTGGATGACCTGCGCACGGCGACCGGTACCGAGTGGGCGGAGCAAGGCGTGGGCCTCCTGGTGCCGGCCCCGTAGCGCGTCCGCTGCCTGACGGTCCCCGGCCGTATCGCTTCTCCAGCACCCGCAGGCCCCAATCCATCATCGGGCTGAGGGGTCGCCACTCCCCTCAGCCTCGGCGACCTCGACGTGCGCGCCAAAGGTCCTCTCGGGCCTGAACCCGAAGAACGCCTTGTACGCCGAGCAGTCAATGGCCATACGCGAGAGGCTGCGGGTCCTCTCGGGCGTCTTTCCTGCTTCGATGTGAGCCGAGACCTGTGCCCGGAGCCTTTCTATTCGACGGGCTAGGTTTTTATCCCATGGGATAGGCCTGTTCGGGGCGGCTCCCGACCCCAGTCAGGCAGGCCCCCGACGAAACGCGGGTTTACGTGGAGGAGCCCCCTGGCGGATGACATGGCACGCCTGATGCTCAAGGCAGGGGCATGGCGAACCTGTCCCTCTTCCAGACCACTCGCGGCCCGGCGATGCCCCGGCCCGATGCCCTCAACGAGGAGGGCGCTCCCGCCTTCAGCTTCACGCCCCGGCACGCGCTGGCCCAGTACGCGGCCACCGGTTGCCTCAACGGCACCTTCTACGCCGCGGCCGAGGTGCAGCTCGACCAGTTGCTCGCGCTGAGCGGCCAGGTGGAACCGGAGTTCGTGGCGCGCACGGCCCTCTACTGCCGCCACCGTGGCTACATGAAGGACACCCCGGCGCTGCTGTGCGCGGTGCTCTCGGTGCTCGGGCCCGAGCTGTTGCCCCGCGTCTTCCCGCGTGTCATCGACAACGGCCGCATGCTGCGCACCTTCGTGCAGATCATGCGCTCGGGGCTCGTGGCTCGCCGCTCGCTGGGTAGCCTCCCCAAGCGCCTGGTGCGCGAGTGGCTGGACGCGCGCGACGAGGACACGCTCTTTCGTGACTCGGTGGGCCAGTCCCCCTCGTTGGCGGACATCATCCGCATGGTGCACCCCAAGCCGAAGACGGCCCGGCGCGAGGCCTTCTATGGCTACCTGCTGGGCCGGCCCCACGCGCGCGAGGCGTTGCCGGAGCTGGTGGCCCACTACGAGGACTTCAAGGTCCGCCCCTCCTCGCGCGAGGTGCCGGAGGTGCCCTTCCAACTGCTCACCTCCCTGCCCCTGAAGACGGCGGCGTGGGTACGCATCGCCCAGGGGGCCTCCTGGCAGATGACGCGGATGAACCTCAACACCTTCGCCCGGCACGGCGTCTTTGGCGAGTCGGGCATGGAGAAGATGATCGCCCGGCGGCTGGCGGATCCAGCGGAGGTGCGGCGGGCACGGGTGTTCCCGTACCAGCTCCTGGCGACGTGGCGCGCGGTGGGGCGCCAGGTGCCCGCGCGGGTGCGCGATGCGGTGGAGGAAGCCATGGAGGTGGCCATCGAGAACGTGCCGCGCGTGGACGGCCGGGCCTATGTCTGCGTGGACGTCTCGGGCTCCATGCAGTCGCCGGTGACGGGTCATCGCGAGGGAGCGACGACGGCGGTGCGCTGCGTGGACGTGGCCGCGCTGCTGGCGGCGGCCATGCTGCGCCGCAATCCGGGCACGCAGGTGGTGCCCTTCGACCATGACGTGGTGCCGCTGACGCTCCACGCGCGCGACAGCATCATGACCAACGCCCAGCGGCTGGCGGCGGTGGGTGGTGGCGGGACGAGCTGCAGTGCGCCACTGGCGTGGCTGAACGCGCGCCAGGCGAAGGGAGAGCTGGTGATCTTCGTGTCGGACAACGAGTCGTGGGTGGACGCGCGAGCGGGGGCGGGGACGGAGACGCTGCGACAGTGGGAGCTCTTCCGGCGCCGCAACCCGAACGCACGGCTGATGTGCATCGATCTCCAGCCCTACCGGACGACCCAGGCTCCGGAGCGTGAGGACATCCTCAACGTGGGAGGTTTTTCGGATGTGGTGTTCGAGCTGATGTCGGACTTCGCCCGAGGCGGGTTGGACGCCCGTCGGTGGGTGGAGTCCATCGAGAGCACCGGGCTTTGAGGAACGCCGAGGGCCGGATGCGAGTGGGACTACATTCCAAACTGTCCGTCTCACTCACCCCTTGCCGGCCACGGCGGAGGAGGGAGGCCGAATGCGAACGGGACTACATTCCAAACTGTCCGTCTCGTTCACTCCTTGTCGGCCTCCCTCTTCTTCCTCGTTTCCCTTCAGGCCCCCACCACGAATGAGTCCGGATGGGGGATGACCGCCGGGCGCTTATGCTTCCGTCAACGGCACCGGACAAGGGCGTGGCGTTTTCGCCCGGCGGAGAGCCGGATGCGGCCTTCGCCGTCCAGGTCAGCGGCGGTGACCAGGGCCGCCTCGTCCGCGACCACGGTTCCGTTCACGCGCGCCCCGGAGTCGCGGATCAGGCGCCTCGCGGCCCCCTTGGACTCGGCGAGGCCCGCCTCCACGAGCAGTTCGACGAGGCGCAGGCCAGCGTCGAGGTCCGCTCGCGTGACCGCCACGCTGTGCAGACCCTCGCCGAAGGCGCCCTCCTCGAAAGTGCGGCGGGCGGTCTCCGCGGCCTCGGTGGCAGCCTCCGCGCCATGACATAGGCGGGTCGCCTCGTTCGCCAGGACCTTCTTCGCTTCGTTGAGCTCGGCGCCTTCCAGGGCTTCGAGGCGGGCGATCTCCTCCAGGGGCAGTTCGGTGAAGAGGCGTAGGAAACGGCCGACGTCCGCGTCCTCGGTGTTGCGCCAGAACTGCCAGAAGTCCCAGGGGCTCAGCCGGTCGGCGTTGAGCCAGACGGCGCCGGACGCGGTCTTGCCCATCTTGATGCCCGACGCGGTGGTCAGCAGCGAGGTGGTCAGCCCGAACAGGTCGAGGCCCTCCATCCGGCGGCCCAGCTCGATGCCGTTGACGATATTGCCCCACTGGTCCGACCCGCCCATCTGGAGCCGGCAGCCGTGCCGCCGCGACAGCTCCACGAAGTCGAAGGCCTGGAGGATCATGTAATTGAACTCCAGGAAGGTCATCGGCTGCTCGCGGTCGAGGCGCAGCTTGACGGAATCGAAGCTCAACATGCGGTTGACGGTGAAATGCTGCCCGACGTCGCGCAGCAGGGGGATGTAGCGCAGCTCGTCCAGCCAGTCGGCGTTGTTCACCATCACGGCGTCGGTCGGGCCGTCGCCGAAGGTCAGGTATTTGGCGAAGACCCGCCGGATGCCCTCCATGTTGGCGGCGATCTGCGCGTCGTCGAGCATCGGGCGGCTGCTGTCACGGAAGCTCGGGTCACCGATCCGGGTGGTGCCACCGCCAATCAGGACGATGGGCTTGTGCCCGGTGCGCTGGAGCCAGCGCAGCGTCATGATCGACATCAGATGACCAACGTGCAGGCTGTCGGCCGTCGCGTCGAAGCCGATGTAGGCGGGGACCGCGCCCTGTTGCAGGGCGGCGTCGAGGGCGGTCTGGTCGCTGCACTGGTTCAGGAAACCGCGCTCGGTCAGCGTCCGCAAGAAGGCGGACCGGGGCTGGACGGATGCGATCGAGGGGGTCGTCATTTTCAGAACTCCGAAGGGGAAAGCCGCCTTCCGGAGCTCTGCTGTCGAACCATGCCGCCGGAAAGCGGCGGCATGTTCATCTGGTCACAACCGAACGCGCCGCCCTATGAGGACAGCGGATAATAGGAGCTGGTCAGGTGGGCTCGCTCGGTCATGGCCACAAAGCTATACGCATCAAGGGCTGGAGTCAAAGCCGACAGGGGCCGCCCGAGCTGTCCCAGAAAAGGTGTCAGACGACTCGTAGGCGGTCTTCCCCTGTACGTGGGTGTTACCAGATGGGGGGCGGAACGAGTTCTTTGACACCTTCTCTGACACCTTCTCTGCCTTCTCTGGGCTCATGTTGGCGCCCGACGTCCAGGAGGCGGTGCTGGCGCTCGAAGCCGTCGACGGCGCCGATCCGATGGCCGAGCGAACGCTGCGCGCCGTGACGCACGCGGGCACGTGGGCAGAGCACAGCGGGCAGCGTGGGCAGGGCTGACGAATCACGACGGGAAGAAGCCGTGACGCGCGCCGCATGTTGGACTCCGCGAGGACAGCGGAGGTGAGGGTCAGCCTGCGAGGAAGCAGTCTTCCTGGCCCGAGCATCTGGAACGCGCGCCTCGCCTCGGGAGGAGGTTTCCCCAGGAGGGCAAGGCGTTCAAGGCGATGGCCTGTGGCCTCTCGAGCGTCCGAACGCCCTCGAGCATACGGAGCATTTTGACAGTTAGTGCTCCTGGTGTCACAATGACTCCATGCCAGCGACGATGACAGACGACGAGGCAGCCGCTCGGCGCGCGAGGGTCCTGACCGCCGCGCGATGGTGCTTCCTCAACTTCGGTTTCGCGAAGACGGCCTTCGAGGACATTGCCAAGCGTGCCGGTCTCTCTCGCACGCTGCTCTACCGGCTCTTCAAGGACAAGGAAGACATCTACCGGGCCGTCTTCGTGGAGTGGTTGGTCTCTCGGCACCCCG
The DNA here is from genome assembly GCF_002305875.1 of Cystobacter fuscus. NCBI lineage: Bacteria > Pseudomonadati > Myxococcota > Myxococcia > Myxococcales > Archangiaceae > Cystobacter > Cystobacter fuscus. Next base: position 11,837,513 of record NZ_CP022098.1, on the reverse strand, counting down.
CCGCGAAGGAGGCGGCGAGCGGCGCAGGCACGGCCTACGAGCGGTTGCTCAGCGTCTGCCGTCTGATGGTCCTCGAGCCCTGGGCCGAGATGGTCGGTGCCCCGATGGGGGCTGAGTTCCTCGAGGCGTGCCAGCGAATCGATCCTGAGAGCGAGGCGCTCCACCGTAGGGTCGCGTTGGAGTGCGTGGCCGCCATCGTCGGCGACGAGGCGAGCGCCAAGGTCTTCCTCCTCGCGCTCGACGGACTGCTCGCAGATGAACCATCGAACGAGGTGCTCGAGCAGCGCACGAAGGTGCTCGCCGCGCGCTTCGCTCCACAGACACGGAAGAAGGCGGTGCGCTCATGACCACGAAGTGGAACCCCGCACAGATTCCCTCGCAGAAAGGTCGGCGGACCATCATTACCGGCGGCAACAGCGGCATCGGTTGGGAAGCTGCCGTAGTGCTCGCTAGGGCGGGCGCCGAGGTCGTCATCGCTGCGCGCAATGATGGCAAGGCCAAGGAGTCCGTCGAGCGGCTGCGCGCGATCGTGCCCAACGCCGACGCGAGCACTGCCCGACTCGACCTGTCTGACCCTACGTCGATTCGCGCGTTCGCCGACGCGCAGCTCGCTCTTGCCAAGCCGATCGACGTGCTCGTTCACAACGCTGGCGTCATGGCTTTGCCGAAGCGTGAAGTGAGCATCGATGGCCATGAGCTGCAGTTCGCCACCAACGTTCTCGGACCGTATCGGCTCACAGCTCTACTTCTACCGGCGCTGCTCCGCTCGAAGGCTCCGCGCGTCGTCACAGTGGCGTCGGGAACACACAAGGCAAGCCCGGTCCCGCTGACGGACCTCGACTCGGTCAACGACTACCGGCCCATTCGGGCGTACGCGAAAACCAAGCTCGCAAACATTCTCTTCGCGAAGGAACTGCAGCGACGAGCTGGTCAGCGGTTGCTGTCGCTCTGCTGCCATCCCGGCGCTGCGAACACCAACCTCGCTGGCGTGACGTCCCTTCCGATGAAGCTCGCGAGCTTCGCGATCTACCCGCTGATTCAGTCGGCTGCGCGAGGCGCTGAGCCGACGTTGATGGCAGCGACGCTCGAGGCACCGATGCCGGGCGGCTACTTCGGGCCCACGGGCTTCATGGAGCTGCGAGGCGACCCCGCAGAGGTGAAACCAGCACCGTTTGCCGAGGACCCGGCCGCGGGCCGAGCGCTCTTCGCCGAACTCGAGCACATCTCGGGCATGACCATCAACTTCGAGGGAGCGACGCGATGAAGATCGTGTTCCTCGGCGCGAGCGGTATGGTCGGCGCAGGTGCGCTCCGCGAAGCGCTCGCCGCTCCTGACGTCGAAGCAGTACTCAGCGTCGTTCGTGCGCCGACCGGCGTAATGCACCCGAAGCTCCGCGAGTTGGTGATGGCCGACCTCTTCGAAGTGGCCTCCGTCGAGGACCAGCTTGTCGGTTACGACGCGTGCATCTGGGCCATCGGCATCAGCTCCAGCGGGCTCGATGAGGACGCCTACGCGCGAATCACGGAGGAGCTCACATTGAGTTGGGCGCGCACGCTGCTGCGGCTCAATCCGAAGTTGTCGTTCTGCTACTGCTCCGCGGGTGGCGCTGGTGGTCCGGGCATGTGGGCTCGCGTCAGGCGTCGCGTCGAAGACACCCTGAAGTCGATGCCGTTCACGCACTCGGGCGCCGTTCGCCCCGGCTTCATTCGCCCCGGCCCTGGCATCCGAAGCAAGACACGCGCCTACCAACTCGGCGTCGTGCTGCTGAAGCCGCTCTTCCTGCTCACGCCGTTGCTCGTTCGCTTCATGCCTTTCCTCTTCACCACCTCTGAGATTCTCGGACGAGCGATGCTGCGTGTCGTTCAGGGTCGCGCCGACCGGTTCATCCTCGAGTCAGCCGACATCAACCGGGTGGGCGCGTGAGTACAACGACTCGCTCACTACGGAACGTGAAGCTCGGTGTCGTCGGGCTGGTGCTCATCATGCTCGCCGCCGCCTGGTCTTTCGGCGTCTTCGCGCGCGTCGGTGAGCCGAGGGCCCTGGCGCAGGCGCTCGTCGAGATGGGCGCGTGGGGCTATCTCGCGTTCATCGTCGCGTACACGGTGCTGCAGCCGTTCGGCGTCCCCGGGAGCATCTTCATCGTCGCCGCGCCGCTCATCTGGCCGTGGCAAACCGCGTTCGCGCTCTCGATGGTCGGGACGATGTCGGCGAGTGTCGTCGGCTTCTCGTTCGCGCGCTTCGTCGCGAGGGACTGGGTATCGGCGCGCATCCCCGCGCGGCTGCGAAAATACGACGAGGCGCTCGAGCGGAGCGCCTTCCAGACCGTTGTGCTCCTGCGGCTGATCCTCTGGATGCCGCAGGTGCTCCACTCCTTCTTCGGCGTGTCGAAGGTGCGCTTCTGGACTCACTTCTGGGGGTCGCTCGTCGGCTACGTGCCGCCGCTGCTCCTCGTGAGCTACCTCGGGGCCGAGATGTTCGACGCGTCGGGGAAGATGCAACCAGCCGCGTGGCCGATCATGGCCGGACTCCTGGTCGCGTCGCTCGTTATCGCTGCGCTCGCCCGGGCCTACGAGCGCCGCCGTCTCTCCTCGTCCTCCAGGGAGCTTCGCGTTGCCCAGCGCGGCTAGACGCTTCCTTCACCGCAACACCAATGGAGCAAGTCATGACTCAAGACCTCGTAGGCAAAGTGGTCCTGATTACGGGAGCGACGGACGGCATCGGCAAGGCCGCCGCCACCGAGTTCGCAAAGCGCGGCGCGACGTTGACCATCGTCGGTCGCAGCAAGCAGAAGGCCGAGCAAGTGCTCGCGGAGCTGAAGGCGGCCAGCGGGAACCAGAACATCGACCTCCTCCTCTGCGACCTATCGCGGATGGCGGACGTGAAGCGCGCCGCCGAGGAGTTCAGGGCCAGGCACGACCGGCTCGATGTCCTCGTGAACAACGCAGGCGCCACCTTCAAGACGCCCACGATGGGCCCTGACGGGTTCGAGCTGACGTTCGCCTTGAACCACCTCGCGTACTTCCAGCTCACGACTGCGCTGCTCGACCTCCTCAAGAAGACGCCCGGCGCGCGCGTCGTGTCGACGTCAAGTGGGATGCAGGCGCGCGGAAAGCTCGACCTCGCAAAGACGCCGACCTCGTTGGAGGGATCGGGTCCGAGTGCGTACGCGACTTCGAAGCTCGCGAACGTGCTCTTCACGAAGGAACTCCAGCGGCGGCTGGAGGGGACGACGGCGGCCGCCAACTGCTTCGAGCCGGGCACGGTACGGACGCAGTTCGGTGGCTTCGGGTCCGACCAAGGGTTCCTGTTGAACCTTGTCTACACTCTCGCGAAGCCGTTCTCGAGCACGCCGGAGCAAGGCGCGGACTCCCTCATCTGGCTCGCGACCTCGCCCGAGGCGACGCCGCTCAAGGGCGAGTACGTCTCGAAGCGGCGCCCTGCACGCCCGCAGAAGCAGGCGCTGGACGCGAAGCTCGCCGCCGACCTGTGGACGCTGAGCGAGAGGCTCTGCGCCGAAGCCGCGGGGCGCGTGGCGGGAGGCACTGCGTGAAGTTTCACGGTCTTCGATTGGAACGAGTTCGTGCGTCGAGGCAGTTCGACGGAGAGGTCTTTCGCAATCCCGCAGGTGCGTGGAGCGCGCCTGCGGGCAGCGTGCTCCCCATGCTTCCTGAGTTTCTCTTCGGGGGAGCGAAGCGTCGACCAAAGGCTCCCTTGCCGACCATGCGCCCCCACGAGACATGGGGTCGTCCAATCAACTCGGGGCTCCGCACGACGTGGCTCGGCCATAGCACCGTTCTTCTCGAGATCGACGGACATCGGATCCTGACCGACCCGGTCTTTGGCGATCGAGCGTCGCCGTTCTCCTTCGCGGGTCCGAAGCGATTCCACCCGGTGCCGGCAGGACTCGCGGAGCTGCCGACGTTGGACGTGGTGTTGCTCTCCCACGACCACTACGATCACCTGTGCGCGAGCACGATCGCCGCGCTCGCGAGCATGCCAACGATCCCGATCGTCACGTCGCTCGGCGTCGGATCACACCTCGAACGGCTGGGCATTGCTCCCGAACGCATTCACGAGCTCGACTGGGGCGAGGCGTGCGACGTCCGAGGGCTGCGCTTCACCGCGACCCCATGCCAGCACTTCTCCGGTCGCAGCCTGGGCGACCGGAACACGACCCTCTGGTCGTCGTGGGTTATTCAGTCGGAGCGACACAAGATCTTCTTCTCGGGGGACACGGGGCTCAGCGAGCAGTTCCGTGAGACGGGAGCGAAGTACGGGCCGTTCGACCTCGTCATGCTCGAGATCGGCGCGTTCCACCCGGGCTTTGAGGCCATCCACTTGGGCCCCGAGAATGCGCTCAAGGTGTTTGAGATGCTGGGCGGCGGGACCTTGCTGCCGGTGCACTGGGGCACCTTCGATCTTGCGCTCCACACATGGGACGAGCCCGCGGAGACGCTCATGCGTCTCGCGGCCGAACAGAGCCTGCGGATCGTCACACCGGGGCTTGGCCAGGTCGTCGAGCCGTCGCAGCTCGATGGCCCTACGCCGTGGTGGCGAGGTCTCAAGTAGCCGAGGATTGCAGCGAAAAAGGTGTCAGACGACTCGTAGGCGGTCTTCCCCTGTACGTGGGTGTTACCAGATGGGGGGCGGAACGAGTTCTTTGACACCTTCTCTGGACACCTTCTCTGGCTCGCCCCTTCTCCCCGGGGCCCGGCTAGGCTCGCGCGACCAGATCCCTTGGGAGAACGTCCGATGAAACCGCTCCACCTCGCCGCCGCGAGCCTCGCCCTCGTCCTCGCCCTGCCTTCGTCCGCCCAGTCGGCGGCCCCCACCCCGCCGGCCGCGCGCGACTGGCCGTCGAACTGGAACACGCCCACCGAGCCGTTCCGGATCATCGACAACATCTATTACGTCGGCACCGAGGGCCTCGGCTCCTACCTCTTCGTGACACCGGAGGGTCACATCCTGCTCGACGGCGCGCTGCCGGAGTCCGCCCCGCTCATCGAGGCCAACATCCAGAAGCTCGGCTTCAAGCTCTCGGACATCAAGTACCTGCTCAACAGCCACGCGCACTTCGACCACTCGGGGGGCCTCGCTCAGTTGAAGAAGGACACTGGCGCCACGCTGATCGCGAGCGAGCGCGACCAGTCGGCGCTCGAGGGCGGCTTCTACCTGGGCAACGAGGACGAGGGCGCGACCGTGCCCAAGGTGAAGGTCGACCGCGCCATCCAGGATGGCTACCAGTTGAAGCTTGGCGGTCGCACCTTCACGGCCCACCTGACGCCCGGGCACTCGCGCGGCTGCACCTCGTGGGGTTTCGAGGTGAAGGACGGGGGAAAGACCCATCCGGGGCTCGTCTTCTGCTCGGCCACCATCGCGGCCAACCGGCTGGTGGAGCGGCCGCAGTACGAGGGCATCGTCGGCGATTACCGCTCCACCTTCGAGAAGGCCGCCCGGCTGAAGGTCGATGTCTTCCTCGCCCCCCATCCGGAGTTCTTCGACCTGTCCGGCAAGCGCGTGAAGCTGGCGGCGGGCGCACGTCCCAACCCGTTCATCGACCCGGCGGGTTACCAGGGCTTCATCGCCAGGCTGAAGGCCGCCTTCGAGGTGGGCCTGAAGGAGCAGCAGGACGCGGCGGCCAAGGCGGTCAAGGCCAAGGGGCCGTGAATCGTTCCAGGTGCTCCAAGGCGGAGCCCAAGCTCCGGCGTTGAGCTGAAATCAGTTACCCTGCCGAGCGGAGGCCGCACTCGGCAGCCCTGGAGCACCCCATGCCTCGCATCCTCAGCAGCGTACTGGTTGTCCTCACCCTGAGCGGCTGTGCGGCAGCGCCTCTTCGCCAACCCGCCACCACCCCGCCCACGGGAGCCGCATCCATGCACCTCGGCAACTTTTCAGTCAGCCTCGCCGTCAAGGACATCGCCGTCTCCCGCGCGTTCTACGAGAAGCTCGGCTTCCGTGCCATCGGCGGTGACCAGGCCCAGAACTGGCTCATCATGCAGAACGAGACCAGCACCATCGGCCTTTTCCAAGGCATGTTCGACAAGAACATCCTGACTTTCAACCCCGGCTGGGACCGCAACGCCAATCCGCTCGCCGACTTCGATGACGTCCGCGAGCTCCAGCAGACCCTCCAGGCCCGCGGCATCACCCTCGTCTCCGCCGCCGACGAGTCCTCCACTGGCCCCGCGAGCCTCATGCTCATCGACCCCGATGGCAACCCCATCCTGATTGATCAACACGTCCCGAAGCCGAAGCGCTGAGGACGCGCGCACGGCCCATTGCCCGAAAGCGGAATCTTCGTGCGCGTTCTACGCTCTCGACCCCTTGCTCTTCGGCACCGAGTGCGTGGTGTTGTAATCCACCGCTGCGCGCAGCAACGCCTTGAGTGCTGTCGTGTCGAGCTTGTCTCCCTCGCGGAGGTCGATCGCCCGCCACTTGCCTCCCTTGAGATCCGCGTTGAAGAGCTTCTTGGGGTCAGGGAGCTGGGCTCCGTGGAAGAACGTCATCTTCACCTTGCCCTTGAAAGGGTTGGCGAGAACGTACATCCCGTCGTGCGACCACACGGGAGTCCCCATCCACTTCCAGTCTTCGACCACCTCGGGGTCGACCTCGTGGATGAGCTTGCGGATCTCGGCCAACCGCTCCCCTCGCCAATCGCCCAGGCTCGCGATCTTCTGGTCGATCCGCTCGGATGCGCTCATCGGGTCTGATGACCTGGCGGCAGCCTTGCTCGGCTTTGCCGCCTTCTTGGCGACACGCCTGGCGGCGGGCTTCTTCGCGACCGTCGCGGTCTTCTCGTTCGCGGTCGTCTTCCTCGCCGCGGTTTTCTTCGTCGTCTTGCCGGACATCGCCTTCACTCCAGGTGCGCTCGTGGGTGCTAATCGTTCCTGATCGCCGGTGCGTCGACCCTGCGCCACCTGGTCACATACGGCAGCGCGAACAAATACAGACCGGTGAACAGGAGCACGATGAGTGGGAGCAGCGCCAGCATGCCCACCAGCATGGCGGACTGAGATTGTCCCGCCGCCTCCGAGCCGGGCTTCTGGGTGAGCATGGCGACGATGTTGGCAATGACGGCCACCGTGAAGGCAATGGACAGCCAACGATGGGTTTCTCGAATCAATTTGTTCCAGTTCATGAGAGCCTCGCGAGCAGGTCGACGAGCTTCCCGCCCATCATCTTCCAGCCGTAGCGCGCACCGCCGAAGTTCTGCTTCTGGTCAGGCCTGAAGCCCGACTGCTCCAGGAACAACCGGGTGCCCGACGCCGTGGGCGTCAGGGTGAAGGTCACGACGGTGTCGAGGAAGTCGCCGACGACCCACGCGTAGCTGAGTTTCTTGTGCTTTTCGATCTCGAGGAACCGGCAGTTCACGGTCCCGTCCCAGCCGGGTTGCGGCTGCGCCTTGAAGGCGAATGCGGTCCCCGGTTCGAGCTTGAGCTCGACGATGGGTAGAAGCCACTCGTTGAGCAGCTCGGGGATGGTCAGCGCTCGCCACACCTTCTCCGGCGGATGATGCAAATCGAACTCGAATGAGATGGACGCGGTTTGTGATGGGGCGGTCTTGTCGGTGGGGTTCATTGGTCCATTTTCTCGAGCAGTTGTTCGAGGCGGTCCACGCGCTCCGTCCAGAAGGCGCGGTAGTGTGAGATCCAGTCGATGAGTGGCTTCATCCCGTGTGGCTCCACCCGGTAGTAGACGCAGCGCCCCTCGCGCCGGCCGTTCACCAGACCGGCGTCTTTCAAAGTGGCGAGGTGCTGCGAGACCGCCGGCTGCGAGATGTCGAAACGCGCCGTGAGGTCCTTCACCGTTGCCTCGCCACGCGTGAGCGACTCGAAGATCGCCCGACGGCTGGGGTCCGCCAACGCATGGAAGATCTTGTTCTCCAGCTCGGCCGCGCTCTGCATGCCCAACAAATAAGCCAACGCTTATTGGTCGTCAAGCCCCCAGGTTGGACCCCCCGCGTCGGGGTTTCGCCTTTCTCATGCCGGAGGAGCCGCGGTGGCGCTGCTGACGGTGAGCGTGCCATCGAGCGGCCAGAAGGGAGTTCTCCGGCGTGGCGGGCTTGCCCTGGAGCAGGGCCTCGGCGCTGGGGTCTCGCTCCTGGGTTGAGCACAGCGGGCGTGCAATCTCCGTCCGGTCATGTGGGCGGGCGCGGGTTTCCCCCGGGAATGAGTGGCTCTATCGGGTAGTCGATAAGAAGCGCGGCGCGTGGAGCCGTGATGTGTGGACTAGCGAAAAACCGGCCGCTCGAGACGCCTCGTTGGAGGGCGGCCGGACGTGCCTTGCCCTCGTGGGGTGCCTTGGCGAGCCCTCATGCGATGAACGGGCGGCGTTCCTAATTTGGGGTATGCGTCGCCGGACGAGCCTCGTGCTCCTCAACACCTTCTCGCTGTGTCGCCTGCCGCTGGCGGCCGCTTTCGTGCTGTGGGAGGCGTCGCTCGTGCGCGTGGGGCTGGTGGTGGCCGCGGCCCTGTCGGACTTCCTGGACGGGTGGATCGCCCGGCGCAAGCACCTGGAGTCATATTGGGGCGCACTCATCGATCCGCTCGCGGATCGCGGCTTCGTGATGGTGGCGCTGCTGACGTACGTGCTGGAGGGTCGGCTGTCGTTGGTGGCGTTCTTCGTGCTCGTGGTGCGCGACGTGGCGACGGGGCTGGGCTTCCTCGTGGCCCGGGTGGTGCCCAGGCTCAGGCCGGTGAAGTTCCAGGCGCGGATGCTGGGCAAGGTGGTGACGACGCTCCAGCTCGGTGTGCTGCTCGCCGTGCTGGTGGTTCCGGTGCTCGTCCCGCTGCTGGTGGTGGCGGTGGGCCTGACGGCGAGCGCCTCGGTGGTGGACTACACGGCGGCCATGTGGCGGTCGGCGGCACGTCATGCCGCCGGGGTCGAGCACCTGCCCGAGTCCTCGCGCCAGCGCGTGGCCTGATTCGTCGTCATGCGGCTGCGGAGCCTCTTCCTCATCGGCGCGGTGCTCCTGGCGCTCATGAGTCTTGGTTCCGCGGCTGGCCTGTTCTGGATGAGCCTCCAACTCCAGTCGCAGACCACGAGCCTGAGCGAATCCATTGAAAGGGTGCACTCCGCCGAACGGCTGGCACACACCCTCTCCATGCTCCAGGTGGTCCAGGAGTTCGCGAGCATCAAGGCCTCGGACAAGGGGCCGCACGTCAGCGTGGACGAGGCGCGCCGCCGGGTGTCGGAGCAGTTGGAACAGGTCGAGCAGTACACGGACACCGTCCAGGAAAAGGCGTTGATCGCGAATGCCCGCAGCCAGGTCGAGGCCTACCTTCACGCTCCAGCCCAGACACGGCTGTCCAGGTTGATCGGTGCCGTCGACGCGGCCGAGGCCGTGTCCTCGTCGAGCATCGAGCGGGCCCTCGCCGTCCGCGATGAGGCGGCACGGGTGAGTGATGCGACGAGGTTCATCGGAGGACTGTTCGCGATGGGGTGCGTGATGGTGGTCACGCTCGTCCTCGTCGCCACCCGCACGCGCCTCTATCTGCCGCTCCTGTCGATTCGCCAGGCGCTGGCCGCCTTCAAGTCCGGACGGCGGGTGTCGCGATTGGCGCAGGTGGGTGTCCTCGAACTCCGCGAACTGGCCACCGAGTTCAACGACATGGCCGAGACCCTGGTCAGCCAGGACGCGCGGCATGTCCAGTTCCTGGCGGGAGTGGCCCACGATCTGCGCACCCCGCTCAATACCCTCAAGCTGTCGGCCCAGGTGCTCCTCCGGGCACCGGAGCCGCCCTCGCCCGAGAAGCTCCGGGGCGCACTGGTGCGGATCTCCACACAGCTTGATCGGCTCGATCGCATGGTGGGAGATCTCCTGGAGCAGACCCGGATCGAGGCCGGCAACCTCGAACTCCGTCTGGAGGAGGGCGATCTGCGCGAGTTCGTGACGGATGTGGTCGAACTCCATCGGCCCTCGAGCCAGCAGCATCGGATCGAACTCACCGTGCCCGACATGCCCGTCGTGGTGCGGGGGGATCCGACGCGGCTCACCCAGGTGCTCACCAATCTCTTGAACAATGCCATCAAGTACTCGCCTCGGGGAGGCTGTGTGCGGGTGCTGCTCGCCCAGTCCCAGGAGGAGGTGATGCTCTCCGTCTCCGACGAGGGCGTGGGTGTCCCTCCCGGCGAATACGAGCGCATCTTCGAGCCCTTCAGACGGAGCAGCGGCTCGAGCGCGGAGATTCCCGGCGTCGGACTGGGGCTCTCCGTCTCCCGCCGCATCGTGCGGGCCCACGGCGGAGACATCGAGGTGGAGAGTCAGGTGGGCGCCGGCTCGACCTTCCGGGTCCGGCTCCCGCTGCGGAGTCCCCGCGCGTAGTCGCCGGGTACCGCGGGTCACGCGGTACCCGGGCAGGAGCGGGCCTCAGTCGAACGCCGACGGACGGCAGCCCCACTGGGTCAAGTCCTCGGAGACGGTGGCGCACATCCAGCCCTCGCCGCACGAGTCGAGCTGCTTGGGGTCGCACTGACGGAAGCAGGCGCTGGTGGTGCCTCCCGCCCAACCGCAGACGTGTCCCGGGCCGCAGCTTCCGGGACGGAAGGGCTCACATTCGCGGGCACACCAGAACGAGCCCCGGCCGCGTCCCCCGTCCATGAGACAGCGCTCGCCTTGCGCGCAGGGCGTCTCCGGACAGGTGCCCGTCACCCGGGCCAGACACCGGTTGCCGCCATTCGGCAGGCGTTTGCATTGCTCACCGGAGGCACAGCCGAGCTGTTCGCAATCGGGGACGCAGCCCGGACCATCCGCGTCGTTCGTGCAGGTGTGGCCTCGGGGACAGCTCGTGGGATCTCCGAGCTGACAGGGCTGGGTACAGACCTGGTTGAGACAACGCAGGCCCTCGCGGCAGGCCCCGGAGCGGGAGATGTAGTCGGGATCGCAGCTCTCGCCCACGTCGCGCTCGCCCACGGGCATGCACCGGCGGACGGCGGCGTTGCTGGTGCCCGTCTTGAGCTCACGGCAGGTGGTGCCGGGAAAACAGTGCGCGTCTTCCTCGCACTCGGACGCCATGCATTCCAGGCGGCGTGTCTCGCGGTTGATGAGACAGCCTTGATCCTGGGGGCAGTCCGCGCTGCTCTGGCAGCTTCCACATTTCAGCACGTCACCTTCCCAATGGCAGCGCGTGGCGGCGGCGGGCAGCCCATCGGACGCGATGTCCTTGGCGGAGGGGGGCAGGAGCGAGGCGTCCACCGAGGCACTCGGGGAGGCACGGGTGAGCAGGGGATTGGCGGGGGGTGGTGGCGCGGTGGACCAGGAGGCGGAAGGGGGAGCCGTGGACCGTGGTGCCACCGCTTCCCGTGGGGTGTCCTGGGGAAGCGGTGGCTCGGGCGGGAGGACGTGTCGGGCGGAAGGCATGCCCGTGACGGCCGACTCGCAGGGCTCATCGAGGAACTCACCGACTGCATCCGGGATGGAGGGAGAGAGCCAGAGCAGGAGCCCCAGCCCGAGTATCATTACCGCCGATACCCTCCAACCCACGTGGGAATGGTCACGCCGCATGCGCACGTTCTCCCGGCGTTGGGATCAGCAGTATTCGGAGCAATAGATATAGCTGCCGTCCGCGTCACATCCACATGCGAAGACCCGGATGCATCTGGGTTGCGCGGATGTCACTTCGCCCAGAAGTAAAGCCGTGGTTCCCGCGCGGCTCAACCAACGCAGCCACCTCTTCTGTCCATTGCTCATGGTACCCCCCCTGTGTGTCGTGAATCGTCAGGGAGGATGGACCTACTCGAGGGGTTCGGTCTACTGTCCGGGCGAACAGCCCGGGAGGCGTGTCGGCTCGGAAACGGCCTGCTCCCGTGGAGTGTCCGACCGTCATGACGCATCGAGATATGCGCGATAGGCGTCGAAGCCGTAGGGCCGTCCGAGGAAGTCTTTCACCAACTCCGCGGCGGGCTTGGAGCCACCGGGCTCGAGCACCGTGCGGCGGTACTTCATCGTGGTGGCCGGGTCGAGGTAGCCCTGCTTCTGGAACTCGGTCTCCAGGTCCTTGGCGATGACGAGTGACCAGAGATACGTGTAGTACGCGGCCGAGTAGCCTTCCAGGTGACCGAAGGCCAGTTCGAAGTGCGTTCCCTCGCGGTACTCGTGGCGGAAGGGGCTGTATTGCTCCTGCAGCCGCGCGAACTCCTGGGTGGGAGCGAAGCCCGGCGGCAGCGAGTAGTACTCGAGGGACACCGCGGACAGGAAGAGCTGCCGGCGCGTCCACAAGCCCTTGCCGGACTCCCGGGCCGCGCGCAGCTTCTCCACGAGCGCGGTGGGGATGGGCTCTCCCGTCTGGTGATGACGGGCGAACTCCTGGAGGATGGCGGGCTGGCTGGCCCACTGCTGCAACAGCATGGAGGGCGTCTCCACGAAGTCCCACTCGGTGGAGATGCCGCTGATGCCCTTCCACTTCTGTCGGCCCGCGAAGACGTGGTGCAGCAGGTGGCCGAACTCGTGGAAGAAGGTCTCCACCTCGTCCGGGGTCATCAGCTCGCCGGGGCGCGGGAAGTTGCACACGAGCGCGCCCTCCGGAAGGCGCTTGCCGGCCTGGCCCGTGACGACGTCGAACTGGGCGGCGTGTTTGTATTTGTCCTCGCGCGGGTGCATGTCGAGGAAGATGCGCCCGAGCCGCTCGCCGTGGTCGGTGACGTCATAGGCTTCCACGTCGGCATGCCACACGGCGGCGTCCTTCACGGGCTCGAAGGAGATGCCCCACATGCGCGAGGTGATGTCCATCACCCCCTTCTTCACGCGCGCGTACTCGAGGTAGGGCCGCAGGGCTTGTGAGTCGAAGCCGAAGCGCTCCGTGCGAAGCTGGTCCTCGTAGTAGTCCTGATCCCAGGGCTCCACGCGGGGAGCCGCCGGTTCATCCCGCCGCTTGCGCGCGAGCAGCCGCTGCGCTTCCTCCTGGGCACGCGCCTTGGACGCGCCCTCCACCCGGGCGAGGAAGTCCGCCGCCGCCTGGGGGGTGCGCGTCATCTTGGTCTCGGTGACGTAGGCGGCCCAGGAGGCGTAGCCGAGCAGCGTGGCCAGCTCGTGACGCCGGGCGATGAGCTGGGCGAGCACCTGCTCGTTCTGGGGGAAGGCGCGCTGGTGGTAGACGCGCCAGAGCTTCTCGCGCGCCCGGGCATCGCGCGCGTACGTCATGAAGGGGAAGTAGTCCGGGTAGTTGGTGGTGAGCACCACGCGACCGTTGGCTCCCGGTGGGTGGGCGCGCACGAAGTCCTCGGGCAGGCCCGCCAGCTCTCCCGGCTCCAGCTCCACCCGGCGCACGTCCTCGGCGATGTTCTGGTTGAACGTCTGGCCGAGCTTGAGGATGGCCTCGTTGAGCGCCTTCACCCGCTCGCGCGTGGGGTCGTCTCGGTCCACGCCGGCGCGGCGGAAGTCGAGCAGCGTGCGCTCCATCCAGTAGCGCGTGGCGGCATCCGCCTGGGTGAGGTCCACCGCGCTCAGCGCGTCGTATACGGCCCGGTCCTGGGCGATGGAGACCTGGAGGGCATCGGCCCGCTGCTCGCTTTCTCTCGCGGCGTCGCGGAAGGCCGCCTGGGGATGGACCTCGCGCGCGAGCCCGGCCAGGCTGGTGCAGCCCCCGAGTGCCGCCATGGCCTCGTCATACGCCTCGAGCACCGCGGGGCCCTCGCGCGAGGGCGAGAGCGTCTTGAGGTGGGTGATCCGCTCGCGCGCCCGGTCGAGCCCGGTGGAACATGCCCGGGTGAAGTCCTCGAGCGAGCCGGCCAGGGGCCGGGAGCCCTCGGGCGGGGCCACGAGAGCGGAGGTGGGGGGCGTGGACGCGGACTTCCACGAGGGGGAGTGGGCGCATCCCACCGAAACGAGCACGGCCGCGAGGCCGCATGCCGCGAATTTGAGGACAACCGCTGGCCTGGGATTCATGGCGCCGGACTCTAGCGCGCACCCCGCGAGCGTGGCCTCTCCAGGGTCGTCCGGGGACCGTCGTTTTTCTTACGTTTTCCGTGGTTCCCGGTGAACACCGTTCGTTCTAGAGTACAGGTTGCTGACGTTGAGCAACGGGGAGGGGCTTGAACGGCTGGCCCATGGGGGGGACGACCACTCCAGCCTCTGTGTGGGTTGTTCGTGCGCTGCCGTTGAAGAATTCTCTCCAGGGTCTTCAAGGGAAAGCATGGGCTCCTCATGAAGGGGCGCCATGCGAGGTGCCTCGATGCAACAACGCACCCGCAAGTCCGCTCCTGGCGCGGCGCTCCTCGAGGAGCCTCCGCGTGTGGAGGGGCCGAGTTTGTCGCTGCTGCGTATTCCCGCGGCGTTGCCGTGCGAGCCGAGCCTGCACGCGGCGGCGATGGAGCGTGGCACACGGGGGCGGGTGTTGGCGCTGGAGCTGCTGCGGCACGAGCCGGCGCAGGTGCGGCGCTTCGACGCGAGCCAGTTCGGCCTGCTCACGGCGCACGTCTATCCACGGGGCACGTGGGAGCGGCTGGAGCTGTGCAATGACTGGCACGTGTGGTTGTTCCTCTTCGACGACGAGGTCGACGAGCTGGCGGAGGTGGGGCAGCGGCCGGCGTACCTGAAGGCGTACGTGGACGCGTGTCTCGAGGTGTGGCGCGGTGGCGCGTTGAGGGCCCAGGCCACGCCGCTCGAGCGCTTCTCGTGGGAGTTGCGCCAGCGCATGAGCCGCCTGGCGAGCGAGCTGTGGATGGAGCGCTTCGTGCGCGACGTGGAGGACTACCTGCACCGGGGCGCGCTCCCGGCGGCGCGCCACTGGACGGAGGGCACGGTGCCGGACCTCGAGTCCTATATCGAGCAGCGTGCCCTGGACTCGGCGGTGTACACGGCGGAGGACCTGGTGGAGTTCGCCGAGCCGGGACAGGAACTGCCCGAGGAGCTGTTCCGCCTGCCGCTGGTGCAGCGGCTGCGGCTGCTGTGCACCCGGGTGGTGGCGTTGACCAATGATCTCTTCTCCTTCGAGAAGGAGGTCCTCTGGCACCGCAACCCGAACAACTTCGTCCACGTCCTGCGGGTGAGCCGGGGGCTGGAGCTGCGCGAGGCCATCTCCACGGCGATCGACATCATCAACGCGGACACGGACGCGTTCATCGCGTGCGAGGAGCTGCTTCAGGCGTCCCGTTTGGCGGACCCCCGGCTGCTCGGGTACGTGGAGGGCCTGAAGGCGTGGATCCGCGGCAACGTGCACTGGTCGCTGGTGACGGGGCGCTACAGCTCGCCCACCTCGCCGTTTCCGGAGCTGCGCCGCCAGGCGTCCCCGTGAGCGGGGGGCGGCTCAGGCCGGGGGCAGGTGATCGCGGATGACGCCGAGCCAGTACTCGCGCCCGTAGTATTGGCTCATCTTTCCGATCCGCTCGCCGTTGCGGAACAGGAGGAAGGTGGGGATGCCATACAGGCCGAAGCGCCGCGCGAGCTCCTCGTGCTCGTACGCGTTCACCTTGACCACGCGCATGCGCGCGCCCTCCAGCTCGGACAGCAGCGAGGGCTCGGCGGCGGCGTAGATGTCGCAGTTGGGGCAGCCGGGCCCCCAGAAGTCCACCACGACCAGCTCGTCCCGGGGCTCCAGCACCAGGGCATCGAAGGTTTGCGGCGTCGCGTCGTAGCTCACGGGATGTGCCATGCCGACTCCGTCTAACGGCACCGGGCCGGTGATTCAACCGCGCGGGGGAGGCCGGGGGGCCCCAAGCGGAAAGGCTGTCCGTTGGGAAGCGGGGCCGTGCACAATAGGGGACGAGGCGTACTGCATCGCGAGTCTGGACGCCATAAGTTGGGTCCATCGACGTGGAGGGCACATGCACGAGTGGCTGGAGGGACTTCAGAAGTCGGCGGTACGGACGTCGGCGGGAGTGGGGCAGGAGGACGTCCAGCGGGCCGAGACCGAGTACGGGGTTCCCTTCCCCGAGGAACTCGCCACGCTGTTCCGCGCGTTCAACGGAGGAGAGTTCCAGGGGGAAGTCACCCTCTTCGCGCTGCATGGTCCCGAGGGCTCGCCGAGCGTGCTGGAGAAGACGCGGCTGATGGTGGAGGGGCTGCCGGCCGCGGGGCTCTGGCGCATCGGCCTCAAGGGCGCTCACCGTCATCTGTTCACCGCACGTAAGTCGGCGCTGCAGGAGCAGGCCGAGAGCCCCCTGCCGGGCTGGGTGGAGCCGCTGTCGGGTGACGACTGGGTCTACGGCACCTGGGACACGGAGGCGCGCGAGCTGCGGCTGTACCGCTCGCTCCAGGCCATGCTCGAGGTGCTCGTTCCTCCGGAGGAGAAGGAGGTGGAGGAGTTCGGCGACCGGACCTACGCCCGTGCGCTCTCCGCGGTGCAGGGCGCCTTGAGTGGCCTCTCGGTGGAGTACGAGGAGGGCGAGTCACCCAAGGCCCAGGCCGAGGAGGAAGCGGGCGAGCAGGAGGAGGCCGAGGAGGAGGAGGAAGAAGCCGCGGCCGAGGAAGGCGAGGAGGAGGAGGCCGTCGAGGAGGAGGCCGAGCCCATTGGCGCGGACGAGTCCGACGAGGAGTTGCAGCAGCCCGTGGTGGCCGCCGCCAGGCGTCGCATGGGGAAGATCCGGAAGGAGGGTCCCCAGGAACGCTCCGCGCCCGTGACGCCTCTGCGCGAGGTGGAGCCGAAGGCGCCGTCCAGGCCGAGCGCCAGGCGCGAAGCGACGCGTCCCGCGAAGGCGGACACCGCGGCTCCGGCCCGGACGTCGGCCGCGAAGAAGGCAGCCGAGACCAAGGCTCCGGTGAGCAAGGCTCCGGCGAAGAAGACGGCTGGGAAGAAGGCCCCGGCGAAGAAGGCCGCCGCGAAGAAGGCCCCGGCGAGCAAGGCTCCGGCGAAGAAGGCCGCCGCGAAGAAGGCCCCGGCGAGCAAGGCTTCGGCGAAGAAGGCCGCCGCGAAGAAGGCTCCGGCGAAGAAGACCGCCGCGAAGAAGTCGGCTGGGACGAAGACCGCCGCGAAGAAGGCTCCGGCGAAGAAGGCTCCGGCGAAGAAGACGGCTGGGAAGAAGGCCCCGGCGAAGAAGGCCGCCGCGAAGAAGGCCCCGGCGAAGAAGTCCCCGGCCAGACGCGGCCGGCGCTGAACCACCGTCTCGTGCTCCGGCTCCCTAGTGGTTCATGGGGGCCGGCTCTGGACGGGGGGCTTCACGGGGCTCTGGCGGAGAGGTGGGGAGGATGAGGCGGCTCTTGCCGTCCTCCTCCCGCTGGTGGCGCCACTGCTCGTTGAGCCGCGCCAGCCGGTCCTGCAACCACACCTGGATCGCGCCCGCGATGGGCAGACTCAACAGGGCTCCGATGAGTCCCGCCAGGCCCGTGCCCACCAACATCACCAGGGTGATGATGAGGGGGTTCATCTTGAGCGTCTGGCGCTGGACGAGCGGCTGGAGCAGGTTGCCCTCCACCTGCTGGTAGACGAGGAAGAGGCCCAGGGCGATGAGTCCCTGGCGCCCTCCCACCGAGGCGGCCGTGGTCCCGGCCACCAACAGTCCTCCCAGGAAGGAGCCCACGAACGGGACGAGTCCCAGCACCGCCATGGCCAGGCCCAGGGGCAGGAAGTAGGGCACACCGAGCAGCAGGGTCATCACCGACGTGAAGACGCCTCCGATGAGGGCCACGAGGAACGAGCCGGCCACATAGCCGCCCACCGCCTGGTTCATCCGCCGTCCCAGGCGCCAGTAGTGCTCACGCCGGGAGGGCTCCACCCACTGGAGCGCGGTGTTGAACAGGTCGGAGCCGAACAGCAGGAAGAAGATGGTCAGGACGAAGATCGTCACCCCGGCGAGCACGTGGCGCAGCACGTCCGTCACCACGCCGAGCAGCGGCCCCGGGGCCATCGAGATATGGCCGCGAAGCTCCTGGGCCGCCTGGGAGATGAGATCGTAGCGCTCATCCATCCGCTCGACCCAGGGGTGGTGGCGCAGCCGGGCGATGAAGTCCGGTGCCGCTTGCGCCAGGGCCCGTCCCTGTTCGATGAGCATGGGCACCAGCGTCATCACCAGCGCCGACAGCAGGCCGAGCCCGAGCAGGCCCACCCCCATCACCGCCAGGCCCCGGCTCAACCCTCTCTTCTCCAGCGCGCTCACCAGCGGGTGGGCCGCCAGCGCGAGGAAGATCGCCACCAGGGCCCAGGACAGCACGGTCCAGCTCCTGACCAGCAGCCACAACGCGGCGAGCATCGCCAGGGAGTGCAGGCCCACCGTCCACACCGTGCGAGGTGTCACCTGCGAGTGGGAACGGGGGCGCCAGGTCATGAGCGGGCCTGTCGGCTAGCCTTCGGGAAGCTCATCCGGCGCATACGGACGTACCGGCTGGCTTGGCCGCGCGGTGATCGTATCCTCGGCATCCTCGTCGATTTCCCCGAATGCCTGGATCTGGTCCGGAAGGATGTCCCGGAAGTCGGGCTCGTCCTCCAGGGGCGGGGTCGCGCTGAGCTCCGCATCGGTGAAGTTGATTTCCTCGTGCCCGGTGATCGGGTCCCGGTGGCGCAGGGACTCGGACTCACCTACGTCTTCGGCTCCGAGCTTCTTGAATCGCATGACGCTCTCTCCAAGCAAGCACGCCGGGATGGCTGCTCTGGCCCAACGGTGCGGACCCGGAGGACTCCTCGCAACGAGGCCGTGCCTGCCCGCCCGCCGGGTCGCTCAGCGCGAGGGCGTCGGCGCCTGTCCGGAGGGGTAGCGGGGGGACGCTTCCGCCCACACCATGCCGAGCGCCAGTACCCGCGAGAGCGTCTCGCGCAGGGCATAGCGGCGCGTCCGGGGGCTGCTCTCGTCCGCCGCCACGCCCCAGGCGTCGATGCCCACCGAGTTGGCGATGTAGAGCGCCCGGGTCAGGTGGAAGCGTTGGGTGACGAGCAGCGCCCGCCGCACGCCGAAGATGCTCCGGGCCCGCACGGAGCTGTCGTAGGTGGACAGGCCCGCGGTGTCCTCCTGGACGGCGGAGGCCGGCACGCCCCGGTCGCGCACGTACCGGGCCATGGCGTGCGTCTCGTCATGGAAGCGGTCCGAGTTGTCCCCACTGAGCAGCAGCGCTCCCACCTTGCCCCCATGGTAGAGGGCCAGGGCGGCGTCCAGCCGCTGGGCGAGCACGGGGGAGGGGACGCCGCCGGGCGCGAGCCCCGCCCCGTAGACGAGCGCCACCGGGGCATGGGGGGCCTGCGCCTGGGGGACGATGCGGTCCACGTACCGGTGTTCCACGTACAGCGAGGCGGCCGCCACGCCCAGGGCGGCACTCAGCCCCAGCACGAGCAACGCCCTCAGCCACCGGCGTGCCCGGCGCATCGTTTGACGGCCCCTTCGCATGCGATTCCGGCTCAACCGCCGGGGGAGCCATTCTCGTCCCTCGCGAGGGCGTGGGGAAGCGGCTTGCTCGCTTCGAAGTGATCCGCTGAGTGTGGAAGGCCAAGGTTGACCGGCCACCATGCCAGCCTATATAGGGGGCCGCGTCCGGGTTCCGCTGTCATACCCGAGTTTAAAGAGGAGCTGCTGGCCCCATGGCGTCCCTTCGCGACATCCGCAAGCGCATCCGCTCGGTGAAGAACACGCGGCAGATCACCAAGGCGATGAAGATGGTCGCCGCCGCCAAGCTCCGCAAGGCGCAGGACGCGATCACCGCGGCTCGCCCCTACGCGCAGATGCTCGACCAGATCATCTCCGACCTGGTGGCGCGCTCCCAGGGCGAGGAGCTGGCGCATCCGCTGCTCACCTCGCGCCCCGAGCGCCGGGTGGAGGTGCTGCTGCTCACCTCGGACCGCGGCCTCGCCGGCGGCTTCAACTCCAACGTCATCCGGCGCGCCAGCCGCTTCCTGTACGAGAAGGGCAACGGCGTGGAGATTGAAATCTCCACCGTGGGCCGCAAGGGCAACGACTTCTTCCGCCAGCGCGGCCAGAAGATGCGCAAGGACTTCGGCCACCTGTCCCAGAAGCCCGAGTACGCCCAGGCCGCCCAGGTCGCCGAGGAGATGAGCGCGCGCTTCCTGCGGGGCGAGGTGGATGCCGTCTACGTCATCTACAACGAGTTCCTCTCCGCCATTAACCAGAAGGTGACGGTCTCCCAGCTGCTGCCCCTGCAGACGCTGACGGCCGGTGCCGCCACCACGGCCTCCGAGGCCCCCGCGGCCACGACCGCCCTGGTGGACTTCAAGTACGAGCCGGGCCGCCAGGACGTGTTGGATCGGCTGGTGCCCCAGGCCGTGGCGATCAAGCTCTACCGCTCGCTGCTGGAGAGCATCGCCAGCGAGCACGGCGCGCGCATGTCGGCGATGGAGAACGCCACCAGCAACGCGACGGACATGATCGCCAGCCTCTCGCTGACCTACAACCGCACCCGCCAGGCCGTCATCACCAACGAGCTGATGGAGATCGTGTCGGGCGCGGAGGCGTTGAAGTAGAAGCAGTGCTTCTGGCCAGACGGCCTCCAGGCTTGACCCCCGGGGGCGCCCACTTGTAGAGGGGGCGCGTCCATCCCCCGGGCAACCCTTTCGACGAGACGGTAGACAGTCCATGAGCGCTCAAGTTCCTACGGTAGGCAAGGTGACCCAGGTCCTCGGTCCTGTGGTCGACGTGGAGTTCCCGCCCGGTGGGCTTCCCGAGGTGTTCACCGCCCTCAAGCTGACCAACCCCAACATCAGCGCCGAGCAGAACAACCTCACGCTCGAGGTCGCCCAGCACCTGGGTGAGAACACCGTGCGCTGCATCTCCATGGACTCCACCGAGGGTCTGGGCCGCGGCCAGCCCGTCACCAACACGGGCTCGCCCATCCAGGCGCCCGTGGGCAAGGCCACGCTGGGCCGCATCCTGAACGTCACCGGCGAGCCGGTGGACGAGAAGGGCCCCGTCGCCGCCAAGGAGAGCTGGTCCATCCACCGCGCGCCGCCGCCGTTCACCGAGCAGGACGTGCGCGTGCAGATGTTCGAGACGGGCATCAAGGTCATCGACCTGCTCGCCCCCTACACCCGCGGCGGGAAGATCGGCCTGTTCGGCGGCGCCGGCGTGGGCAAGACGGTGCTCCTGCAGGAACTCATCCGCAACGTGGCGGTGGAGCGCGGCGGCTTCTCCGTGTTCGCCGGCGTGGGCGAGCGCACCCGCGAGGGCAACGACCTGTATCACGAGATGCAGGAGAGCAACGTCATCAAGGTCGACAACCTGGAGGAGAGCCAGGTGGTGCTGGTGTACGGCCAGATGAACGAGCCGCCCGGCGCCCGCGCCCGCGTGGCCCTCACCGCGCTCACCATCGCGGAGTACTTCCGCGACGTGGAGGGCCGTGACGTGCTGCTCTTCGTGGACAACATCTTCCGCTTCACCCAGGCGGGCTCCGAGGTGTCGGCGCTCCTCGGCCGCATCCCGAGCGCGGTGGGTTACCAGCCCACGCTGGCCACGGAGATGGGCAGTCTGCAGGAGCGCATCACCTCCACCACCAAGGGCTCCGTTACCTCCGTGCAGGCCATCTACGTGCCCGCCGACGACCTGACGGACCCGGCGCCGGCCACGACGTTCGCCCACCTGGACGCCACCACGGTGCTCAACCGCGCCATCTCCGAGCTGGGCATCTACCCCGCGGTGGACCCGCTCGACTCGACCAGCCGCATCCTGTCGCCGGACGTCGTGGGCCAGGAGCACTACGCCGTGGCCCGCCGCGTCCAGGGCATCCTCCAGCGCTACAAGGAGCTGCAGGACATCATCGCCATCCTCGGCATGGACGAGCTGTCCGAGGACGACAAGATGCTCGTGGCGCGCGCGCGGAAGATCCAGAAATTCCTGTCGCAGCCCTTCCACGTGGCGGAGGTCTTCACCGGCGCCAAGGGCAAGTACGTGAAGCTCCAGGACACCATCCAGGGCTTCAAGGAGATCGCCGAGGGCAAGCACGACGACCTGCCCGAGTCCTCCTTCTACATGGTGGGCGGCATCGACGAGGCGGTCGAGAAGGCGCGCAAGCTCGCGGCGAGCTGAGCCCCTCCCTCTTCCGCGCCCGGCCCAGGAGGTCTCCACGTGCTGCGTTCCATCTGCTTGGGAATGATGTTGTGGGCACTTCCTGGTCTGGCCGACGAGCGCGCCGGCCGGCCCCGGGTGAGCGCCAACGGAGACTTCTCCGTGCGCCTGGTGGAGCGGGGCCCGGGCCGGTGCTCCCTGGAGGTCTCCCAGGAGAGTGGCCCGGTGTGGACGCTCGAGCAGTGCGTGGGCGGGGCGGACGACCTCTACTTCGTCTCCAACGACGGCCAGCGGGTCTGGGTGCTGTACCCGCTGGCGCCCAAGGGCCAGAAGAAGCTCGCGGGCAAGAAGTACAAGAAGGTGCCCGCGTGGGCCAACACCCAGGTGGCGGTGGAGGTGGACCGCCAGGGCACGCGGTTGCAGGAGCGGCGCCTGCTGGAGTTCGTGCCGGCGCGCTCCCTGCCCGAGGTGCGGCAGATGTCGCAGCACCTCAAGTGGTTGGAAGGCATGGTCGGCGTGCCGGGCAAGAGCCCGCGCCTGACGGATGCCGGGAACATCGAGTTCGAGGTGGTGGGCGGCGACAAGACCCACCGACTGACCTTCTGACACAAGCAGTCCCCACGGAGTGGCGAGCCCCATGGCCAAGCTGACGGTCGAGATCGTGACCCCCGAGAAGCGCATCCTGTCGGTGCAGGCGGACGAGGCGATCGTCCCGGGCGCCAAGGGCCTGTTCGGCGTGAGGCCGGGCCACACCCCCTTCCTGTCCCTCATGGACGCGGGCACGCTCACGCTCAAGGGCGAGGGCGGCCACACCGACACCTACTTCGTGGCCGGTGGCTTCGTCGAGGTCACCAACGACAAGGTGCTCGTGCTCGCGGACGTGGCCGAGCCCGTCTCGGGCATCGACGTGGAGGGCGCGCGCCGGCGCCTGGGCGAGTCGATGGAGCGCCTGCGGGGCCTGTCCTCGGATGACGCGCGCTTCGCCGTCGAGCAGGCCGCCGTGCGCCGCGAGACGGCCCGCATCGCGGCCTCCGCCCGCTGAGCGTTCCTCCCGCGCTCCTCCCCGGAGCCGGAGTCTGTCTTTGGGATTCACGTCTGCCTCCGCCCTCGTTCCCTGTCTGGTTGATGGGGCCGGGGGCGGTGCTCGTTGGAGCCTCCCGTGACATCACCCGTGTTGGTGCTCTTCCACCGCATCGCGGATCCTCCCTCGGCGGTGGCTCGCCGCTACGTGGTGGACTACGCGCTGGAGGATCGCGTGCGCTTTCGCAACGTCGCCTTCGCCGAGGCGGAGCGCGCGTGGCGGGAACTGGGTGGACAACTCACGCCCGCGCTCTGGGACGGTGTGCACCTGCACCAGGGCGCCGAAGCGGTCGTGGCCCGCCTGCAGGCCGTTGTCAACCTGGGGCGTGACGGCTGGTGACTTGTGGTGGGAGCGCCCCCTTCACCCAATCCCTACGGGAGTCGTGACGAAGTCGCGAGAGATGAAAGTCGGGGCTGGTCATGCCTCGCGTTTTGGTTATCTTGCCCCTCCCCATGTCGATGACTCCCGCCGAGCGCCAGGACAGGTTTCAAGCGGCGTTCCTGGGACTCGCCATCGGAGATGCCCTGGGTTTTCCCCTGCGTGGCGTCCCGCCGTCCAATCTCATGCGCGTGTCTGGACTCGCGGATGACTTCGCGCCCCGTCCTCGCGGGGGCAAGTACGCCAAGGGCCAGTTCTCCGACGACACGCAGCTCATGCTCGCCACCGCCGAGAGCGTCATCCGCGAGGGCAAGGTGGATGGGCGCAGCGCCGCGGCGCATCTGGCGTGGCTGTGGCAGGAGGGCATCATCCTCCAGCCCCCCAAGGCGCTCGCCGAGGCCCTGCAGAAGCTCGCGCAGGGCACGCCGTGGATGAGCGCGGGTGCTCCCCTGGGCGTCAAGTGCCACTCGGTGCTCAGCCGCGCGCTCGTGGTGGGCCTCTTCGAGAGCAAGAGCCGCGTGCGCATCCGCCACGACGCGGGCGTGCTGTCCGTCCTCACGCACAAGGATCCCACGTGCGCCGCGGCCGCGGCCGCCTTCGCGCAGGCGGTGGCCCTGGGGCTCACCACCAAGGAGCCGCCCACGCCCGCCGCGTTCTGCGAGGAGCTGGCCCTGGCGGCCGCCGCGCATGATCAGGAGCTGGCCGAGGAGCTGCGCCACCTGCCCCGCCTGCTCACGTGGGATCCCGCGCGCGCCATGGCCCAGCTGCGCAAGGTGAGCGTGCCACCCAGCCAGCTCAAGGGCGTGGACGGCCTGCCCCCGCACGTGGTTCCCGTGCTGCTCATGTCGCTCTACGCCACCCTCAAGGCCCCCAACGACTTCCGCCAGGCCGTGGAGCTCACCCTGCGCTGCGGCGGCGAGGCCGACGCGGCCGCCGCCTGCACCGGCGCCCTGCTCGGCTGCCACCTGGGCACCGCCGCCATCCCCGCCCGGCTGCGCAAGAACGTGCTGTACGCGGAGACCCTCGTGGACGCCGCGGATCGCCTCTTCCAGGCCCGCCAGGTGCGCGAGACGCTCGCCACCGCCCTGGCACAGCAGCGCCGCCGCCGCTGAAGGCTCGGCGAGCATGCGGGCAAGCCCCCCCTCGCCCCGTCTGACTTCCCCCCACGCTTCCCCGCTTCCAGCTTCCCGGGAGGGAGCGGGACACACCTGGCACCACCGGTGCGGTCCTGAATGCTTCGGGAGGCAGTGGCGTGGAAATCGAATCGGAACAGCTGGAGCGCAGGCAGCTGGAGTCGTTGTCCACGGCGGAACTCATCCGCCATGCCATCGACGAGGCACGGCTGCTCGCACGGGCCGAGATCCTGCACGCGAAGAAGGAGCTCCAGGAGGAAGTGAAGGCGGCCCGCTCGGCGGGCATCCTCCTGGGCGCGGGCGCGGTCCTGGGTCTCGTGGGGCTGGCGGCGTTGCTGGTGGCCGTGGGGCTCGCGCTTCCCCTGGCTCAATGGTTGGGCGTGTTGCTGGTGGGCGTCTTCCTGCTGCTCGTGGCCGGAGGGCTCGCACTCGCCGGCAAGAAGCGCCTGCCGACCCAGCCCCTGCCTCACACCCAGGAGCGGTTGAAGACGGATGTCGTGCGCACCCGGGAGACACTGCAATGAGTGACGAGAACAAGGCCCAAGGGTCCATCACCGCGAACCTGAGCGAGCGCGAGCAGGTGGAGCGCACCGCGGACCGGCTGCGCGACGAGCTGCTGCTCACCCTCGAGGAGCTGGATCGGCGCCGCGAGCGGGCTCTCGACATCAAGTACCAGGTGCGCCAGGTGCTCGAGAGCAACCGCGAGACGCTCCTCGCGGTGGGTGGCGTCGCGTTGGCGGTGGTCGTCGTGGGCGCGGGCTTCTCCTGGTGGAACGAGCGCCGTCAGGCGCGCATCGTGTGGGAACGGCGCGGCCGGGCCCTGCGGCGTGCCTGGGCGCATCCGGATCAGGTGGCCTCCTCCGCCAGGCAGCAGCCCCTCGCGCTCGAGCTGGGCCGCAAGCTCGTGTTCATCTTCGGCTCCGCGCTCGCCTCGGCGCTGGCGAAGAACGCCGTGGCGACGCTGGTGCCCTCGTCCGAGACGCCGTCCACCAGGCAGGGCAACAAGCGCATGGGCCTGCACCTCATGCAGCAAGAAGCCCGCGCCTGAGCGGCCGTCACATCGTCGAGCGGCGCTCCTCATCCAGGGGGGGCGCCGCTTTTCAGTTTCGTTCTGACGCCCCGCGTCACCTTTCGAGACCCATCCAGTAGGGCCGGGTTTTGCGATAGTTTGTGGCCACTGAGATTCAAGGGGGGGCGTCTCGTGACACCGCCCATTCCAGGAGCCCACACCTCATGACGAGTCCTCGGTTCGAGACGCTGGTCGACATCTACCTCAAGAGCATCGCCACCTTCGGTCCGCGCCCGCTCTTCCTCGAGAAGAAGAGCGGCCAGTGGGTGGAGATGACGTACATCCAGTTCGGTCAGAAGGTGGACGACCTGCGCGGTGGGCTCGTGCAGCTCGGCGTGAAGCCGGGGGATCGCGTGGCGGTCATCTCCAACAACCGTCACGAGTGGGCGGTGGGCGCCTACGCGGCCTACACGCTCGGGGCCGCCTACGTGCCCATGTACGAGCAGCAGCAGGAGAAGGAGTGGCAGTACATCCTCAAGGACTGTGGCGCCACCCTGGTGTTCGCCGCCACGGACGCCATCGCCAAGAAGCTCGCGGCCGTCAAGGCGGAGCTGCCCGCGCTCCAGCACATCATCCGCTTCTCGGGCACCGAGCAGGAGCCCGACACCTTCGCGTCCCTGTTGCGCCGCGGCGCCGAGGCGCCCTCCGCCGCGGCCTCCCCCAGGCCCGAGGATCTCTCCGGCCTCATCTACACCTCGGGCACCACGGGCAACCCCAAGGGCGTGATGCTCAGCCACGGCAACATCGCGAACAACGTGACCGCCATCCACCAGATCTTCCCCATGTCGCAGGCGGATCGCTCGCTGTGCTTCCTGCCCTGGGCGCACGTCTTCGGCCAGACGGTGGAACTGCACGCCCTGTTCTCCATGGGTGCCTGCATGGGCCTCGCCGAGTCGACCGAGAAGATCATCGAGAACCTGAGCGAGGTGCAGCCCACGCTCATCTTCTCCGTGCCGCGCATCTTCAACCGCATCTATGACTCGCTGCAGAAGCGCATGGCCACCGAGTCGCCCCTCAAGCGCGCGCTCTTCATGCGCGGCCTGGAGGTCGCGCGCCAGCGCAAGCATCTCGCCGAGCAGCAGCGCTCCAGCGCGCTGTTGAACCTGCAGCACGCCTTCTTCGACAAGGTCGTCTTCTCCAAGGTGCGCGCGCGCTTCGGCGGCCGGATGAAGTACGCCTTCAGCGGCGGCGCGGCCATCTCGCGCGAGGTGGCGGAGTTCATCGACAACCTCGGCATCACCGTCTACGAGGGCTACGGCCTCACCGAGACGTCCCCCATCGCCACCGCCAACTTCCCCAACCGCCGGAAGATCGGCTCGGTGGGCACGGCCCTGCCCGGCATCCGCGTGGAGATCGATCGCACCGAGACGGGTGACCCCAAGCAGGGGGAGATCGTCGTCTTCGGCCACAACGTGATGCTCGGCTACTACAACCTGCCCGAGGAGAACGAGAAGGTCTTCACCGGCAAGGAGCCCCTGGTGCCCTCCACCGAGCGCGGCTTCCGCACCGGCGACATGGGCTTGCTGGACGACGACGGCTTCCTGTGGATCACCGGCCGCATCAAGGAGCAGTACAAGCTGGAGAACGGCAAGTACGTGTCGCCCGCGCCCATCGAGCAGGCGCTGCAGCTCTCGCCCCTCATCACCAACGTCATGCTCCACGGGCAGAACAAGCCCTTCAACACCGCCATCATCGTCCCGGACATGGCCGCGCTCACCCAGTGGGCCAAGGACAAGGGCCTGGACACCTCGATGCCCGCGCTGCTCAAGCTGCCCGAGGTGCAGCAGCTCTACCGCGAGCAGATCATCGAGTTCACCCCCGGCATCAAGAACTACGAGAAGCCCCAGCACTTCCTGCTCGTCGCCGAGGACTTCACCACCGCCAACGACATGCTCACGCCCTCGCTCAAGCTCAAGCGGCGCAGCGTGCTCAAGAAGTACGGCGAGGAGGTGGAGAAGCTCTACGTCGAGGCGGAGAAGAAGGGCGCGACGCGCGCCGCTTGACGGGTGGGGCCCGCTGGGAGGCCTCCACGGCCCGGCGGGCCCAGGGCAGGAGCGCCAGGGCGTCGTCCGCCGCGTCCGGCGGCGGCGTCCAGTAGGACATGGTCACGGGCTTGCGTCCCTTGCCCGCGTCGTAGACGAAGGGCTCGCCCCCGGCCTCCTCGAAGCGGGCGCGCGTGAGTTCATCCGTCTTGAGGTACAGCCGTTCCTGGATGATGAGCCCGAACATCCTCCCACCCAGGTACAGGCCCCAGCCGCCGAACATGGCCCGGGCCTGCACGGGCCCGAGCGGTTCGAGCAACTCCAGCGTGTACTCCACATAACTGTTCTGGCGTGTCATGGGCCTGCCTCCGTCCGCTCCTTCATATGCCACGAAGCCTGGCTGCCTACCCCCTTGCCTGGCTCGGGGGGGGAGGGAGACGAGGGGGGTTGCGGAATAGTAAAAAGGGAGCAGGCCGTTCTCGCGCGGCTCCCCCATGCTCATCTCCACACTCTTCCTGCTCGCTTCCGCCCCGGCAGTTACCCCCACCCGCAACACGGTGGTTCCGGAGGTGGGTGTCCCCTTCGCTTGTGGTCGCGTGTTCCCGGTGAGTCAGGGGCACGACACGGGGAGCCACCTGCAGAACGACACCTACGCCTGGGACTTCCGCATGCCCATCGGCACGCCCATCGTGGCGGCCCAGGATGGCAAGGTGCGCATGGCGCGCGGAGACAGCACCCAGGGCGCGTGTGATCCCAAGATGGCGCCGTACGCCAACTACGTCGTTATCGATCACTCCGGTGGCCTGGAGACCCAGTACCTGCACTTCAGCGCCGTGGTGGTGAAGCCCGGCGATACGGTGCGCAAGGGGCAGCTCATCGGCTACTCGGGCAACACCGGCTGGTCCTGCGGCCCCCACCTGCACTTCAAGGTGGCCAACACCGTGAGCCCCGGGTGGAACAACCCCTCCGTGCCCGCGCGCATCGCCGGCTACGGAGATCCGGTGCGCGACACCCTCATCGCCGCTCCCGGGTGTGGCAAGCCGTCGGATCTGTCGGTGATGGCCGCCAACGACGCGACGCGCGCCCAGCAGCCGCTGGCGCCCGAGACCCCCGCGCGTGACGGCGAGCAGGCCGCGGGCGGTATCCCCACGGGGGCCAAGGCCATCATGGACCGCGTGTCCAAGTCGGCCTTCGACTCCTCGCGCATTCCTCCCCAGGCCCAGGCGTCCGACGACGGCTCGGGCGGCTCGCGCTAGTCCGCGTCCCCCTCCTCAGCGCCCCTTCCCCCGTTGCACGAGGGGCGCCAGCAAATCCTGCTCCCGTTGGAGCAGCGCATCGAGCTTCCTCCCCGCGCGCACGGCCTCCCGCCGTGCCTCGCGCACACGCGCCGAGCCGCGAGGACCGCGCACCCGCTCGAGGGTCTCGAGCGCCGCCCGCTCGCGCCGCACCGCGGCCACCCACTCCTCATGCTCCTGGCGCAGCGCCTCGTGGGCGAGCGCCATCCTCCGGTGGGTTTCCTCCTGGGCGGACTGCTCCTTGCTCCGCTCCAGCTCCCGGGCCTGGCGCTCGGCGAGATCGCTCAGCGCCCGTTTCTCCGCCGCGTGGGCCTGGGCTTGCGCGTCCCGCGCCAGCGTCTCCGCGCCGCGCGCCATCGCCTCGGCCGCCCGTGTCGCCGCGGCCTGGAACTCGGTCTCCGTTCTCGCCTCCCGCAGGAGCACCAACGCGAGCGCCAGGATCACCAGCCCCAGCAACGTCACGCCCCCCACGAGCAGCGCCCGTTCGAGGCGCAGGCGGCGCTGCTCTTGGGTGAAGACGGCCTCCAGGAAGTCGCGCTGGAGCGCTGGCAGTGCCCCGTGCGAGCGCCGCTGGAAGCGCCGGGCCTCCTCCACCCACTCGCCGCGCCACAACAGGCGCCGCGCGCGGCCTCCCTCCTGCCACTGCCGGGCCGCCTGGCCCAGGTGCTTCAGGAACGCCGCGTCCTCCTGGCCCTCGTTCAACCAGTGCCGGAGCGTGGGCCAGTCGTGGATGAGCGACTCGTGCACCAGCTCCACCGCCGTGTCCGGCTCGTCCCCCGCGCTGTGCACCACGAGCAGCCGCGCGCGCACCAGGTGCTCGATGAGCCGCCGCAGCTCCGCCGCGTCGTCCGTCAGCTCGCACAGCTCCTGCATCATCACCAGGGCCCGCGTGCGCTCGGGCGTCACCAGGCGCGTGCTCAGGGTCCGCGTCAGCGCCCGCTCCCGGGTGGACAGGCCCGCGAGCACCCGGTCCGCATGGCTCGCGAGCGCGTGGGGGATGCCGCCCATCGCCGCGTGGGCATCCCGCGTCAGCAGCTTGTTGCGCGTGTCCCGGGACTCCCACAGCCAGGTGGCGGCGAACTGCAACAGCGGGAGCGCGCCCGGGGCCGTCTCCAGGTGCGCCAGCATGTCGTCCACCAGCGAGGGCGACTCGAAGCGGTAGCCCGCCAGCTCGGCCGGCCGCACCAGCGCGTCACTCAGGCCGTCCCGCGTCGGCGTGCCGAGGAAGAAGATGCCCTGGGCGAGCTCCGCCATGAAGCGCTCGTCCTCGGGCACCCGGTCCAGGAAGCTCGAGCGCACGCAGAGCACCACGCGGATGGGCGAGGTGGCATCGTCCGCGAGGTCCGCCAGGCACGCGGTGAAGGCCGCGCGCTCACGTGCATCCGGTACCCGCGTGTACAGCTCCTCGAATTGATCGACGAAGAGCAGGAGCTTCCGGGGATGGCGCCGGGCACTGTCGCGCAGCACGCGGCCCACGTAGCCGGGCTCGGCGCGCAGGCGCTCCACGCGCTGGAATTGCTCCTGGATGTCCTGCTCGATGGACTGGGACGAGCCCACCAGGGGCTCCACCACCTGGGCGAGGGCGGCGAGGGGCGCCGTGCCCGGGCGGAGGGTGAACGTCTCCCACGGAGTGCCCGAGCGCTCGAGGGTGGGAATGAGGCCCGCGCGCACCAGGGACGTCTTTCCCGCGCCGGCGGGGCCCGCCACGGTCACCAGCGGCTGGTAGTGGAGCCGGTGGACGAGCGTGGCGATCTCCCGTGTGCGGCCGAAGAAACGGTCCGCGTCGGTCTCCTGGAAGGGGGCGAGGCCCACGTAGGGGGCCGTGTCCGGACGCGGCTCGGAGTTGAAGCGCTTGGGGAGGAAGGGCTCCAGGGCGCGCAGCAGGGTGGACGCGTCGGGACAGCGCTGGTCCCTGGACTTGAGCAGACAGCCATCCACGGCGGAGGCCAGCTCGCGTGGCAGGCCCGGGGCGAGCGTGCGCAGCGGTGGCAGGCGCAGGTCGAGCCGGGCCGTCACCGCCAGCTCCGGACCCCGGAGCGGGCCCAGGGGGTGCTGGCCGGCGAGCAGCTCGAAGAGGATGATGCCCACGGCCCAGATGTCCGTGAGGTGATCCACCGGGCCGCCCTGGCCCCACTGCTCCGGAGACAGGTACTCGAGGGTGCCGGGCAGCGTGCCCCGGCACGTGAGATCCTTCCCGTCGTCATCGAGCAGCCCCCCGGGAAGCGCCTCCTGGGAAGAGTCCCCCCAGGGTCCGCCCGTCTGGAACACCCGGGCGATGCCGAAGTCGAGCACCTTGATGCCGCCCGAGTCCGTGACGACGATGTTCTCCGGTGTGAGCGCGTGGTGGACGAGGCCCTGCTCGTGCGCGCATGCCAGGGCCCTGATCACCGGCACCATCAGCTCGACGGCGCGCACCGAGGGCAGCCGTTGCTCCTGGGTGTGCTCCCGCAGGGACTGGCCCTGGAGGTGCTCCAACACCAGGAAGGGGCCGTCCTCGTACTGGCCGGCCTCGTGGACGGTGGCGATGTTCTCGTGGGCGCAGCGCGCGGTGGCGCGGGCCTGGGTGAGGACGCGTTGGGTGAGGTCGTCGTCCCGGGTGGGCAGCAGCTTGAGGGTCACGCGGCGCCCCAGCCGTGTATCGCGCGCGAGGAAGCTCTGGCCCATGCCGCGGCCGCTCAGCTCGCGGATGAGCTCGTAGTGCTGGAGGCGCAGCCCGGGTTGGACGGACGAGGGGATCGTCGAGGGGGCCGGTGTCATCGGCCACCAGGGTGCTCACGGGCGAGCGCCCTGCCCACGGGGACCGGGGTGCAGGGTGGGTGTCGAGCAGTCAGCGTCTCTGGAGCAGGGCCCGGGCGGCCTCGCGTCCGGGGCGCAGGCTGTCCTGGACGGCCTCGCCGAGCCGGACGCCCAGCGCCTCCAGCAGCACGCTGAAGCGCTCCAGGCCCGCGCGGCGCACGGCGCGGGTGGTGCCCGCCAGGCTCGCCGAGGACAAGAGCGCGCCGGCTCCCGCCAGCAGCGCGAGCAGGGCCCCCGCGTTGAGGAAGTAGTCCACGCCCAGCAGGGGGCCCTCGACATAAGCGCGCACCACGCGGTAGCCCACATGGCCGAGCAGCGCGAGCAGGGGCAGGTTGATGAGCGGCAACACCAACCAGCGCGCGGTGCGCCACCAGCCGGCCACCGCCTCGGCCACCGCGGTGGTGACGGTGTAGCGCCAGGCGCTCGCGCGCGCGGACTTCAGCTCCGCGAGCAGCGTCTCCACGTCGGGCAGGCCCAGGGACTCGGGAGGCAGGCCGCCCGCGTGCGCGAGGGCACGGGCCTGGGTCAGCGCGGCGCGGGCGGCGGCCTCCACGGCGAAGTCGTCCTCGAAGGGCTCCACCACCGCCGTCTCCGCCGCGCGCGCGCGCGTGCGCTCCCGGACCGCGTCCAGCACGGTGGAGGTGGCCGCCACCGCCAGGCCCACGGGCAGGTTGCGCCGCGCCACCAGCGTCGCCGCGCCGAGGCCCCCCACGCCCACGGACGACAGCCGCATGCCCCAGGCCGCCGGGCCCCAGAATCGTCCCGCCGCCTGCCCGCGCACCTCCGTGGCGAGGTGCCCTTGCGCGAGCAGCAGCCGCGCGCCGAAGTCCTCCTTCAACCCCGTGGCGGCCCGGCCGAGCCCCTCCTGCAACGCCGCGCGTGCCTTCGCGAGCGTGTCCTCCGTTTCCTTCAGCGCGCCCTCCACCCGTGAGGTGAGCTCCGCCAGGGCGCCCTCGGCGTTGGTGCGCCGCACCCGCTCGGCCACCGCCCGCGTGGCGAGCGACTGGAGGTGGAAGAGCAGGGCGCCGAACTCGCCGGATGGATCCTCCCCCCGCTGCGCGGCACGGCCGCTGATGGCGAAGACGGGCACGGCCTCGGCCTCCATGCCGTAGCGCTCCACGGCGAGCCGGCGCGCCTGGGACTTGAGGGCCTCGCGCGACTCGGCCGACAGCTCGTCCGCGAAGTTGACGAGGAACACGAGCGCGCGGCGCCGGGCGAACTCCGCGAGGAACTCGGCCTGGGTGGCCTCGGCCACGCTGCCCCGGTGCATCACCACCAGCGCCACGTCCGCGCGCTCCAGGGCGGCGCGCGCCACCTCGCGGTGCACGGTGGCCACGCTGTTGAGGTCCGGCGTGTCGATGAACACCTGGCCGCTCCACAACCCGCGCGGGCCCGGGGTGTAGCGCACCACCCGCGCGCCCACCCCGGCGAGCTCCTCCAGGGCGCGCGACTCGGGGGCGAACACGGTGGCGGCGGTGCTCGTGGGCCGGTCCTCTCCCTCGCGGGCGAGGGCCTGTCCGGCCAGGGCGTTGAGCAGGGTGGACTTGCCCGCGCCGGTGGCGCCCACCAGGGCCACGGTGAGGGGGGCGTCGCGCCGCTCGAGGCCGCGCGCGTAGTCCTGGCGCAGCCGCTCCAGGCGGGCGGCATGGGGAGCGAGGGCGGGCAGGGTGCTCGCGGCGGAGAGCAGGCGCTCGAGGTGCTCGGGGTCGGGCAGGGAGGTGTCCACGCGCCCAGCCTCGCCAAGGCGCGCGTCCCTGCCCAGCCCGGATTGAGGCGGGGGGCGTGCTGACGTTGCGCGTCATGCACTCCGTGCTCCAAGCAACTCCGAAACCCGTCTGTCTGGTGGCGGGCGCGGAACACGGACCCTAGGCTGCGCGCCTTCGTCTCGGTCCCCCCAAGGGGGTTCACGCACCATGGATGTTCAGGACATCAAGAAGGACGCCGCTCCCCGGAAGCTCCACCAGCACTTGTATGTCCAGGTCCTGGTGGCCATCACCGTTGGGGCGCTGCTCGGCCACTTCTACCCGGCGCTCGGCGCGTCCCTGAAGCCGCTGGGGGATGGCTTCATCAACCTCGTGAAGATGGTCATCTCCCCCATCATCTTCCTCACGGTGACCACGGGCATCGCGGGCACGAAGGACTTGAGCAAGGTGGGCCGCATCGCCCTCAAGGCGTTCGCGTACTTCCTCGTCTTCTCCACGCTCGCGCTGGTGGTGGGCATGGTCATCGCCCACGTGGTGCAGCCGGGCGCGGGGATGAACATCGATCCGGCCTCGCTCAACGTGGGCCAGGTATCCACCTACACCGCCAAGGCCCATGAGCAG
This sequence comes from Cystobacter fuscus, assembly GCF_002305875.1. Lineage (NCBI taxonomy): Bacteria > Pseudomonadati > Myxococcota > Myxococcia > Myxococcales > Archangiaceae > Cystobacter > Cystobacter fuscus. The sequence goes on along the minus strand of NZ_CP022098.1, from coordinate 11,803,585 downwards.
AGTGTCACCGCCTTCCTGCTCAACATCATCCCCAAGACGGTGGTGAGCGCCTTCGCCGAGGGGGAGATCCTCCAGGTGTTGTTCGTCGCCATCCTGTTCGGTGTGTCCCTGGCGATGGTGGGGGAGCGGGGTCGGCTGGTGCTGGAGTTGCTCCAATCGCTGAGCAGCGTGTTCTTCCGGCTGGTGAGCATCCTCATGAAGGCGGCGCCCGTGGGGGCCTTCGGCGCGTTCGCCTTCACCATCGGCAAGTATGGGATTGCCTCCATCTACAACCTGGCGAAGCTGGTGCTCACCTTCTACATCACCTCGCTCGTCTTCGTGCTCGGGGTGCTGGGGCTGGTGGCGTTCCTCAATGGCTTCTCCATCCTGAAGCTCATCCGCTACCTCAAGGCGGAGCTGCTCCTGGTGCTCGGCACCAGCTCGTCCGAGTCCGCCCTGCCCAACCTCATCGACAAGATGGAGCGCGCGGGGTGCGCCAAGCCCGTCGTGGGTCTGGTGGTGCCCACGGGCTACTCCTTCAACCTCGACGGGACGAACATCTACATGACGCTGGCGGCGCTGTTCATCGCCCAGGCGACCAACACGCACCTGACCCTGGGGCAGCAGGTGCTGCTCCTGCTGGTGGCGATGCTCAGCTCCAAGGGCGCGGCGGGCGTCACCGGCGCGGGCTTCATCACGCTCGCGGCGACGCTGTCCGTGGTGCCCGACGTCCCCGTGGCGGGCATGACGCTCATCCTCGGCGTGGACCGCTTCATGTCCGAGTGCCGCTCCCTGACGAACTTCATCGGCAACGCCGTGGCGACGGTGGTGGTGTCGCGCTGGGAGGGGGCGCTCGACCGCGAGGCCTTCCAGGCGGCGATGAACACCCCACCCAAGGACTGAGCCCGCTTCAGACGGGCTTTTCCTGCTCGTCCTTGGCGAAGAGCTGCTCCAGCTCCTTGCGCGCCTGGGCCGCCATGGCGGCGACCTTCTTGTCGTCGCCCTGGTGCTCGTACGTCGAGCGCAACAGCTCCTCGTCGTGCGCGCGGAAGCGCTCCACGGTGTCCTTGCTCTGGGAGAAGGACAGCCCGAGCGCCTGGAGCACGTCCTCCGTCAGCTCGAGACTGCCCGCGAAGGTCTCGCGCATGATGTGGGTGACGCCCGCGCCGAGCAGCCGGTAGGCATGCTGGCGGTTGCGGGCGCGCGCGAAGAGGGTGAGGTGGGGGAAGTGCTGGCGCACCGTCTCCGCCGTGCGCACCGAGGCCTCCACGTCATCGATGGCCAGCACGAAGACGCGTGCCTTGTGTGCGCGCGCGGCCCGGAGCAGATCCAACCGCGAGGCGTCTCCATAGTGGACATAGGTGTTGCCGAACTTCTTGAGGAAGTCGATGTGCTCGGCGTCGATGTCCAGGGCGGTGAAGCCGATGCGCCGGGCACGCAGCACGCGCGCCACCACCTGCCCCACGCGTCCGAGCCCCGCGATGATGACGGGCTGGTCCTCCTCGGGTGACACGTCGAAGGCACGCGTGTTCGCGCGGCGCAGACGGGGGCGCAGGCCCTTGTCGTAGAGCATGAGCAGCACGGGGGTGACGGCCATGGACAGACTCACCACCACCACGAGCAGCTCCGCCAGCTCGCGCTCCATCACCTGGAAGCCCACCGCGAGGCTGAACAGCACGAAGGCGAACTCGCCGCCCTGGGAGATGCAGATGGCCAGGCTCAGCGCGGGCGCGGTGGCGTGGAAGACGCGCCGGCCCAGCACGAAGAGCACCAGGGCCTTGAGCAGCACCAGTCCGAGCACCAGCCCCACCACGAGCAGGGGCGAGCGCACCAGCAGCCCCAGGTTCACCGACATGCCCACGGCGATGAAGAAGAGCCCGAGCAGCAGGCCCTTGAAGGGCTCGATGTCCGCTTCCAGCTCGTGGCGGAACTCCGAGTCGGCGAGCAGCACACCCGCGAGGAAGGCGCCGAGCGCCATGGACAGTCCCACCTGTTTCACCAGGAGCGCGGTGCCCACCACCACGAGCAGCGCCGTGGCGGTGAAGAGCTCCTGGGTGTGGGTGGCGGCCACGCGGCGCAGCACGGGCCGCAGCACGTAGCGGCCCCCGATGATGACCGCGGCCAGCACGCCCACCACCTTCACGGCCTGCAGCCACCCGGAGGCGCCCTGGGGCTGGGGTTGAGGAGACTCGCCGAGGAAGGGCAAGAGCGCCAGCAGGGGGATGACGGCCAGGTCCTGGAACAGCAGGATGCCGAAGGCGGCCTGACCGTGGTCCGTGGTCAGCTCGTTCTTCTCCGCCAGCAATTGCAGGGCGAAGGCGGTGGAGGACAGGCTCAGCCCGAGCCCGGCGATGAGCGCGGTGGGCACGGGCAGCCCGAGCCCCCAGCCCACCGCCGCGAGCAGCGCGCCCGTGCCCACCACCTGCGCTCCGCCCAGGCCAAACACCGAGCGGCGCAACTCCCACAGGCGCGCGGGCCGCAATTCCAATCCGATGAGAAAGAGCAACAGCACCACGCCCAGCTCCGAGAAATGGAGAATGCTCTCCACGTCGGAGACGAGCTTGATGCCCCAGGGGCCGATGACGAGTCCCGCCGCCAGGTAGCCCAGCACCGAGCCCAATCCGAGCCGCTTGAAGAGAGGGACGGACACGACCGCGGCGGTCAGGAAGATCAAGGCCTGATGCAGGAAGGACATTGCCTCGCTTCATGTCACGTGGCCGGGAAGCCGGGCAATGGGGTGGGATCTGCCGGCCCTCTCTTGTTTTTGTCTGGATTTCCCGTTAGGTGACGACGCACCGCGGCACCAGTGGGCATGGGGCGCGCTGGCGCCGCACGGAGAGGCCAGTTCTTTGAACCTTCATCTCGAGTCCAAACAGGCGCGTGTCCTCGTGGCGACGCTGCTGCTGGGCGCGTGCCTGTGGATGCCGCGCGCCGAGGCACAGCAAAACACATCCGTGCTGACCGGCACGGTGGTGGATGCCAGCAACAAGCAACCCGTTGCGGACGTGGTGGTCACCGCGACCTCTCCCAGCCTCCAGGGAGAGCAGACCGTCGTCACCGACAAGACGGGGCTCTACCTCATTCCGCAACTGCCTCCGGGTGTCTACACCCTGCGCTTCGACAGCGAGGGCTTCCAGCCCTACTCGCGCACGGACATCACCCTGCGCCTCAACCGCACCATCCGCCTCAACGCGGAGCTGCTGCCGGATACCTTCTCCACGACGGTGGAGGTGTCGGGCACGCCGCCCTCGGTGGACGTGGGCTCGGCGCGCACGGGCGTGAACGTGGACTCGGAGCTCATCAACCGGCTGGCCACGGTGCGCCCCGGGAGCAAGGGCTCCGCGTCGCGCTCCTTCGAGAGCCTCGCCGAGTTCGCCCCCGGCTCCAGCACGGACTCCTATGGCGTGTCGCTCAATGGCACCAGCTCGCCGGAGAACGGCTTCCAGGTGGATGGCCTGTCCACGAACAACCCCGCGCTCGGCACGCTGGGCTCGCCCCTGTCGGTCGAGTTCATCCAGGAGGTGAACGTCATCACCGGTGGCTTCATGCCGGAGTTCGGCCGCTCCACGGGTGGCGTGATGACGGCCGTCACCAAGTCCGGCTCCAATGAGTTCCATGGCTCGGTGTTCGGCAACCTCACCCCGGGGGTTTTCGAGGGCACGCCCACGCGCGTGGCGGCCGAGGGCAGCGTCATCACCACGACGCAGCGGCTGTGGAACCTGGGAGACTTTGGCGCCACCCTGGGTGGCCCCATCGTCAAGGACAAGTTGTGGTTCTTCGCGGGCGTGGCGCCTTCCTTCACCCGCCGCGCGCTCAATCGCAACCTCAACGTCTTCGTGCTCGGCGAGGATGGCAAGCCGGTGAAGAACGCCGAGGGCTTCTCCCAGACGGAGCCCATTCCCGGCACCTTCCAGCGCTACTTCGCCGACCAGCGCTCGGTGCAGTACATCGGCAAGCTCACCTGGCAGGTGCATCCCGACCACGGCCTCACCCTGTCGGTGACGGGAACGCCGAGCGGCTCGGGAGGCAACGGCCGCTTCGGCTACAACCTCGACAGCGGGCTCGTGGAGACGGAGACCACCTCCGGCAACATCATCAACGGCAGCTACGACACGCTCGCGCACATCTACACGCAGGACACGCGCGACATCGCGCTCAAGCTGTCCTCGTCCTTCCTGGACAAGCGCGTGCTCCTGGATGCCAACGTGGGCTGGCACCATCAGCGCGACACCTCGCTGCCGGTGGATGGCAGTGGCATTGGGCAGACCACGGGCCTGTCGGGCATCCCCCAGTTCGACATGCGCCGCACCGGCACGAGTGCCGCGCCGAGCTACTACTCCATCAACGACTTCGAGACGCTGCCGGACCCCTCCGTGTGTGATCCCGCGGGCACGACCAACGCCGTGCGCTGCCCCGTGTCGCGCTACTTCCTGGGCGGCCCCGGCTTCCTGCTGGACCGCACGGTGGAGCGCTATCAGGCCAACGCCGTGGGCACCCTGCTGCTCACCGCGCTCGGCCACCACGTCATCAAGGCGGGCGCCGACGTCGAGGTGATGACGAACCAGGACGAGCGCGCCTATTCGGGCGGCGTGCTCTACAACGAGTCGACCGACGGCAGGAGCTTCTCGGACTTCCGCTCCTTCGGCTACCTCAAGGGACCGGATCAGCCGGTCGTCCAGGCGAGCGTGCCCACCTTCACGCGCGCCGATGCCCTGGGCCTCTTCCTGCAGGACAGCTGGAGCATCCTGGACCGGGTCACCCTCAACGCGGGCCTGCGCTACGACACCCAGACCATCTATGGCAACGGGGGCAACGTGGCCTTCGCGCTGCCCAACCAGGTTTCCCCGCGCGTGGGTCTCATCTATGACTTCACCCGCACGGGCCGCTCCAAGCTGTTCGCCACCTACGCGCGCTACTACCAGAACGGCGTGCTGGCGATGATCAACTCCCAGTTCTCCAACGTCACCCGCCTGACCGCCACGCGCAGCCGTGCCGCCACGGCGGCGGGAGGCCCCGGGTGCGATCCGCTCACCCAGGCCGCGCCGTACACGGAGTGCCGTGACTCGCGCAACCTGTCGACGGTGTCGGGTGCTCCGTCCACCGCGGTGACGCGCTACAACGGGCAGACCTTCGCCATCAACAGCCCGGTGGACCCCGAGCTGCGGCCCCAGTCCTCGGACGAAATCACCCTGGGCGGTGAGTACGAGGTGCTCCCGCGCGCCACGCTGGGAGTCAGCTACGTGCGGCGCACGATGAACGACGTCATCGAGGACATGTCCATCAACGAGGCGACCAACTACTTCATCGGCAACCCGGGCCGGGGCATCGGCGCCGCGTTCCCCAAGGCCATTCGCGACTACGACGCGGTGTCCGTCTACCTCACCAAGGCGTTCGCGGACCTGTGGCTCGCGCAGGCCAGCTACACCTGGTCCTCTCTGCGTGGCAACTACCCGGGCCTCTACCGCCCGGACAACGGCCAGCTCGCGCCCAACGTCACCTCGGAGTTCGACCTGGTCTCCATGACGCAGAACAAGGTGGGCCCGCTCGCGTCGGACCGCACCCACAACCTCAAGCTGTTCGGCTCGCGCGAGTTCCTCCTGTCGAGCGTGACGAGCCTGGACGTGGGCCTGTCGTACCGCGCCCAGTCGGGCACGCCGCTCAACGTGACGGGCTCGCAGTACATCTACGGCGCGGGCTTCACGTACATCCTGCCGCGCGGCAGTGGTGGCCGGCTGCCCTGGGTGCACAACGTGGATGCGCACGTGGGCTTCAACTACAAGCTCGGCCGGGGTCTCACCGGCACCATCACCCTGGACGCCTTCAACCTGTTCAACTTCCAGGCCGTCACCGGCCGGGATCAGAACTACACCTTCGACAACGTCGAGGCGATCACGGATGGCACGCCCCTGGCGGAGCTGAAGAACCGCGCGGGCCAGCCGGCGACCCTCAATCCCAACTACGGCAAGCCCATTTCCTACCAGGCACCGCGCAGCGTCCGCATCGGCGCGCGCGTGGCGTTCTGAGTCCGGAGCCACACACCATGAAGACACAACGACTCCTCGCCACCTGGACGTTCTCCGTTGGATGCATGGCCCTGTTGGGCGCCTGTGACGTCGGACAGCCCGCTCCCCAGTGCACCGTGGGCCGTGGCGACCACGCCGTGCGCTATGTCTTGAAGACGGGCTCGGGCATCTGCGCCCAGAAGAAGGCGGAGATCGTGGGGGCGCAGGCCTTCCGCATCCCCAACTCCGGCACCCCGCCCACCGTCTACTTCAACGCCGCCTCGCTGGTGACGGGCACCCCCAGCGCGCCGGTGGCGGTGTCGGCCTCGGGGCCGTTCACCTCCGAGTACCCGTCCGACGACAACGTCTGCACCGTGCCGGCGATGAGCGAGGCGCGGCAGGTGGTGGACGGGGTGGAGCGCGTCTACCGGTGGAGCAACGTGCGCGTTCAGGGCCGGGCGGCCATCCCTGGCACGCAGTGGGTGGCGGAGCTGACCTACTCGGAAGGGGACTGCACCGCCACGTACGAGGCGGTGGGCGTGTTCCCCGCCATCAAGTGCGAAGCCGGCACGCCCCCCGTTCGCGATGAGAACCTCTGCCGGGCGGTGCGGCAGGGCTCGACGTTGGATCCCGCGTTCCCCATCTTCTGCGAGGAGACCACCAACCTGTGTGTGTTGGATGGTCTGCCGCCGGCCCTGACGTCGGCGCCCTGAGTGGAAGACGAGGCCCGCGGGGCTGCTCGCGGGCCTTCTTCCGTCTCACGGCCCCATGGGGGCGGGGAACTCGGAGTCCTCGCTCAGGGCCTGGCGCAGCGCGGCCGCTCCGTCGTGGAGGATGGGGCGGCCGTGGGCGAAGCAGACGACTTCCACCGGCAGGTGCTCGAGGATGCGCCGCACGCTCGCGCGCGTGCGGGCGGGGTCGTCCTGGTACTGGCTGTCGACGAAGCGGGGCGTGCCCTGCTCGTCATGGGTGAGCAGGTCGGAGAGGAAGACGACGCTCCGGGGCCGCTCCTTCCAGAGGGTGAACATGACCTCGGCGGGGCCGGGCGTGTGGTAGGCCACGAGGCCCCCGGGAAGGTTGTCCCCGTTGGTGTAGGTGGCATCGGGCGAGTCCTCCAGGCCATGGGCGTCCAGCGGGGCCCAGACGGGAGCGCCAAACGTCTTGCGCAGGGACCACGCCGCGCGCTGGTGGTTGCCCGCGGTGAGCACGATGGCTTCCACCCGGCCCAGGGCGTTCAGGGCGTCCGAGGTGATGGGGAGGGGATCGATGAGGGTGACGGCGCCGTCGTCGGACACCACGGCGTAGGCCTCGCTGTGCACGCCGCCGATCCGATCATCCTCGACACTCCAGCGGTGGATTCCGGGAACCACCTGCTCGGTCCGTCTGGCTCGTTTCTTGGGCTGGCTCATGGAGCAAAGCTAGGCACCCGCGCGCGGAGTGGAGCCCGGCTCGGTCGCCTGGGCCCTTCGGGAGCGGGGGACTCGTGAGGGTGGCACGGAGGAGTGTCGCTCCCAGGTTTGGTGGAGGACGGAGGAGGCCCCCATGCGTGCTGTCAGTCCCCGAGGTGCCCAGGTGTTCTTCCGGATGCTCGGCTCCCTGCCCTTCTGGGAGGGGCCGCGGCCCCCGCGGGCACGTGGGGGAGGGGTGCTGGCGCGGTGGGTGGAGCGGTCCGTGGCGCCGCCCCAGCACCGGCGCGTGAGGCAGGCGTTCCTGGTGGCCCTGGGGGGCATCTACTTCATTGCCTTCACCTCCCTGGGCCGGCAGGTGTTGGGGCTGCATGGCTCGCGGGGCATCCTGCCCGTGAAGGATCTGCTCGGCTCGCCCCGGCTGGTCGCGTTGGGCCGCGAGCGCTACCTGAAGCTGCCCACGGTGTTCTGGCGGGATGCGTCCGACGCGGCCCTGGTGCGGGGCATTCGCGCCGGGCAGGCCCTGTCCCTGGCGGTGATGCTGGGCCTGGCGCCCCAGGCCTCGCTGGCGGGGCTGTGGGCGCTCTACCTGTCCTACGTGTCCGTGGGGCGGGAGTTCCTCTCCTTCCAGTGGGACGCGCTGCTCCTGGAGATGGGGCTGCTGGCGGTGCTGACCGCTCCGGCGGGGTGGCGGCCGGGGGCGGGACTCCGGGAGCCCTCCGCCCTGGAGGTGTTCGCGTGGCGGATGCTCGTCTTCCGCCTCTACCTGGGCTCGGGGCTGTCCAAGTTGCAGTCGGGCGACCGGACGTGGCGGGAGCTCACCGCGTGCGACGTCTATTACGAGACGGCTCCGCTGCCCACGCGGGCCGGGTGGGCCGCGCACCAGCTTCCCCGCCGGGTCCAGCGCTATTCCACCCTGTCCGTGCTGGCGCTGGAGACGGTGTTTCCCTTCCTCGTCTTCGCCCCGAGGCCGCTGCGGTTGCTGGCCTTCTGGTTCCTGTCGGGGTTGCAGGGCGTCATCCTGGTGACGGGCAACTACGGCTTCTTCAACGCGCAGTCGCTGGCCCTGGGCCTGTGGCTGCTGGACGACGCGGCCCTGGGGCGGGTGCTGCCCGTGCCCCCGCCCGCCCGGCCGCGGGCCCTCTGGCGGACGGCAGTGGCCGCGCTGTCCGTGGCGCCGCCGCTCGCCCTGGGCGCGCTGGAACTGCTGGGCCGCTTCGACCGCCCGCGCCGGGTGCCGGACTGGCTCGCGTGGCTGGAGCAGCGGGCGCGTCCCCTGCGCGCGGTGAATGGGTATGGGCTCTTCGCGGTGATGACGGTGCGGCGGCCGGAGATCTCCCTCGAGGGCTCCGAGGATGGGCGGACGTGGCGCGAGTACCCCTTCCGCTACAAGGTAGGCTCGCTGGACGAGGCGCCCCGGTGGGTGGCGCCGCATCAGCCCCGCCTGGATTGGCAGATGTGGTTCGCGGCGCTGGGTTCACCGCCTGCCTGGTTGCTCGCACTGATAGTGAGACTTCTGGAGGGTTCCCCCGAGGTGGAGGGGCTCTTCGCGGGCAATCCCTTCCCGGGACAGCGCCCGCGCTTCATTCGAGCGGTGCTCTACGATTACCGGATGACGGACCGGGAGACCCGGCGGCGCACGGGCGCGTGGTGGACGCGGGAGCGGACGGGGCTCTACCTGCCTCCGGTGAGCCTGGCTCCACCCGGGGCCACCTACCGCCTGGCGTGGGCCGCGGAGGCGTGAACCGCGGAACTTTCCTCTGCGCATGAAGGAAGGCTCGGACGGGAGGGCGGAGTGAGGGGGGAGGGCTTGCAAAGAATGGCGTGATGGGCGTAACGAAATACAATCCCTTTCGCCGCCGTTCGACACGTCGTCTTGACGCCCGTCCGCCCCCCTGCCCCCGTGAATCGCTCGATGTCCGCTCGCTCCCTGCTCTTGCTGTCTTCCCTCGTGTTGGGGGGCTGCCGCTCCGCTCCGGCGACCCTGTCCCTCGCCATGCCGGAGAGCCGCCCGCTCCACAAGCAGGGCGAGTCCGTCGTGCTCGAGGCCATCGCGCTCGATGCGGCGGGCAATCCGGTGGAGGACGCGGACCTGCGCTGGGTGAGCTCGGCGCCGGATGTGGCCTCGGTGGTGGATGGGGTGGTGGTGGCGCGCAAGTCCGGACGGGCGACCATCGCCGCGGCGGCCGGCAAGGTGCGCGCCTCGGTGGAGGTGCAGGTGTCCATTCCCAGCCAGCTCGACATCCGGGTGGCGGGGGCGGACTTCCTCACGGCGGGCAACTCCATCGCCATCTCCGCCGTGGTGAAGAACGAGCTGGGCAAGCCCCTGGTGGACGTGCCGCCCCAATGGGAGTCGAGTGACGAGACGGTGGCGCGGGTGGAGAACGGGCGGCTCATCGGCGTGTCCCCGGGCCAGGTCACCATCACCGTGACGGTGCCGCCGCTCAGCCGCCGCCTGCCGGTGCAGGTGGTGCGCTCGGACTTCGCGCGCATGGAGGTGGAGCCCACCCACGTCATCTTCGCCAAGCCCGGGCAGACGCAGCAGTTGCGCGCCCGGACGTTCAACAACCGGAGCATCGCCCTGAGCGACGTGCCCGTCACCTGGTACAGCTCGGACTGGTCGGTGGCGACGGTGTCCCCCACGGGGCAGGTGACGGCGGTGGGGCCCGGGCGCACGGTGGTGACGGCCACCGCCGGCCGGCGCAAGGCCGCGGCCGAGGTCGTCTTCGAGGTCAAGACGGCCAGCCGCTAGTCGTCTCCCCGTGAGGTGCCCGCCCCGGGGCATATCGTTCCGGGCGGAGTGCCCGGGGAGTTCAGCTTCCCTCGAGCTTTCCTTCCCCGCTTCCTCGCAGTGGCCCGTGCGTGGAGCCCCTCGTCACCGACGGGGGGCCCCGGGCTCCGAGGGGCCTGCGCCCTCTCCCCTCAACGCGAGCCCGCGGGCGCGGAGCGCTTGCCGCCCTTCTTCGTCGGGGGCACCTGCCAGCCCGCGGCGGGATCCGGCGGACAGGGCGGGAGGGCTCCCTCCGCGGGTGGGAGGATGGTGAATTCCACCCGGCGGTTGAGGGCCATGTTGGCCTCGGAGTCATTGGCGGTGAGGGGGCGGCTGCGGCCGAAGCCCGCCGAGCACAGCCGCTCCACGGCGATGCCGCTGTCGAGCAGGAAGTTCTGCACGCTCACGGAGCGGCGGCGCGACAGGTCGAAGTTGTAGGCGTCGTTGGCGCGGGCGTCGGTGTGGGCCTCGACGAGCACGCGCTGGATTTCCTCGTGCGCGAGCAGCTCCTGGGCCACCTCCTCGAGGATGGGGAAGGACTCGGGGAGGATGACGTCCTGGTCGGTGGCGAAGTGGACCTGGTCGAGGATGACGATCTTGTTGCCCTCGATGCGAGCGAGCGGGCAGCCGTTGCGGCCCCGCGGGCCCGCGGCGAGCACGGGGCAGGGGTCGAGCCGGTCCACCACGCTGTCGCCATCGCGGTCGGTGTCGGGGCAGCCGCCGTTCTCCACGGGGCCGGGGGCGTTGGGGCAGCGATCGCCCTCGCCGATGACGGAGTCGCCGTCGGGATCCACGGGAGGAGGCGGAGGAAGGGGCGGCTCCGGGGGCTCCTTGAAGCGCTGGATGGCCTCCCACTCCCGGGTCTTCGCGGGCACCCAGATGATGGAGGTGAAGAGGCGCAGGGTGGGGGAGGTGGGCGAGCAGCCGCAGCCGCCGCCTCCGCCGACGGTGAAGGTGAGGCCGAGGCCCGTGTACCAGCGCAGGCCGACGAGGAACTCGGTGGGCAGGGCCTGCGGCTGGTTGAGCAGCTTCTCCAGGGGGGTGCTGCCGGTGAGCATGCCCATGGCGGTGATGCCATTGGCGCGCAGGATGGGCACCTCGGCGCCGAGTCCGAAGGTGAGGGAGTTGCCCCAGAGGGTGTTGATGAACTGGCGGGTGGGCCGTAGCCAGAACCCGGCGTTGAAGGCCAGGAGGACGCCCGACTCGAAGCGGTAGTCCGTCACCAGCCCGGGAGACCAGGTGACGGAGCCATCACTGGCGAACGCGTCCTGCAGGCCGGTGGGCAGGCTCATCCCGAGGGTGAGGGCGCCGCCGAAGCCGTTGCCCTCGGCGGAGCGGCGCAGACCGGGGATGGCGGCCTTGGCGGTGAGGCGCAGGTCCGCGGGGGTGAAGGACTGGATGAAGCCCTCGGTGCCGATGGCCTCCAGGTTGTCCGAGCCCTGGAAGAGGACGAGGGGCATGTCCACGCCGACCTCGACCCAGTTGTACAGGCCCACGGAGGCCATGACATCCAGTTGGAGGCGGTTGCCCACGAGGCTGACGGACCTGGCGTTGGTGCCCGCGGCGACGAGCACCAGCGGATCCAACATGAAGTTGAGGTAGGCGCCGCCGGAGACGGAGAGGTGGGACAGGGGCCGGGATTGGCCGACGCCGACCAGGTCCTGGGGTGCTCCCGAGGGGCGGAAGGCCTGGACGTCGAAGCGAACGTCCTGGGCCGAGGCGGCGCGGGTGAGCAGGAGGACGAGCAGGAGGGGCGCCAGACGGCTCATGCGACTCCCCGGGAGCGCCGCAGGAGGAAGGCGGCCGCGAGGAGCAGCAGGGCGAGGCCACTGGGAGGCGTTTCACCGGTGGCGCCGCAGCAGGGAGCGCCGCCCTGGGTCTCGGTGCCAGGCTTGCGCCGGCCGCGCTCACACTCGAGGGTGACGGCCGAGCAGTACTCGACCCCGAGGCAGTCGTTGCTGGTCTTGCAGGAGCTGGTGCACTGGTTGGTGGCGGTGTCGCAGGTGCCGCCGCAGGGGCAGTGGGCGTCGACGAAGCACTCGACGCAGGAGTCGCCGTTGCAGAGGGCGCCCTCGGCGCAGGTCACCGAGCACGTGGGAGTGGAGCAGGTGCGCGACACGGGGTCGCAGGTGCCGCCGGGGCCGCAGTGGGAGTCCTCGGTGCAGCCGACGCACGAGCTGCCGGTGGGGGTGCCGTCGGTGAGGCAGATGGGGCTTTCGGCGGGGCAGGCCTCGCAGCGCGAGCCACAGCGGTTGTTGGTGGTGCAGGAAGCGCACTCTCCGCTGAGGCAGAACTTGCCGTCACCGCACTCGAGGTCGGTGCGGCAGGTGACGCAGACCTGTCCGTCCAGGCAGTAGGGGCGATCCGTGGGGCACTTGGCGCACTGGGAGCCGCAGCGCTCCGAGGTGTTGCACTCGGCGACCTGCGCGACGCAGCGGCCATTGGCGATGTCGCAGCGCTTGCCATCGGAGCACTGGGTGTCGTTGGTGCACTCGACGCAGGAGGGGGGCGCACCCGGGGAGGGAGAGGCGCACTGGAGGCCCTGCGGGCAGCAGTTGCAGGAGGTGCCCGCGCAGCTGTCGTTGGTGGAGCAGGACTGGCAGGTGTTGTTGGTGCAGGACTGGCCGCGGCCGCAGTGCTCGTCGGTGATGCACTCGCGGCACTCGTGCTGCTCGGTGTCACAGTGCTGGCCACCGGGGCACTGCGCGTCGGTGTTGCAGCCACCGCACTGGTTGGTGATCGGGTCACAGCGGCCCCCGGGGCACTGCGAGTCCTCCGTGCACTGGACGCAGGTGAAGGTCCCGTTGCGATTGACGCAATTGGGCGTGTTGCCGCCACACGGAGAGCAGCTCGGGCCACAGTAGAAGGCCGAGTCACAAGGGGCGCAGAGGGCCGCTCCGTTGCAGTAGTAGCTGGGGTCACAGCCGTTGTTGCCCGAGGTGTTCGCGAACTGGCGATTGCACTGCTGGCAGTAACCCAGGTCCGGATACGACGGGCGTCCGGTCTCCGTCTGATAGAGCGAGACGGGCGAGACCAGGGCAAAGCCCGCGTCCTTCAGTTTGACGATGGGGGGTTCATTCGCCTTTCGCTCGAAGTCGGAGAAGGTTCCCACGAACACCGACATCTCCAACGCGGCGTGTTCCGTGACCTCCGTGTAGAGGATCTCCACGGCGTAGAGGCCTTCCTTCAGGAAGGTCACGCTGTTGGTAGTGCGCCAGGTAGCTGCTCCGAGCACAGGGGGCCGATTGATGACCGGATAGGCGCGGGATCTCTTGTCGTAGATGGTGAAGGCGACCGCGTCGTCGGCGTAGAAACCGAAGTGAACCGGCAGGCCCACCATGTCCGAGGTGACGTGGAAGTAGCCGCGAAGCCGGGTCGCGAACGCGGTGGAGGTGTCGTTGGCGATGAAGTCACAGCCACCGCTGCGGCACCCGGGGGCGGCGTTCTCGAAGTCGCCGTAGCTCAGCTTCAACCCGGTGTCGTTGTTGTTCGACAGATCGAACAACGTCCGCAGGACCGAGCTGACACGCGCGTTCGGATTGGATGCGTCCGGCGGGGTGTCCAGGAAGGTGTTCACCCCGAAGTTGAAGCCGGCATTACTCGTGGGGAAGTCCGCGGCCGGATTCGTCGACACCCGTGACGCAGTGCACAAGCCCGTTCCCGGCTGAGACGGTGGCGGGGCAAGAGGGTAGGGGTCGATGACCACCGTGGGGAGCTGCTCGGCGTGGGCCTCGACGCCCACCGCCACCAGCAGCACCACCATCAGGGCGGCCATTCTTCGAATGAGGTCCACGGGCACGGGGCGCAGAATTCCCCGGCCAACCTCCCCGGTCAAGCAATGCCCCGGGCTACACTGTAGAAGGGGGCACGGACGCCTACCGGGCATACGATCCCACCTCTCACTCGTGGACGCTCTACTCCTTCTTGAGTGCCACCGCGAGCCGTCCCAGCAGCTTGATCTGCCCGGAGTCCAGCTGGCGCAACACCCTCAGCACCGCCCGCACCTCGGGCTTCTCGCCCTGCTCGTTGGGCGGCTCGCTCAGCTTGAGCGCTCCGTCGGGACCCGATAGCCCCAGCAACTCGTCCGCGGAGATCCGCAGCGCCCGGCACAGCCTCAACAAGGTCGGCACGCTCGGCACCATGCCGCCGCGCTCGATGCGTCCGTACACCTCCGTCACCAGGTCCACCATCTCCGCTACATCCGCCTGGGTGAGTTGCGCACGCAGACGGGCCGAACGCGCGGCCTCCCCAATCGTCTTCGCCAATTTCTTATCCATACCTGAACCCACCCTACAGTGTAGGCACGGCGGAATACGACGTATCAGGTTGTTGGAACAGGACTGCAAAGGTCATTTCCTCGACCCTATCTCCGAAGTCACCCCGAACCCCCTCGCCCATCCCCACTTCGCTGTTCCCAACCCGCATTCCTACTCCGCACCGAGCCAGATTTGAACCCATGTACGACGAAATCCCACTCACCTCGTGTTCCGCGTGTCGCGGTGAACTACATCATGCGGGAGGGGTCTGACACGACTCCTCTTGTGAACGAGATTCGCGAGGTTGTCTCGGACAGGGTTGTCGCGGTGCGTTCCCACCCGGCCACCTGGGTGTCCAGGGCGCCCAGGAGCGGTGCGAAGAAGCGTTGTTCCAGGGCCTGGGCGAGGAGGGCGCCATGGGAGTCGGCCCAGCGCTGGGTGACGCGTTCGCGCAGGTCCGCGCCCAGCAAATCCACGAAACGCTCCAGAAGGGGGGTTGACAGGAGCGTGCCGGCCCAGATGACCGCATCGTGGCCGAGGCCCCCCGTGGCCACCGTCACCGCGGCGGCGGCTCCCGAAGGCACCGAGTAGACGAGCGTGGCGAGCGTCTGCAGCATCTCCTCACGCGCGCCGCCGTGGAGTTCCTGGGCCACCAGCCCACGGCAGAAGCCGTAAAGGCCCTCGCGCTCCTCGGGTCGGGACTGGAGTCCCTCGACGTCCAGCGGCTCGTCCAGGCGCGCGAGGGTCGCGGGGCCAAGGGTCTGGGCGAGCAGCTCGCGCGTGGCGGCCTCTCCCCTCCAGGCGGCCACCTCCGGGGCGAGGCCCTCCACCAGCCGGCGCACGCCATCGCGCAGGGTGTCCTCGGTCGCCTGCGCCACCGGGGCGGTGGTGGGCTCGGGGCCGGTGAACGAGCGGCGCACCTGGCGCGAGAGGAACGTGAGGGCCGTGGCCAGGCCCCGGAAGGGCAGGCGTACGTAGCGGTGGAAGGCGCTGCGCGCGTCGAGCTCGTCGCGGAAGGCCTCCACCAGCACATCCGCGGGCACCGCCTTGAGCGCCGCGGCCCGGCCCACCCCCAGCAGCTCGTGGCGCAGCCGCCGCCGCAACCGTTCGGGCTCCCGCGCGGCCCGGGTGGAGGCCTCGGCCAGCCGTTCCATGTCCGCGCGTGCGTCCCGGAGCGAGGCCTCCAGGGCACGGGCCTTGAGGGCGCGGGTGTGCTCGGGCTTTCCCAGGAGCGCGGACAGCGAGGGGCCCCCGTCGAGCGGGTGCGTCGCGAGTGGCTTCTCGCCGGCCTCCACCTCGGGCTGGTGGGGCGCGAGGTAGCGCGCCAGGGCGGGGTGGCCCACGTCCGCGGCCAGCTTCTCCAGGTGGCCCCGGGCCGTCTCCTCGCGGGTGGCCTCGTTGTAGACGAGGAGGTAGGGGTGCCCGTGGCCCACCGCCGTGCGCAGGAAGTCCACCAGGGCGGCGTTCTGGTACGTCTGCCGGCTGACGACGAAGACGAGCACGTCCACGGTGACCAGCAGCGCCTCGGCGCGCTCGCGGTTGTCGCGGTAGACGCTGTCGAAGTCCGGTGTGTCCATCACCACGAGCCCGCGGGGCACGGCATCGGCGAGGACGAGGTAGAGCCGCCCCGCCGGCCCTGGCTGATCCACCGGAGCCGTCTCGCCCGGCGCCACGAGGACGATGTCGTAGCGGCGCGTGAGGAAGTCCCGGAGCGCGCCCGTCCAGGTGTCCGGGTGCGCGGCGGCGAGACACTGCTTGGTGAGGCCACCCTCGGGCCGGGCCGGGGACAGGGGCGTGCCCACCAGCGCGTTGAAGAGCGTGGACTTGCCCACGTTGTTCGGTCCGGCGATGGCCACGAGCAAGAGGGGCGCGTCCGTGCCTCCCAGGCGGGGCAGCAGATCGCGCCTCAGCCGCTCATGGAGGCGGCGGGCGGTGTCCGCGTCGCCCTCTTCGACGAAGTGCTCGGGGGAGGGAAGGAGGGAGAGGGCGGACTCGAGCGCGGTGCGCAGGGGAGCGAGGTCGTTCATCCAGTTCCCGGAGGACAGCACGCGCCGGGCGGGATGCCCATGGAAAGCGGCGCGGCGGGACTACTCTCCCGTACCCTCCTTGAAACGGTCGAGCTTGCGATAGAGCGTCTTGCGGTCCAGGCCGAGAATCTGTGCCGCGAGTGACTTGTTGCCCTTCACCTCCTCCATGACGCGCAGGATGTAGCGCCGCTCGACCTCCTCCAGCGTGGTCAGCTCGGAGGCGTCCAGGCTCGCCACCACCACCTGCGAGGCGCGGTAGGCGCGGATCTTCTCCGGCAGATCGTCCACGGCGAGGCGCTCGGTGAGGGTGACGGCCACCGCGCGCTCGATGCAGTTGCGCAGCTCGCGCACGTTGCCGGGCCAGCTGTAGCTCATCAACCGCTCGGCCACGGCTTCGTTGATGCCCGTCACCCGCTTGTTCGCGCGCGCGGCGAAGTGCTCGATGAAGTGCTGGGCCAGGAGCAGGCAGTCGCCGCCGCGCGCGCGCAGGGGCGGCAGCTCCAACTGCACGACGTTGAGGCGGTAGTAGAGGTCCTCGCGGAAGCGCTGCTCCTCCACCATGCCCTCCAGGTCCCGGTGGGTGGCGGCCACCACGCGTACGTCGAAGGGCACCTCGTGGTTGCCGCCCACCGGGCGCACCCGGCGCTCCTGGAGGGCGCGCAGCAGCTTGGGCTGGAGCCCCAGGGGCATCTCCCCCACCTCGTCGAGCAGGAGCGTACCCCCGTGCGCCTGGGCGAAGAGGCCCGCGCGGGCCGTCTTGGCGTCGGTGAAGGCGCCCTTGGCGTGACCGAACAGCTCGCTTTCGAGCAGCGCCTCGGGCATGGCCGCGCAGTTGACGGCCACGAAGGGACCCGAGGCCCGCCGGCTCTTGTCATGCAGGGCCCGGGCGACCAGCTCCTTTCCCGTGCCGCTCTCGCCGTGGATGATGATGGTGGCGTCCGAGTCCGCGACACGGGTGATGAGATCGTACACCTTGAGCATCGGCGGGCTGGAGCCGAGCAGGCCGCCCAGGCTCTGCGACCCGGTGACCATCTTCTTCAGCCGGACCACCTCGCCCTTGAGCTGGGAGTGCTGCACGGCGCGCGTGAGGGTGTGCACCAGCGCGTCCATCTCCACCGGCTTGGTGATGAAGTCGTAGGCGCCGGCGCGGATGGCGGCCACGGCCGTCTCCATGCTGCCAAAGGCCGTCACCACCACCACGGGGAGGTCCGGCAGGTTGGCCACGACGCGCTCACACAACTGCGTGCCGCTCATGCCCTGCATGTTCAGGTCCGTGAGCACCACGTCGAAGGGTTGCTCGAGCACCAGGGGCACGGCTGTTTCCGGCTGGGTGACGGAGGTGACGGAGAAGCCGCGGCGGGTGAGGCGCGCCTGCAGCAGCTCCAGCATGCTCGGGTCGTCATCGACAAGGAGGACTCGGCCGCTCATAGGTCCCTCATGGGGGCGGGAAGAGAGTGAAGAGGGTCCCCTCGCCGGGTGGGTTGCGCGCATCCAGCCTACCACCGTGCTCACGGGGGATGGCCACGGTCGCTGCCCTCCAAGGTGGGCACGGGGAGCGGCGGGTGAACGGGACGCGGCCCCTCTGCTTCCTCCCTCGCTCGGCTCCAGGCTAGGGTGCCGGGCCCATGCGACTGCCCATCTTCTGTCTGCTCGCCGTCGGGGTGTGGGGGTGCGCCACGGAGCGAAGTGCGTCCGTGTCCGAGCCACCCGCCGCGCACGCCTCAGGTGCCTTGCCGTTCATCGAGAATGATTACCCACGCGCCCTCGCGGAGGCCAGGGAGCGAGGTCTGCCCCTGTTCGTCGATACCTGGGCTCCGTGGTGTCACACCTGTCGCTCGATGCGAGCCTATGTCTTCACGGACGCGGCGCTCGCGCGGCATGCGGGCCGCTTCGTCTGGCTCGAGGTGGACACGGATCTGCCCTCCAGCGCGGCCTTCCTGGAGAAGTACCCCGTGGAGTTCTGGCCCACCTTCTTCATCCTCGATCCCAAGGAGGAGAAGGCGCTCGTGCGCTTCGCGGGCAGCGCCACCGTGGCGCAGTTGGAGAAGCTCTTCGAGGATGGGGAGCGCGCGTACCGGGGCGCGGCCCAGGGGCCCGAGGCCCTGCTCGCCCGAGGCGACGCGCTCTATGGCGAGGGCAAATCGGCCGAGGCGGCGGACGTGCTCGCCCAGGCGCTCGCCGAGGCCCCCGCGGACTGGTCCCGTCGTGGGCGCGCGTTGGAGTCGCTCCTCGTCGCGCAGTACGGCGCGAAACGTCATGAGGCGTGCGCGCGCACGGCGCTGGCGGAACTGCCCAAGGTGCCCCCGTCGGCCTCGTGGGCGAACGCCGCGGGCCTGGGCCTGTCGTGTGCCCTCCAGGTGCCACCGGAGACTCCGGGAGCCAAGGAGCTGACGGCCGCGCTGGAGGAGAAGGGGCGTCAGGCACTGTCTCCGGAGCTCGCGATGCCGGCGGATGACCGCTCGGGGGTGTACGAGCTGCTCGTCGAGGCGCGCAAGCACGTGGGGGATGAGGCCGGGGCGAAGGCGCTCGCCGGACAGTGGCTGTCGTTCCTCGAGGGCGAGGCCGCCCGCGCGCCCACGCCCGATGCGCGCTCCGTGTTCGACTCGCACCGCATGTCGGCGGCGTTGGTGCTGGATGATCCGATGCGCGCGGTGCCGACCATCGAGCAGAGTGAGCGGGATCTCCCCAATGACTACAACCCGCCCGCGCGCCTGGCCAATCTCTACCGGCGGTTGAACCGGCTGGACGATGCGCTGGCCGCGAGCACCCGGGCCCTGGCGAAGGTGCAGGGAGGCCGGCGGCTGCGGGTGCTCTCGGAGCGGGCGGAGATCCACCTCGCCCGGGGAGAGCGCGACGAGGCGGCCCGGACGCTGGAGGACGCGCTCGCCTATGCGAAGTCACTCTCCTCGGTGCAGGCCTCGCCGCGCACGGTGGCCTCGCTGGAGAAGAAGCTGGCCGAGGTGAAGGGGCAGCGCGCGCCGTAGTTGCCGCCCTCGCGCCGTCAGCGCTCGTTCTCGTCGAAGAGGTCGCCCGGGTCTCCACGCCACCGGGCGAGCTGCTCGTCGGAGGGGAAGTCGCGGACGCGGTAGCGCTCTGGATAGAGCCCCTCGACCGGGGTGCCCAGTGCGCCGGTCACCTTCGCCACGTCCTCCCACCGCGCGACTCCCACGGGTGCGGCCCGCTCTCCCTGGGCGGGGTCCACGAAGAAGATCAGCTCGGCGCGGGGCAGCAGGGTGGTCATGCCCTTCTGCCAGACGGCGTAGCTGAGGCTCCGCCCGTGCTCGTCCTGGTAGGGCGTGAAGGCGGCCACGAAGACGTCCTCACCCGTGCCCTGGTAGTGCTTGTCGAGCTGCTGGGTCTGCTCGTCGTAGTCCCGGGCCTGGGTGAAGAGCTCGAGCTGGCGGAAGTCCTTCCAGGCATTGCTGAGCCGCTCGGGCATGAAGGGCACCCACGTTCCGGACGTCAGGCGCAGGGCGCGTCCATCCTGGGCGCGAGGGGCCAGCAGGGCGTCCAGGGACATGCGCGCCACCCGGCTCAATCCATCCTCGTCGTCGGAGCCCGTGATGAGCAGCAGGTCGCGGTGTGGCACGAGCACCACCGGCTCTCCGCGCACCGGGCAGCGGCGCACCACCTCCTCGAGCAGCAGGCGCGAGGCCGCGTACGTGTCCTGCCAGGGCGCCTGGCAGGTGCCGGGGGCGAGTCGTTCGAGGGACTCGGGGCTGCGCTGGCGCAGATTCTCCAGCGCGAGCGTCAGTGCCTCCTCGAAGGAGACGCCCCAGCGCCGCAGCTCGTCCGGGCCGAGGTAGCGCAAGGTGTCCGGACCATCGAAGGCCAGGCCCACGCCGAGAAATCCGCCCAGGGGCTTCCAGGACAGGAGGGTGGAGAGATCCTTCCGCCCCTTCACCTCCAGCCGGAGCCGCTCGAAGAAGGCGCGGCCGCGCACCACGGGCATCAGGTGGGGTCTGACGTCGGCGAAGGCTTCTGGCATCGTGGGCGGCGAGCGCACGTGGGTGAGGCGGCCGAGCACCTCGTGGCGCTGCTCGGGTGGCGTGGCGCGGTACTCGTCGAAGAAGTTGCCGAGGAACACCGTGCTCGGGTCCTTGTCCCCGAGCTCCAACAGGAAGCCCTCGGCGTCGTAGCGGATGGGCCGCGTCTCGCCGGCCTCGCGCAGGGCCGCGATGGCCTTCTGGGCGAAGGACTCCCGCTCCGTCCGCTCGTCCTCGTCGGCGGAGGACTCCTGGAGTTCTACCTGCTCCGCGAGACGTTCCTCGGCGCGCCGGGCGTCCTCGAGAGCAGAGGACTTCTGTGTCCGGGAGGGCCCCGCGCATCCGCCGAGACCCAGCAGCCCCAGGAGCACCAGCATCGATTTCCGCCAGACCCTCGTCATTGCACCTCTCCCCGTGCGGTGCCCTGCATGGGCGTTGCTGGACCCCGGGTATCGAGGTCGAGTAGCTGGAAGGACTCCAACGGCGACTCACGCATTCCCCCATCGGTGAAGAGGAGCACGGCCTCGCCCGGGTGGGAGGCGCGCGGTGTGCCGGGTCGGTAGTCGATGGTGGTGCCATCGGTGACGAGGTAGCGCAGCACGCCGTCATGGGAGGGGTCGTGAGGCAGCACGAGCAACTCCCGGCAGCGCTTGTCCCGGGTGTGGCCCACGACCTGGGTGAGGCCGAGGGGCAGTCGGCGGGGATCGAAGCGTCGGCGCGGGGTGGCGTCGCGGTGGAGGGTGTCCTCGGGGCTCAGACTTGGACGGTGGTAGAAGATGCCCCGGCCCTCGCCGTACGTGGCGTCGCCGGGCCGGTACAGCCCGGGGATGTGCAAGGGTCCCCGCGTCCAGGCGGCCACGGCGGAGTCGAGCGCCTGGTTGAGGGTCTCCACCACGGTGGGGGCGTGCGAGTGGAGGGATTCGGACATCCCCACCGCGTGCAGATCCTCGCGAGTCACTCCCGCGTGCAGGACGAGCATCCGCTCCGCCGCGGCATGGGCCACCCGGAAGCGCCGGGCGCGCAACAGGTAGTCGACCCAGCGGCGTTGCTCCTCACGGAAGGTGCCGAAGTCGCGTGCCACCAGCTCGACGTTGGGGAGCTCGGGGTGGCGGGCGAGGAAGTCGCGCTCCCGCGCCTCGTCGACGTCACCTCCCCGGTAGATGCCGTCCGCTTCCTCCTGGGCGGCGGCGAAGCGCGCGTCGGTGAAGCCGGCCAGCTCGCCCACTCGGCCCAGGTCGTGGTTGCCCAGCAGAAGCACCGCTTGATCCGCCGGGTGCGCGGCCATCCACGCGATCAGCCGGAGGGCGCTCGTGGCCACGGCGTCGCGCTCGGTGGACTTGCCCCAGTCGAAGTGATCTCCCACCGAGATGAGCTGGACTTCAGGGAGCAGGCGGCCGTCCATGCCGAGCAACCCATGCCGATCCAGCACGGCGAGGAAGCGGGTGATGTCCGCCTGGGGATCGCCGATGGCGAAGTGGTGGAGGCGGGGTTTCCCGTCGGGCGGCGTCGAATGGGGGCCCTGCTGGGCGACGGAAGTGGCGAGGGCGAGGGCGGCCTCGAGGCGGGGTGTGCTCACAGGCGCATCCTAGAACCCGCGCGGGGGCGGGTGCTGCGGCGATTCCGGGCCAGATGTGATTCGCCACCCGAGGAGCGGCACCCACGGCCGGGCGCGGGTGCCGCATGGAGGCTATTCGGGGAGTTCCTGCCGCAGACCGCCGCTGCGCTCCACCAGGGGGCACGAGTACACGCCGATGGCCGTGCCGATGAACAGGCTGACGATGTGCAGGATCGTCCAGTTCACCATTCCAATGCCATACAGGTCGTGGAGCCCCTGCACGGGCCTCATGAGGTCGAGGAAGCGGAGGATCAGGGGGACCGCCACCGAGGCGAGGGCGGCCGCGATGAAGGAGCGCTTCCAGCGCTTGGCGAAGAAGCCTCCGAAGAAGCCGGCCATGAGGGAGCCGAGTCCGGGCATCCAGAAGGTGATGAGGCTGACGGTCACCATGGTGAGCGTGCCGATGATGAGGCCCCGGTTCTTGAGCGTGAGATCGCCGGAGCGCACCAGCACGGGTCCATCGTCGAGGGAGAAGGCGGCGGCACGCACCTGGCTTCCTTCCAACTCTTGCCCGCGCGTCTGGTCCACGAAGACGTCGGAGCGTGGATTCACGGGGACGGAGCCCTTGGGATCGATGATGTCGGACATGCGTTTCCTCCCGAGGCCGTTGGGGGCGGAGTCCCCCGACGTGCGACCTGCCCAGTTGAAGATGGGACAGCATCCCGGGAAGGGCACAGCGGCTGGAGCCGTGTTGGAGGCCCTGCGTGCGCTCCAGCCGGCCCATGTCCGCCTGGCTGGAGCCTGTGGGCCATGAGCCGCTCAGCCCAGGTGGGCGCGGAGGAATTCCACGGACCGTTTCCAGGCCAGCTCGGCGTTCTTGGGCGAGTAGACCTCGGGCCGCTGCTCGTTGCAGAAGGCGTGGCTCGCGTCGTAGCGGTGGAGCTCGGCGGGGATGCCCGCGCCCTTCAACGTCTTCTCCAGCGCGTTCACCCGGTCTGGCGAGCACCAGTCATCGTGGTTGGCGAAGTGCCCCTGCACCGGGCAGCGGATCTTCTTCACGTCGGCGACCGACTCGGGGGGAATCCCATAGAAGGGGATGGCGGCGGCGAGCTGCCCATCCGTCGCCGCGGCCGCGAGCGTCAGGGCGCCGCCCATGCAGAAGCCGAGCACCGCCACCTTGGTTCCGGGAGCACGATGGCGCAGGGCCTCCGCCGCGTGGGAGATCTCCTGGGCGGCCCGCTTCATGTCCAGGGCGTTCATCAGCCTGGTGGCCTCGGCGGGATCCTTCGTCACCTTGCCGCCGTAGAGATCCTGCGCAAACACGGTGAAGCCCTCGCGCGCCAGACGATCCGCCATGCCGCGCACCTGGTCCGTGAGGCCCCAGAACTCATGGATGAGGATGACCGCTCCCCGGCTGGTACTTTCCTCGGCCGCCTTCAAGTAGCCCGCGACTTCCGCGCCATCCGCCGTGGTCAGCTTCGCTTGCTTCGCCATGTGTCCGCTCCTGTGGTCCGTGGAGGAGGCGGAGAATAAAGCCGGCGCGCACGCCCGCCCGGCGCGTGAGCGGGCACCGCTCGGGACTGTCAACGGGCGAACCGGGGGGACGGCGACAAGAGGGCCCGAGGGGAAAACACACTGGCTTTGAATCAACGCACGGGGTCCCCGTCAGAAGGAGCAAGAACGATTTGGGAGGACACGACGATGGCTCTTCAGCACGGACTCTTCACCCTGGCTCTCTCCGCTCTCCTGTTCACCCCCATGGCCGCCACGGCCGCCGACAACATCCAGCACGCGGCGTCTCCCGTGGCCAGCAACTGGGCTCCCGGCCGCGATTCACACCGGGCTCCTCCGCCCCCTCCTCCCTCGCGGGGCCGTGACGGCCGCTACGAGCTGCAGACGGTGCGCACGGAGGTGCCGGGTCACTACGAGCGCGTCTGGGTCGAGGAGCAGTGCGTGAGGACCCGCCGCTATGTGCGCTCGTGCGAGCCGGGCCATTACGAGCAGCGCTGGGTGCCGGGTTACACCCAGACCTCGCAGCAGTGGGTCTGGGTCCCCCGCGGCCGGGGCCCCTACGGCCGCGGGTAGCCTTACCTCTCATCATCACGCTTCACCGGGAACGCCTCGGCCTTCGGGCCGGGGCGTTCGTGTTTCCGGAGACTTCTTCGTCGCGAAGGGGCACGGTGCGTGACCGGTATTGGCGTTCGAGCCAGAGGAGGAAGGTCATGTCGGTCACGCTCGCCAGGAGTTTCGATTATGTGATCGTGGGTGGGGGAACGGCGGGCTGTGTCCTCGCGCGCCGCCTGGTGGAAGGCACCGACGCGACCGTGCTCCTGCTCGAGGCGGGTGGGTCGGACGAAGGTATCGCGAGCCTCTCGGATCCCCTGCGGTGGATCGAGAACATCGGCTCGTCCCACGCCCAGAACTACTTCTACGAGCCGAGCCCGCATGTCGCTCACCGCTCCATCCTCTTGTCGCGCGGCAGGGTGCTGGGCGGTTCGGGCAGCACCAATGCGTTGATCTGGGCCCGTGGGAACAGGGCCGACTACGATGGCTGGGCGGAGGCCGGGAATGTCGGCTGGGACTACGACTCCGTGCTGCCCCTGTTCAAGAAGTCGGAGGACTGGGAGGACGGGGCCAGCGACCTGCGTGGCGCGGGCGGTCCGATTCGGGTCGAGCGCGCCAGGAATCTCCACCCGGTGGCCGCCGCGCTCATCGACGCCGGTGGCTCCTACGGGATGCCGTACCTCGACGACGTGAACGTGCCCCACCCCGAGGGGGTGGGACCCATCAACATGAACGTTCGCGGGGGGGAGCGCTGCGGCACGTCGCGCGCCTATCTGCGGCCGGTGATGCACGACGCGAAGCTGACGGTGCTGACCGGGGCGCAGGTGCTCTCGTTGACCTTCTCCGGCACGCGCTGCACCGGGCTCGAGTTCCTGCGGGAGGGCGAGCGGCGGTCCATCGGTGCCTCCCAGGAGGTGATCCTCTGTGCTGGAGCGATCGACACCCCACGCCTCCTCATGCTGTCGGGAATCGGCCCGTCGGAGGAACTCGAGCGGCTCGGCATCCCGGTCGTGGCCGCGCTGCCGGGAGTGGGGCGGAACCTCCAGGAACACGTCATCGTGGCCGGGCTCTGCTTCGAGGCGAAGCACTCGCTGATGCCGCTGAACAACAACCTCGTGGGCAGCACCTTCCATTGGAAGAGCCGCTCCGAGCTGCGCGTGCCGGACCTGATGTTCGTGTCCGTTCAAATCCCCTATGTCTCGGCCGAGATCGGCGCCCGGTACCCGATTCCCGCGAACACCTTCTGCATCGCGCCGGGCCTGGTCCGGGTCCAGAGCCGGGGCTACCTGCGCATGAAGACCGCACGGCACGATGGCCCGCTCGAGATCCAACCCAACCTCCTGTCGGAACAGGCCGATGTCGATGCCTTGTTGACGGGGCTCGAGCTCGGGCTCGACATCGCGTCGCAGCCGGCGTTCCGTGAGTTGACCAGGAGCTGGGTCGCCCCGACGAAGCGCATGAGCCGGGAGGAGTCGGTGGCCTTCCTTCGTCAGGCGTGCTCTCCCTATTTCCATCCCGTGGGCACCTGCGCCATGGGCTCGGGCGAGGACGCGGTGGTGGATGCTCGACTGCGCGTCCACGGCATCGAGGGGCTGCGGATCTCGGACGCGTCGATCATGCCGACGATTCCCTCGGCGGGGACTCACGCGCCGTCCGTGATGATCGGCGAGTTCGCGTCTCGACTGCTGGTGGGCGGCTGATCCAGAGTGCTTCCCCACTCCCGTGAGGGAGTTCCACCAGGAGTGGGGGCTCGCCCTCTACTCGTGTGCGCCCACCTGCGACCTGGATGGTTGGGGTAGGTGGGGAGCGCCTTTCCTGGCAGGTCATCAACCCCTTGAAATCATGTCCCTTGCCCTGCTGCTCCGCGAACGGACGAGCAGTGGAAGGAGCAGCGGGGGAATACCGGGAAGTGGCGACCTGTCCGGCGCGGGTCTTCCGGGTCCCCATTGGGATCGCGGCTCACACAAGGAGTGTGGATGCGCGTCCGCTGGCTGCAGTCCGTCGTCTCTTCCGTGGTGCTGGTAGGGGTTGTCGCTTGTGGCTCTCGAGAACCCGCTCCGGTCACGGAACCTTCCGCTCCGGAGCTGCCCTCCTCGACGACGTCCTCTCCATCCCCCTCCGGGGACGTCTCCGCGCCGGCTCCCACCGCTCCGGCAACGCCTGGCGCGCCGGCATCTCCCTCCGCTCCTCCCGCGCCCACGACGGATTCGGCCTCATCCCCGCCGCCTTCTCCCCCGGAGTTCTCCCGCATCCTGTGGGTGTCCCCCAGTGGCAAGGATTCCGCCGCGGGCACGGAGTCGGCGCCCTTGCGCACGGTGGAGAAGGCACAATCGCTGCTCCAGCCGGGTGAGGCCATCTTCCTCAAATCCGGCACGTACACGGAGCGGCTGCTGCTCGATGCCCGGGATGGTTCCTCCGGGCGCTATCTCACGGTCAAGGCCGCGCCCGGCGCGAAGCCTGTCTTCAAGGGGGGCACGGGGAGCCGCACGCCGATGTTGGAGGTGAGCCGGGCCTACTGGCGCGTCGAGGGCATTACCTTCGACGCGGCGGGGGACAAGGCCTTCGCGGCGTACTGGCGCGGCGAGGGCGCGCATCACGGCATTCTTCGTGGCTGCACGCTCAAGAACGGGACGGATGGGGCGGGCGTCTTCGTCGCCGGCAAGGCCCGGGACGTGCTCATCGAGGGCAATACCATCTCGAACTTCCAGCGCTCCGGAGCGGACAGCCACGGCGTGTGCGTGCAGACCAACTCCAAGAACGTGACCGTGCGCGCCAACGACATCCACCACAACTCCGGCGATGGTGTGCAGTGCCTGAGTTCCGAGGGCGGTTCCACCGAGGAGGGCACCCCGTTCGACAACCTGCTCGTCGAGGACAATGATCTTCACGAGAACCGGGAGAATGGCGCGGACATCAAGACGTGCACCCGCGTGACGCTCCGGGGCAACCGCATCTGGGGCCATCGCCGCTCCTCCACCTCGGGCGGGGAGGGCGTGGTGGTGCACATGTCCGCGCGCGACGTCACGATCGAGGACAACGAGGTGCGCGACAACGGCCGGGGCATCCAGATTGGCGGCGTCCGACAGGGCGCTCCGCCCACCCACATCGTCCTGCGGCGCAACCGCGTGTTCGACGGAGTCAACTCGGACGGCAGCGAGGGCTCGGGCATTCGCATCGACACCGCCAGCGACGTGAAGGTGCTGCACAACACCGTGTGGAACATGCCCACCTATGGACTGGTCGTGGGCAAGGGGGAGTCGGGCGCGAGCGAGGACGTGGAGGTGCGCAACAACATCCTCGGGGCCTGCGCGGCCCTGGCGGTGCGGGTCGGCACGGAATGGAACGGCCTGTCCTTCGACGGCAACCTCTACTCCCCACTCGGGGACGCGCCCACCTTCCGCAAGGACTCCCGCGACCAGGATCTCGCCACCTGGCAGGAGAGCACGGGCTGGGACGCCCATTCCGTGGAGAAGGCTCCGGGATTCGTGGACGCCGAGGCGGGGGACTTCTGGTTGGCTTCCTCCTCGCCCGCCCGCGACGCCGGCCTGGCGGTGGGGGAGGACTGGTGTGGCCGGGCTCCGGACATGGGGGCGCGGGAGTCTGACTGCCCCTGAGCCGGGAGCCGGAGTAGAGTCGGGGGCGTGTCCGTCTCCGAGTCCTCTCCTGGCGTCATCCTGGTGCCCGCGGTCCTGGCCACGCGCGAGCCGCTGAGGCAAGCGGTGGCCCGGGCGGGTTTCCAGTGCGTGGAGGCACCCGAGCAGGCCTCCCTTGTCCTGGCGGATCTCACCCTGCCCGAGGCGCACGCCGCCCTCACCGCGCTGATCGCCACGCCCGTGGGGGCGGCGCTCTCCGTCGTGGTGTGGGTGGCGCCGGGCGAGGAGTCCTTCTCCACCGTGGATTCGTTCCATCCCGAGGAAGTGATGACCTCCGGGGCGGGCTGCCATGAGGTCGCCTGGCGGCTGCGGCGCGCGATGAAGCACCAATACAAGCGCGAGGAGGTGCGGCGAAGGCAGCAGGACCTGGCGCTCCTGGTGGAGCTCACCGCGGACTACGCCGAGA
The DNA here is from genome assembly GCF_002305875.1 of Cystobacter fuscus. NCBI lineage: Bacteria > Pseudomonadati > Myxococcota > Myxococcia > Myxococcales > Archangiaceae > Cystobacter > Cystobacter fuscus. Next base: position 11,775,481 of record NZ_CP022098.1, on the reverse strand, counting down.
GCCTCGATGTGGAGGCCCTGCTGCACGACGTCACCCGCCGGATCGCGGAGCGGCTCGGCGTGGGGCGGGCCACGCTGGTGATGTTGGACCGGGAGGGCGAGGGCGCGCGCGTGGTGGCCGCCAGCGATGCCTCGGGCCCCCAGGACGTTCCCATCGATCTGGAGCGCTACCCCGAGGTGCGCGAGGCGGCACGCACGGGCGAGCCCGTCGTCGTGGAGGACGCGCCGCACCATCCGCTGTTCGAGGGCGTGCAGGAGGAGCTGGCCGTGCGCGACATCCACACGCTCGTGGCGCTGCCCCTGATCATCACGGGCGAGGTGCGCGGGGTGTTGCTCCTGCGCGCCAGGGGGAGCGACCGGCGCACCTTCGCTCCCCACGACATGGACTTCCTCAACACGGTGGCCCACTCCACGGCGGTCGCCCTGCGCAACGCCTCGCTGCTCCTGTCGGTGCGCGGGAAGACCGAGCGCGAGATGTCCGCGCGCATCGCCGCCGAGGCCAAGGCCGCCTCGCTGGAGACCTACCACCTCTTCTTCGCCAACGTGCGCGAGGGCGTGGCCATCCTCGATGATCGGGCGTGCGTGCTCAGCCTCAACCCCGCGGGCGAGGCCATCCTGGAGACGTCCTCGGAGGCCGCCATGGGCCGTCACCTGGTGGACATCACCCAGCCATTGGACGAGACGGTGCTGATGGAGCTGGTGACGGCGGCCCGGCGCGGTGAGTCCCGCTCGGATGTGGACATGATGGTGCGCCTGCCCGGGGGCCGCCGCCTCACCCTGTGCTTCTCCGCGGGGCCCCTGGAGGATGGGCGGCGAGCCATCATCCTCTCCTTCCGGGACGTCACCCAGGCGCGCCTGCTGGCCGACGAGCTGCACCACACCAAGGACTTCCTGGAGCGGCTCATCGACTCTTCAGTGGACGCCATCGTCGCCGCGGACATGCAGGGCCGCATCATCCTCTTCAACAAGGGGGCCGAGGCCATCTTCGGTTACACCGCCGCGCAGGCGCTGGGGGGACTGCACGTGGACCAGCTCTACCCGCAGGGGGTGTCGCGGCGCATCATGCGCCAGTTGCGCGGCCCGGACTTCGGCGGGCGGGGTCGGCTGGAGGTATGTCGCCAGGAGGTCATCAGCCGGACCGGGCAGCTCGTGCCGGTGAACATGACGGCCTCCATCGTCCACGAGGGCGGCCGCGAGGTGGCCAGCGTGGGCATCTTCACGGACCTGCGCGACCGCATGGCGCTCGAGCGCAAGCTGTCGGACGTGGAGACGCGCCTGGAGGAGAGTGAGAAGAACGCCGTCATCGTCGCGCTGGCGGGCACCACCGCGCACGAGCTCAACCAACCCCTCACCTCGGTGATGGGCTACGCGGAGCTGCTCAAGCGCAAGCTCAAGGAGGAGGACGCCGCGTACAAGCCGGTGGACATCATCTATCGCGAGGCGGAACGCATGGCGGAGATCGTCCGCAAGATAGGCCGCATCACCCGCTTCGAGACGAAAGCCTACATGGGGTCGCAGCAGATCCTGGACCTCGACAAGGCCAGCTCCAATGACGACTGAGTCGCGCCGTGTACCCGGGCCGGAGGAGCCTTCCGCCGAGGCCTTCCGGGCGTTCTTCGAGGCGGTGGAGGTACCCGCGGCGCTCTGTGATCTGTCGCTGCGGCTGCTGCGGGGCAACGCCGCCTTCAAGCGCTTCTGCTTCGATCATGGCCTCACGGTGGACCAGATGATGGAGGCGCTCGAGGACACGCCCGTGCCCGATGACTGGGGCTCGAGCGAGGTGAAGGTGGCGCTGCCCCAGGGCGGCGCGGTGGTGATGGAGCTGACGCGGCGGGGCGACTCGGTGTCGGTGGTGGGGCGGCGCGAGTCGGAGCACATGCGCGGCCATCTGGTGGTGGTGGAGCAGGCGCTGCTCGAGCAGGCGCGCACCGAGGGAGTGCTGCTGGACCTGGGGCGCAGCGTGGCGGAGGCGGGCAGCGAGGAGGAGCTGGTGGCGGCGGTGGCGCGCGGCGTCAAGGAGCTGTTTCCCGGGCGCTCCTTCTGCATCCGCATCACCGACGCGCGCACGGGCGCCCTCACCAGCCTCTACGCCGAGGGCCGCCTCAAGGAGGGCTCGCGCGAGCCGCTGGTGCTCAAGCGCAGCGCGGCGGAGAAGATGCACCTGGTGGAGTCGGCGCTGCCCGCGGGCAAGGTGGTGGTGGCCGGCCGCGTGCCGCTGCTCTTCGAGGACAGCGTCGGCGGGGTGAGCGCACCCCTGGTGGCCAGTAGCCAGCTCTATGGCGCCATCAACCTGGAGTACCCCGCCTCGCGCCAGGAGGCCAACACCTACCAGGACGAGCGGGTGCTCGTGCAGCTGGCCAACCAGGTCGCGGTGGCGGTGAAGAACGCCAAGCTCATCGACGAGCTGACGTTCGTGCGCAAGTACCTCGAGGACCTGCTGGAGAAGGCCAACGCCCTCATCGTCGTGGCCAACCGCGAGGGGAAGATCGTCGTCTTCAACCGGGCGATGAGCCGCCTCACGGGCTTCAGCAAGGAGGAGGTGCTGGGGAGGGACGTGGCGTGGCTGGTGCACCGCGACGAGCACCTGCGGCTGATGCCCGTGCTGCTCGCGGCCCTCAGGGGCGAGGACCTGCCCAACTTCGAGCTGCGGCTGCGCACGCGCATGGGCGAGGCGCGTGCCTCGTTCGCCACGTCCACGTCGCTCTCGTCCCAGGGCGAGGTGGAGGGCGTCATGGCCATCGGGCAGGACGTCACGGTGGTGGCGCAGCTCGAGCAGCGCATCATCCACGCGGAGAAGCTCGCCTCGCTGGGGCAGCTCGCCGCGAGCGTGGCGCACGAAATCAACAACCCGATGACGGCGGTGGTGACGTACGCCGACGCGCTCCTGCAGCGCGTGCCCGTGGGGGCCTCGGGGGGCCCGGACGCGGAGAAGCTGCGCAAGATATTGGAGAACGGCCAGCGCATCCTGCGCTTCACGAGGGATTTGACGTCCTACGCGCGGCCGTCGAAGAACAAGCCGGAGCCGGTGCGGCTCAACGCGCTGCTGGACAAGGCGCTGGGCTACTGCGAGCACGTGGTGACCAAGGCTCAGGTGGAGGTGTCGCGCGACTACGGCGAGGTGCCGCAGCTCACCGGGGTGCCCTCCAACCTGGAGCAGGTGTTCGTCAACCTCATCACCAACGCCTGCCATGCGATGCGTCCCGGCGGGCGGCTGTCCCTGCGCTCGCGGTGCGAGGGGCGTGAGGCGGTGGTGTGGGTGAAGGACACCGGCAGCGGCATCGAGCCCGCGCTCCTCTCGCGCATCTTCGAGCCCTTCTTCACCACCAAGACGGAGGGGCACGGCACGGGACTGGGGCTGTCCATCGTGCAGCGCATCGTGGAGAAGCACGGGGGCCGGCTGGACGTGGAGAGCGTGATCGGCCAGGGCACCACCTTCTCGGTGCGCCTGCCCCTGCCGGACTGAACGCCTGTTTCAGCCCTCGGGCTCGTCGTCCAGCTCGCGGGTGAACTCCTCGTTCGTGAGCAGCCCCTTGCGCGCCATGATGCGCATGAGGGCCCAGAACTTGCGTTCCAGCTCCTCCACCGGATCCACCGCCGAGGCCTGCGACTGGGGCTCGCCGAAGAGCGAGTCCAGCGCGGCGCTGACGTCTCCCGAGGGCGCGCGCCGGGCCGCGCCGCGCCGGGTGCCGCGCCGCTTCTGCTCTCGCTCCTGGATGAGCTGCTCGAGCGAGACGCGGCGCGTCATCTCCCCGGGGGGCAGCTCCTCGCCGAGGATGATCTCGCCGCCCTCCCCCTCGAGCTCCTCCTGGCCGAGGATGATCTCCTCCACGTCGTCCTCGTTCGCCACGGGCAGACCGGTGGTGGACGTGGTGCGAGCGGGGGAGTCCGGGTGGTAGTAGCGCTGGATGGAGGCGCGCACGGCCGACAGGGGCGCCACGCGCGGGCTCACCTTCATCCCCGTGGTGAACTCCATTTCCTGCAGGGCCGCGGAGTCGAGCGGATCCGCCATGGCCACCACCAGCACGCGCCGCCCGCCCACGTTTTCCAGGGAGATGGGAAACAAGTCGTGCTGCTCGCAGAAGCGCGCCCGCAGCAGGTGGATGGCGCTCCAGTCCGGGGCGCGGCCCGTCAGATCCATCACCGGAACGCCCAGCGCCTCGCTCAGCGCGTGCGCCAGGGTCTTCTCGGTGATCGCGCCCTGGGCCACCAACGTGGCGCCCAGCCGCTGCCGGGTGCGCTGTTGCGCCAGGAGCGCCGTGTCCAGTTGGGCCGTGCTGATCGCCCCCCTCTCCAGGAGCAACTCACCGATCCGCTTTCGGGCCATGTGCGGCGCCTTAGCCTCACCGCCCCTGTCCGTCAAGGGGATGACGCGGTGCATCAAGTGCTGTCCGTCTGGCATGTGACCAGCCGTCCGGGCGAAGTTCCCTCTCAAAATTCCCGTGAGATTTCAGCAACTAAGGGAGCAGGCCGTGTCTTGACACACTTGAAGAGGCGTTCTTAAAGTCGGGCCCCAATTGATGCCAATGGCGGGCCAATGATTCTCGCGGAAGATCGCGGGGTCAGGGGTCCGGGATGGCGAAGGCCCGTCACGCCGGGTCCGCATGTTTTTTGGAGGCAACACGTAATTATGAACCTGGGCTTTGTGACGAACCTGACCATTCTTGCCAACGCCGGCCATGGCGCTGAGCGCTCGTTCTTCGAGGAAGTCGCCAAGCGCTGGGAGGCCGGTCAGTGGGGTATGTACCCCATCGCTGTCTGCCTGGTGTTCGCCCTGGCCATCATGGTCGAGCGCAGCATTGTGCTGTTCGGCAAGGCGTCCATCAACAAGGAGGCCTTCCTGCGCGGCCTCAAGAAGCACATCTACGCGGGTGACCTGGACAAGGCCATCAACTACGTGTCCGGCCAGAAGCAGACGCCGCTCACGCAGGTCATCAAGGCCGGTCTGATGAACGTGCCCAAGGGTGAGGAGGAGGTCCAGGCGGCGCTCGACGAGGCCAGCCTGCGCGAGACGCCCCGCATCGAGGCGCGTACCGGCTACCTGGCCATGCTCGGCAACGCGGCGATGCTCGCCGGTCTGCTCGGAACGGTGTCGGGTCTGATCGCCTGCTTCGAGGCGGTGGCCAACGTGAATCCGGCCGACAAGGCGACCATTCTCGCCAACGGCATCTCGGAAGCCATGAACTGCACGGGCTTCGGACTGCTCACGGCCATCCCCGCCGTCGTCGCCTTCTCCATCCTCTCGGGCCGCGCCACGTCGATCGTCAACGACATCAACGAGACGAGCGTCGCGGTGCTCAACCTGATCGTCAACAACCGTGACAAGTTCAAGAACGCCACCGTCTCGGCGTCCGCGGGCCACGACGAGGAGTAATTCCTCGTCCTTTGACGAAACCTGAACTCCGGGCGCGTTGTCGGTAGCTTTGCGACGCGCTCCGGAAAGGAAAGGAGAGCCCCATGGCCGGCGGAATGGACCTGGGGGGAGGCAAAGGCAAGAAGTCGCTCGACGTTGCCATCAACCTCACCCCCTTTATCGACCTGATGGCGGTGACCATCAGCTTCCTCATCATGACGGCGGTCTGGACGCAGATCGGCCGTCTCCAGGTGGCGCAGGCCGGAGGGCCTTCCACCGACGAGGAACAGAAACAAGAAGAGCAGACCAAGACGGTCCAGCTCACGCTGTTCGTCACGCCCACCGAGCTGAAGCTGGTGGCGGACCAGAGTGAGTTCCCGTCCATCGAGGCCAAGCGCGGGGCCAACGGCAAGTTGGACCTGGCGCCGCTGCTCGCGCGCTTCAAGGAGCTCAAGGCGCAGTTCCCGGATCAGTCCTCCATCACGCTGCAGACCGAGGACAAGGTCCACTACGAAGACCTGGTGCGGATCATCGACCAGTGCATCGGCGCCGGCCTGCCCCAGGTCTCGGTGTCCGCCATCATGGGTTAGGAAGGCATCCACACCATGGCCATCAAGGCTCCCGGCAAGCGCTACTGCAAACGGCTGCAACACTCCAAGGTGTTCGGCCACGGCACGCACGGCCACAAGAGTGGCAACGCGGACGTGCTCATCACGCCCCTGGTCGACATGTTCGTGATCATCGTGCTCTTCCTCATCGCCAACTTCTCGGCGACGGGCGAGGTGCTGATGATGACCAAGGACATCCAGCTGCCCGAGGCGGTCAACGTCAAGGAAATCGAGATGAACCCGGTGGTGATGGTGTCCGGGGAGGAAGTCACCATCTCCGGCAACGTCGTCGGCCGCGTTCAGGACCTGGTCAAGGAGGAGTACCTCAACATTCCCGCCCTGGAGGAGAAGCTGCGGGACATGAAGAAGCAGTTCGAGGATCTCCACGCCATGGCCGAGGGCAACACCAACGCCTTCAAGGGTGACGTGAACATCCAGGCCCACAAGGAAGTGGAGTTCGCCATCATCAAGCGGGTGATGTTCAGCTGCGCCAGCGCGGGCTACAACAACATCAACTTCGCCACCCTCCAGAAGGGCGAGGCGGGCGCCGCGGGCGAGACCACCGCCGCCGCCACGCCGTAATCGTCGTCCCTTCCGGGCCCCCGGGCCTGGAAACCACCCGCGCCCCGCGTCTCGGACTTGTCCGGACCGGGGCGTTGGTGTTTGCGGGAAGCCATGTCCCACTCCCTTCGCGCCGCGCTCTTCGATCTGGACGGAACCCTGCTGGACTCGCTGCACGGCATTGGCGCGGCGATGAACCATGCCCTGAGCACCCACGGCCTGCCTCCCCATCCCCTGGCGGCCTACCGGCACTTCGTGGGCGAGGGGGCCCAGGTGCTCGTGGCCCGGGCCGTCCCCGAGGCACACGCGCACGCGCGGGAGGCCGTGCTCGCCACCTACCGCGCCTTCTACGCCGAGCACATGCTGGATCAGACCCGGCCGTTCCCGGGCATCCTCCCCCTGCTCGAGCGCCTCGCGGACGAGGGCGTGAAGCTGGCGGTGCTCAGCAACAAGCCCGACGCGGCCACCCGCCGGCTGGTGGCCGAGCTCCTGCCCGGCGTGCGCTTCGCGGCCGTCTACGGCGAGCGCGTCGGGGTGCCTCGCAAGCCGGACCCCACGGCCGCGCTCGGCATGGCGGCGGAGCTGGGCGTGGACCCGAGTGGATGCGCCTTCATCGGCGACACGTCCGTGGACATGGACACCGCCCGGGCCGCGGGCATGTACGGCGTGGGCGTGACGTGGGGTTTCCGCGATGAGCAGGAGTTGCGGACCCATCGGGCCCGGGTGATCGCCCGCTCGGTGGAGGAGTTGCTCCAGCACCTGCTGGCCCTGCCTCGCGCCCTCGCTTCCTGAGCGCGCACGCCCGAGGATGTCTGTTCGGTAGGAGAACAGCCAGGACGGTGGACGTTTTCGGCCCCCGGCGGGCCGGTTAACATGACTCATCCACGCCGCTGAGAGCTGGGACGTGTGTGGGGGGCACCGCCATTCCGACGCAAGCACAGCGCCTCGAGCATTTCCGTGTGGAAGGTTCGAGAGGATTCGCCGAAACGCTCGCGCTGGCGGTCGTGCATCTCGCGTCTTCCTGGCTCGGCATGACCCAGGCGCCGCTCGTGGGCATCACCCACCCGGTGTGGCCTTCCCTGGGCGTGGCCCTCGCGGGCTTGTATCTGTTGGGCCGCTCACGCTGGCCCGCCGTCTTCCTGGCCTCGCTGGGCGTCCACCTGCTCTCGGGCTCCGCCTCCCCCGGGGTGGCGCTGACGCTCGCGATGGGTCACACCCTGGAGGCGGTGCTCGGGGTGTGGCTGTTGCGGCGCCTCGGCTTCTCCGCCGGACGGGCGCGCCTCCAGGACGTGGCGGTGCTCGCTTGCTGTGCGACCGCGGGCACCCTGGTGGGCCTCCCGTCGGGCGTGTTGTCGCTCGCATCCCGGCCCTCCCTCGCCTGGGAAGCCGTGGGAGGGCTCGTCTGGCGGGGTTGGGTGGAGAGCATGCTGGGGATGCTGGGGGCCGGGGTGGCCTTGATGCTGCTCGCGCGGCGCAGGCCGGAGACGCTCTGGCGCGAGGGGCTGGCGCTCATGGGGCTGCTGCTGGGCGTGTGTCTGTGGTCCTTCAGCGTGGGCCTGCGGGGCTCCTCGCTCGTCTACGCGCAGGTGTTCGTGCTCTTTCCGCTCGGGGTATGGGCGGCCCTGCGCTTCGGCTCACCGGGGGCGGCGCTCAGCCTGGTACTGCTCGTGGCGGTGTCCATGGGCCACGCGCTCGTGGCCTCGGGTGTTTTCGTGCCGGCGGAGGGCACGCGCTCGGCGGACCTGCTCGGGTTCAAGCTCTTCCTGGCGCTCGTCACCGGCGTCGGGCTGTTGTGGAGGGAGGTGCGCCGCGAACAGGGCGCGGCCAGGACGCAACTGGAGGCGTTGACCACCGCCGTGCGCAACGTGCGCGAGGGGGTGGTCATCTGCGAGAAGCGCCCGGGCGAGGGGCCCCGGATCGTCTTCCTCAACCCCTTCTTCCAGGAGATGTGCGGTTGGACGCAGGAGGAACTGGCGGGCCACTCCCCGTGGGAGTTCTGCACGGCGGCGCAGGAGATCCAACAGCGGGTGGAAGAGACCTTGCGTGAGAAGGGCGACTTTCGTGGTGAAGTGGTGCTGATGCACAAGGACGGCTCACGGCTGTTCAGCCAGATGCACCTGTCGCGCATCCCGGGAGGGGATGGACAGGTCTCGTACGTCGTGGGCACCCACCATGATCTCACCGCGCAACGGCAGTTGCAGGAGAAGCTCGTCTCCGCGGGGCGGATCGCCGCGGTCGGCACCCTGGCGGCGGGTGTGGGCCATGAAATCAACAACCCACTGGCTTACCTTCTGTTGAACCTGGAAGGCGTGGCGCGCAGCCTGCGGCAGGGGCCCGAGCACCTCGCCGAGGCACGCACCCGGCTGGACTCCGTGCGCGAGGGCGCCGAGCGCATTCGCGTCATCGTGAGGGACCTGAAGGTCTTCAGTCGGCAGGAAGGAGAGGAGCGGGAGATGTTGGACGTCAACGCGGTAGTGGTTCCCGCGATGCGCATGGCGGCTCACGCGGTGCGTGCCCGGGCCCGGCTGGTGGAAGACTTCGGCTCACCTCCTCCGGTGCTCGGCAGCGAGGCCCGGCTCGGACAGGTGTTGCTCAACCTGCTCGTCAATGCGCTGCAGGCCATCCCCGAGGGCAATCCCGAGCGGCACGAGGTGCGCGTGCGCACGGGGGGTGACGGCCTCGGCCGCGCCCTGGTGGAGGTGTCCGACACGGGCTGTGGGATGTCTCCCGCCGTGCTGTCGCGCATCTTCGAGCCGTTCTTCACCACCAAGCCCTCCGGCGAGGGCACGGGCCTGGGGCTCGCCATCTGTCAGCAGATCGTCCAGTCCCATGGCGGCGAGCTGCGGGTGCGCAGCGAGCCGGGCAAGGGCAGTGTCTTCACGCTCGTGTTGCCCGCCGCGGCGCAGACGTCCCCCTCGCCCGCCGAGCCCGAGTCGGCAGGTGCCGTGGCCGAGTCCGCTCCGCGCCGACGCATCCTCATCATCGACGACGAGCCGCGCCTGGCCCAGTCCATGCGCATGCTCATCGAGCCCTCGCACGACGTGGTCATCACCACGCGTGGCGCCGAGGCCCTGGCGTGGGTGAGCGCGGGGCAGCGCTTCGATCTGGTGTTGTGTGACTTGCAGATGCCGGGGACGACCGGGATGGACGTCTACTCGCACCTGCGCACGCACGCGCCGGAGCTGCTCGAGCGGCTCGTCTTCATCTCCGGCGGGGCCTACACCCAGGCGATGCGCGACTTCGTGCGCACGGTGCGCAACCGCGTCCTGGAGAAGCCCGTGCGGCCCAACGAGTTGCTGGCCACCATCGACGAGGCGCTCGCCACCTTGTCCGCGGCCTAGCGCGGCGCGCTCACACGCGCAGCCACTTGCGCGCCGTGGGTCCGAAGAAGCGCATCACCCCGGACACCGCGAAGAAGCGCGCCGAGCGGCCGATGAGCGCCGCGAGGAAGAAGCGGTCCAACGGCACGCTCACCATGCCGCTGCCGATGGCGACGATCTTGAAGGGCGTGGGCAGCACCGAGCACAGGAGCGCCAACACCCAGAAGTTCTGGCCGAGCAGCTCGCCCACGGTGGCATCGATGCCGAAGCGCTGGATGCGTGCGTCCAGGTTGATGTTCAGGGCGCTCAGGGCTCCCTGGTGCACGAGCACCCCCAGGTAGTAGCCGATGAAACCACCGAGGAGGCTCGCCACGGTGCCGAGCAGCGCGTAGCGCACCCACTTGCGCGGCTGGGCGAGCACCATGGGCACGAGCAGCGCGAAGGGTGGAATGGGAAACACCGAGGCGTCCACGACGGACACCAACATCATGGCGCCCAGGGCATGGGGGGTGGACGAGAGGGACTCCACGCGCAGGTAGAGTCGGCGGTACCAGGAGGGTTTCCCGGAAGGGGCGGCGACGGGAGCGGGTTCGGTCATCGAGGGCGCGCACGCTAGCGGAAAGTGGACGCGTTATCAGCCTTCCGTCCCCCGGAAGACGCCCGCCTGCCGGCTGGCAACACCCCCTCATTCACCCGGGCCGGGGGACCGGGCTACGGTGCCCCCATGACGACGGCCCTCGAACGCATCGAGCGAACCACCCAGGCACTCAAGGTCTTTCCGCTGCCTTCCGCGGTCCTCTTTCCGCACGCCGTTCTGCCCCTGCACATCTTCGAGCCGCGCTACCGGGCCCTGGTGCGCGACGCGCTCGCCGGGGACAAGGTGATGGCGCTCGCCCAGTTGGAGCCGGGCTGGGAAGGGCAGTACGGAGAGCGGCCCCCCCTGCAGCCCATGATGTGCGCCGGGCTCATCATCTGGCACGAGGAGCTGCCGGACGGGCGCTACAACATCCTCCTGCAGGGCGTCTGCCGTGCCCGGCTGCTCGCGGAGCTTCCCGCGGACAAACCCTACCGGGAGGTGCGGGTGCACCCGTTGCCGGATCCGGTCTACCAGGGCCCCGAGGAGGAGCGGCTGCGGCAGGCGGTGCTCGACCTGGCCGGACGCGTGCCGGTGTCCTTCGCGGAGAACCTCCTGCCGCTCGCGGCGCGCTCCCAGGGGGGCATGTTGGCGGACGTGGTGGCCGCCGCCATCGTGCCGGAGCCCGAGCGGCGCCAGGAGCTCTTGTGCGAGCTGGACGTGCGCACGCGGCTCCTGGAGGTGGTGGACGAGGTGGCGGAGCTCGTCGCGCGTTTGAGTCCGGTCAAGCCGACGGGTCCGCTGAATTAGGCGCTTGCATGGCGTGCCGTCCGGGCGTCTGCTCGCGCGCCTCATCCCGTTCTGAGTTCGAGGAGGCACTCTTTCCATGCGGCTCGTGAAGATTGGGCTCGCCAGCGTCAACGTCACCGTGGGTGCCTTCGCCCGCAACGTGGACGCGGCGCTGGAGCTGGCACGCCAGATGGCGGCCGACGACGTCACCGTGGGCGTCTTCCAGGAATCGCTCGTCGGCGGCTATCCCCCCGAGGACCTGGTGCAGTGGCAGGGGTTCGTCGACAACCAGTGGCCCCAGCTCGAGCGCTTCGCCCGGGAGACGGCCTCGCTGCCGAGCGTGTTCCTCATCGGTGTGGCGGTGGCGCACCAGGGCCTGCGCTACAACTGCGCCGCCATCGTGGCGGGCGGCAAGGTGGTGGGTCTCGTCCCCAAGGAGAAGCTGCCCACCTACAGCATCTTCTACGAGGGCCGCACCTTCGCCCGCGGCGTGCCCGGCATGCACGAGCAGTTCCGGGGCATTCCGCTCGGCGACTACCTCTTCCACTTCGACTTCGGCATCATCTCCCCCGAGGTGTGCGAGGACATCTGGAGCCCCGAGGGGCCCATCCGTCGGCGCACCTATTCGGGAGGCGAGCTGGTGGTGAACCTGTCCGCCTCGCCCTTCCGGCTGGGCCACGTGGACACCCGGCGCGAGCAGCTCGCCACGCGCGCCGCGGACTTCCAGTGCACCATCGCCTACTCCAACGCGCTGGGTAGCAACGACGGCCTCATCTTCGATGGGGGCGGCTTCATCAACCAGAACGGCAAGCCCGTGGCCGAGGAGCCCCGCTTCCGCCAGGGCTTCGCCTCGGCGGTGGTGGATCTGGATCGCACGCTGCGCCTGCGCACGGAGAACACCACCTGGCGCAGTGACCGGGAGACGTGGCTGCGCGAGGGCGGCAAGCTGGTGCCCACCATCGACTGCACGCAGGTCGTCACCACCCGGCGCGAGAAGCTGCGCTACCCCGTGCCCGCCCACCGCAGCTTCTTCCTGCCCGGGCCCGATACCCGCCGCTCCGGACGCGAGGCGCTGTGCGAGGACATCCTCGATGCGCTGTCGCTCGGCGTGGGCGACTACTTCGAGAAGACGCGGGCCTTCAAGGTGCTCGGCATCGCCCTGTCCGGCGGGCGCGACTCGCTGCTCACCCTGCTCGTCGCCCACCGTTATGCCAGGCGCGTGCGGCCCGACAACCCGGGCAGCCTCATCCGCGCCTTCTACATGCCCAGCCGCTACTCGAGCGACGCCACGCGCGACGCGGCGGAGACGATCGCCCGCGAGCTGGGCGTGCCCTTCGAGGTCGTCCCCATCGAGGAGGCGTTCGACCGGGAGCTGCAAGTCACCCGCACGATGCTCGGCGGCGCCCAGCCCACGGCCCTCACCGAGCAGAACATCCAGGCGCGCCTGCGCGCCCAGCGCATGTGGAACTGGTCCAACTCCAGCGGGGGCCTGTTCCTGCAGACGGGCAACATGAGCGAGCGCGCGGTGGGCTACACCACCGTGGGCGGCGATCTCATGGGAGCGCTCGCCGTCATCGCCAACGTGCCCAAGACGGTCGTCATGTACCTGCTGGACTACCTCTTGGAGCAGACGAACTACGAGGGCATCCGCAAGGTGTTGTCCAAGCCGGCCGGACCGGAGCTGGCGCACAACCAGGTGGGCGAGGAGGAGCTGATGCCCTTTCCCATCCTCGATGCGTGCTTCTACCTGTTCGCCGGAGAGAAGCTGGTGCCCGCCGAGATGCTCCATGCGCTCGAGGCGATGTTCCCCGAGGTCGAGGCGGAGCGGCTGCGCGGCTACGTGGAGAAGTTCATCCGGCTCTTCCTCCAGTCCATCTACAAGTGGGTGCAGGCCCCGCTGTCGCTGCACATCGGCAACCTGGACCTGGATCGCGAGCGCGCCCTGCAACTGCCCGTCGTGACGAGCAGTGATTGGACGCGTGGCTGACCGGGTCGTCCGGGGCCGTCTGCTCGAGAGCCCCCGAGGCGGGGGGGCGGCCCTCCCCCGGGGGCCACTCCTTGCCGAACGTCATACCGGTAACGAACTTCCTGTCACCCACACGACGGTTGGAGGTTCGGATGAACACGAAGATTTTGGCGGGTCTTGTGACGGCGGTGCTCACGAGCGGCGCCGCGATGGCCCAGGAGGTCGAGACGGATGTGAACCAGGGGCATGAGCAGGGAGCCCCGGAGAACATGGGCATCGGCGGCGCCGGAGATGTGAACCAACAGCAGGGGTTCGGGGGCTCGGGTCAGGTGCTGACGCCTCCCGCGGTGCAACCCTCGGCTCCGAACTCGCAAATCATCCAGGGTCAGGGGGGCGTGACGCTCTACTGCACGCCGTTGCAGCAGGGCACGGGTGGCGCGGGAGTGCCGATGCATGATCCGCACGCGGGTCTGCTCCCCGGAGAGCAGCCCTCGTCGCTGCAGCGCGACTACGACGTGCATGACTCCGAGGCCATTGGCGGCTCAGGCTACGACGTGAAGGAGGCCGAGGCGCTGAGGGCGCTGGACGAGAAGCCCAAGAAGGAAGCGAACATGCGCGGCCTGACGGTGATGGTCGGCGGCGGTGTGGAAGGCTACACGGGCGGACTGGCTCCCGAGGTGCGGCCCGGCGCGGCGGTGGGGGTGACGGCGGCCATCAAGCCCAGCAAGGTGTTTGGCTTGGAGCTGGCCTACTCCGGCGCGGCGAACGACCTGCGGGACAACGCGGGCAGTGGCCCGGACATCATCCGCAACGGCGGCCAGGCGGCCCTGACCTTCGGCCTCGCGGCGACGCCCGTGCAGCCCTACGTGCTCGGCGGCTTCGGTCTCAACCGCTACAACGTCCGCAATAGCGGGGACACCGGCTTCCGCGACGACACCAACGCCAACGTCCCGGTGGGCGCGGGTCTGCGCACGCACATCGGTGATTTCACCGCCGACGCGCGCATCAACTACAACTTCCTGCTCAACAACGACTTCTCCCCGGGCGTGGAGGCCGACACCTGGACGGGCCGCTACACCGGCACCATCAACCTGGGTGGCACGTTCTAGGTCCCCCGGTGAGTGACAAAGGCAGGACAGTCACGGCGCGGCACCCTGCGATTCCGGGTGCCGCGCCGCTCTTTTTCCACCCTTCCGGATGCGGCGCACGGAAGGGAGACGTTAAGGTGGGATTCTTTCCAAATGGGAGGTGAATCATGAGCTTGCAGGTAGAGGACACGAAGGTCGGCACGGGTACCGAGGCCGTGGCGGGCAAGACGGTGACGGTGCATTACGTGGGGACGCTCACCAATGGCTCGAAGTTCGACAGCAGCCGGGACCGCAAGGAAGGTTTCACCTTCCGTCTGGGCGCGGGTCAGGTCATCAAGGGGTGGGACCAGGGGGTGGCGGGCATGAAGATCGGAGGGGTGCGCAAGCTCACCATCCCGCCGGACCTGGGCTACGGCGCCCGGGGCTTCCCGCCCGTCATTCCCCCCAACTCCACGTTGCTTTTCGAGGTGGAATTGCTGGACGTCCGTTAGGAGCCTTCCCATGGCCACGCTCGAAATCACCAAGGACAATTTCAAGGAAACGGTCTCCAAGCCGGGCATCGTCATGCTCGACTGGTGGGCCTCGTGGTGCGGTCCCTGCCGCGCCTTCGCGCCCATCTACGACAAGACCGCCGAGAAGCATGAGGACATCATCTTCGGGAAGATCGACACGGACGCGCAGCCGGAGCTCTCCGGCAGCTTCCAGATCCGCTCCATCCCCACGCTGATGGTGTTCCGGGATGGGGTGTTGCTCTTCGAGCAGCCCGGTGCCCTGCCCGCGGCGGCCCTGGAGGATCTCATCCGGCAGGTGCGCGCGCTCGACATGGACGAGGTGCACCGGCAGATCGAGGCGAGCAAGAAGGCCAAGGCGCCGCAAGCCTGAGTGCTCGGGCGCGGGGGGCATCCCGCGGCCCGTGAGCGGTGGGGGTTCCCGGGGGAGGCGTTCTGGGGCAGGCTCGGGGCCTATGTCCTGGGCGTGGGTGAGCAACTGGTGGCGGGGCAGGACGGCGCAACCGCTGCGTCCCCTCCTGGAATGGTGGAGCCGCAGCCCCGTACTGCTCGTGCTCCAGGCACTCGTCGTGTCCATGGTGTGGGGGGCCTTCGACGCGCTGGGGCTGTCGAATCTCTTCTTCCATGACGTGCCCCGGGTGACGTTCATCGCGGGCTTCATCGCGGCGATGTTGCTCGGGCAGTTGTGTTTCATCGGCTATCTGTTGGACGCGGACGAGCGGTGGGCCCTGGCGCCCCGGCCGGGCAAGCGCGGCGGGGTGCCGCCTTCGCTCGGCTGGTACCTGTTCCGCACCGGCACCTATCCGCTGCTGTTGGGCGTGCTCAGCGTGCCGTGCCTCACCCGCCGGTACTTCGCCTTCCTCTTCGGTGAGCTGGCCGCGCTGGGCGTCATGGTGCTGCTCACCCGGGTCACCGAGTGGTTGCGGCGCTGGAGCGAGTCGGACTGGCGCCGGCACCGCCTGCTGCGGCGCATCGGGGCGACGTTCTTCCGCCGGCGCTCGACCCACCTGCTGGTGCTGCACGTGATGCAGGCCTGGTTGTTGTTGCTCTTCGGGCTGGGCTACCTGGTCGTGGCCGCGAACGTGGCGCTCACGGGGGTGCACAACTGGGTGTCTCCCGCGGTGGTCATCTGCGTGGCGGTGGGCCTCAGCGGGGCCGTCTATGGCGCGGTCCGCTTCTTCTTCCCCTCGCGTCACATGGGCACCTTCCTGCTCGCGGGAGCCCTGGTGTTGTTCGGCGGGCGCGGGTGCGCGGACGACTCCGTCTATGCCGAGCTGTCCCTGTCCCAGCCTCCCGCGTACACGGGCACGAGCCCGGGTCCTCCCCGGGACACGGGCCTGCTCGGAGACGAGCAGGCGCTCCAGGCGTGGCTGTCGCGGATGCGGGCGGAGCCACCACCCGGGGCCTTGTGGCTCGCTCCCGGGGACACGCCGCCCGTCGCCGAGGAGGCGCCGGGCCCCTGCGCGCCGGGTCCCAAGCCCCGCATGGCGCTGGTGGCGACGAGCGGCGGTGGCATCCGCGCGGCGGCCTGGACGGCGCACGTGCTCTCCAAGCTCCAGGGGCCCGAGGGGGTGCCGGGTTTCCACCGCTATGTGCGTCTGGTCACCGGCGCCTCGGGAGGCATGGTGGCGGCGGGCACCTGGGTGACGGCGCTGCGGGCCGAGGGCCTGCCCGGGGACTTCTCCCTGACGTCCGTGATGCAGCAGGACAGCCTCTCCTCCCCGGCCATCTCGCTGCTGCTGCCCGGAGGCGAGGACCGGGGACGCTCGCTGGAGCACACCTGGGTGCGCAACACGGAGGGCCTGCTGGGGCGCTCCTTCGAGGCGCTGCGTCCGGGCGAGGCCTCCGGGTGGCTGCCCTCGCTCGTGTATTCACCCATGCTGGTGGAGGACGGGCGGCGGCTGCTGGTGAGCAACCTGGACCTGTCTGCGCTCACCTGGTCCGAGTCGAGCATCCTGGTGGCGGACCCGAATGGAGACTCGCGCGAGGAGGCCTCCCGGGCCCTGCTCTCGCTGTCGGGCGTGCAGCTCTTCCAGCTCTTCCCCCACAAGCAATCCGTCTTCGCGGTGGCCACGGCGGCGCGCATGAGCGCCTCGTTTCCCTACATGAGCCCGGCGAGCGCGCTGCCCACCGCGCCGCGCGTGCGGGTGGTGGACGCCGGCTACTACGACAACTACGGGGTGGATCTGGCGCTCATGTGGTTGCACGCGCATCGCGAGTGGATCCGCGCGTGCACCTCGGGCGTGGTGCTGCTGCAGATTCGCGATCACCTGCGCAACGGCCGGCTCTCGACGCTGCGCGAGAGCGGGGCGGGCGCGGTGATGGGAGGGCTCACGTCCCCCATCGAGGCGGTGCTCCAGGCGCGCGAGTCGAGCATGTCGTTTCGCAACGACGAGCTGCTGAGCCTCGTCCAGGACGAGCTGAACGCCGGACAGCCGTGCTTCTTCACCACCCAGCCCTTCGAGTTCAATCAGACGGCGCCCTTGAGCTGGGCGCTGTCGGCGCACGATG
The DNA here is from genome assembly GCF_002305875.1 of Cystobacter fuscus. Classification (NCBI taxonomy): domain Bacteria; kingdom Pseudomonadati; phylum Myxococcota; class Myxococcia; order Myxococcales; family Archangiaceae; genus Cystobacter; species Cystobacter fuscus. The sequence goes on along the minus strand of NZ_CP022098.1, from coordinate 11,758,206 downwards.
TGGCGCAGCTACAGCGCGCCGCGGACAGCGCCACGATGGCCTACCAGGTGGCCGCGGTGCGCGAGTGGCTCACCGCGAGCCCCGAGGCCCAGGCGCGTGCCCGGCAGCTTCTGCTCTGCCCGGGCCAACGCGACGTGCCGCCGTGAGTCGGGGCCCCTCAGCCGCCGGCGATGACGAACCGGAGCGCGGCGGCGAACTCCTCCTCGCCTTCGTAGACGGGATGGCGCACCCACGTGCGCGCCTCCACGCCTCCGCGCAGCAACTGGGTGCCGCTGTCCGGCTCGAACGTCCACTCCGGCACGTCCCCCACCAGGTGGTCCACCCCCCACGGCGAGGAGCACTCCTCCCAGTCCTCCTGGGGCATGTTGCCCCACGGGTAGCGCCGTCCATCCGTGCCGCGCGCCGCCATCTCCCACTCGTCCGCCGTGGGCAGGCGCAGCGTGACGCCCTCGATCTCCGAGAGCTGGGCACACAGCCGCTCCGCCTCCTTGCACGAACCCAGCCACACCTGCTCGTGGTCAGAGACGACACGGACGGGTTGTGGCTGACCCACCCACTTGGCCAGAGGGCGATCCATGGGGACGCGGGCCACGAAGAAGCCCTCGGAGCGCACGCGGCGCACGGGGGGAGCGCCCAGCCAGTGTTCGATGGGGGCCACCCACTGCAGGGGCACGCCCGAGCGGCGCAGGAAGTACAGGCCGCCTTCCTCCACCACGCCCGGGGGCAGGGCGGTGGGCCCGGGCCCCGTCTCCAGGGGGGTGCTCAGCGAGTGCAGCAGCAGCGAGGCCGAGTCCGTCACCTCGAGATCCCCCGCCAGCAGCTGCCACAGGGGCCGGAGCGGATCCCTCCCGGGCACCGTGTCCCCTGGGTTGCGGCGCTCCTGGAGGTAGCGGATGACCCCGTACCAGAGCTGCTCGAGGAAGCGGCGCTCGCGCGGCTCGTCCACCTCCTGCAGCAGCGTGGGCGTGTCCGAGGACTGCAACAGGGGCAGCATCTCGCGGGCGCGCAGCCGCGCCGCCGTCAGGGCGCCCGTCAGACGCACCTCCAGGTCGGCATCCCTCAGCGCCGCGCGCAACAGCCCATCCACCCGCGGGTGGGCGGTCGGCTCGCGCATGAGCCAGCGCAGCTCCTGCCGCCGCTTCTCCAGGGACGACAGCCCTTGGATCAGCGCCGTCTGTCCCGGCGTGGAGGATGGGGTGTTCCCAAGGCGTGGGTTCAAAACGACCCCCCCGGGTATGTCCTGGGCGATGCCTTGTCCCACGAGGGACTGGACGCGCAGGGAGTAGGGTCCGATGACCAGTTCGTCCTCGAATTTGAGCACGGAGGGGTGGTCCACGGGCTTGCCGTTGAGCCAGGTTCCGTTCTTCGAGTTCTCGTCCAACACGATGGTGGCTCCTTCAATGGCAACCAGTCGACAGTGGGTGCGTGAGACACTGCCGTTATCGAGGACGAGATCGTTCGCGGGATCCCTCCCGATGGCGATCTCCCGCCGCTTGAGGATCCCCGTCTGGGTGTTGTTCTCACCAATGAACCCGACAGTGATGTTGAACACGCGTGCTCCTGGGAGGAGGGCCCGTACGCCCGGTTGCCGGCACCAGTTCCAAGCACGTCGCATGCCAGCGCACCCTCTCTCATTTATTACCGTGGTACCAGAGACTTTTAATCCCATCGCTTCCGGGAAGTCCGTTCCGGGCGCCCGCCAGACGTCAAAACTGCTATCAATCCTGACGGCAGTCTCGTACCCGGAGTGAGAATGGCAGGCGGGCCCAAGGACGCAGCAGGGGGGAAGGGGGGCGCCGTGGGGCGGGAGAACGAGCCGGACACGTCCTCGGGGTGGAATCCGCCCTACCGCGAGCCCAAGGCGCTGCGCGTGCAGCGCGAGGGCATCGAGGACCTGGTGTCCCCGCTGTATCCGGACCGGGCCTACATCTTCGGGCGGTCGCCGGAGTCCACCGTGGTCTTCTCCCACGAGGCGGTGAGCCGGCAGCACGGGCGCCTGTCGCTGCGCGAGGATCGCCGCTGGGTGTACCGGGACCTCGACTCGAAGAATGGCAGTTACGTGGGCCGCCCGGACGTGCCCGGCAAGGAGACCCGGGTGCGCTTCCATCGCCTCACTCCCTCGAAGGATCGGGTGCTCGAGGCGGGGGACATGGTGCTGCTGGGCAACGGCAGGAGCCGCCTCACCCTGCTGGCCGAGATGCCCGTGGAGGGCGGGGCGCGTCCCCACGCCGCGCCGCGCACCTCCTCGGCCACGGTGCAACTCGAGCGCTCCATCGACCGGTGCGCCCGCCACCCGCTGCCGGTGTTCCTCCGGGGCGACTCGGGCACGGGCAAGACGTTCATCGCGCGGGAAATCCACCGCCGCGGCGGCCTGGAGGGCAGCTTCGTCATCCTCAACTGTGGGCGGCTGCCGCAGGATCCCGCCTCGCTCACGAGTGAATTGCTCGGGCACCTCAAGGGCGCGTACACGGGCGCCTCGCTCGCGCGCGTGGGCAAGCTCTACGGCGCCAACGGCGGCACGCTCTTCCTGGACGAGGTGGAGTTCCTGCCGCGCATCGCCCAGGACTTCCTCGTGGACGTGTTGGAGGGCACCGGGAGCCTCGCGCCGCTGGGCGCTCCGGCGGACTTCCGCGAGCCCCCGCCCCGCTTCCGCCTCATCTCCGCTTCCAAGGTGCCCCTGCGGCAGACGGACCTGCGGCCGGACCTGGCGCAGCGGCTCGCCGCGGGCGACTTCATCATCCTGCCCACGCTCGAGGAGCGGCGCGAGGACATCCCCCACCTCGTCGCCACCTTCCTGCACCGGCTCAAGGTCGAGCAGCAGTACGACGCCCAGCTCACCCCCGAGGCGCTCGATTTCCTCGCGCGGGCGAACTGGCCCGGGCAGATCCGCGAGCTGGAGTCCACCGTGCGCACGGTGGTGGCGCGCGAGGCCGCCCAGCAGTCCCTGGAGGGCAACGCGCGCGCTCCGGCCCTCATCTCGCTCGAGGCGGTGCGCTCCTATCTGGAGCAGCGCGCGTTGGGCTTCGGAGGCGCGCCGGTGCCGCTGCTCCTGCCAGGGACGGGCTCTCCCCCGGTGGACACCCTGGCGCCCGTGCGCAAACGACCCAGTGCCCTGACCGCCCAGGACATCCAGGAGGCCCTGGCCCGGCAGGGCGGCAACAAGACCCGGACCGCGGCGGATCTGGGCATCGCGCTCAACACGCTCAAGGCCCGGATGAAGGCGCTGGGGCTCTCGTGAGCGCGCGAGGGGCTAGCGCCGCACCACCCGGTCCCGTCCCGCCTGCTTCGCCTGAAGACAGGACGCCTCGGCCGCGTCCAGCAGGTTGCCATACGGCTCCTGGGGTCGCAGCGCCGCGACGCCCACCGACACCGTGAGGTGGAAGCCGCCCGGCTCCGGGCCGAACCGCCTCGCCGCGAACCGGTGGCGCATCCGCTCCGCGAGCCGCTCGCCCATGTCCGGGGTCACCGCGTAGAGCAATGCCGCGAAGGCGTCCCCCTCCATGCGCCCGATGGGCCCGCGCCCGTCCAGCTCCGCGGCGAACTCGTCCACCAGCGCGCTCAACGCGCCGTCCATCGCCTCGCGGCCGTGCGTGTCGTTGCCCTCCTGGGTCTCATCCACGTCCACCCACAGCACCGTGAGTGGCAGCCGCGTCAGGTGCGCGTCCGACACGGCGCGTGCCAGCAGCTCCTCGAAGTGGGGCCGCAGGTAGGCGCCCGTCCGGGGACATACCTGGGGGGCGCGTTCGCTCATCGGCGGCTCTCACTTGTGCGAGGCGGCGCGCGTCTTCGCGTGCGCCTTGTGGAAGCCCTCGTAGAAGCGCACCGCGTTGTCGCCCACCATCTGGATGTGCTTGTGGTTGAGATACGCCGTCACCGGCACGGCGACCAGGGGCATCGCCTTTCCGAGCGTCTGCATGCCCCCCTTCTTGAGCAGCACCTCCGCCACCGAGCCCAGTACCCGTGGCCCCGAGCGCCGCACCGTCCCCACGCCCGTCGTGTAGCCGTACAGCTCCAACAGCTCGTTGAGCGCGTGCGTGCCCTTGATGTTCACCTTGTAGAGCGTGGCCACGTCCACGAGCAGCGTGAGCTGCAACCACGCCATCACCGTGAGATCCATGGGCAGCCCCACGAGCCCGAAGACGCCGAAGATGCCCCCCGTCATGCTCGCCACGTGCTTCTTCTCGTCGATGAGCCGTTGGGCCCGCTCGCGTACGCCCGCGGAGGGGTAGCGCTGCTCCAGCTCCAGCACCCGCTTGCGCGCGCGCGGTATCTCCTGCTGCACCAGGTCCGTGAGCTTCGTGTCCGCCAGCTTCTTCAGCTCCGCGGGGGTGAGCTTCTTCACCTTGTCGGCGATGGGATCGTAGAACGCCATGTTGCCCTCCTCCCCTCAGTAACCCTGCTCCTCGAGGTACAGGTCCACCAGCGCCCCTTCCTCGTACCAGGCATGTCGCATCTCCGCCTGGAACCAGCGCGAGTCCGGCTTCGTCGAGCGCACCTCGAGCTTCACCTGGTCGGGCGCCGTGTCGATGACCACCGCCCGGGCCTTGCACACCGGCCCCGGCGGCTCGCCATAGCCGTCCTCCAGGCACACCTCGTCGCCCACGGACAGCCGCCGCGTGTACTCGGTCGCCAGGTAGCGGGCCTCGTCACATGGGCCGCGCACCGACGAGCGTCCATGCTGCTCGCAGCGGTCCTTCAGCGGCGCGCGCACCACCTTCACCGAGCCCACCAGCGGATCATCGTCGTTGGGGTTGGGACGGAACGCCTCGCGGCTCGTCCCGCAGCCGGTGAGCATCCCCACCAGGACCGCGCCTGCCCACGTCCACTTCATCTCGTCCCTCGCCTCTCGAAGCGCATCCGCGCGCCCCTCGCGCACGAGCATGGCAAGCCCGCGCGGGAGCGTAAAGCGGAGCGAGGCGGATGGACGGCCTCAGGCGATGCGCCGCGCCGGGCCCGGAATCTCCTCGGTCACCCCGGGCACGATGCGGTTGGCGGCGTCCACGAACACCACCGTCGGCTTCCAGTTCCTCGCCTCGTGCTCCTCCACCTCGGCGAACGTGGCGATGATGACCAGGTCCCCCGGCTTGTTCAGGTGCGCCGCCGCGCCATTGATGCAGATGACGCCGCTGCCCGCCTCACCCTCCAGGGCGTACGTCTCCAGGCGGGTGCCCTGCGTCACGTTCCACACCGCCACCTTCTCGAAGGGAAGGATGTCGGCGGCGCGCAGGAGATTCCGGTCGATCGTGACCGAGCCCTCGTAATCCAGATCGGCCTGGGTCACGGTCGCGCGGTGGATTTTGGACTTGAAGAGGATTCGGCGCATGGCGGATGTCGGGGTCCGTTGGGAATTTCCGGCGCAACCGTAACGGGGGATGCGCCGGGGAACAACCGACAAGACCTCGTTCGCCCGCCTGCCCTGCTCGCCGCCGCGAACTACTTCCGGAAATTCAGGAGTTGGGAGATGTCCATCGGCACGTTCTGGGAGCCGGACTGCAACTGGCCGTCGAGCATCACCTGGGCGTTGCCCCCCGAGCGCAGGGCGTTGGCCGCGGACAGGGCGCTCGCGAAGTTGATCTTCAGGGGCAGGGTGAGCTCCTTGGTGCCACCGGGCTCCAGCAGGCCGAGGTTGCCCGTGGCGAGGTTGCCCACGTTGGCGCCCGCCACCTTGAGCGCGCCGCCGATGCCCGCCACCGGCAGGGCGAAGCTGTTGCGGTTCTTCACCACCAGGGGGAACTCCACCGTGGCGCCCTGCACGGTGACGTTGGTGATGCGCGGCGACTGGAACTGCACCTGGGGAATCTTGGGGACCTCGAAGGTGCCCTCGTGCTCCAGGGGGAAGCTCAGCACGCCCAGCGGCGTCTTCACGCCGATGCTGCCCTGGGCCTTGTAGCGGGCGCTGTCCTTGGTGAGGAACGTCGTCACCACCGGCGCGATGTCCGCGAAGCGCACGTTGGCGGGGAAGACGAGCTCCGACTTGCCGTTGGCCGCGATGTTCAGGCCCTTGGCGGGTGTGCCCGCCACCACCTGCTTGTCCTCGACGAAGAAGGCGTAGCTGATCGACGCGAGGCTGAGGCCCAGCGGGTTGGGGTTGTTGAGCTGGTAGACGAGGTCGACGGTGGCGTCGGAGAGCGAGGCCTGGGACAGGCGCGCCGTCTTGAAGGTGAGGGTGGGCTTCTTGAAGGCATTCTTGGCCATCTTCTGCAACGCGGCGCAGCCGGTGCCGAGCGAGAGGCCAAGGACAGCGAGGAGGAGGAGGGTTCGATTCGTCTTCATGGTTGGGGAGGCGGACGGGAAGAGCGCCGGGGCCATTCAATCGCCCCTCGCGCGGGCCGTCACCGGGACAGTGCACCGGGGTGGGGGGCGATGGTAAGTCTTGAGCACCTTGAGACCGCGCGAATTCCGCTGGTTGTCCGTCCTGCTCGGCGCCTTGTTGTCGCTCTCCGCCTGCTCCCGGGGCTCGGGCGGGGAGTCGAACCGTACGCTGCCACTCGCTCCGTGCCGCCTGGAGGGCGTGGGAAGGCAGGCCCTGTGCGGCACCCTGGAGGTGTGGGAGGACCGCGCGGCGAAGCAGGGGCGCAAGGTGCCCTTGAAGGTCGTGGTGGTGCCCGCGCTCGCCTCCTCGCCCCTGTCGGATCCGCTGGTGCTCCTGGCCGGTGGCCCCGGACAGGGCGCCGCGAAGCTGGCCGGGCAGGTGATGCCGCTGCTCGAGCGCATCCAACGCCAGAGGGATCTCGTCTTCGTGGACCAGCGCGGCACCGGTGACTCCGGGCCTCTCGAGTGCGATCCCGTCCCCCCCACCGCGCCGCTCACCGAGCAGTTCGACGACACCTTCCACGAGAAGGAGCTCCGCGCGTGCCTCGCCCGCTACGACGCGGACGTGCGCCTGTACACCACGCCCATCGCCATGGATGACCTGGACGAGGTGCGTGCGGCGCTCGGCTACGACAAGCTCAACCTCTGGGGCGTGTCCTATGGCACGCGCGCCGCGCTCGTGTACCTGCGCCAGCACCCCGAGCACGTGCGCACCGTCATCCTCGATGGCGTGGCGCCCATGTCCCTCGTGCTTCCCCTCTACGTCGCGCGCGACGGTCAGCGCTCGTTGGATCTGCTGCTCACGGGCTGCGAGCGGGACGCGGCGTGCTCGCATCGCTATCCGGACCTGCGTGGCCGCTTCACCGCGCTCCTGGAGAGCCTCGCGCGCGAACCCCTGAAGACCCGCGTGCAGCACCCCCTCACCGGCGCCCCCGAGGAGGTGATCCTCACCCGCACGGCCTTCGTGGGCGCGCTGCACTCCCTGCTCTACCAGCCCGAGACGGCCGCCATGCTCCCGCTCGTGGTGGACCGCGCCACCCAGGGCGATTGGGGGCCCTTCGTCGCCCTCTACGTCACGATGCACGGGAGCCTCGAGAAGAACATGAGCCAGGGCATGCACCTGTCCGTGGTGTGCTCCGAGGACGCGCCCCTCATCACCGAGGAGGCCATCGTGCGCGAGGCGCGCGGCTCCTGGATGGGTGAGCGCGAGCTGCGCGACACGCTCAGGAGTTGTGAGCTGTGGCCTCGGGGCAGCGTGCCCGCGGGCTACCGCGACCCGGTGACGTCGGACGTGCCCGTGCTGCTCATGTCCGGCGAGCTGGATCCCGTGACGCCGCCCCAGTGGGCCGAGGACGCGAAGAAGACGTTGTCCAACAGCCTGCACGTGGTGCTGCCCGGCGTGGGCCACGGAACGTACACCGTCGGGTGTGCGCGCACGCTGATGTCGGACTTCGTGACGCGCGGGAGCGTGAAGGGACTCGAGCCCAAGTGCCGCGAGAGCCTGGCCCGTCCTCCCTTCTTCACCTCCTTCGCGGGGCCGGTGCCATGATCGACGTGACGAACCTGCACAAGCGCTTCGGCGCGGTGACGGCCGTGGAGGACGTGAGCTTCCGCGCCGAGGACGGCGTGGTGACCGGATTGCTCGGGCCCAACGGCGCGGGCAAGACGACCACCCTGCGCATGCTCTACTCGCTCATCCGCCCGGACCGCGGCAGCGTGAAGGTGGACGGTCTGGACGTGGCCGAGCGCCCCCTGGACGTGCGCCGCGTCCTGGGCGTGCTGCCCGACGCCCGCGGCCTCTACCCGCGCCTCACCGCGCGCGAGCACGTGCGCTACGCCGGAGAGCTGCACGGCCTGTCCGGCGCGGCGCTCGACACGCGCATCGCCGAGCTGGTGGAGCTGCTCGACATGAAGGACATCGCCGACCGGCGCACCGAGGGCTTCAGCCAGGGCGAGCGCATGAAGGTGGCGCTGGCGCGCGCTCTCGTGCACGGGCCGCGCAACGTGCTGCTGGACGAGCCCACCAACGGCCTGGACGTGATGAGCACGCGCGCGGTGCGCACGCTCATCCGCCGCCTGCGCGAGCAGGGCCACTGCATCGTGTTCTCCAGCCACGTGATGCAGGAGGTGGCAGCGCTGTGCGACCGCATCGTGGTGGTGGCGCGGGGCCGCGTGGTGGCGGATGGCACCCCGGACGAGCTGCGCGCGCGCACGGGCAAGGAGAACCTCGAGGAGGCGTTCGTGGCGATCATCGGCAGTGACCAGGGGTTGATGCTATGAAGTCGCTGCTCTCCACGGTGTTTCGCAAGGAGATGCGCGACCACCTGCGCGACCACCGCTCGGTGTGGAGCGCGGTGGGCATGACCCTCCTGGGGCCCATCCTCTTCGGGGTCATGTTCACGGTGATGGCCTCCTGGCTTAACAAGGACAAGCCCCTGGAGCTGCCCGTGCTGGGCCGCTCCCATGCCCCGAGCCTCGTCGCCTACCTGGAGCGCTCCGGCGCCACGCTCACCGAGCCCCCCGCGGACTACGAGGCGCGCATCCAGGCGGGCAAGCTGGACACCGTGCTCATCATCCCCGAGGGCTACGGCGAGGACTTCGCCGCGGGCCGCACCGCCAAGGTGCACCTCGTCATGGACAACTCGCGCAACCAGGCGCGCACCACCATCCGCCGGGTGCAGCAGTTGCTCAACGGGTACTCGGGATTGCTCGGCGCGCAGCGGCTGCTCGCGCGCGGGGTGGCGCCGGAGCTCGCCTCGCCCCTCAAGGTGGAGGAGGTGGACCTGTCCACTCCGGAGCGGCTGGCGGCGAGCCTGCTGTCCATCATCCCCATCTTCCTCGTGTTCGCCGCCTTCTCGGGCGGGATGAACGTGGCCATCGACGCCATGGCCGGCGAGCGCGAGCGCGGCTCGCTGGAGTCCCTGCTGCTCAACCCCGTGCGGCGCGAGGCGCTGGTGTTGGGCAAGTGGCTCGCCGCCGTGGTGTTCGCCGTCGCGGCGACGACGCTGTGCCTCGTGGCCTTCCTGCTGGTGATGAACCGGGTGCCCCTGCAGGACCTGGGCGTGAAGGTGCGGTTGGATCCGCTCGCGGTGCTGGGCCTGTGGGCGGGCGTGCTGCCCCTGGCGCTGATGGCCTCGGCGGGGCAGATGCTCCTGTCCACCTTCGCGCGCTCCTTCAAGGAAGCGCAGACGTACATGCAGATGTTGTCGCTCCTGCCCACGCTGCCCGGCATGGTGCTGGTGCTCTCGCCCGTGCAGAGCCAGACCTGGATGTTCGCCGTGCCGGTGCTGGGTCAGGAGATGCTGGTGCAGGAGCTGATGCGCGGTGAGCCCCTGGGTCCGCTGCCCTTCGTGCTGGGGCTCGTGAGCTGTATGGCGTTCGCCGGGGTGTTCCTCGGGTGGACGGCCCGCCTGCTGCGCGACGAGCGCATCATCTTCGGCCGCTCTTGAGCCGCTCCCATGGTGATGCTGAGCCAGGGGCTTCGTGTCGAAGGGTGCCTTCTCCGCTATGCGGACAGCGGAGGAGACGGAACACCGATCGTGTTCACTCATGGAGCGGGCGCCGACCATCACATGTTCGACGCGCAATACGATCGGCTCGCGATGTCGGGGCACCGGGTGGTGGTTTGGGACATGCGCGGACACGGGGCCTCCAGGCCGAACGGTGAACCCTTCACCGGCGAGCGCGCGCACCAGGATCTCCTTGCGCTCATCGAGCACCTGCGACTGTTCAAGCCGGTGCTGGCTGGGCTCTCGCTCGGTGGCAATCTCTCCCAGGCGGCCGTTCGGCGGAGCCCCGGAGCCTACAGGGCCCTCATCGTGATGGACTCCACCTGGAACACGGGGCCGCTCACCACCACCGAGCGCTTCCTGCTCAAGCTGGCGGCCCCGTTACTCGCGTTGGTTCCAGAGTCGAGACTTCTGCTTCTCATGGCGCGCGCGTCGGCGGTGACGTCCGCCGCTCGGGAAGACGCGATTCGCGCGTTCGCGCAGATGAGCAAGTCGCAGTTCATCGAGGTCTTGAAGGCGACGGTCGGATTCGTCACGCCCGAGCCCTCGTACCGGACTCCAATCCCCCTCTGTTTGATCAGGGGTTCCGCCGACGAGACGGGAAACATCGCCACCGCGATGCCGCGGTGGGCCGCGGCGGAAGGAATCACCGAACACGTCGTCCCCGAGGCGGGGCACCTCGTCAGTCAGGATGCGCCAGAGGCCGTCACCGCGATCATCGAGAGGTTTGTCTCCGCGCTTCCGCGCGCGTGAGGCCCGTGCCGCGAGCCGACCTGCAACCCGCTGCCGCGTCCAATCGAGCTACCGGTCCGGCTGTTCTCGAGCGACCCGGTCAGGGCTTCGCGTAACCGAGCGGCCGCGCTTCCAGGTCGGCGGGAGAGGGCTCGTGGAGGAAGGTCACCCAGCCCTCCCGCCGGGAGTGCCGGGGCACGTAGGAGATGAAGAGCTCGGAGCGCTCGAGCACCTCGCTCCCCTGGCGCAGGTCCACCCCCACCCGCACCTCCTCCGCCGTCTCCTCGCCGCGGTTCTCCACCGTGATGGGCACCCGCCAGTGTCCACTCCCCTGGAGGGGCGTGCCCACGGTGACCACCAGGTCCGGCGGCGTGTCGCCCATCGTCCATGCGTCCACCGCGATGAAGCCCAGCACCGCCGCCACGAGCACGCAGCTCACCGCGAAGACGATCCGCTCCAGCCAGTTCCACTTCGCCGTCATGATTGGATGAGCAGCCTTCCCGCGGAGGCGCCGAGCGTCCCCGCGAATCCCAGCACCACCACCTGCGCCACGCAGATGGACAACCCATTGCCGTCGAAGCGGCCGAAGAACCACAGCACCAGCGCCCCGGAAGCGAGCGCCAGCGCGTAGGTGATGACCGTGCCCATGAGCACGTCACCGAGCCGGCGATGCCTCGTGAAGCGGTGTGCTCCCGTGAAGTCGAGCTGGTACAGGATGAGCCCTCCGAGCAGCAGCGACAGCAGCGCCGTGCCCAGCAGCCGCACGGGGGTCAGCTCCACGGCGATCATCACGATCTCCTCCGTGGGCGCCACGTTGGCCGCGAAGAGCACCGCTCCGCAGAAGCCGATGACGAGCTGGCCGGGCACGTGATCCGCCGCGTCACGCTCCTTCGCCTCGTCTCCTTCCTTGCCGCCCTCGTCCCCGCCTCCGCCCCCTCCGCCGAACTGCGCGCTGCCCACCGAGATGCCGATGGCCACGGTGCCCGCCTCCACCGTCACCATCCCCACCACCTCCGGCCACGAGCTGTCCGCGGTGAGGCGGCCAATCAGGAAGAGCACCGCCGTGGACACCAGCAGTCCCAGCCCCAGCTCCTCCACCGAGTCCGCGAACACCTCGCTCCAGTTCACGTCCCGCCGGAAGCCGCCATAGCGGTTGTAGCCGAGCAGCAGCACGAAGGTGCCCAGCAGATAGAACAGCAGGTGGACGGGCCGGGCGATGAAGCCCGCCCACCACACCTCCATCGTGTAGAGCAGCGGCAGGCTGAAGAGCAGCCCGCCCGCGATGCCCCGGCCGTACTCGCGCAGGGACTCCATGATGGGACGTCGGAGCCTCCCGGGCGAAGCGTTTCCCTCCGGCTCGTGTCGCGCGTCATCCATCGCGCCGCCAATGCATTCAGCTCCCCGCGCCTATCCCATCACCGCCGTCAGCCGGTGGCCCACCGACGCGACGAGCGCGTCCTCCAGGAAGCCCGCGACGATGTTGGGGATGTGCAGCTTGCGGAGCGCGAACTGGCGGACCGTGTAGAGCGCGAACGAGGTGACCAACGCGGTCGCCGCGCCCACCACGGCGAACCCCAGCACGGACCGCTCCTTCTGCCGGGCCACGGCCGCTCCCACCAGGGCCCCGGAGGCGAGCCGCATGAGGAGCACCGGCGGCACGACGCGCGAGGGCATCCCGGGCAGCTTGTCCAGCACCAGCTCGCCCAGCGCGAGCACTGGCAGGACACGGGCCGTCGTCGACGACGCGAGGAACTGCTCCACGGGATTCGCCTTCGCGCTCGCTCCCTCTTCGGCCAGGTGCTGGCTGAGGAAGGCCGGAGCACCCAGCGCCCTCATTCCCGCCATCGCCCCCATCCCCGCCGCGGTCATCATGTCGCTTCGATTCATGTGTCCACCCTCGTGGCTGCGACCACTTCGCCTGTCAGCGAGGATGGGGATGCCAACGAGGAGCGACCATTCCCCACACAGGGGTTGCCTGCTCGGCTGCCGCTCCCCGCGCATCAGGGCTGGAGGGAACTCGGAGGGGGGGGCTGCTTCTTCACGGGGATGTAGCACTTGCCCTGGTACTCGGCCGTGCTGCGCGGGCAGGGCGCCTTCTTCGTGTGCTCAATCCAGCAGCCGCCCCGGACTTCCACCTCCGTTTCTTCGAGGCATGGAGGCTTTTGCTGTTCCTTGAAGGGCTTTTCCGGCATCGGGTAGGAGGCAATGGGAAACACGAGGTTCTGTCTGTCGGCGAAGAAGACGGGGTCCTCGCTCGTGGTCCGCACCCTCGTTGCTTCGCGAGCGTGAGGCCAGAGGAAGAGGACGAGTCCAGTCGCCATGGCCGCCGCGGCCCCCGAGAGTCCCCAGTGGAGCACCCATCGCCGGATGCGGGCGTGTGCGGGCACGCGGGAGAAATGCCCGTGCGCGTCCTTGCGGTTCTCGATGTGCGCGGTGGCGCCCGCGAGCCGGATGAGCAGCAGCGTCAAGTCATGCAGGGAGGCGCGTCCCTGGGGCGGCTGCTCGACGTGCACGGCCTGGTAGGGCGGATGGAGCGAGCCCTCGGCCCGGACGCTCCAGGCGCTTCGCGGGCGTCCGTCCTCGTTCGTGCCCGGGAGGATCACCAGCGCCGGGGCGCCCGTCTCGACATGGTGCGCTTCGTGGATGGAGCCCTCGCCCGGGTCGGTGCCCCGGTAGCGTCTGCCCAGCCGATACGGCCCGATCCTGTCGCCCTTCTTGCCTGGGGTGCCGCTCATGTCCGTGTCTCCCGTTGTCGGGGCCATCCTACCTGGAATGTCGGGCACCTGTACAGACGTTGGAGGTCAGGGCGGCACGTCCCGGCCCTCTCCGAAGCCGAGCACCCACCACTTGGGGGCGTCCGCGCCCCGCTCCGCCAGCGCCCCCGCCAGGTCCCACAGGGGCTCCGTCTCTCCATCGTCCGCGAGCCGGAACGTCCCGTAGTGCATGGGCACGCTGTGGCGCGCGCCCAGGTCCACGCTGGCCTGCACGGCCTCGCGCGGCGAGATGTGCACCGGTGACATGAAACCCTCGGGCTTGTAGGCCCCGATGGGCAGCACCGCCAGCCGCATGGGCCCGTAGCGCTCCCGGGCCTCGGCGAACTGCCGGCCCCAGCCCGTGTCCCCCGCGAAGTACGTCGCGCCGTGCGGCCCCCGGAAGACGTAGCCCGTCCACAGCGTGCCCCCGCTGTCGGTCATTCCCCGGTTGGAGAAGTGCTGGGTGCGCGCGCTCACCAGCGTCACCTCGGGGGTGAGCGGGAACTCCCGCCACCAGTCCACCTCGGTCACCTGGCGCAGACCCCGGCCCTCGAGGAACGCCCCGTTGCCGAGTCCCGCGAACAGGCGCATCGCGGGGAACTTCTCCTGGAGCCGCAGCAGCGTGGCCACGTCCATGTGGTCATAGTGGTTGTGGCTGAGCACCACCGCGTCGATGGGCGGCAGGTCCTCGAAGCGGATGCCCGGCGGACGCACGCGCTTGGGTCCCGTGAAGGACACCGGGCTGCACCGCTCGCTGTAGATGGGATCCGTGAGGATGTTGAGCCCATCGAGCTGCAAGAGCACCGTGGCGTGGTTGATGAACGTCACGCGCAGGGCGCCGCGGCCCACACGCTCGGGCGGAGGTGGGCCGTGTGGCACGTCGTGCCAGTCCTTCCACGGACCGGGCCGGCGGGTTCGCATCCAGTCCAGGAAGCCCATCCGCTGCTCGCGGGGCTCCAGGTTGAAGAAGCGCCGGCCATCGAAGTGGTCGCTCGGGGGGCCCTTCCAGGTGGGCGCGGCGAAGACGCAGCCACCCGCGCCCATCGCCATCCCCAGGGTGAGCACTCCGAGGCCAATGCGTGACAGGAGGTGGGTCGGAGCGAACGCGGTCATCACTCCTTCTGGGCTCCAGGCGGGGTCAATGTTTCCTGGGTCGACGACTGCCTCGCCTGTCGACTCAACCTCTCCTCTTCGCGGGCCTTCTGGGCAATCGCCTTGACCTGGGCTCGGGCCTTCGCTCGTCCGTGCAGCGAGGAGTCGCCCACCGTCACCACCGTGAACCCATCCACTTCGACCCGTTGGACCTTCTTCATGGCCACCTCTCCATCACCTGGGTGCATCTTCGCATGGGCCTGTCCATCGTCCACCTCCTCCCTCAGAGCGAAGGACTCCCTCTAGATGGGGGCATATTTCAAGACCTCGGTGAAGGTGTTGCGGAGCAATGTCTCCAGTTGCTCGTAGTCCTCGGTGTCGAGTCCTGCCCAAAAGGGTTTGAGTCGATTCGATGTGAGGTAGATGACCCCGATGGGGATCCAGTTGGCCGAGTCATAGATGGGCACACAGACCATGGAGGAGAAGATTTGATCGTGAGTCCATGACTCCAGCATGGGTGCCGTGAAGTTGGCATGCAGCCGCGGGTCCCGGGACGCTTCGAGCGTTACTCCGCGGAGAAAAGTGAAACCGGAGGCTCCTTGCGCTTTCTCCATCGAGGCGACGCTCAGTTGCCGCGTTCGCGCATAGGGTTCGTTGATGATGTCTCCCGTGCCGTCTCCACCGCGATAACGGAAACCCAGCTGGATGAGCGCACCCGCCGCCGGGATGAAGCCCCCAATGTGGAGTTCCTCCTCCTGCAGGACCGCGAACCGCCGCTTCAAGAAGGAGTGCATTCCCTTGAGCACGTTGATGGCACTGCGTTGGACCTCCTCGCGGTAGAGATCCTTGAACACCGGAGAAGTGGCTCGCAGGAACGCTTCCCCCTTCTCCGCCCAGGTCCCTCCGTTGGAACCCAGCCGGATCTGCCGCAGGTAGAAGGGCACCAGGTCGTGGCTCTCGACGTCGAGCACGTGCATTCGCCAGGACGCCCAGAAGTCTTCCTGGTGCCGCCGCACGAAGTTGCGCGCCAGCCGATCCATGAGTTCCGCACCGGGCGAGGGCGGATTGTTCGACAGCAGCGCGTAGACGCGGGCCACGGACTGGTGGCGTTGAGCCCTCTTCACGCGCTCCAGCAACAACCCACGCAGCCGGGGGTCGGCCAGGCTCAAACCCACCATCAACACGGTCTTCTTCTCTTCCGTGAAGAGATCGTCGAGCTTGCGGCTCGCCCAGTCGCCCCGCGCCTCGTGGTAGTCCTTCTCCGAGAGGACCACCGTGCCCGACGGTGTCTTCCCCGGAGTCGGTGGCAGGTAGCCGTGAAGGTGCACGACGTGTGGCTCCGCGGGCCGCTCCCCGGTCACGATGACCTCGGGCGCCTTTCCCAGCAGGCGCTCCGCCGCGCGCTCCAGCAGATCATCGAAGTTGAAGGTGTAGAGGCCGTGCAGTCGCCTCCGGGGCGTGTCCATCGATGCGGCCAGGATGGCGGCCAGTTCCAGGTGGATGCTGCTCACGTCCTTGGGGACGCCCCGGTACAGCGCGTCGCGGAGCATGTCGAGGTAGCGCTCCGCGGGCAGCTTGTCGCGCACGACGTCCACCACGGCTTCCCGGCCGAAGTTGTCCACGAAGATCCGGGCGGCTACATCGAGGTCGCCCGATTGGAACTCGAGGTCGCTGTGCTCCTGGGCCAGGAAGGAACTCAACAGCCGGCGGTTCAGCTCGTTCCAGGACGGCAGGCCCGACGCGATGGATGCGCCCGCGCCCACGAGGAACTCCAAGGAGCCCTCCTGGAAACTCCGCTGGAGGTTGGCAACGAAATCACCCGCCGACAGCCTGCTCATGCTCATGGCCCCTCTCTCCCCGTACCCGCCGTTGTTCCCCACGCGCACTACCTTACGAACAGCGTCTGACACATCTACTGGAAAAGTCAGCAAGGAAGGTGCGCCGCGTCATCGCGGCCTCGTGCCCCCACGGCAGGAGAGCGGGCAGCCGCTTGCCGTTCATTCAGGTACAATCACTTCCCCTGGCCAGCAGGAGTGGGCTTCAACCACTTGTTCACACTGGGGTCGGATCTTCCGTGCGCGACGCTCCGGCCGTACCCACGGACAACAGACGGTGGGCGGGTACTGACCCACTTTGGAGCCGACTTGGAGCCGATATGACCCCGGAGAGAGAACTCACGCTGATGTTGGCGCCGGCCTCCGTGGCCACGGCGTCGGGCGAGCCCCGATTCGGCACCTACCAGGGTGAACTGCCCGAGGTGGACTTGCAGAAGCTCACTGGCCGGTGGGCCCCGTCGGCGGCGAAGGATCGCCTGCTCAAGCGCAAGCGCTGGCACTACACCCTGGCGGCCACGCGCGAGGTGCTGGCGCTCTTCGCGGTGGTGGACGTGGGCTACTCGGCCAATGCCTTCGCGGTGGCGTTGGACTTGAAGGAGCGGCGGGTGCTCTGCGACGTGAGCTTCCTGGGAGCACCGGGTCCGCTGGCCGAGGTGGGCAATCGGCCCGGGGCGGGGCTGTCCGTGTCGTTCCGCACGCTGGGTGGACGGATGACGGCGCAGCGCGGCGCGGAGGACGAGCGCTACCGGCTGCGCGTGGACGTGAGCCGCTTGCGCACCGGCAGCCTCCAGACCTTCCAGTGGGATGGGAGCCTGTTGGTGGCCGGGGGCGCCCCGGCGATGTCGGTCATCGCTCCCGTGGAGGGGGACGGCTTCGTCAACGTCACCCAGAAGCGAGGCGGGATGCTGGCCTTCGGCACGCTCGAGGCGGGGGGCAAGCGCTTCCAGCTCGACGGGGGCGTGGGGGGCACGGACTACACCCAGGGCTATCTCGCGCGGCATACCGCGTGGCGCTGGGCCTTCCTGGCGGGACGGCTCGCGGATGGCACGCCCGTGGGCCTCAACCTCGTCGAGGGCTTCAACGTGAGCTCCCACACCAACGAGAACGCCTTGTGGCTCGGCAACCGGCTCATCCCCCTGGGCCGCGCGAGCTTCGAGTACGACCGTCAGGAGTTGATGAAGCCCTGGCGGTTGCGCACGGACGACGGGGTGGTGGACCTGAGCTTCCAACCCCTGCACGTCCACCGCGAGGACCATGACTTCAAGGTGGTGGTGAGCCACTTCGCCCAGCCCCTGGGGCTCTTCGAGGGCACGGTGCGCGTGGACGGCCACACGCATGTGCTGTCCGCGGTGCCCGGCGTCACCGAGGACCAGGACATGCTCTGGTGAACAGCCCCGGCGGGGGCGGGTGGCTGCGGTGGGCATGGGACTGGCCTATGCTCGGGCCGCGCTCGGGGGCTTCATGCGTTGCTCGAAATGCGGTCACGTCATTGACGATGAGTCGTTGGACTACTGTGCCGAGTGCGGTGAGCCCCTGCGCGTCCAGGCGGACGAGGACGACGAGCGGACCGAGGTCTCCCAGTCGCGGTACGCCGCCGAGGACGAGGCGACCGCCGTCACCGACACCGAGGACGACAATCCGGACGGCTCCGCAGCGGATTATGAGGAGGGGGCCCGGCCCGCTCCCGCGGACTCCTGGGGGGACCGGCTGTCCCAGGCCGCGGGCGCGCTGTTCGTCGCCGTGACGCAGGTGGGCGGCACGTTCCAGGGGCTGTTGGATGATCCCCGCTTCCGGGCACACCTGCCGGGCGGCTCGCTGACGTTGGTGGGCGTGGGGCTCGTGGGGTCGGGGGTGGTGCTCTCGGTGGCGCCTCCCATTCCGGGCATCGGGCCGATGGGCTCGGGGGTGGTGCTCCTGTGGGGAGCGCTCGCGGCGGTGAACGAGTGGCGCCAGGTGCACGAGGCGCCCGAGTACCAGGGCCGGCCCGTGCCACCCCTGCCTCCAGCGCTCGCGAACCTGCCCCGGGAGACGGAGCATCCGGTGATCGGCCAGACGTTCGCGCTGCTCGTCTGCACGTATGCCGTGTTGATGCTGGGCTACGGGCCCATCTCGTGGGTGTGGATGCTCGCCGGGGGGCTGCTCGGCTACGACCAGGGCCGGAGGTACTTCGTCCCGCCCGGGGATGGCTTGCCCGAGGGGGAGTCGGGGTCCGCGTCGCACCCGTGGGTGTTGGCGGGCGTGGTGCTGTGCAGCGTCTCGCTCCTGCTGCCGTGGACGCGGGGGAGCACGTGGTGGTCGGGCATGCGGGGAGGCGAGTTGCCGCTGGCGGCGCTCACCCAGTTCACGCTGCTGTTCCTCGCGTGCACGGCGGTGAAACACCGGGGGCTCGGGGGCATGCACCCGCTCTTCCTCACCCTCATGACCGTGTGGCTCATGCTGTGGTTCTTCGTGATGAAGAACTCCCACAGCCCGGGTCCGTGGGTCTTCCTGCCGGGCGTGTTGACGCTCGTCATCGTCGTCGCGCGCCACCTGATTCCGAGGCGTGCCCCGGAGGCCAAGGAGTCGGCCTCGGACCTGGACTTCCAGGGCTGAGTGGTTCGTCTCAGGGGGTGGAGAACAGGTTCCGCAGCCACGTGAGGAAGCGCTGGGCCAGTGAGTGGTTGGCGTCCAGGTAGCGCCTGGTCACCGCCAGCCCGAGGGGTGTCCCGGGTTCCTGCTGCCAGGCCAGCCACGTGTGGATGAGCGCTTTGGAGCGATGGACGTCCTGGAACCGGCGCTCGGCGGGCGGAATCCCGTCGACGGACGTCTGCGCTCGGGGGATCAGGGGGTCACCTTGATGAACGAGGTGTTGGATGAAGTCCTCCAACATTCCGGACAGCCGGTTGTCGGGCATGACCCAGATGCCGAAGCGGGGCAGGCGACCCTGGGCCGCGAGGATCGTTCCGTCTTCCGCTGGAGCGGCGGGAAGCTCCGTGTAGCCGCTTCTCGCCAGCACGTCGCACACCGAGTGCCACCGGTCCGCGAGGTTCGTGTCGGCGTCGATGATGGTCCCGATGGTGCGCAGCGCCGGGACCCGGAGACGGACACTCAAATCGTCCCGGAGCCGCTCGTATCCATCCTTCGCTTCCACCGTGAACAGGTTCTGGTTGTCCAGTTGGTGGTGGTTGCACAACTGGTAGACGACCTCGCGGTCGTCCTTGCCCTCGACCAACAGGACATGCTCTCGGGGCGGAGGCATCAGCGAACCTCGATGGATTCGCGGGTGATGATCTCGAGATCCCGCTCGTTGAAGACGGTGCCTTTCACCCCGTCTTCCTGGCGCGCGAGGCTGATGAGCGCACCGTTCGATGGGTGGGCGCTCGCGGCGCGCTGGAAGGCCTCGATGCAGTCCCAGCTGTGGGTGGTGGCGAAGACCTGGACGTTGAGCTGGCTGGCGGTCTCGAAGATGAGCCGCCAGAGTTGTTCCTGGGCGCTGTAGTGCACGCCGTTTTCCAGTTCGTCCACGAGGAAGAGCCCGTCTTTCGAGTTGGCGAGCCCGAGCGCCAGTTCGAACACGCGGTTCATTCCGTCGCCCATGCTTCGCAAGGGTTCTGGGTCGTGGCTGCCTTTTTGGCGGATCAAAGGGATGCGGCCTTGAGTCGATATCCTGGTTCCTTCAGCAAGAGAGATGCGTTCAATCCCGGGCGCGATGATCTGGAGCGAGCGCAGGACGTCTTGCTCTTGATCAGTGAGGACGATGTTGTCCCATAGCCAATCCAACTGTCTTCCTTCCAATCCACGGGCAGGTATGGAGTGGCACGTGAACAATCTTTCCGCTGCTGGAGTCTGGTTCTTGTCGAGACCGGGCTCAGAGACGGGATTGCCTTTCTTTTCAGCCCCATATTGAGCTGATATGTCGGGCTCGGCATGTCTGGCAAATGGCCCGGATTTTCTTTGGAGTTTGATCTGGAGTGATTTCTCTCCAGATCCTGACGGAGCGATGCGAAGAGTCGGTTCGAAGTCGAACCCTGTGGACGTGTTCGTGTGAAATGCGCGGTAGATGTCCACGGAAGGGTCGCGTTCGTCCTTGAGGAGTGGTCTTCGAAATTCCTGACGTGCTTTGAGCAGGTTGCGGAGTTCGCGGATCACCTCTGGTCCCGAGGCGTACAACGCGATGGCCTCCAGGAGCGTGCTCTTGCCCACGTTGTTCTTGCCGACGATCAGGTTGACGCGGCCGAGGTTGTCCAGCCGCAGGTCCTTGAAGGCCCTGAAGCCTTGGATATGCAGGGACGGCAGCGGATAGGCACTCCCGCCAGGCTGCGTCGATGTGGATTCTGTGTTCACGGACCGTTCCGCACGAAAGAGAAGAGCGCCCCGTGAAGCCGGGGCCTCACGGGGCGCTCAGGGAAACATCAGGGAAAACAACCCGTCAAGCCTGCTTCTGGAGCCAGGCGCGCACCTCGGGCAGGGCGCGCTCGCGCAGCATCACGTCCTGCTCCAGCTTCTCGATCGTCTGGCTCATGGCCTGCCTGGCCTCCTCCACCGGGTGCGCCGTCAGCAGCTTGCGCACCTCGTCGAGCTGCTTGCGCTCGCGCAGCGCGCCCAGCGACTCCACCACCCGCCGCAGCAGCATGGGCGCCGCGCCCGTGCGCGCCAGCACGTCCTTCCAGCGCTTCTGCTTCTCCGCCCACCACGCGTCGCGGCCCGTGCGGTTGGCCATCAGCCCCGTGAGGAAGCTCGCCACGTCCTGCATCTTCACCTTCTCGCCGAAGAAGAGCTGCTGCGCGGCGGCCGCCAACTGCGGATCCTCGAAGGAGGTGATGGCCATGAGGTAGCGCCGCTGCGTCGCCGGATCCGGCTCCACCGGCATCTTCTCGAGCAGCTTCTCGTACAGTGCCTTGTCGCCCTCGCGCGCCACCATGCCCACCGCCACGTCGAGCAGGTTGGGCTCCAGCGCGCTCGTGTCCCCGTTGAGCGCCCGCTCCACCCGGGGCCGCGCCTCGGCGAGCGCCTTGCGGCTGCGCGCCACGCCGCCAATGGCCCGCACCAGCGCCGCGCGCCGCAGCTTCACCTGGTCCGTCTCTCCCGGCGCCGGCTCCCACCCGAGCTTCTCGAGCCCCGCGCCGAGCAGCTTCTCCACCCAGCGGCGGAAGCGCTCCTGGTCCTCGCCGTCCACCAGCCGGTTCTCCACGTACGCGAGCCGGCCCACCAGCTCGTCCAGCACCGCGTCGTCCTCCTCGTGGCCGAAGCGGCCCGCCAGGTCCAGGAACGCCGCCAGCGTCGCCTGGCCGCTGCGCGCCAGCGCCCACTGGTCCGCGAGCAACGAGATGCGCTCGCTGGGCTCCAGCGCGTCCACGCTCGCCGACAGCCGCTCCAGCGCCCGCGCGTCGTACTGCACCCGGTAGAAGCCCGTGGAGCTCGCGTTGGCGACGAGCCACTTCACCTCGCCCGTGCCCTCCAGCTTCACCTCGGCGTGGGACTCGCGCAGCAGCACCCGCTGCTCGCGCACCCCGCCCGCGTCCGCGTAGCGCAGCACCATGGGCACCGGCCAGTGCTCGTTGCTCTTCACCCCGGGCTCCGAGTAGTAGCGCTGCTGGGCCAGCTTCACCGTGCGGCCCTCCAGCGACACGCTCACCAGCGGGTAGCCGTTCTGTCCAATCCACGCGTTGGCCAGCTCCAGCACCGGCTGCGACGAGGCGTTGGCGAGCGCCCGCCACAGGTCATCCGCCACCGCGTTGGAGCGCGCGTGCTTGCGCATGTACTGGCGCATGCCCTCGCGGAAGGCGTCCTCGCCGAGGAAGCCCTCGATCATCCGCAGCACCGCGCCGCCCTTCTCGTAGGTGATGAGGTCGAAGCTCTCACCGGCCTCGTGCGCGTTGCGCACCTCCCCGCGGATGGGGTGCGTGGAGCGCAGCGCGTCCAGGTGCAGCGCCGCCGCCTTGCCCGCGTCGAAGTCCAGCCACACCCGCCACTCGGGCTTCCACGAGTCGACGATCTTGTACGCCATCCACGTGGCGAAGGCCTCGTTGAGCCAGAGGTCGTCCCACCACACCATCGTCACCCAGTTGCCGAACCACTGGTGCGCCAGCTCGTGCGTCACCACCTCGGCCACGCGCTTCTGCACCGACAGGGGCGCGGTGGCCGGGTCGAGCAGGAGGGCGATCTCCCGGTAGGTGATGAGGCCCGCGTTCTCCATGGCGCCGGCCTCGAAGTCGGGGATGCCGACCTGGTCCACCTTGCCGAAGGCGTAGGGCAGGCCGAAGTACGCCTGGAGCCGGGGCAGGGCCGCGAGCGCCGCGTCCTGGCCGAAGCGCGTGAGGTGCGCCTTCTCCGGCAGCGCCCAGGTGCGCACCGGAATCCCCTCCACCGTCTCCTCGATGGTGCCCACCAGCGGGCCCACCACGAGCGCCACCAGGTACGAGCTGAGCACCTCCGTCTCCTGGAAGTACAGCTTGCGCACGTGGCCGTCGGACTCCTCGCGCTCGAGCCGGCCGTTGCTCAGCGCCGTGAGCCCCGTGGGCACCTGCACCGTGAGCGCCCAGCGCGCCTTGAAGGCCGGCTCGTCGAAGCACGGGAAGAGCCGCCGCGCATCCGCCGCCTCGAACTGCGTGGCCGCCACCTTGCCCGCCATGTACAGGCCCCGCAGGCCCTCGGTGAAGCGGCCCGTCCACGCCACGTCCAGCGCTCCGGCTCCCGCGGGCAGTTGCTCGGGGAAGCGCAGCACCACCGTCTCGCTCTCCGGCACCACGCGCACGTCGTTGCACACGCAGATGCGGCCATCCTGTGTGCGGAACAGCACCTCGCCAATCTTCAGCGCGATGGCGTGCAGGATGATTTCGTCCGTGGGCTTCTCCAGCTCCAGTTCGATCGTCTGCACGCCCGTGAACGCGCGGGCATCCAGGTCGAGCGTCAGGGTCGCCGCGTACCGGTGCGGGCGAACGGAGAGGGGAAGCCGGAAGTTCTTGTCTTCGGTCAGGTGAGCCATAGGCGCCGGCACTCTACCGGGAGCGCGAGCGCTTGCCGGGCCGGACACGCATGCCTTTTCCCTCGGGCGTCCACCGGGTAACGGCTCCCCGCGCCACTGCCTCCCGGCCCTTCGTTTCCCCTCCCGCCAGGGGGGTGTATGCTAAGGGACTACATTGTTCGAGCCGGGGCGGCGTGAGGTCATCGGCCGCGGCGCGCGAGGGACGACGATGAGACGATGGGGACCCACGGACTACCGCGACATGCCCTGGAAGAACGGGGGCGGCGTCACCCGGGAGCTGCTGAAGCTGCCGCACCCGAGGGCGCCGGAGCGCTTCCTCATGCGCCTGTCGATCGCCACGGTGGCCTCGTCGGGGCCGTTCTCCCTGTTCCCGGGGGTGGATCGGACGCTGCTCTTCCTCGAGGGCGAGGGCATGGCGCTGCGCCGGGAGGGAGCCCCCGAGGTGGTCCTCGAGCGGGGCAGTGCGCCGTTCCGCTTTCCGGGCGAGGTGCCCTTCGAGAGCCGGCTGCTCGGAGGGCCGGTGCGCGACTTCAACCTCATGGTGGACCGGGAGCTCGCCGAGGCCCGGCTCGACGTGGTGGAGCTGGCGGCGGGCGGCGAGCACCCCATCGAGGGGGCGGGGAGCGTGTGGCTGTACGGGCTGGCGGGACGGGCGGAGGTGTCGGGCGAGCCACTGGCCGAGCAGGAGCTGCTCGGCTGGGAGGCTCCTGGGAGTCTCCGGGTGCGTGGGGTGGGAGAAGCCCGCGTGGTGGTCGTTCATCTTACCTCGCGAGGAGGGTGAGCCGCGAGCGGGGCCCTGCCCGCCCGGCTGGGGATGGCTGGCGAGGAGGGGCGGGATTGCGTTAGAGCCCTCGGACCTCATGCCTTCGTCCGACACTCCCGAGCCCAGACCCTCCGTCTTCCGTCATCGTGACTTCCGCCTGTTCCAACTGGCCCGCCTGTGCGCGGTGCTGGCGATGCAGGTCGAGTCGGTGGCCATCGGGTGGCAGGTGTACGAGCTGACGGGCAGCGCGCTGGCGTTGGGCTACACGGGCCTCGCGCAGTTCCTGCCCTTCGTGGCCTTCGCGCTGGTGGGCGGACAGGTGGCGGACCGCGTGGACCGGCGCGCCATCCTCGTGGTGTGCCAGAGCGTCATGTTGCTGTGCAGCCTGCTGCTCCTGTCCTTCACGTTGGGCCACATCCGGGACGTGCGCTTCGTCTACGGCGTGCTGGTGCTCTTCGGGACGGCGCGGGCCTTCTACTCGCCCGCGAGCGCGGCACTCGTGCCCCGCATGGTTCCCGCCGAGGATCTCCCCCGCGCGGTGGCCATCAACTCGACGACGTGGCAGGTGGCCACCATCGCGGGTCCCGCCGTGGGCGGCGTCCTCTACGGCTGGGCGGGCGCCATGGGGGCCTACGTGGGCTCCGCCTCGCTGTGCGCGCTCACCGTGGTGTGGATGCTCCTGTTGAAGGTCCGCACGGGCCGCTCCTCGAGCGAGCCCTTCTCGATGAAGACGCTGCTGGCG
This sequence comes from Cystobacter fuscus, assembly GCF_002305875.1. Classification (NCBI taxonomy): domain Bacteria; kingdom Pseudomonadati; phylum Myxococcota; class Myxococcia; order Myxococcales; family Archangiaceae; genus Cystobacter; species Cystobacter fuscus. Next base: position 11,733,504 of record NZ_CP022098.1, on the reverse strand, counting down.
GGCTTCCACTTCGTGCGCCGTCAGCGGCTGCTGCTCGGCAGCATCACCCTGGACCTGTTCGCGGTGTTGCTGGGCGGCGCGGTGGCCCTGCTGCCCATCTACGCTCAGGACGTGCTGCACACGGGGCCCTGGGGCCTGGGGTTGTTGCGCAGCGCGCCCGCGGTGGGCGCGGCGGTGGTGGCGCTCCTGCTGGCCTCGCGTCCGCTGGGCGGCCGGGCGGGATGGAAGATGTTCATCGCGGTGGCCATCTTCGGCGTGGCGACGCTCGTCTTCGGCGTGAGCCGCTCGCTGCCCCTGTCCGTGGTGGCCCTGGCGGTGGCGGGGGCGGCGGACATGGTGAGCGTGGTGGTGCGCGGCACGGTCGAGATGCTGGCCACGCCGGACGAGATGCGCGGACGCGTGGGCGCGGTGAACATGATCTGCATCGGCGCCTCCAACGAGCTGGGCGAGTTCCGCGCCGGCTCCTTCGCCGAGCACATGGGCGCGGAGAAGGCGGTGATCTCCGGAGCGGTGGGCACGCTGGTGGTGGTGGTGCTGTGGGCCTGGGGCTTCCCCGAGCTACGGCGGGTGGACCACCTGGAGACGGCGGCGCGCGAGCCCCTGCCGCCCGAGCCCGAGCCCCTGGCGGCGCAGTCGGCTCACTGAGCCGGAGGCCGCGGCGTCTGGGAGGGTGAAGCGGGCTGCTTCGTGGGCTCGCGGCGCAGGCCGTGCCACAGCTCCAGGAAGACGCCGTTGGTCCAGCCGAAGCCGATGACGTTGTGCGCGTAGCCCGCGGTGACCTGCACCTCGGTGGTGCGCTTCACCACGTTGTACTTCTCGCGCAGGTTGCCCTCGCGGTGGAAGTTGTCGGCGACCATGTCGAGGAACTTCCGGGACAGGCGGTCCGCGTCGGCGTCATGGCCATGGCGGCGCAGGCCCTCGACGGCGAGGAGCTGGAGGGGTGCCCAGCCGTAGGGCAGATCCCACTGGGCGGACGTCTCCTGGCGGCTCATCGCGAGTCCCCCGGCCCGCTCGAAGTCCGGGAGGTGGGCGGCCACGGCGCGCGCCTGCTCGGGCGAGGCCAGTCCCGCCCAGAGCGGGTAGAAGGTCGTCGCGTACTCGTAGGTGGAGCGCTGTCGCTTCTCGACGTCGTAGTCGAAGTACATGCCCCGCTCGGCGTCCCACAGGTAGCGGTCCACCAGGGCCCGGCGCTTCGTGGCGCGCTCGCGCCAGGCACGGGCCTCGGCGTCGCGGCCGAGCAGCGTGCTGATGCGCTCCAGGTCCGTCTCCGCCTTGTACAGCAGGCTGTTGAGGTCCACCGCGGCGAAGTGGTGCGTGCGCGCGCTGAAGGGCCCGAAGCGGAAGGAGATGTCGAAGCCGGACTCGCGCATGGCGCGATCGCCCCGGTAGAAGTCCTCGGTGAGGGTGACGGCGCCCTGGGTGGTGCAGGTCGTGGTGCCGGGGTCGCGCTGGCACACCTGGGTGAGGAACACGGGGGCCGTGGCGCTCGGGGAGATGGCGTCCCGGTCCACCTCGCGCAGGAAGGGCCGGCCCTCCTCGGAGTGGCGCGTGAAGTAGCTCACCACGTCGCGGTAGTAGCGGGCCTGGTCCACCGCCAGTTCGGGCACCGGCCCCTCGTTGAAGTCGAAGTAGCGCGACAGGCCCGTGTCGCCCGCCAGGTGCTCCTCCCGCACCCACAGACCATGGTCGCGCACGAGGAAGGGCCAGGCCTCGGTGAGCCAGGCGCGGCCCTCGTCCTCCGGCAGCGCCCGGTGGATCTCCATCACCATGGAGGTGAGGAAGGGCGGCTGGGAGCGGGACAGGTAGTAGGTGCGGTTGGCGTTGAGCAGCGCGCCGTAGTGTTGGATCTCGAAGAAGAAGTTGCGCACCATGCCCTGGGCCAGCTCCCGCCGTCCGTCGCGCAACAGCCCCCGGATGATGAAGTAGCTGTCCCAGCCATACATCTCGTTGAACATGCCGCCGGGCACCACGTAGGGGTGCTCGAGGTAGAGCAGTCCCTGGGTCTCCAACGCGCGCACGTCCACCTGTCCCGCCCCGGTGAGCTCCCTGGGCAGGCGGTGGAGCTCCACCTTCGGACACTTCTGGCGCAGCCGCTGGACGATGGCGGGCTCGGGCAGCTCCCGGGGCAGGTAGAGCACGGCGCGGCCCGCGACCTTGGGGTCCTCGAACACCTCACAGGACTCGAGTGAGCGCGTGAGTGCGTCCCAGGTGCGCGCGATGTAGCCGCGCACGTCGGCATGATTGGCGGAGGGCGCTGGAGCGGGAGCGGGTGCCGCGCTCGCGGTGAGGGCCAGCGTGACGAGCAGCCCCGTCATCCACGGAGCGCTCCTGGAGCGTCGAGCGGCTGCCATCGGTCCTCCCGGGCCCATGCATGACGGGCTGGCCAAGGGGGCAAAGCTCGTCATCCCCGCGCGGGCGCGCAACGGGACGGTGATAGAAGAACGTCCATGCCGCCCCCCGCGCCGCTCGTCTTCCTCCAGGACTCCGCCCTTCCCGAGGCCCACTTCCAGCGCCTGTGGCGGCGGGTGCGCGCGTTGGGCCGCGAGCGGCTACGTCAGACCTACCAGACGACCTTCTGGTTCGACCTGGGCGAGCCCACCAACCTCGTGGAGGAGGCCATCCTCGCGCTGCGCCCGCGCGTGCCGGTGCGCCGGGGGATCGCGGGGGTGGAGTGGTGGTTGTCGCGCATGTACACCACGGACGTGCAGGTGGACTTCCATCAGGACCGCGACGAGAAGCTCGCCTTGAAGGGAGGGCCGCTCGTGCATCCGCGCTTCACCTCGCTGCTCTTCATGAACCGGGTGCGGGGTGGGGCGCTCGCGGTGACGCGGGCGCTTCCGTGCGAGGACAACCCGTCGCTCGCGCCCGACACGGACGAGTTCGATCTGGTGATGCCCCGGCCCAACCGCTTCTCCTGCTTCCGGGGCAATCTCACCCATGGCGTGCTGGACGCCCGCAACCAGATTCCCGACGGGAAGCTGCCGGGGACGTCGCGCCTGCGGGTGACGCTGGTGATGAACTGGTGGCACCAGCGTCCCACGGACTTGCCGACCTTCGCCGAGTCGCGTGCGTACCGCTCGCTCGCGCTGCCCGCCAGGCGTCCGGCGGGAGCGCGGTGAGAGCCGGGTTCTAGAGACCGGTGATGCCCAGCGCGCCCTCGAGGCCGCTGAAGTTCTTCTCCACGACGACGTGGAGGATGGCGTTCTCCAGGCGGATCTCCACGGGCAGGCCGCCGGTGCCGGGAGTCGCATTGGAGATGGTGTTGGCCACGATGAACCAGATGCGCGGCTGGCGCACGGCCTTGAGGAACGTCTCCGAGCTGGGGATGGTGGCTTCCGTGCGCGAGGCGGGTCCGAAGTTGGCCGACAGCAGCTCCTGGGATTTGGCGTAGTACGGGGGCAGGTTGCGCGGGGTGTAGATGATGGGCTGATCCGGCGTGGCGGTGCCCTCGAGGGACAGGCGCGCGGACGCGTTCAGCGTGAAGACGGTCGAGGGGTTGACCACGGTCAGGGTGGCGGTCACTTCCTTCACGAGGACCGCGAGGTCCTGCGTGTCCGCGGGCAGGTCGATGGCCACCTCGGCATAGGTGGGCTCGAAGATGGAGGTGACCGGAACCGTCGTGGAGATGGGATCCGAGTCGATGGCCACCTCGGCGGAGCACGCGGTGACCAGCAGGGAGCAGAGCAGGGCGGGAGCGAGGCGGTTCATTAGAAGGTCAGGGACAGGTCGAAGGCGGGGAGGAAGGGAACGCGGCCCTCGTTGTAGGGCAGCAGGGGCTCGGTGACGTCGACGTACGCGAGGCCGAGGGACACACCGAGCGTCGGGCCGCCGTAGCGCAGACCGAACGCGCCGCGCAGGGGCATGCCCTCGGAGAAGCGCACCCCGAGCTCGCCGACGGCGGACAGGTTGCCGATGATGTTGAACACCACCGCGCCGGTCGCCGTGGTGACGGTGTTCTGGTAGATGTAGTGGCGCACCTCGCCCTGCACCAGGAAGCGCCCGAGCACGATGCCGTAGAGCGCATAGACGCTGGGCCCGCTGAAGTTCACGTCGACGCGCTGGATTTCGGGCACCTGCTCGCTGAGGGCGTTGGACAGCGTCTCCCCGCCGAGGAACCACGTGTAGCGCCCGCCGATGACGAAGCGGTGGATGCCCCACTCGGCGCCCCAGCGCACGCCCACGTTGGCGGCGGTGGCGATGTCCGCCAGCAGCGAGGTGTCCACGGCGATGCCCAGGGCCAGGGGGATCGCGGTGCGCTGCAGGCCGATGGTCAGATGCTTGATGGGCGCGGCCTCATCGCTGGACAACAGGCGCGCGTTGCCGGCGTGGGGGAAGAGGCGCGTGTCCTCCTCCACCTCATCGGCGCGGGCCGCGCTCAGGGGAATGAGCGCGGTGAGCGCCCAGAGCGCGAGCCCGGCTGCCAGCGGGCGGTGCGGGGCGGAGAATACATGTCGAGGTGTCAACCCAACTCACTCCTTGCAGGGATGGGAGGGGATTTATCTACCGCGCCGCTCCTCGCCGTGTCACTTCCAGGTGGAGCCGAGTGGGTGTTCGCCGACAGGGGCGCGCTCGGACCTGGACCCACACGCGAGCACGGCATGGCCATGAACGGGGATGGTGCGGAGAAGTCGCGAGTCCTGGAGCTGTTGCGGCGTCACGGTTGGAACACCACGTCCTTCCAGGTGCTGGAGCCCGGGTACGCGTACTGGTTCGACGGGGACGACGCGTGCGTGGCCTACGTGGACACGGGAAGCGCGTGGGTGGTGGCGGGGGCGCCCATCGCCTCGACGGAGCGGCTCGCCGAGGTGGCCGAGCGCTTCGCGGCGCATGCGGCCACACAGGGCCGGCGGGTGTGTTTCTTCGCCATCGAGACACGGCTGTTACACGCCACGCCGCTGGAGTCCCTGCTCATCGGCGAGCAGCCGGTGTGGGACCCGCGGCGGTGGGAGGAGTGCCTGCGCGACAGCCGCCACCTGCGCGAGCAGCTGCGCCGCGCGAGGGCCAAGGGCGTGCGCGTACGGGCGGTGGACGTGGCGGAGGTGCGTGAGCCCACGAGCCCGGTGCGCGAGGGGATGGAGCGGTTGATGGCTCGCTGGCTGGAGTCGCGGCGGATGGCTCCCATGGGCTTCCTGGTGCAGCTGTCGCCCTTCGATCGGCCCGAGGCGCGGCGCTGCTTCGTGGCGGAGCGGGACGGGGAGGTGGTGGCCTTCCTGTCGGCCATCCCCGTGTACGCGCGCGAGGGCTGGTTCGTGCAGCACCTGCTGCGCGACAAGCGGGCGCCCAATGGCACCGTGGAGTTGTTGGTGGATGGGCTGATGCGCGCCGCGGCGGCCGAGGACCGGAGCTTCCTGACGCTGGGCCTGGCGCCGCTGTCGGGTGAGGTGGCCGGGGTGCTGAGGCTGGCACGCCGGCTGGGCAAGCCCCTCTATGACTTCGAGGGCCTGCGGGCCTTCAAGGCCCGGTTGCGCCCCCATTCGTGGGATCCCGTCTTCCTGGCATGGCCCCGGACGCGGGGTCCCGTGCTCGCGGTGTACGACTCCCTCAAGGCCTTCGCCCAGGGCAGCCTGCTGCGCTTCGGCGCGAGGAGCCTGCTGGAGCATCCCCTGCTGCTCATCTGGCTGACCGCGGTGCTGCTGGTGCCGTGGACGGTGCTGCTCGCGCTGCCCATCACCACCAGCCACTTCCCCTCCTGGCACATCCAGGCCGCCTGGGTGCTCTTCGACGTGGGGCTCACGGTGGCGCTCTTCTCGCTCGTGCGGCGCTGGCGCCGGGGGCTCGCCACCCTGCTGGCCTGGGTCATCACCGGCGACGCGAGCCTCACCCTGCTCGAGGCCCTGCTCTACAACCTGCCGCGCGCCGAGGGCTGGGGCGACTGGCTGGTCATGATCGTGGCGGTGTTGGCTCCGTCGCTGGCGGCGGCCCTGCTCTTCTGGGCGCGCGGACACCGGACACTTCAGGCTCCGTGAGGGGTCTCACGCCCGGCGGGGCGGAGGCTCTTCCTCGGGGGGCAGCGGGGGATGCGTCGGCGTGAGGTAGATGTCCGCGCCCTGGACTCGCGCGACACGGTGGAACTGCACCGCGTATTCCCGGCGGGCGGGCGAGCCCTGTCCGAGCTCGAAGTGGGTGGTCCCCACGTTCTCCACCGTCCCGAGCTTGCGCCCGGTCCCGTCGCGCACCGTCATTCCCTCGTGGATTTCTCCAGGGTCGATCATCCTCCGCTCCTCTCTTGGGTTGTGTGGCATTGCCCAATGAGATGAACACCGCGGAGTCCACCCACCCATGGCGCCTGCCCGTCCGCCTGGTGCTGGAGGGCAGGGGGAGCGGCCTAGCCCGGCTGGCAGACCTGCCGGAGGATATCGAGCGTCTCCAGCGCCTTGCCCGCGCCCATCACCACCGCGGACAGCGGATCCTCGGCGAGGAACACCGGCAGACCCGTCTCCTCGCGCAGGAGCGTGTCGAGGTTCTTGAGCAGCGCGCCACCCCCGGCGAGCACGATGCCGCGGTCGGCGATGTCGCCGGCGAGCTCCGGCGGGGTGCGCTCGAGCGTGAGCTTCACCGCCTCGACGATGCCATTGACGGGCTCGGCGAGCGCGTCACGCACCTCGTCGCTGCTCACCGTGAGCGTGCGCGGCACGCCGGCCACCAGGTCGCGACCCTTGATCTCCATGGTCATGACCTCCTCGGTGGGGTACGCGGTGCCGATGCCCATCTTGATGAGCTCCGCGGTGCGCTCGCCGATGAGCAGGTTGTACTTGCGCTTGACGTACTGGATGATCGCCTCGTCCAGCTTGTCGCCGCCGATGCGCACGCTCTTGGCGAACACGATGCCGGCCAGGCTGATGACGGCCACGTCGGAGGTGCCACCGCCGATGTCGACGATCATGTTGCCGCTGGGCTCGGTGACCGGCAGGCCCGCGCCGATGGCGGCCGCCATGGGCTGCTCGATGAGGTACACCTCGCGGGCGCCGGCGTTGGCGGCGGCCTCGCGCACCGCGCGGCGCTCCACCTCGGTGATGCCCGAGGGAATGCCGATGACGATGCGCGGGGAGACGAGCGACTTGCGGTTGTGCGCCGTCTGGATGAAGTAGCGCAGCATCGCCGCGGTGATCTCGAAGTCGGCGATGACGCCGTCCTTCATCGGGCGGATGGCCACGATATTGCCCGGGGTCCGACCGAGCATCTCCTTGGCCTCCTTGCCCACGGCGAGCACCTTCTTGCCGCCGCGCGCGTCCTGCTGGACGGCCACCACGGAGGGCTCGTTGGACACGATGCCCTGGCCGCGGATGTAGATGAGCGTGTTGGCCGTGCCCAGGTCGATGGCGAGGTCACGCGAGAAGAGAGTGTGGAGCCAGTCGAACATACGGGGGCGGGAACTTTCCGGACTACGTCGTCAATTCCCACGGAACAGTGGGATCGCGCGGCAACCTACTACGCAGCCCCCGTTGCAGAAAGAAAAGGCAACGTCAAGCCCGGGGCCCGGCCGCAGAGCGTCCAACCCCGGAACCTTTTACCCAAGTTTTCCTTATCTGTCGGTTTTTTTACGGATTCACGCAGGCAGGGGCCTCGAGTGCGGGAGGGGCGCCGGGCGCGTGGCGCAGGGCCTCGCGGGTGACGAGCAGGAAGGCCTCGTGCATGGGCTCGAAGAGCAGGGCGGTGGCGTACCAGAAGGGGGCGTAGTCCAGGCGGATGAGTCCCTTCACGCTCCATCCCTTGTCGTCGTAGTCCCAGGGGCAGCGGCCGAGCGCCTTGCGCAGGAGCCAGCCACTGAGGAACTCCGCGCCGAAGATGACGACGGTGTAGGCGAGCGCCCGCAGGGGCCGGGGCAGGAAGCGCAGCCGCTCCTGGAGGGACTCCAGGCTCAGGGCCGTTGAGCCGTAGATGGGGTGCATCCACAGGTAGGTCTTCGCCGTGCCGGTCCGGTCCCCCTTCAGGGCGTTCTCCATGCCGGTGAAGCACACCTCCAGCACCCAACCCGCGCAGCCATAGAGGACGTATCGAGGTAACACGCCCCGAAGTTGGGGATGCGCGTCGTGCCGGGCACTGGGACCGGCGGAACGGGCCGCCGTGAAGCCCGTGGCTCCAGGGGGTGGCTCAGCGCTTGAGGGCGTACTTCCCGATGACGTAGAGCGCCCGCACGCCATCCTTCCAGCCGATCTTCTTGCCCTCCTCGTAGGTGCGCCCGTGGTAGCTGATGGGCACCTCGAAGACGCGCCAGCCGCCGCGAGCCACCTTGGCGGTGATCTCCGGCTCGAAACCGAAGCGGTCCTCCTCCACGGTGACGGAGCGGATGACCTCGGTGCGGAAGGCCTTGTAGCAGGTCTCCATGTCGGTGAGGTTGAGGTTGCTCGTCATGTTGCTCAACGTGGTGAGCATGTTGTTGAGCACCGAGTGCCAGAAGTAGAGGACGCGCCGGGGCGTGCCGGTGAAGCGGCTGCCGAAGACGACGTCCGCCTCGCCATCGATGATGGGCTGGAGCACGCGGGGGATGTCGCGCGGGTCGTACTCGAGGTCCGCGTCCTGCACGATGATGATGTCCCCGGTGGACTCGGCGAAGCCGCGCCGCAGGGCCGCGCCCTTGCCCTGGTTCTTCTCCTGCAGGAACACGCGCACTTCGTTGCGGTTCTTCGGGGTGCCGCCCACGACCGAGAGGCCCTCGGTGGTCAGGCGCTGGAGCAGCTCGCGGCTGCCGTCGCGCGAGCAGTCGTCCACGAGGACGAGTTCCTTCGGGAAGTCCACCGCGGTGATACGGCGGATGATTTCGGCGAGCGTGGAGATCTCGTTGTAGACCGGGATGACGACGGAGACGAGCATGGCGAGTGGCGCTCTAGCCGATTTCCAGGCTCCGCGCGACTCTTACCGAGGATGCCGGCCGCATTGAATTGGGTCAGACCCATCAAGAACGTTTAGACAGAATAAACGGGAAGGACGGACGTCAGGGGCGCGCCACCCCGACGGGGTGGAGTCGCGTTCCTCGAGAGAGCCTCATGCCCCCCCTTCCCCTGGTTTCCAACCCCTCCCTCTTCTCTGGTCGCCGCCTGGGCGCGTTGCCCCTGCTCGGGGCGTTGCTGCTGGCTCCGGGCTGCGCTCCGGAGTCCGTCGAGTCGCCACGACTCCAGCAGGTTGAACAATCCGTCGTCACCCTGCCCATCCGCATCAACGTGGGCGGGGAGGCCTACACGGACTCCACCGGCAAGGTATGGGACGCCGATTGGGGCTTCAGTGGCGGCAGCCCCGTGGTGATGACCCAGCCCATCTCCGGCACCGAGGAGGATCCGCTCTACCAGAGCGCGCGGACGAACGGCCAGTTCAGCTACACCCTTCCGGTGCCCGGGCCCGGCGTCTACCGCGTCGACCTCCACTTCGCCGACGAGCTGGGGCCCGGCTTCCACACTTTCGACATCTCCGCCGAGGAAGGCATGTACGTCGAAGGCTTCGACCTCGGAAAGGAGGCGGGGACCTTCAACGCGTACACGGTCAGCCTCGATGTGATGGTCGATGACGATCAGCTGGTCCTGGGGTTCGGCTATCCCGACGGGTACGCCACCCTCTCCGCCCTCGAGGTGAAGCGCTCGTCCTGGCAGGCCCTGGGGGGACTGCTGGCGGGCGGCACGCGCCCCTCCTCGCCTCGGGAGCCCGTGATGGCCGTGGACTCCCTGAGCCGTCCCACGGTCGCCTGGGTCGAGAATGTCTACCCGGAGAGCGGGTCGGGTTTCGTCACCACCCAGCTCCTCGTGCGGCGTTGGAGCGGCAGCCAGTGGCTCCCGGTGGGGGGAGGGCTCGGCTCGCCGGAGGCCGGAGACGTGACATCGCCCTCGCTGGTGCTGGATGCGAGTGGAAGGCCCCTGGTGGCCTTCATGCAGTCGTACGCGGACTCCATCTCCGTTGTCCGGTGGAATGGCACGCTCTGGCAGGAGATGCCCCCTGTGATCGTGCCGGACAGGGAGGTGCCCCAGGGCGTCTCGCTGGCCCTCACCCCCTCCGGCTACCCCGTGGTGGCCATCGCGATGAAGAGCTACTTCAGTTGGTCGAGCTACGACACCCAGCCCCGCGTCTACGTCTACCAATGGAACGGGTTGGCCTGGACACAGCTGGGAGCCGCCATGGAGTCCGGGACCGGGTTGGGAGCCGCGCGCAATCCCTCTCTGGCCATCGACCGGTACGGCCGTGCCGTCGTCGCGTGGGACGCGTACGATGATTCCAATCCCTACCTCTCGCGCGGCACCGTCCATGTCTTCCGCTACGAGGCCGGCCAGTGGGTGCGTCTGGGCGGCGTCTTGAACCACACCCCGGAGAACGAATACGCGGTCGCCGAGAACCCCTCGCTGGTGGTCGACCCTATCGAGGGCACTCCATCCGTGGCCTGGATCGATGAGTCGCGGGTGAGCGTCGAACGCAGGATCTTCGTGGCCCGCTGGTCCGCCGCCAACGGGGCATGGAGTCAGCTCACGGACAATGGGCTCGATGGTTGGTCACGCTCCTCGACGGAGGCGTACGGACCGGCACTCGCGGCGGGGCGGGACGGGAGCCTCGTGGCAACCTGGAATGAGCGCGCGCGATACCTTACCAGTACCCCGCATTTCCTCCGCAAGTGGAGTGGGGGGCAGTGGTCGGCCATCGCCTCGAATCCCCACGCCATGATGTCGAGCAACTACTACGTGGACTCCGCGCTCGCCCTGGATGCCAGCAACCAGCCCCTGTTGATGTCGCCGATCAGCACCTGGTCGCCCTGGCGGGAAGGCTTCTACGTGCGCCAGTTCGTCCCGTAGAGTCGCGGGACTTTCTCGTCAGTCCATGGAGGGTGGAAGATGGACCCGAGCGACTTCGAATCCCGGATGCGTGAGGGCGAGTTCTTCCACTCCCTGCGGCTGTTGCGTGGGGCGTGGTGCGTGCTGCGAGTGGATGGCCGGGGGTTCTCGCGCTTCACGGAGACGCACTACGACAAGCCCTTCGACGTCCGGATGCACGAGCAGATGGTGCGCACGGCCTCGGCGTTGATGGAGGAGTTGCAGGGCCTCTACGCCTATACGGAGAGCGATGAGATCTCCATCCTCTTCCGGCCGGAGTGGTCGCTCTACGACCGGGAGGTGGAGAAGCTGGTGTCGCTCAGCGCGGGCCTGGCCAGCGCCACCTTCACGCACGCGGCGGGGGTGCCGGCCGTGTTCGACAGCCGGGTGTGGCTGGGCGTGAACGAGGACGCGGTGCTGGACTACTTCCGCTGGCGTCAGTCGGATGCGACCCGGTGCGCGCTCAATGGCTGGTGCTACTGGACGCTGCGCAAGGAGGGCCAGAGCGCGGCACAGGCCTCGCGGGTCCTGCACGGCCAGTCCGTGGGCTTCAAGAACGAGCTGCTCTTCCAGCGCGGCATCAACTTCAACGAGCTGCCGCTCTGGCAGCGGCGTGGCTCGGGCGTGGTGTGGGAGCAGTACGAGAAGGAAGGGGTGAATCCCGTCACCGGCCAGACGGTGCGCTCCACGCGCCGCAGGCTGCGCGTGGACCAGGATCTTCCGATGAAAGAGGCTTACGATGCCTATGTCCGCGAGCGGATGCGCTCCGGGCCCTGACCCCTTCCGAGGTGATGACCATGCGAAAGCAATACTTTGTCGCTCTCCTGCTCTTGTGGGTGAGCCCCGCGCTCCAGGGCTGTTGCTCCCAGGAACCCCGAGATGCCTTGTCCACCGCCCCTGATCGTGAGTGCCAGACAGGCGTGGAGGATGGCATGGACATCGCCGTCTGGAAGTGCGTCGGGCAGGAGCACGTCGTCGCACATCGGAGATCGAGCGCGTTCCTGGGTTGTTCAGCGCTCGAGGTGGAGCGGGTCCCCTGCGGCCAGCTCACCCCCTTCGAGCAGGAGCGCGAGGGGGACGCCTGCCTGAACGCGAACGATGTTCATGCTCCCTGAGTCCCCGGGACTGGTCTCTATCCACATAGCTCCACCCCCCAGCGGTATCATGACGGGGGTGGACAGACTCTTGGTACACGGAGGCTTGGGAGCGCTCTCCTACTGTTACTGTAGAGGCAGTTTCCCCTGAGGCGTTGCCGAACTGCCCACCTCGATGATCCGCTTAAGGAACGACTCGCGCTGGGTTGGGTCATCCACGTTGATGACCAGGTCCGCGGCCTTCGAGAGAACTTGGTGAGCTGCGCCGACGGCAGCCATATGCCCGCGTGTCATCACGTAGGCGATGAAGATGGGCTGCTTGTTCATGTTCGCGGTGCGGAAGAGTTCGCGGAACGCGAGGAACTCCTGGCTGATAGCTTGGAGGTCATCTTCCAGGTGCACGCGAGTGCCGACGATCGGCTCCATCAGTAAGAGTTCCTGCCGTCCGTCGACGAACTGCGAGACCTTCGCGGCTGCCTTCGGATGGGTGCGTGGAAGGAAGCTCGGTGCGTACCGTCGCTGGACGAACTGGTCTACCTGCCACTGCTCGAAGAAGCGCTGCCCGACCGTGTCCCGATGCGGACCACGGGGCGCGACCTCTTTAGCGTCCTGGTCACTTGAGGGCTTCTGCGGCAGCAAGTACTTCTCCAGCCACACCCGAGGATTCGTCACCTCGGCGGGGACGCGGAGTTCGTCGCCTAGTCGCGCCAAGGGGCTCACCTCACCCGAGGGCATGTCAAAGCGCGACGGGCTGGCCAGGGCATCCAGGATGGCGTGCATGGCGAAGTAAGATTTGCGGCCCCCAATACACCCAGGCCCAGGAAGCCAGGAGGCGCGCGCGAACTCCACGTGGCCGCCGCTCTCCACGAGCGCACCAATAGTGACCTTCGACCCTGCGAAGGGGTCCGGCACGTATTGTACGAGGCGGAACCGGGCGGTCACTTGATTGCTCCAACGACCTTGATGTAGCGGTCGACCAGGTCGGTTGCTTGCTCCATGCGGTTGGACAGAGCCGAGAACAGTAGGTCGCTTCCCTCCTCCCCGACAAGCATGCAGCTCTGTTTGACGTAATGCTGTAGGAGCGCGGAACCCGCGAGCTCGGTGGCCCGCTTGGCTGCCTTGTAGGCGCCCGCCTCCATCAGCCCTACAGGCAACCCGCGCGCCAGGTTCGGCTTTTCTGGGATGGCGAGACCGGCATCGATGAAGTCTCCTGGAAAGCCAACGAGGGCAGCACCGTTGTCGATGGCCCAGGCAAGCACATCTGGCTCTTCGCCCGTCGAGGTCAGGAGGATGTTCTTCGCGTGCCGGTCGTGGTTGTGTGGATGAGCGCGTCGAGCGTGAGCATGGCGCCAAGCCCATCGATGTTCTGGACGAAGTGGGCGTGCGACCCGTGCCAGTGGACTGGTGACTCAATCGCCGCGCTGAGCCAGCCCACCTCTGCCCCATCGCCCTTGAAGAACGCGCCCTCTGGCTGAGGCACCCCGAGCTCCTTTCCAAGGAGCCAGCCGATAAGTTCGGCGAGCAGCTCCTGCCAGCCCAAATTGACCTTCCGGACCCAAGGGCGGCCGAGCAAGTCCTTGAAGTAGTCGGCGGCGCTGGTGTGCTCCACCTCGACATCAGCGACGTGCATACCGCCGGTGACCGTCTCGATGCACGGTTCAATGTCCAGGTCATCGAGTAGTTCTTTCGGCTCGCTCATCGACCCCGCCAGATGGGACGAGACGATAGCGGTGATGTCCGGGTTGGGCGAGGCTTCTCTGGCTGAACAAGCCGCAGGGCGGACGACGGCTAAGCCCTGGACCATGTCCAGGGGTCTGCTCAGGCGGCCAGCTCCCGCTCGATCCACTCGGTGACCGAGCCATGCGTGGGCTTCCAGCCGAGCTCGGCCCTCGCCTTGTCCGCGCGGACGCGGCTGTTGGAGCCGAGCGCGAACACCGCCAGCTCTCGGCCCCACTTCGCTATCGCCTCGCTGGCCGGCAGGGCTTGCGCCGGTCCAAGACCGAGACGGCGGGCGATCGCGCGGGCGATGTCTTCGAACGAGGCCTCGCCATTCTCGACGTAGTAGAAGCTGCCGGCGGGCGCCTTCTCCAGCGCGAGCAGGTACAGCTCCGCCATGTCGGCGATGTGGACGTTGGACCAGATGTTCAGCCCACGCCCGATGTAGCGGGCGATCCGCGTCTCCTTCGCCTCGCGCACGAGTGGGGGAAGCTGGACGCTCTGGGCGGGCGGGCCCAGCGTGTGGCCGTAGATGAGGCTGTTGCAGAGGATGACTGTGTGGACGCCGGGTGCGGCCTCGAGGATCCGCTTGTTGAGGGCGACGCGGTGCTCCTTGTCCGGCTCGGGCTTCACGGGCGTCTCCTCGGTGAAGGTGCGCTCGGAGGGCTCACCCATCGCCTCGTCACCGACGATGCTGGAGCCACTCGTGTGGAGGAAGCGCTTGCCCGAGCCCGCGAGCCCGGCGAGCAGTGCCTGCACCGCGCCCAGATGATCGCTGTCGGCGGCGTTGATCACCGCGTCGGCCGCCCGCGCCTCCGCCTCCAGCAGCGCCGCGTCGTCCAGTGAGCCCATCACCGGCTCGATGCCCTGGGCGCGCACGCCCTCGGCCTTGTCCGGGTTGCGCACGAGGCCGCGCACCTGATGGCCCTTCTTCACCAGCAAGGCGGCAACGGAACCGCCGATATAGCCGCTTGCTCCCGTCACGAAGATCTTCATGCCGCGCTCCTTTCTTCCGCGTAGGTGAGGTAGTCCGTGTAGCCGTGCGCGTCGCCCCCGTAGTGGAGCGAGCGGTCCGCGGGCCTGAGCGGCCAGCCCTGGCGCAGGCGCTCGACCAGATCGGGATTGGAGATGAAGGGCTCGCCAAAGGCGGCGATGTCGATCAGCCCCGCGTGGATCATCTCCTCCGCGCGCTCGCGGGTCATGCCTCCCGCCAGGATGAGCGTGCCGGAGTAGGCCTCGCGGAACTTCTGGAGGAACCCCGCCGGAATCGCCGCGCTGCCTCGCGATTTCTGGTCCATCAGGTGCACGTAGGCGATGCCACGCGCCGACAGCTCGCGCGCGATGTGCAGGTAGGTCTCCTCGACCTCCGCATAAGCCGGCATGTCGAACAGGCCGCCATAGGGCGACAGGCGGATCGCCGTGCGGGACGCACCGATGCGCGCCACCACGGCATCGACCGTCTCCAGGAGGAAGCGGACGCGGTTCTCCAGCCGCTGCGCGCCGTACTCATCGCCGCGGTCGTTGACCCACGGGTTGAGGAACTGCTCGAAGAGATAGCCATTGGCGCCGTGCAGCTCGACGCCATCGAAGCCGGCGGCGATCGCGTTCCCGGCGGCCTTCACGAAGTCCTGGCTCGTCTCGCGCACCTGCTGGGTGGTCAGGGCGCGGGGCGGAGAGACATCGACGGGGCCGGGCGTACCGTCCGCGCGCAGGCCCCAGGCCTGGGAGTTGTGCGCGGTCCGCGTGGTGGAGCTCACGGGCGAGACGCCACCGGGCTGGATGGACACATGGCTCACCCGGCCGACATGCCAGAGCTGGGTGAAGAGGGTGCCACCCGCCTCATGCACGGCGGTCGTCACCTTGCGCCAGCCGGCCACCTGCTCCGGCTTGTAGAGGCCGGGGATGTAGAGGAAGCCCTCGGCCGCGGGGGAGATCGGCGTGCCTTCCGTGACGATCAATCCGGCGCTCGCGCGCTGGCGGTAATAGAGCGCGTTCGACTCGTTGGGAATCCCGTCCGGACTGCGGGCGCGGGTCATCGGCGCCATCGCGATGCGGTTGGAGAGCGTACGGCCGCCGAGCGCGACCGGTTCGAAGAGTTTGCTCATGACGAAAGTCCAGCGTTGCGGCGGTGGCCCGCCCTTGTGCCGCACAAGATGCAGGTGCACGCCGCGCTTGATAATCCGGCACGGCACCACATGATCTGTGAAGGCGGTTCACAGATGGGAATGTGGAATGGACAATCGTGCGGGTGAGATGCAGGTGTTCGTGCGCGTCGTGGAGGCGGGAAGCTTCTCCGAGGCGGCGCGGCAGATGATGATGACCCCCTCCACCGTCAGCAAGCTCATTGGCCGCATCGAGACACGGCTGGGGGTGCGGCTCATCGAGCGCTCCACGCGCCGTCTCTCCCTCACCAACGAGGGGCAGGTCTACTACGAGCGCAGCACGTCGCTGCTCACCGAACTCGACGACATCGAGAGAGACCTCTCCCACGGGGCGCAACATGCGAGCGGGACGGTGCGGGTCAACGCCTCGGTCGCCTTTGGCGCGCGCGGGGTGGAGCCGCTGTTGCCCGCCTTCTGGGCGGCGCATCCCCATATCCGCGTCGACCTGTCGCTCTCCGATGAGATCGTCGACCTCTATCTCGACCGCACCGACGTGGCCTTTCGCGTGGGCGCACTGGATTCCTCCAGCCTGATCGCGCTCAGGATTGGCACCGCACGGCGCAAGATCGTGGCCTCACCCGCCTATCTCGAGCGGCACGGGGTGCCCCGCACGATCGAGGAGCTCGATCGCCACAACTGCCTGGGCTTCAACTTCCGCCGGTCCGCGCCCGTCTGGCCACTCAGGCAGGGCGGGCGCATCGTCGACCGGATCGTCGGGGGCAGCCTGCTCGCCAACAACGGCGAGACGGTCCGGCGGATGGCCATCGCGGGGGTCGGGCTCGCCCGGCTCGGTGATTACCATGTGGCGGCGGACCTCGCCGCCGGCCGGCTGGTCGAGGTGCTGGCCGGAGATGGCACGGGCGACGCGGAGGAAGTCCACGCGCTCCATCTCGGAGGTCAGCGCGTGCCTCGGCGGGTACGCGCCTTCCTCGACTTCATGGTCCCCCGCCTCCAGGCCTTCATGAAGGTGCGCTGACCAGGGTCACCAGGTGAGGCGTGCTAGGAAGGGCGCATGACCCTCCTCTTCCGCGCCGCGGACCTCATCGCCGAGCGTGTGGCCGACGCCGACGTGGAGTGCTTGCAACCGTTGCTCGAGCAGTGCGAGGACTACCACCAGCTCGTCTATGGTCGGCCCGCCACCGGGGACGAAGCCCGCCGGATGCCCTCCGAGCGTCCTCCGGGCCTGACGCCGGAGCAGCCACACCTGCTGGCCCTGCGCGATGCGCACGGGCGGAGCGTCGGAGTTCTCGAGGGACTGAGGGACTACCCTTCGCCTGGGGAATGGTACCTGGGGTTGCTGTTGCTCGCGCCCGAGGTTCGTGGCCAGGGACGTGGCGAGGCCGTGCTCCGGGCCTATGCGGATTGGGGGCGGGCCGAAGGCGGCCGGCTGCTCAGGCTGGCGGCGGTGGAGCAGAATGAAGCGGGCCGCCGCTTCTGGGCGCGCATGGGCTTCCGGGAGGAGAAATGGGTGGGTCCCCTGGAGCAGGGGCTGCGCATGAACCGGCTGGTGCGCATGACGATGGCGCTGGACTGAGGGTCAGCACGCCCGCGCGGGGTTCCCGCCCACGGTGAAATAGACGGGGAGCACGAAGGTGATGTCCAGGTCCACGCCGGGCACCTCGCTGGAGAGCTTGAGCTCCCAGTAGCAACGGCGCGAGGCATGGAGCGCCGTCGAGTGCTCGGGCCCGCCCTCGGGCAGCTCGAGGGTCAGGGCGAGATCCCTGCCCTCGCGCAGGGCCGCCGCGTCCACGGTGTACGCATGCGAGTGCTCGATGTGGGTCACCAGTTGGGTGCTCCGCTCGTCGCCGGAGCCCGTCGTCTCCGCCCACTCCCGCACGCGTCGCAGCTCGACCTTCACGTCCGACAGGTGGGCGAGGCTCGGCTGGGCCTCCAGGTGCACCTGGCAGTGGGTGCCGAGCTCCAGGGGGACTCCTGGCAGGTGCAGGCGCATCCGGCCCAAGCGCAGCAGGGCGAGGGTGCCGAGCACCGTGGGCCGGAACACATTCATGAAGATGGTGGCGTCGAAGAGGAGCAGGACGAGGGCCAGCAAGGCTCCGGGCAACACATGTCCCTGGCTGAAGGCTTCTCGGTAGATCAGCCAATGCAGGACGGAGAGGAACGCCAGGAGGAAGAGGCTGATGGGCCATGCGACCAGGAACTGGCCCAGCTTCTGGTCGTGCAGCTCGCGCCGCCAGGTCTGCTCCCAGAGCCAGGGCTCATACGGATGCTTCTTGGAGAGCATGAGCCGGAGGCCCCAACGGCTCAGCGAGAAGAGGGCGCACAGGAAGACGAGCACGCCGAGCACCGAGACGGGAGCGCTGGTGCCACGGAACAGCCGGGCGAGGCCTTCGGCGTCCAGGCCCAGGTTGTAGCTCACGGCCAGGGGCAACCACACCGCGGCGCCCGCCCATCGGGGAAAGGGAGCCAGTCGTGCCTCGGTGAGCACCGGGGCGGAGGCTTCCGGTGAGATGGCGGACAGCGGAGGGCTCATGGCGGGCAGCTTAATGTCCGGGCCGGGAAGGGAGCCAGCGCACCCCCCCGCTGAAGAGGGTGGAGGTTCACACTCCCGCCATGAGCCCGCCGTCCACCGTCATCACACAGCCATTCACGTACGAGGCCTCCTCCGACAGCAGCCAGGTGATGGCCCTGCCGCACTCCTCGGGCGCTCCCAATCGCCCCATGGGAATCCTCGCCAGGTAGTACTGCTCCTCCGCCTTCCTCGGGTCTCCCGGAGACAGCTTCTCCATCACTCCCTCCAGCATGGGGGTGCGGTGCGCTCCAGGGCACACCACGTTCACCCGGATGCCCTGCCGCGCGAACTCCATGGCCGCCGTCTTGCTCAGCCCATGCATCCCGTGCTTCGCCGCCGTGTACGCCGATCCCATCGGTGATCCTGTCAGCCCGTTGATGGACGACACGTTGACGATCGCCCCGCCTCCCGCTCGCAACATCTCGGGGATCTCGTACTTCATGCACAGCCACACGCCCTTGAGGTCCACCCCGACGATTCGATCGAACTCCTCCTCCGGCAGCTCCGTCAGCGGCACCAGCATCATGTCCCCCAGCGCCGCGTTGTTCACCGCCACATCCAGCCGCCCCCACTTCTCCACCACCGTGCCCACCATCCGCCGGATGTCCTCGCTCCGCCCCATGTCCGCTGGCACGTAGAACGCCTCCAGCCCTTCCTCCCGCAGGGCCCGCTCCGCCGCCTCGCCCCGCTCCTTGCCCCTGCTCACCAGCGCCACCTTGGCCCCGGCCCGTCCCAGCTCCCTCGCCGTCGCCAGCCCGATCCCCGAGCTTCCCCCCGTCACCAGTGCCACCTTGCCCGTGAGTCCCTTCATCGGAATGCCTCCTCGTTCCTGCTTGGGTGCGCTTCCACCCTAGCCGCCCCACCACCGGCCGCGGCGCATGGCGAGGAGGTAGGGATGGATACGCAACGGAGGCTCAGCGCCCTTGCTCGCGCGCGGGCTCCGGCGCGGGCGCGGTGCGCTGGCGGTTGAGCTCCCAGATGGCGCGCCAGCGCTCCCGGGTGAAGAGCGGCCCGCGCACCACGAGGAGTAGCTTGTCCAGGTACTCGGCGAGCGCGGGATCCTTCATGACGTTGTGCCCGGTGCTCAGCGTCTCCAGATAGCCGTCGGGCACGTCGCGATCGAAGTGGCCGATGCGCCAGTCGCGCCGCGGACGCACCGTGCGCGCGAGCAGTGGATCCGCCAGGGCGTAGATGTCCACGTAATGGAGGGCGGGCCCGGCGCAGAAGCCCTTCATGCCGATGCTGTAGGCCGGGAGCACCGCGCCCTCGGGGTGGCTGGCGCGGTCCGCGCGTCCCTCGTCGCAGAAGTAGTAGGCGGGCCACGGTCGTCCCGGGCGCCAGTGGCGGAGGCCGGCGCCTTCCGCGTAGACGGCGCGCTCGTCGGTGATGCCCTGGGGCTCGCTCTGCCGCGTGTTGTACCAGCGCAGGGGCTTCACGCCCGCCGCCTCGGCCACGGCGGCACCGAGCGGACCGGGCACCTGCGCCAGCACCAGCACGACGAGCGCCTGCCGCACTCCACGGGCGGACAGCGTGGGCCGAGCGAGCAGCCCCAGCATCACCGACGCGTAGAGGGGCGCGGTGAAGAAGCGGCCCGCCATGAAGTCTCCGCCCACGCGCACCACGTAGAGCAGGTACAGGGCGACCCCCACCGCGCCCGCCACCAGCACCGGCCGGCGCGATCGCACCGCCGTCACGCAGCCCGCCAGCAGCGCCACCGAGGTGAGCGGATCATAGCGGGTGGAGATGTCCAGGTAGTGCAGTCCCTGGATCGCGATCTCCCCCGAGGGCACTCCGGTGTTGAGCTTGGCGTAGGCCGTGTTGGGGAAGGGGAAGCCGTAATAGACGAGCGAGAAGACCTCCCACGCGAGGAAGGGCACCTGGCCCAGCACCAGCAGCCCCGCGGTGCGCCAGCTCCGCGCGTGCCACGCCTCCCAGAGCAGCGCCGGCCCCACCACCAGCCCCAGGTCCATCCGGTTGGTGATCAGCAGGGACGCCAGCAGCGACAGCAGCCCCATCCGGTACGAGCCCCCGGCTTCCGGCCGCGCCAACACGAGCAGGAAGGCGCCCAGCAGCAGGTGCGACAGCGGGTTCTCGAGACCGGAGGTGGCGTAGTCCACGAAGGCCCGCGAGCCGGTGAGCGCCAGCACCGCGAGCAGGGCGTGGGTGCGCGAGGGCGCCGCGCGCAGGCACAGGGCGAGCGCCCCCAGGGTCACCGCGACGGAGAGGGCCAGGGTGGTGAAGAACTCCTCGCGCGTGAGGGCGTAGACGGCGGTGACGAGCAGCGTCCACAGCGGGCAGGTGAAGGCTTGTACCCGCTCGGCGATGTTCCAGCGCGGACCGAACCCACGCACCGTGTGGTCCACCGAGCGCAGCAGGATGTAGGCGTCGTCACTGAGCCATGCGTGCCACAGCACCACGCCGAGGAACAGCGCGCAGGTGGCCAGGAGCAGGGAGCGCGGAGGGAGACGGGGCTCCGCCGTGGGCAGTGTGTCGGAGGTCATGGTGGGGGGCTGTCGCGGGCCTCCATAGCACAGACGTGCCGCGCGCTCGCGTGTCATGCCGGGAGGCGATGGGGGCGCGGTGGCTGTGGTAAGTACCCGCGCCCTCCGCCCATGGTCCTCCCGACTTCCTCGCGCAAAGTCCTTCTCGTCCTCCTGGCCCTGGTCGCGCTCGGCCTGAGTCTGCGTCTGCCCTACTACGGTGGACCCAACCTCTACGGGCTACAGGCCCAGAGCTGGTTGGCGGGGCGGCTGGATGTGCCGGGTCCCATGGAGGACCTGAGCCTGTACGGAGACCGCTACTACGTGGCCTTTCCTCCGTTCCCCACCCTGGTGGTGTTGCCGGTGGTGGCGCTCACGGGGCACGAGCACGTGCCCTACCGGGCCGTGGCGCTGGTGCTCGCGGGCTTCGTGGCGTGGCTCGCCTGGCGGGTGCTGCGGCGGTTGGACATCCCCGAGGCGGATCGCCCCTGGCTGGTGGCGGCGCTGCTGGCGGGGACGGCCTTCTGGTTCTGCGTGGTGCAGAGCGAGGGCGTGTGGTTCCTCGCGCACGTGGTGGCGGTGACGTGCTCGCTGCTGGCCCTGGAGGAGGCGCTGGGACCGGCGCGGGGCGCTCGGGCAGGGCTGTGGGCGGGACTGGCCTTCCTGTCGCGCCAGCTGTGCGTCTATTTGATTCCCTTCATCCTGTGGGTGGTGTGGTGGCGTCACGCGGAGGAGGGCCGCCGGCGGCAGGTGCGCGAGGGAGCGTTGGCGGTCGTGCTGGTGGGCGTTTGTGGCGGCGTGTACCTGCTGCTCAATGCCCTGCGCTTCGGCGACCCCTTCAACACGGGCTACGCGGGAATGCCCCTGGAGGATTTCCTGGCCGCGCGTGTGGAGCGCTACGGCCTGTTCCATCCCGCGTACGTGCCCTTCAATTTCTTCCACATGTTCCTGGAGGGGCCCCACTTCAACTTCGGTGGGACAAGGATGCTGGCGCCCGTGGGAATCGATGGCATGGGCACGTCGCTCACCCTGGCCAGTCCCTTCCTCTTCGTGGCGCTGGCGGCGCGGCCGGAGCGCCGCTTCCGGTGGGCGGCCTGGACCATGGTGGGCCTGTGCCTCGTCCACATGCTGAACTACTACAACAACGGCTGGGTGCAGTTGAACGCGCAGCGCTTCAGCCTGGATTTCCTGCCGGTGTTGTGGGTGCTGATGGCGCTGGGCACCCGGCATGTGGAAGCTCGGTGGTGGAAGGCATTGGTGGCCTGGTCCATCGGGCTCAACGTGTTCGTCCTGGCGCTCTTGCCCGTGCTCGGCCGCGCCCTGCGCAAGTTATGAGCGGCCTTCCTCGCCGAGGTTGGCTCAAGGCACGGGACGCTTGTAGCAAGCGAGCAGGTTGCCAATCGTTATATTGGTGGACGTCACGCCCACCAACTCCCATCCCTTTTGTCCCGCCCTGTTCGCGGTTTCATTGACTTCCCTGTCGTTGACATTTCTCTCGCAGAAATACTCCCACTTCTGGAGGGGAGGTGAGGACGGCGCGGGAGTGGGTGCTGGGGTGCCCTGCGCCAGTGCGCGCGAGTCCATCGACATTCCCGCCGCGCATCCCACGATGAAGACAATCAAGAAGAGAAGCATGTTCCGGTTCATACCGGTCTTCTACCATGCATTTTCATGGTCTCCCGCTGGCTCCGCCCTCCATCCTGGCGGGTGAAGCCTGACTCTTCGACGGACTCCGAGTAGACTCCCGAGCCCAGCAGCCCGGCTCCAGCGAAGGGAGCGGAGGAGGCACCATGAAGTGGAACATGCTGTGGCGCGCGGTGCAGAGCGCGAGGGCGGGCCGGATCGGCGATGCGGCGGCCCTGAAAGGCGCGGCGACGGGTGGCAGGGCCTATCCCGAACTCGATGCGAAGCTGGAGAGGCTCGAGGAGCCCTTTCCGTCGATCGACCTCGATGCGCTGCGACGGCTTCCCGAGGGAACCTTCGGGCGTGAGTATGTGCGCTTCATGGATGACCAGGGATTGAAGCCCTTCATCGTCTCGCGGGAAGTGGCGATGGAGTTGGCGAGGACCTCTCGCCTGGAAGTCCGCTACCCCCTGCTTCACGACGCCTTCCATGTGCTGCTCGGCTTCGACACCAGCCTCGTGGGTGAACTCGGCGTCTGGTCCTTCGTGTCCGCCCAGCACTACAGCCCCGATTACGATCGCGCGGCCCGGTGGGGCCGACGGCTCTACCCCCTCGTCCGCCCGGGGCAGGGCGCCGCATTGCGCGAGGCCTCCGCGCGCGGCGAGGCCCTGGCCCGGCGAGCCCGGTGCCTCATCGCCGAGCCTCTGGAGCAGCTCTTCACGCTTTCATTGGCGGAGGCGCGCACCCGCCTGGGCATCGTGCTCGAATAGCGGGTCCGTGATTCAACCGTAGGCGAAGGAGTTGAACATCCTGCGGCGCCTGCTCGCGGAGCACGGACGTGACCCGGTTGCTGACGATAGGAGTCTGCGCTGCCCCGGCAAACTCGACGAGCGTCCACGATGTAGACTTCGCCCTGAAGAGCGATCGCTCTGGCCAGCGGGGGACGTGGCAGTCACGCCTCCCGTTGCAGCGCCAGTGGCTTGACGGCCCCACACCCGCCTTCATAAGTTGCCCGGACAATGCGACTTCCCAGGACGGCTCTGCAACTCATCTGGTTCGTGCTCCTCATGGCGTCGACGGCCCGGGCGGATGGGAGCGAGAAGCCCGTCGTTCGTTCCCTCCTGCTCTCCGAGCACCCGGGCCATACCACCCACCGTGTCTACGTGAAGGCGCAGGTCGTCACCACGCTCCGGTTCGAGAAGGCGGTGGATCCGGACAAGACGAAGATGCTCGGCTGGGAGGGTCGGCTCGAGCCGCTGGCGGTGGTCCGCAACAAGGTCATTGCGAAGTAGGAGCGGAGCCATGATTTCTCCCAAGCTTGTGCGCTCGTGCTGCTCCGTCCTGCTCCTGTCGTTGGCCGGATGTGTGACCCCCGCGGGAGGAGTCTCCCTTCGTCCGGATGGAACTCCAGGGCCGGAGGCGTGCCCGGAAGAGGCGCGCAAGGCGATGAACTATCTGCGCATGTTCGTCGGCGAGGCGACTCTGGTTCAGGTCGACGCGAATCAATCGGCCAGTCCCATCACGCTGTACGATGGGCCCATCGAGAGCATGTTGGAGGACAATCTGGGCCTCTTGGATGCGCCTTCGCGGCTCTATGGACGCGTCTGGACCAGCGGTTCACAGGCTGTCATCCGCTACTACGAGGCCCAGCCGATGAATGGCGGCAACAAGATCCCCGTGTGTGCTGTCGCGCGCCTCGGTCTGGGACAGTTGCGCAAGCGGCCCGACTCCCAGCCGGGAACCGCCGTCCTCGATCACACTCACGCTGGGGTCTTCATCGTGGATTCATTCCGCTAGCCCTCACGCCGCCCGGCGCAGGGCCTCCAGCAGGGCTTCCAGGTCCGCGTCCGTGGTGAGCGGGTTGATGAGCGTGGTGCGCAGCCACACCTTCCCGCCCAGCGTCGTCTGCACGAGGTAGAAGTCCCCGCTCCGCACGAGCGACTCGCGCAGGCGCACCTGGAGCGCATCCAACTCGCCCGGGGGCACCCCCTCCGGCGTGTGCCGGAAGCAGACGATGTTGCAGTCCGGGGATACGGCCAGCTCGAAGTCCCCGGCGGCCTCCAGCCGCTCGGCGAAGCGCCGCGCCAGATCGAAGCTCGCCGTGACGGCGTCCGCGAAAATCCGCGTGCCCAGCACCTTCAGGCACGTGTACAGCTTGAGCGCCATCATCTCCTTGGTGCACTCGAGCGTGCGCATCGCCACGTCGTGCCACGAGCGCGTGTCCTGCCCCGTGAAGAGGTAGCTGGCCTCCTGCGCGAAGGCGTCGAAGGAGCGCTGTCCCTCGCGGAAGAGCACGGCGGTGATGAGCGCCGGCATCATCATCATCTTGTGCGCGTCCCACACCACCGAGTCCGCGCGCTCGATGCCCTTCACCAGGTGGCGATAGCGTGGACTGAGCGCCGTCGACGCCCCATGGGCTCCATCCACGTGGAACCACAGCCCGTGCTTCGCGCAGAAGTCCGCCACGGCCTCGAGTGGATCGAAGGCGCCCGTGGCGGTGGAGCCGGCGCTGGCCACCACGGCGATGGGATGGCGGCCGGCGCGCCGGGCCGTGGCGAGCGCGTCCTCCAGCGCCTCCGGACGCAGGCGGTAGCGCGCGTCCACCGGAACGGGGGTGACGCCCCCGCTGCCCCAGCCCATCACCCGCGTGGCGCGCGCCAGGCAGTAGTGGGCCGTCTCGGGGACGAGCACGGTGAGCGGCGGTCCGGCCGTGGCGCCTCCATTCCACGCATCGAAGCCGGCCTTCGCCTGGCGCGCGGCGAGCAGCGCGGTGAGGTTGCCCGCCGAGCCTCCCGAGGTGAGCACGCCCCTCGCTCCCTTGGGCAGGCCGAGCGTCCCCGCCATCCAGCCGAGCACGTTGTGCTCCATGGCGGTGACGATGGGCCCCATGTCGTACACGGCCATGCCGTTGTTGAGGAACGAGGAGACGAAGTCACACAGGGCGGCCAGGGGCAGGGGCGCCGAGACCTGATGGCCCACGTAGTGGGGATGGTGCAGGTGGTGCGAGCCCTCCACCACGCGGGCGAGCAGGGCCGGGACGTCCCCCGTGGGCTCCTCGGGGAAGTCCGCGGGGAAGTTCGCGATGTGGACCTCGGGCGGTGCCCAGGGCAGCACCGGGCCCTCGCGGCGCGTGGTGCGGGCGAGGTGGTCGGCGAGCTGATCCACGAGCTGGTGCCCGAGCTGGCGGAAGTGCTCGGCGTCGTAGGCGGTGGCGAGGGGAGGACGGGGAGGAGCCATGGGAAGGGGTGCATGGCGCCAGTTGGCCTGGGCGTCAATCCTCTGGAGCCTCGTCGCTCGCAGGGGCCCCCGCCACCCGGGGAGGCAGGCCCCGTCCGTGCCTGCCTCCGGGTGGTTTGCCTGTCCGGGTGACCTGCCTTCGTGAGCAGCCAGGGAATCGGCGCGGAGGGGGACTCCCCTCCGGACGGCCCCGGCCCCACATTGTCGGTTCGAGGTTGGGTCCAGGGAGGTGGAGCCATGAACGCGGATTGGTTGAATTCCCCCTTCGAGCGGCGCTCGATCCAGCACGCGATGAAGGTGTGGGACGAAGACGGGACGCTGCTGGGGCGCGTGAAGGCGATTGGTCAGACGGTGTTGTTCGTCCATCGGCGCCCCTCGAAGGCGCTGTGGGCGGTGCCCCTGTCGCACGTCCAGGGAGTGTCGGGACGAGGGGTGATCGTGTCGGGCAGGGGGCATGCGGCGCTGGAGCCCGCGGGAGACCGGTGGCGCACGGAGATCGTCACGGCCATCCACCCCCTGGCCGAGTCCTCGCAGGCTCCGGCTTGAGGCAGGAGGATGGTGCGTCCCCGGGCGTTTCGTGCTTGAAGAAGTGACCATGTCCTCCATCGAAGAGCTGTCCCAGAAGGTGTCCGCGGCATTCGCGGACCGGGCGAAGTTGAAGGAATCCGGGTACGCCGAGGCGGTGCGCGAGACGCTGGCGCTGCTGGACTCGGGGGCCCTGCGGGTCGCGGAGAAGGGCGCCGGGGGCTGGAAGGTGAATGCCTGGGTGAAGGAGGCCATCCTCCTCTTCTTCGGCATCTCCGACATGAAGGTGATGGAGGTGGGGCCCTTCGAGTTCTTCGACAAGATTCCGTTGAAGAAGGGGCTGGAGGCGGCGGGCGTGCGGGTGGTGCCGCCCGGCGTGGTGCGCTACGGGGCGCACGTGGAGCGGGGCGCGGTGGTGATGCCCGGCTATGTGAACATCGGCGCGCGCGTGGGCGCGGGAACGATGGTGGACACCTGGGCCACGGTGGGCAGCTGTGCCCAGGTGGGCCGGGACGTGCACCTGTCCGGAGGCGTGGGGCTCGGGGGCGTGCTCGAGCCGCCCACCGCCTCGCCCGTCATCATCGAGGACGGCGCCTTCATCGGTAGCCGCTGCATCGTCGTGGAGGGCGTGGTGGTGGAAGAGGAGGCGGTGCTCGGGGCCAACGTGGTGCTCACCGCCTCCACGCCCATCATCGACGTCTCCGGCCCCGAGGAGAAGGTCTACAAGGGCCGCGTGCCGGCGCGCAGCGTGGTCATCCCCGGCATGAAGGAGAAGCAGTTCCCGGCGGGCCGCTACATGGTGCCCTGCGCGCTCATCATCGGGCAGCGCAAGGAGAGCACCGACAAGAAGACGAGCCTCAACTCGGCGCTGCGCGACTTCTCCGTCTCCGTCTAGGGCCGCCGGTAGCGGGTTTCAGGGGGTGGCGTGGCCACCCCGGGAAGGGATGCGATGATTGTTGGCAAGACGCCGTCCTGGCGCATCGTGCTCAAGTACACGGGCCGTCCGGTCGCGTTGCACGTCCTGGTCGCCACCGCGGTGGTCATCGCGTACAGCGAGTTCGAGCTCACCTTCCTGGCGGTGCCAGCGCTGCCCGTGACGGTGCTCGCCGCGACCGTCGGCATCCTGCTCACCTTCCGCAACAACTCCGCCTATGACCGGTGGTGGGAGGCGCGCACGCTGTGGGGCTCGCTGGTGAACACGTCGCGCACGTTCGCCCGTCAGGTACTCACCTTCCTGCCCGGCTCCCTGTCCAACGAGTCCTCCTCCGTCTCCAGCGTGCCGCGGGCCGCCTCGCGCCTCTTGCGCACGGCGGTGGAGACGTCTCCCCATGGTGGCACGCTGGGGGTGAGCGATGGCGCCGTGCGCGACCGCTTCGGCAAGGCGCGGGGCGCGTTCATTGCTCCCCACGTGCCCGTGGACCCGGCCACCCTCGGTGTGCTCCAGGCCTCGCCGGATGGACGCGCCGACATCCCGGTGAGCTTCGAGTCCATCACCGCGGACGCGCGCGAGCTGGTGTACGCGCAGATCGGCTTCGTGAACGCGCTGCGCTGTCACCTGCGGCGCCAGGATCCCTTCCCCGCCATCCAGCCCTTCTTCCACCCGTCCGTGATGGACGCGCTGCGCGAGGAGCAGAACGTGCCCACGGCCATCGTCGTGTGGATGTCGGCGCGGCTGCGCCGCGTCCTCGGCGAGGTCCCGGGCGTCGAGTCCATGCTCCGCTTGACCATCCTCAACAACTCGCTCACCGACCTGATGAACATCCTCGGGGCCTGCGAGCGCATCAAGAACACCCCCATCCCGCGCCAGTACGACGTGCTGCCCCACGCCATGGTGCGCGCCTACCTCGCCCTGCTCCCGCTCGGCGTGGTGGCCGATCTCGGCATTCTCACGCCCTTCGTGACCGCCATCATCGCCTTCCTCTTCATCGCCATGGATGCCGTGGGCCGCGACGTCGAGACCCCCTTCGAGAACAGCTACAGCGACACGCCCATGACGGCGCTCAGCCGCACCATCGAGATCAACCTGCGGCAGATGCTCGGCGAGACGGAGCTGCCTCCCCCCTTGCAGCCCGAGGATGGACTGCTCTACTGACGGCCCTCCGGGAGCCTCCTTGTCCATGACCGACCTCGCCACCCGCCTCGCGCAGTCCACCCTGGCCCTGTGCCGCATCCCCAGCCCCATTGGCGAGGAGCGGGCACTCGCCGATCACGTGGAGCACTGGGCCCGCTCGCATCTGCCCGCGAGCGAGGTGTTCCGCCTGGGCCACTCGCTGGTGCTGGGCCACCTCCAGGACGAGCGGCCCACGGTGGCGCTCGTGGGCCACCTGGACACCGTGCCCGCGCACCCGGAGGACCGGCCGGCGCGCATCGAGGGCGAGCGGGTGTTCGGCCTGGGCGCCTCGGACATGAAGGGCGGGCTGGCGGTGATGATGGCGCTCGCCGAGGATCTGCCCCGTGAGCGGCTGCCGGTGAACCTGGTGTGGGTGCTCTACGAGCGCGAGGAAGGCCCCTACCTGGAGAGTGGCTTGGGGCCGCTGTTCGACGCGCGTCCGGAGCTCAAGCGGGTGAAGTTCGGCATCGCCATGGAGCCCACGGACGGGGTGGTGCAGGTGGGGTGCGTGGGCACGATGCACGTGACGTTGCGCTTCAAGGGCCGCAGCGCGCACTCGGCGAGGCCCTGGCAGGGGGAGAACGCCATCCACAAGGCGGGGCCGCTGCTCGCGCACCTGCTCACCCGGCCCCGGCGCGAGGTGGTGCAGGATGGCTTCACCTTCCACGAGGTGATGAGCATCACCAAGGCCGCGGGTGGGCGCGCGCGCAACGTGGTGCCGGAGTCCTTCGAGCTCAACCTCAACTACCGCTTCGCGCCGGGCAAGTCGGTGGCCCGGGCGCAGGAGGACGTGCGCGAGCTGGTGGGCGACGCGGCGGAGCTGGAGTTCATCGACCTGGCGCCGAGCGGTCGGGTGTGCGCGGACAACGTGCTCTTCCAGCGGTTGATGGCGCTCACGGGCCTGCCGGCGGCGTCGAAGCAGGCGTGGACGGACGTGGCGCGCTTCTCCGAGCTGGGCGTGGACGCGGTGAACTTCGGGCCGGGCGAGACGGCCCAGGCCCACCAGGCCAACGAGAGCGCCCCCATTCCCGCGCTGGCGGTGGCCTACGAGAAACTGGCGCTGTTCCTGAAGCAGGCGGGCTGAGATCTTCCCCGGCGGTTGTTGGGAGGCTGATGACTCCACATCCACTCTTCCAGGAATCCGCGTCCCTGCGGCGCACGGTGGTGATGATGGTGTTGATCGCCATCCTGCTCTTCAACTGGCAGCCGGATCCCCGGCTGCTCGGTGCTCCCCCGCTCCGGCGGGAGGAGGATCGGCCGCTGCCCGAGGATGCCAATGGCGTCGAGACCCACGCGGCGCGGCCCCTGCGCTCCGCCCACCTGGAAGACGCGGGACGGCAGTTGCCCGGAGGCCGTCAGGCCGCGAGGCGTCGTCCAGGCCGCCGGGGTTGAGCCCTCGAGCCCGGAATGGGCTCAGCGCCAGAAGCCCACGGAGATGCCGAAGTCGGAATAGCGCCGGGACAGGTCGAAGGAGGCCGTCACCGCCCAGTCATCCAGATAGCGGAAGAGGAACAGCTCGAAGCCTCCGGTGAGGTGCGGTCGGGGCGAGCGGCCCTCGAAGGGCGAGGGCTCGATGAACGCCCCCATCCGCAGGCGCAGCCGTCCGAGGAATGGCTCGTACTCCACCCCCGCGCGTGGTTGCACCAGGGCGGATGAACCCACGCGCTCGGCGGGGGTGAGCGCCGTGAAGGAGTGCACCGACACCGCGTTCTCCACCGGGGAGAGCAGGTCCGCCTGCACGCTGAAGAGCCATCGTCCCTCGACGGCCCGGCTGTCGAGCTCGGGGGGCACCTCGGCGAAGTAGTCGCCCTCCAGCATCTGCTGACGCGCGGCGGGCGAGAGCCGGTTGTACAGCTCGGCTCCCTCGCCCATGCGCCAGCTCAGGCCCAGGGACACCGTCGAGGGGGACACCACGGCCGAGTAGATCTGCCGGCCCGCGATGAAGGGCTCCTGCCCCTCCTGGCGCTTCCAGGCTCCCCGCAGCTCCGGCCGCACCGACAGGCCCAGCCGGTAGGGCCGTCCGAGGGGCCGGTAGAGCAGATCCAACGCGACGCCCGTGTTGCCGTAGAACCAGTCACCCTCGCCCTTGTGATTGAAGATGGCCTGTGCGCTGTAGATGCCGAAGCCGAGGATGAAGTCGTCCCGGCCCAGCGCCACCGCGCCCGCCAGCGAGGCGTGGAGCTGCGACACGCGGATGAGATCATCCCGGTCGCACGCGGGCGTGTTGCAGTAGCCCACACTGTAGTTGCGCAGCGAGAAGCCCAGACCCACGTTGTGGTACTGCAACATGACGGCACCGAAGAGCTGCAACGTCTCCGGGGCGTCGTCGGGCGCGCCGTCGTTGTCCAGATCCTTGCCGCGCGCCTCCGCCAGCGGCAGGTCCATCCAGGACAGGGTGACGCCCACGTCCCATTCCTTGTCCAGGCGGGGGGAGCGGTGCGCGAGCGCCGCCAGGTTGCTCGCGAAGCCCACCGCGCCCTCGGCGATGCCCACGTAGGCTCCGCCCAGCCCCACCTCTCGCGAGGAGCCCATGAGCACCCCCGAGTTGAGGTACAGCCGCTCGGGCCGGGTGCTCGTGGGCACGTCGTCCTGGGCCCACGCCCCCGGCGCCGCCAGCACCACCCCCGCGAGGAGCAGTCCCGCGCGCATCAGCTCGCGGACGCCACCTGGGCGAACAGGGTGTCCGCCTCGGCCGCCAGCTTCGTGTCGCGCCAGGTGAGCCCGCCCGCGTCGTGCGTCACCAGCGCCAGCGTCACCTTGCGCCACCGGATGTCGATGTCCGGGTGATGGTCCGCCGCCTCGGCCGCCTTCGCCACCCGGGTCACGAACTCGATGCCCGCCAGGAAGCTCGGCGCCTCGTAGGTGCGCCGCAGCATCCCTCCCTCCTGCTTCCACGCGGTGTGCTCGGCGAGGAAACGCTCGAGTTCCGCGGCGCTCAACTGCGTCTTGTCGTAGGCCATGGTGTTCTCTCTCCTCTCAGGCGCGCTCCACCGCGCGCCGCCACTTGGTCAGGTACTTCTCGCGCACCTCGGGCTTCATCTTCGGCTTGAAGACCTTGCCCACCTTCCACGCCTGGCGGATGGCGTCCGTGCTGCTCCACACTCCCGCGCCCAGGCCCGCGAGGAACGCCGCTCCGAGCGTCGTCGTCTGCAGGTCCTTGGGGCGCACCACCTCGGTGCCCAGCATGTCCGCCTGGAACTGCATCATCAGGTTGTTGGCCGACGCGCCCCCGTCCACCTTGAAGGCGGGAATCTGCCGGCCGCTGTCCTGGCGCATCGCCTCGGCCAGGTCATGAATCTGCATCGCCACGCCCTCGAGTGCCGCGCGCGCCAGGTGCGCCACCGTGGTGGAGCGGTCCATGCCCGCGAACAGGCCGCGCGCCTCGGGCCGCCAGTGCGGCGCTCCCAGGCCCGCCAGCGCCGGGACGAACACCACGTCGCCACTCTCCTTCACGCTCGAGGCGAGCGCCTCCACGTCCGAGGACTTCTTGATGACCTTGAGCCCGTCGCGCAGCCACTGCACCGCGGCCCCGGCGATGAAGGAGCTGCCCTCGAGCGCGTACGTCGTCTGGTCTCCAATCTTCCACGCCACCGTGGTGAGCAGCCCCGCCTTCGACGTCACCGGCGTGTCGCCCGTGTTCATCAGCAGGAAGGCGCCCGTGCCGTAGGTGCACTTGGCCTCTCCGGGAGAGAAGCACGCCTGGCCGAAGAGCGCCGACTGCTGGTCGCCCGCCATGCCGGTGATGGGGATGCCGTCGGGCAGCGAGCGCATGCCGTGCGTGGTGCCATAGGACTCCGCCGAGCCGCGGATCTCCGGCAGGCACGCGGCCGGCACGCCGAAGAGGGCGCGCAGCGAGTCGTCCCATGCCAGGCGCTTCACGTCCATGAGCAGGGTGCGGCTGGCGTTGGTGACGTCCGTGACGTGCGACTGGCCCCCGGTCATCTTGTAGACGAGCCAGGTGTCGATGGTGCCAAAGCACGCGTCGCCCTTCTCGGCGCGCTTGCGCGCTCCCTTCACGTGCTCCAGCAGCCAGGAGAGCTTGGTGGCGGAGAAGTACGGGTCCAGCACGAGGCCCGTCGTCTCGCGCACGCGGGCCTCCTCGCCCTGCTCGCGCAGCCGGGCGCAGTGCTCGGACGTGCGCCGGTCCTGCCACACGATGGCGCGTGAGAGGGGCTTGCCGCTCGCGCGCTCCCAGAGGCCGGTCGTTTCCCGCTGGTTGGTGATGCCCACCGCGGCCATCTGCTTGCCCGACAGCCTGGCGTCCTTGAGGGCCGAGCGGATGCACTGCTCCACCGTGGCCCAGATTTCGTCCAGGTCGTGCTCCACCCACGAGGGCTTGGGGAAGTGCTGGGGGAACTCCCGGTAGGAGCTCCCCACCACCCGGAGTCTGTCATCGAGGATGGAGACATGGGTCCCGGTGGTCCCCTGGTCCACTGCCAGCACGTACTTCGCCTTCGCCATGAGTGCGCTCTCCTACGGCTGCCTGGAGGGTGTGGGGGTGCACCATACCCGAGCCAAGGCTCTTGGCACGCGCGGCGCGCGCGCCTAGCGTGGCGCGCCATGCCCTCGGTGAAGGAATTACGGGCGCGGGCCCGGGTGGAGGTGGAGACGTTCGTGGCCGAACACGGCCCCGTGGCGCTCATCCAGCAGCCGCCCTCGCTCGTGTTCCAGATGGTGGCCCAGCAGATGGGTGGCTCGCGCACGGTGTTCATGGCGCACCGCTCGCGGTTGACGGACCGGCTGCTGGCCATGTTGCAGGGCTTCGAGCACCTGCAGGTGCTCTTCCTTCGCCCCAAGCAGGATGGCGAGGTCTTCGCCGTGGGCCGGCTGGAGGCGAGCTGCTCCGTCGTGGTGCATGACCCGTCCGTGTCGAAGGTGCACGCCATGCTGCGCTGGAGCGAGGCGGATGGGGGCTGCACCCTGCGCGACGCGGGCTCGATGAACGGCACCTATGTCAACTCGGTGCAGCTCGGTGGCGAGGAGCAGGCGCTGCTCGATGGAGACGGGCTGGCCTTCGGGGACGCGCAGTTCCTGTATGTCAGCACCCAGACACTTCACGCGCACCTGAACGCGGCCGTGCCCACCGCCGCCCGCTGATGCCCGCCCCGGAGCGTCGACTTCCGAGCGTCTGGGGGGTCCGGGACGCCACTGGACCTCGCCGGGGCCTGGACCGTGGCTAGCTTGACGCGGGTACCACTCGCGGCACGACGGGGGTTGGGGTGAAGGGGCTCATCTTCGAGGAGCTGAACGGCGGGGCCAGTTGTCGCACGTATCTCATCGCCAGCGCGTGGACGCGCGAGGCGATCATCGTGGATCCGGTGCTGGAGCTCGTGCCGGGCTATCTGCGGCGGTTGGGCAAGGATCGGCTGCAGTTGATCGCCGTGGTGGACACCCATACCCATGCGGACCATCTGTCCGGGGGGCGGGAGCTCGCGCGGATGATGAACGCGGTGCACATGGGGGCGCCCGCGCACGCGGTGCAACGGCCGCTCGGCGAGGGGGACGTGCTCGCGGTGGGCGACGTGCGCGTGAAGGTCTGGGCGAGCCCGGGTCACACGGCCGATGGGCTCGTGCTGGTGCTGGACGACCGGGTGCTGACGGGCGACACGCTGCTCATCGGCGCCACGGGCCGCACGGACCTGCCCACGGGCGACCCCGAGGCCGAGTACGAGAGCCTGGAGCGCCTGCTGTCGCTGCCCGACGACACGCTCGTGTTTCCCGCGCATGACTATGGCGGGCGCACGTTCAGCACGATTGGCCATGAGCGCGTCACCAACCCGCGTCTGCGCCTGGACCGCGAGGCCTTCCTCCAGTTGATGAGGACGCCGCGCGCGGAGAAGCCCGAGCGTCTGGCCGAGTCGCTCGCCTACAACTCGCGGCCGTGGGACGCGCGCGACGCGCCTCCCGAGCAGGTGTTCACGCTGTAGATTGTCTTTTCGCCAGACGTGCTTGTCCCTATCCCTTCGCGCCACGCTTCTTGGCGACGAGGTCCTTCCAGAGCCCCGAATACTTCTTGCGGTACTTCGGGTCTTCTTCGGTTTCAATCAGCGCCAGGGCATGCTGTTTGAGCTGCTCGTCTTGCACCCTGTCGTAGATCTTCCGGAAGACCTCCAGGATGTCATGGCGGATGAGCGTCCCGTTCTTCTCGCTGGTGCAGTCCCGGAAGCGCTGGCTCAAGCGGTCCACCACTTTCTTCTGGAGGGCTGGGCTGGCGATCCCCACCCGCCAGAGCGATTGAAGGGAATGCCGGGCCGTGACGAACCTTTCATCCTTCGTCACGGCCATGAGTTGATCGAGATCCTTCAACATCCGCTGCTGGGGGTCGCTCCTGGCCAGGCCGCTGAGCAATTGCACCCCGATGGCCCGCTGGTGGTTGTCGCCCTCTCGCACGAGCTTCAGCAACTCATCCCAGACTTCATACGCCCAATCCACCGGCTGTTGTGTGAGCTCCAGCAGGTGCTGGAAGGAGGCCGCACGGGACTCGACGTCCGTGCCGTGCAGGTGGGTGAAGTGCTCGCGCGTGCTCTGGTCCATGGGCTGGAATCTTCCATGGCTCGACGAGCGGATGGGTGAGGAAACGTCTGGACGTCCCTGGTGTCGCGCGCGGGCCAACTGGTTGTGTGCCTGGCATTCGAGCCGATGAGCAGAAGCCTCGGGGAAGTCACACTGTTGAACAGTGGGGTCATGGCGGAAGGTACCGCCAGACGGCCAGCCTCTGGCGAGCCATCTCGCCCGGGCAATCCCCTCCCCGCGACTCCTCGCCTGACCTGCTTCACCACTCCCATGTCTCTGCCGTCCCCGCCTGACTTCCAGCTGCTCTTCGAGAAGAGCCCGAGTCCCTTCCTGGTGGTCATCCCAGACGCGGACTTCACCCCCGTGGCGGTGAACGATGCCTACCTGCGTGCCACCTTGACGACTCGCGAGGGCATCCTCGGCCGTCCCTTGTTCGAGGTGTTTCCCGACAACCCGGCCGATTCGGACGCCACAGGGGGGCGCAACCTGCGCGCCTCGCTCGAGCGGGCCATGACCACCCGCGCGCCAGACACCATGGCCGTGCAGAAGTACGACATCCGGCGTCCCGAGGAGGAGGGGGGTGGTTTCGAGGAGCGGTACTGGAGCCCCATCAACACCCCCGTCCTCTCTCCCGAGGGCGAGGTGCTCTACCTCATCCTCCGGGTGGAGGACGTGACGGACTCCGTGCGCCTGTCTCGCCTCCGCGAGGAGGAAAGGGAGCGCACGGCGGTCCTCCAGAGCCGGAATCTGGAGATGGAGGTGGAACTGCTCCACCGAAGCCAGGGTCTCCAGGAGGCCAACCAGGAACTGCACCAGGTGGTGCGCGAGCGCGACGAGTCCCTGACCCAGACGGCCCAGGCCCGCACGCAAGCCGAGCTTCGGAGGGAGTGGCTCCATTCGTTGTTCATGCATGCGCCCACCGCCATCGCCATCTTCCGGGGGCCCCACCACATCATCGAATTGGCCAATCCCCTGGTGTGCGGCCTCTGGGGCCGCCGCCCCGAGCAGGTGCTGGGCAGGCCCCTGTTCGAGGCCCTGCCCGAGGTCGCGGGCCAGGGCCTCGAGGAGCGTCTGGAGGGGGTGCTCGCCACCGGTGTGTCCCACGTCGCGACGGAACTGCCCGTCAAGCAGGCGCGCCTGGAAGGCGGAGCCCTCGAGGAAGGGTACTTCAACTTCGTCTACGAACCTCTGCGCGATGCCCAGGGCCAGGTGGAAGCCGTCATCGTCGTTGCCTCGGACGCGACGGAGTTGGTGCGGTCGCGCCGGCGGATGGAGACGCTCGCCGCCGAGAAGGTGCGCGTCGCCGAGGAGCGGCTCCGTCTGGCGGCGGAGGCCATGGGGCTGTGTATCTGGGACATGGACCTCACCACGGGCGCGTTGGTGTGGGACGAGCGCTTGCGCTCCCTCTTCGGGATTTCAGCGGATACTCCCGTGGATTACTTCACCTTCCTCTCGTGCGTGCATCCCGAAGACCGTGTCCAGGTGCAACATGACGTGCGGGAGGCCCTCACTCCAGGCGGCGCGGGGAGCTGCGCCATGGAGTACCGTATCCTGACCGTCGGGAACCAGGAGGAGCGCTGGCTGAGTGCACAAGGCCGGGTCTACCACGATGCCTCGGGGCAGCCCATCCGCTTCCTGGGCACGGTCCTGGACATCACCGAGCGCAAGTATGCCGCGCAGGAACTGGCGCGCAACGCGGCCATCCTCGAGGCCGTCATCCAGAGCATTCCGGATGCCCTGTACGTGGGTGATGCCTCCGGTATCAGGCTGGCCAACACCCCGGCACTGCAGATGCTGGGCTTCGAATCACTGGAAGAGCTCAATCAGCACGTCGCCGTCCTGGGGCAGCGACTGCAGAACCGCTCCGCCGAGGACGGCCATCGGCTCACGCCGGAAGAGGAGCCCTTCATGCGGGCCATCCGGGGGCAGCCGACCACTCGGGAGGTCCTTGCCCGCCATCTGATGACGGGCAGGGACGTGGTGGTGCGCTGTGCCGCCGCTCCCGTTCGCATGGGGAAAGACATCGTGGGCGCGGTCGCCGTCAACACCGATGTCACCGATCACAAGCGCGCCGAGACGGAGCTGCGGCAGGCGGCGGAGTTCCGCGAGCGCTTCATTGGCATTGTCTCCCATGATCTGCGCAATCCGCTCAACGCCATCCTCCTGTCCGTCAACGCGATGATGCGCTCGGATTGCGCGACCCAGCACCACCAGAAAGCCGTGCGCCGTATCGCCATCAGCGCCGAGCGCATGGGGCGGATGATTGGCGACCTGCTCGACTTCACTCGCGGGCGGTTGGGGGGCGGTATTCCCATCAGCCCCCGCCCGGCCAATCTCCTCGCCATCTGCCGGCAGGTGATGGAGGAACTCGAGGTCGGCAATCCCCAGCGGAAGCTCCGGCTGATCACGGCGGGGAACTTCCAGGGCGAGTGGGACCCGGACCGGCTCGCGCAACTGCTCGGCAACCTGGGCAAGAACGCGCTGGACTACAGCCCCGATGACATCCCCGTGGACTTCATGTTGCGCGAGGACGGGGACACCGTGTGCGTGGAGGTCCGCAATGGGGGCCCACCCATTCCGGTGGAGCTGCTCCCGCGCATCTTCGAGCCCTTCCGGCGGGCGTCGGACTCCGGATGTTCGTCGTCCGGCCTGGGTCTGGGTCTTTTCATCGTCCAGCAGATCGCCCGCTCGCACGGGGGCCGCGTCGAGGTGCGCTCCAGTGAGGAGGAGGGGACCACGTTCGCCGTGTGGCTGCCGCGCTCCGCCTCTTGCGCTGTCACGCCGCGGAAGGTGTCAGAGGATTCGTCCGCCGCGGAAGGTGTCAGAGGAGTCGTCTCCGCCGCGGAAGGTGTCAGAGGATTCGTCTAGCGCCTCGGGGAGCCTCGGGGAGCGTCGCCTCGAATCCTCTGACACCTGGACCGAGGACCGGTGGCCTACCTGGCGGTGGCCTTCTTCCTCACGATGAGCGAGGCGGTCTTGTCGTTCCAGCCCGCGCCCACCAGACAACTGTTGGTGCCGGTGGTGAGGGAGGCCTGATCGAAACGGCCGCCGTCGTACAGCACCGCTTCGTACCCGTCGGCCACCTGGAGGGAAGAGATGACATCAGGGCTCAGGCCCAGGGTCCTCATGGTGTCTTCGTCGTAGCTGCCCACGGGGAGGTTGATTCCCGGGCTGGTGAAGTTGCAGTCATTGTGGACCACGACGGTGGGCGACACCGCTTCGACGACCATCGAGTTGACACGGTCATTCCACCCCGCGCCGACGAGGCAGCCGTCATCCGCGGTCTTGACGAGTGAGGCGCCTGAGAAGTTGTCATTCTCGTAGAAGGTCACCTTGTAGCCGGGTTGGACCCTCACGGAGGAGATGTCCTTGCCCGTGATTCCGTGGAACTGGAGATCGCTCAACTTGTAGCGGCCAATCCAGAAGCCCGCGCCCCAGACACCCGTGTAGTTGCAGTCCTTGAAGACCGCGACGGGATCCCTCTGCTTGGCCGTGCCCCCGCGGGTGTTCCCCATCCTGGCGAAAGCGCGAGCGGCGGAGGCCTGGTACAACAGGACGGGATTGCCGGGCTGCCCCACGGCATTCCACCACTCGGGGTACCTGCCATTCGCGTCCTTGCCATGGTCGCGCACGAACTGGAGGTAGCCCGCGACGATGTTCAGCCAGTTGATGTCGCCATCCGTCTCGTAGAGGTCCACATAGGCATTGGTCATGTCGTGACCGCCCCACTGCCCGGTCTCCCTCAGCGCGCGGGTCTGCCAGTCGATGTACGTCGACTCCATGGCGAAGCCGAGGTGGCGCGCGTCATCCAGATAGGTGTAGTTGCCCGTGATCTTGAACAGCAGGAGGGCCGCCTGGGTCATCACGGCGTTCTCGTACCCCCGGTAGCCGGGGCCGTAGCCGAACTGATTGGCCTTCACCCAGTTGTAGAGCCTCGAGCCGTCGGTCAGGTACTGCTGGATTCCGGTGGCCCGGTAGATCATCAGGTTGGTCACCGCGGTGGGCGCCGTGGCGCACAGGCAGTGGCCGCCGGTGTCCCCCTCATGCCAACGAATGCCTCCGTTCGGGCTGCTTCCCGCGGTGTTCTCTCCACTCATGCTGAACGCCAGGACCTCCCGGGCCCTGTTCAGGTAGGTGGCGTTGTTGGTCTTCTGGTACAGCTCCATCAAGCCCTTGGCGATCCAGGCGTTGTCGTCGTAGTAACGATCTCCGCAGCCATAGGCCACGGCGTTGTACGCCCAGCGGTTCTTCGTGTAGCACCAGTAGGCTTGGTGCATTTCGTTCGCGAAGGCTTCGGCCTGCTGGATTCTCCCGCCAGCGATCAAGGCATGAAGCTGAACGCCCGCGTCCCAGTTGAAGGCGGTCGCCTGGCGATCCGTGCCCTCGTAGTAGAGGTTGCTGCCGGGCCTCCTGAAGTCCTGCTCTATCCTGGAGAGGGTTTCGTCTCCCCAGGCCTTGAAGTCACTGCTGGCCTGGCTGATTGCCTTCCAGCTCGAGTCCTCGTTGAAGCTGGCCGCCGCATCACTGGGCAGCGGGCCGCCTGGCTGCGAGAGCCACACCTCCGCGTTGATGTGGCGCATGTAGCGGCCGGGGAGGTTGTACGACTCGAGGCTGACGCCCTGTCCCGACAAGCCAGGGCGTGTGCACCACGTGGCGTCCTCGTCGAACACACGGGTGTTGTCGCGGCTGTCGAGGCGAACCCGTGAGTTGGAATGCCGCAGGTATCTCCCCGGATGGTTCTGCGACTCCAGCGAGTAACAATCCTTGTCGGCCAGGCCGGCCACGACGCGGAAGCTCGAGTCGGCCTTCTCGGTCGCGGAAGTCCCGATGACGTCCGTGCGCGCCAGGCTGTCGTAGTGCCGCAGGACGCGGTTGGTATAGTTCGGCGTCGTGACACCGAAGGTGTAGTAGACGTTCAGCCTCAGCGGTACCCAGGACAAGACGGCTTGGACCGTGGTGGCCCGCGCGCCAGGGGCACTCACCGTGTCGTTGTTCGCTGGGTCCGCGTTGTCTGTCTCCCGTGCACCGCCGCAGCCCACCAGCACGGTGGATGCAAGCAGCGTGGTGAGGCGCAGCCTGGCTCCCCTCATTCTCTTCCCCTCATGCATTTTCCTGCCCATGATGGGGAGACTTGTATAACCTATTATTTGTTTAAATCAAGTAAAACAGGAAGACGTGGGAGATGACTGCCAGGGCCGAGGTTCGTCGCTGGATGAAGAAAGTTCGGGCGCGGGCGGACTGTTGGTCGGAGGACTTCGCCACGGGGAGTCTGGCCGGGGCAGGCGATGCCGGGTACCGGTCATCCGAGGTCCGGGGAGAGCCGTCATCGCCTCGAATCCGTGCATGCGGTCGTTCGGGAGCCGACGTCCGGAGCCGGGCCTGCTTCCACCCGGGGCCGTCCTCCAGGTGTCCTTGTGCATGAGGGGGCGCACCATGGAGCACTTCAAGATTCTGTCGCTGGATGGAGGAGGCACCTGGGCACTCATCGAGGTCCGGGCGCTCATCGAGCTCTTCGGTCCCGAGACGCGTGGCCACGAGGTGCTTCGGAGATTCCAGCTCGTCGTGGCCAATTCGGGAGGGAGCATCGTCGCCGCGGGTCTGGCGGCGGACTTCACCCTGGGGCAACTGCTGCAACTCTTCCGCGAAGAGACGAGGCGCCGGAGCATCTTCGTCGAGCGGCCGTGGTACCAGCGCATGCTGGCGGCCATTCCAGCGCTCCAGGACCTGGAGGCGCGCTACGCGGCGCGCAAGAAGCTGGAGGGGCTCGAGCGGGCCTTCTCGGAGTCGAAGCTGGAGGGCTTCGCCCGGCTGACGATGGAGGAGTGGAAGGCGCGGGCCGGTCAGGGGCTGGCGGACATCGTCATCACCGCGTTCGACTACGACCGCCGGCGGGCCATCTTCTTCCGGACCCGGCCACGGAGCCCGGCGGCCTCGCGCTCGCCCGCGAGGAATCCGACCTTCGCCCAGGCGGTGCATGCCTCGAGCAACGCGCCCATCACGTTCTTCGATGAGCCCGCCGCCTTCCTGGACCGGCGCTTCTGGGACGGGGCCATGGGCGGCTACAACAACCCCACGATGGCCGGGGTGGTGGAGGTCTTGAGCCACACGGGTGACGGCACGGCGCGCGTGGATCCCGCCGCCATTCGCGTGCTCAGCCTGGGCACGGGCATGGTGCTGTCCCTCCCGCCCGATGCCACCGGAGAGGTGGAGGACAAGCGGCTGTTGCACATCCCCGAGGAGCCGGGCCTCGTCAGTGACATCCGCAAGGCGGCGCTCTGCATCG
Source organism: Cystobacter fuscus (assembly GCF_002305875.1). NCBI lineage: Bacteria > Pseudomonadati > Myxococcota > Myxococcia > Myxococcales > Archangiaceae > Cystobacter > Cystobacter fuscus. Next base: position 11,692,447 of record NZ_CP022098.1, on the reverse strand, counting down.
TCGATGACCCACCCGATGCCGCCAGCTTCGTCGCGCACGTCACCCTGGGACACCGGCTGCCCCGGGACGAGCGTGACGTCGTCCAGGATGGGCCGGTCATCCGGCTGAGTCCCGTCCTGCGTCCCGTCAAACGCAACGGCCGCTGGATGTACCCGGAGAAGGTGGATCCCGGCTTCTACCAGCGGGTTTCGGAGCTCGGCATGGACGCCGTGAAGAAGGAGCACGTGCTGCTCATCGACTCCTTCTGCGACGCGTGGATCCAGGGCCGGATTCCCAACCAGTCCTTGCGCGCCAACCAGGATCTCGAGCCGGAGGTGGGCCATGCACGCTTCAGCGACGCGCTCGCGCAACTGCGGACGTGGCTCGACGGAGAGCTCAACCCGCCTTCCATGGCGGCGACACGTTGAAGTCGCCGGTTCGGGGGCCCGGCACTTCATGGAAGCGCACCCAAGGCGCTAGGCTTCGCCTGGATGCTGAATATTCCTGGCTACTCCCTGCTCGGGGCGTTCAAGACGACGGGCACGAGCCTGCTGTTTCGCGCGGTGCGTGGTTCCGATGGTCTGCGGCTCATCCTCAAGACGCCGCGGGTTTCAGCTCCCGGCCCTCGTGAGCGCGAGAGCTACCTTCGCGAGTTCGGCATCCTGCAGCGGCTCCGGGACGTGCGCGGCGTCATCCGGGCCCACGCATGTGAGCAGCTCCAGGGCCGGCCCGTGCTCCTCCTGGAAGACGTGGACGGCACGCCCCTGTCCGAGTCCACCGGCGAGCCGCTCGAGGTGACCCGGGCGGTGGACCTGGCCATCGCCGTGGCCTCGACGGTCGCGGAGCTGCATCGCCGCGGCATCGTCCACAAGGACATCAAGCCCTCGAACATCATCCTCACGCCCTCGGGGGAGACGCGCCTCATCGACTTCGGCATCGCCAGCCTCCAGCTCGTCGAGCACGTGGACGTGACGCAAGCCTCCCTGGTCGAAGGCACGCTGGCCTACATGTCCCCGGAGCAGACCGGGCGGATGAATCGCTCGGTGGACTACCGCACGGACCTCTACTCCCTGGGAATCACCCTCTACGAGCTGCTGGCGGGCCAGCGCCCCTTCCAGGGTCGCGACGCGCTCGAGTGGTTCCACGCCCACATGGCGCAGGCCCCGCGGCCCCTGACGGCACGGGTGCAGGGGCTGCCCCCCGCCCTGTCCGCCATCGTGATGAAGCTGCTGGCCAAGGTCGCCGAGGAGCGCTACCAGAGCGCCGAGGGACTCAAGGCCGATCTCGAGCGATGCCGGGAGGGGCTGAGCCGGGGGGTGCTCGAGGACTTCGTGCCGGGCCGGCACGACTACCCCAGCCGCTTCCAGCTCCCCCAGCGGCTCTATGGGCGCGACAGCCACGCGAAGGTCCTGCTCCAGGCCTTCGAGCGCGTCGCCGAGCGCGGCCGCCCGGAGCTCGTCCTGGTCAGCGGCTATTCGGGGATCGGCAAGTCCTCGGTGGTCAACGAGCTGCACAAGCCCGTGGTGCGGCAGCGCTCCTTCCTGCTCAGTGGCAAGTTCGACCAGTTCCAGCAGGACATCCCCTACGCCACCGTGGCCAAGGCCCTTCAGGGGCTGGTGCGGCAGTTGCTCGGCGGCACCGACGAGGAGCTGGCGCGGTGGCGTCAGGGCCTGAGTGACGCCTGGGAGGGCCAGGGCCAGGTCCTGGTGGACCTCGTCCCACAGCTCGAGCTCGTCGCGGGCAGACAGCCCCCCGTCCAGGAGCTGCCGCCTTCCCAGCTCCAGAAGCGCTTCCATCGGGTGCTCTGCCGGTTCTTCGGCGTCTTCGCCACGTTGGGACACCCGCTGGTGATCTTCATGGATGATCTCCAGTGGGCCGACCTGGCCAGCTTCCAGCTGCTGCTGCATCTGCTGACCCACCCGGAGACACCGCCGCTGCTGCTGATCGCCGCCTATCGCGACAACGAGGTCCACTCCTCCCACCCGCTGACGCAGACGCTGGAGCAGCTGCGCCAGGCGGGCGCGCGGATGTCCCACGTCCAGCTCGAGCCGCTGAGCCTCGAGGATGTCCGGCGGCTCGTCATGGACACGCTCCCCGGCGCGAGCGCGGAGCTCGTCGGGCCGCTGGCGGCGCTGGCCCGTGAGAAGACCGGAGGCAACCCCTTCTTCCTCCTGCGCTTCCTGCAGACGCTCCACCAGGACGGGCTGCTGGTGCGCACGCCCGAGGGCTCCTGGCGCTGGGATGAGCAGGGCGCCCGGCAGAAGGGCTACTCCGACAACGTCGTCGACTTCATGGTGGCCAAGCTGCGCCAGTTCCCCCCCCGGACGCAGCACCTGCTGCGGCTGGCGGCCTGCGTGGGAAACACCTTCTCGCTGCACACCCTGCTGCTCATCTCGGGAATGGAGGAGCCGGGCGAGGTGGAGCAGGGCCTCGAGCTGGCGCTCCAGGAGGGCGTGCTGGCCACCACCGGCCCGGAGCAGTACCGCTTCCTCCACGACCGCATCCACCAGGCGGCCCACACCCTCATCCCCGAGGCGCAGCGAAAGGCCGTCCACCTGCGCGTGGGCCGCCTGCTGCTGGCGAGTCTGTCGCCGGAGGAGGTGCGCAAGAACCTCTTCGAGGTGGTGGGGCAGCTCAATACCGGAGCGGAGTTGCTCACCGAGCCCGAGGAGCGCCACCGCGTCGCGCGCCTGAACGCCGAGGCCGGCACGAGGGCCAAGGCGTCGACGGCCTACCGCTCGGCCATTACCTATCTGGCGATGGCCTTCCAGCTCCTCCCCGGAGACCCCTGGGTGGTGGATCACGCGCTGGCCTTCAAGCTCCGGTTGGATCTCGCGAGCTGCGAGTTCATGAGCGGCAACGCCGCCCAGGCGCGCCGCATGGTGGAGGAGCTCCGCGGCCGCCCGCGCACTCCGGCGGAGATGGCCGCGCTCTACCGGCTCAAGTGCGACCTGCACGTGGCCGCCGGCGAGAACCAGGTGGCCGTCGACAGCCTCCTGGAGGGCCTGGCGATGATGGGGATGCCGCTCTCACCGCACCCCTCCTGGGAGGAGGTGGTGGCCGCCCAGGAGGAGGTGGGGGCCCTGCTCGGGGAGCGGTCCATCGCCAGCCTCGTCGAGCTGCCCCGCCTGAGTGATCCGGTGAAGGAGGCGACGATGAGCCTCCTGGTGGCACTCAACACGTCGGCGCTCAACACGGACCGGCACCTGTACCTGCTCCACCTCTGCAAGCTGGTCTGCTTCAGCATCCGGCATGGCAACACGCCGGCCTCCGTCCACGGGTACTCCACGTATGGGATGGTGCTGGGGTTGGCCTTCAATCGCTACCAGGAGAGCCTGGCCTTCGGTCAGCTCGCGTGCGCGCTCGCCGAGCGCTACGACGTGGCCGTGCTCCGGGGCAGGGCGCTCTTCGGCATGGGGATGCTCAGCCACTGGCTCCAGCCCATCCCCGAGTCCCTGAACAGCCTGCGCGCCGCCTTCCAGTACGCGCTCCAGGCCAGCGATTTCCAGATCGCCGGCTTCTGCTGCACGCACATCGTCTCGCAGCGGCTCACGCTGGGGCATGCCCTGGAGGAGGTCTACCAGGAGTCGGTCGCGCGGCTGGACTTCGCGCGGACGAGCGGCTTCGTGGATGTGCGGGACGTCGTCCTCATCTACCAGCGGCTCACCCAGCAGCTCCGAGGACGCACCGCCTCGTTCCAGTCGCTCGACGGAGAGGACTTCACCGAGGAGGCCTTCGAAGCCCGGCTGACTCCGGAGCGCACGGCCATCGCCCGGTGCATGTACTGGCTCGTCAAGATGCAGTCGCGCTACCTGGGCGGGGCGTACGACGAGGCGCGGAAGGCGGCGGACCGGGCCGCCCAGCTGAGCTGGTCATTGCTGGGCCGCGTCCAACTCCTGCAGTTCCACTTCTTCCATGCCCTGACCCTGGCCGCCTGCTTCGGGAAGATGACACCGGAGGAGCGGGGGCCGGCCCTCGAGGAGATCCGCGGGCACCAGGCGCGGCTCGCGGAGTGGACGCGCCATTGTCCCGAGAACTTCCGCGCGCTCGAGCGCATGGTGTCCGCGGAGCTGGCGCGCCTCTTGGGCCACGAGGCCGAGGCCCTGCGCGCCTACGAGGAGTCCATCCAGGCCGCGCGCGAGCAGGGGCGCATCCATGACCTGGCCCTGGCCAGCGAGCTGGCGTCGCGCTTCTGGTCCGAGCGCGCGGTGTCCACCATCGCCGAGGCCTACGCCCACAAGGCGAGGGAGGCCTGGCTGCGCTGGGGCGCCCTGGGCAAGGTCCAGCACCTGGATGCCCAATGGGTGAACCCGCGCTCCCTCCCGTCCGCGGAGGATACCAGCACGGACACGAGCTCCACGCACCTCGACGCGCTCACCCTGGTGAAGGCCCAGCAAGCCATCTCCGGGGAGATCGTCCTGGACAGGCTGGGGGACACGCTGCTGCGGGTGGCCATCGAGAACGCCGGTGCCCAGCGCGGCGCCCTGTTGTTCCCACAGGGCGACAAGCTCTCGGTGGTGGCCCTCGCGGATCCCGCGCTGGAGGGGCCCGCCGCCGGCCCTCGGGACGAGCGCCTGCCGTGGACCCTTCTCTCCTACGTCCGGCGCACCCGGGAGCACGTGCTCATCGGAGATGCCTCCCAGCCCCACCCGTTCACGGCCGATGCGTGGCTGCAGCGCGGCGAGGCCCGCTCGGTGCTGTGCCTGCCCCTGGTTCGCCAGGAAGAGTTCCGGGGGGTGCTCTACCTGGAGAACTGCCTGGCCAGCAACGCCTTCTCTCCCGCGCGCATCTCCCTGCTCGGCCACCTCGCCTCCCAGGCCTCCATCTCCCTCGAGAACGCGCGGCTGTACACGGAACTCCAGCAGGCCGAGGTCGCCCTGCGCCGCGCCAACGACGAGCTGGAGAAGCGGGTGGAGGAGCGCACACGCGAGCTCCGGCACGCCCAGGCCCAACTGGTGGACACGGCGCGCGCGGCGGGGATGGCCGAGGTGGCCACCAACGTGCTCCACAACGTGGGCAACGTTCTCACCAGTGCCGTCATCAACGCCCAGGTGCTGACCCAGACGGTGAGCACCTCGCGCATGCTCCGGGTGAAGCAGGTCTCCTCGATGTTCGAAGAGCACGAGGGCGCCCTGGCGGACTTCCTCACCCGCGACCCCCTCGGCACCCAGCTGCCCAACTATCTCTCGAGCCTCGCCGAGGAGCTGCTCCGCGAGCACGCGACGCTGCAGGAGGGCCTGGAGGCGATGAACAAGCACATCGAGCACGTGCGGGCCATCGTCCAGGTGCAGCAGACCTACGCCCGCAGCACGCTCCTCACCGAGGAGTGCGATCTGTCGCGCCTCGTCGAGGACGCCTTGAGCATCCAGCTGCCCGCGCTCAAGCGCCAGGACGTCCGCATCGTCCAGTCGCTGTCCTCACTCCCCCTGGTGTGGGTGGACAAGCACAAGGTGTTGCAGATCCTGATCAACCTCATCAGCAACGCCAAGAACGCGATGACCGCGCTTCCCACCAGCCAGCGCCAGCTGCACGTGCGGCTCGACGCGGCGGACAACATGGCGCGCATCCAGGTGGTGGACAGTGGCGTGGGCATCGCGCCGGAGTTCCACGAGCGGCTCTTCACCCAGGGCTTCACCACCCGCGAGGGGGGACATGGCCTGGGTTTGCACTCGAGCGCACTGGCGGCGCGGATGCTGGGCGGGCAGCTCTCGCTGGAGAGCGAAGGGCCGGGCAGGGGAGCCACGGCCACACTGCTGTTGCCGTTGGTGTAGCGGTGTGGCGCGGTCCCCGGGGATGTGCCGCCCGTGGGACGGCGCTGCCATCATGGCACGGGAACAGCCGGGGTTGGCGCGCCCGCTCGCGCGTGGAGCTTCGCCGCGCTTCGGTAGTGCTTGGGTGCACGGCCCGTGACGCGCTTGAAGGCGTTGCTGAACGCGCTCTCCGACGTGTAGCCCAATGATCGCGCGAGCTCGGCGACCGAGGCGTCCTCGTCTCGCAATTCCCGCTGGGCCAGACGCATCCGCCATGCGGTCAGGTAGGCCAGCGGCGAGACCCCGGCGACCGATTTGAAGTGCACGGCGAAGTGGGTCCGGGACATCGCGGACGCCTTGGCGAGTTCCTCGAGCCGCCAGGGATGACCTGGCTCGCGATGCATCAACCGGAGCGCCGGAGCGATTCGCTGATCTCCCATGGCCCGGAGCCACCCGGCCGGCAGGGTGCTGGCTGTCGCGAGATGCGCGCGCAAGGTCTGCACGAGCATGAGCTGGACGAGCAGCTCCGACGCGAGGCTGACCCCCGAGAGGTTCGTCTCGTGCTCGTGAACGAGCCGGTCGATGAGCCAGTTCAACATCGTCGCTTGCGGCGAAGCGGCTCGAACATGCATCAGCGGGGGCAGCAGTTCCTCCAGAAGGCCGCTGCTCGCCGCGTCGATGCGCACATGTCCGCCGAGCAGGAAGAAGTCTTCGCCTTGGCCCAGCTTCGGGAACCGGGTGGTGCTCGTGGCGAAGACACGCATCCCGTCCTTTGGGATGGCCCGTGGATCGCTCGAGAGAACGAAGGAGCGTTGCGCCGAAATGAAGACCACATCTCCCTCGTCGACTCGCACGGGGGCCCCGTCGCCATCGATGCGAAGCTGGCATTCACCCTTCACGATCGCGAAGAACTTGATGTTCTCGGGCGCCGGAACGCGGATCGCCCATGAACCTCCAGCCGTGAAGCCGCCCGACAAGACCGAGCGGGCATTCGCGAGCCGGAGGACGTCGGAGAAAGGATCATCGCTCATCTTCGAACGATCACGCATGTTTTCAGTACGTTCAAGCATTAAAAATTCGGAGGCACGGGGATATCTCTCGCCCATGCCTACTCCCCAAATTCCAATCGAGTCTGGCTTCGGTGCCGCATCCACGGCGGCCGAGGTCATCCGCGGCCGGGACCTGACCGGCAAGATCGCCATTGTCACGGGAGGCGATTCTGGCCTCGGTCTGGAGACCGCGCGGGTATTGGGTTCCGCGGGCGCCAGGGTCATCGTCCCGGCTCTGAATCCCAACAATGCCCGGGCCGCGCTCGAGGGTCTCGCCAACGTCGAGCACGAAGTGATGGACCTGCTCGACCCCGCCTCGATCGACGCCTTCGCCGGGAGGTTCCTGGCGACGGGCCGGCCACTGCACCTCCTGGTGAACAACGCGGGAATCATGGCGTGTCCCCTGGCGCGCGATGCACGGGGATATGAGTCACAGTTCTCGACGAACTACCTGGGTCATTTCCAGCTCGTGGCGAGGCTCTGGCCCGCCCTGCGCCAGGCGAACGGGGCGCGAGTGATCTCGGTATCCTCCTGGGGCCATCACTACTCTCCGGTCGTGTTCGAGGACCCCCACTTCGAGCGGCGGACCTATGACCGTTGGGCGGCCTATGGGCAATCGAAGACAGCCAACATCCTTTTCTCGCTCGAGTTGGACGCGCGTGGCGAGTCGTCTGGGGTGCGTGCCTTTGCCGTCCACCCGGGCAGCATCGTGGCCACGGGTCTCGGCAAACATCTCTCGCGCGAGGAACTCCAGGCGGTGGGCGTCCTCGACGCGCACGGCGAGCCCATTGTCGACCCATCGAGGAACATCAAGACGGTCGCGCAGGGAGCCGCGACCAGCGTCTGGTGCGCGACGAGCCCGCGGCTCGACGGTCTGGGAGGCGTCTACTGCGAGAACTGCGACATCGCCCGGGTGGAAGATGAGAAGGCCACGGCTCGTGGGGATCTCGAGGGCTCGGCGCGGGAGACCGGCGTGATGCCCTATGCCGTCGACCCCGAAGCGGCCCGGCGCCTCTGGAGCCTGGGCGAACGCCTTTCAGGCACGACCCTCTCGGAGCGGTGACTCATACCCACTGAAGCCACTGTCTTATGACAGACGCGAAGGCGGAACCCTTCGCGTCGATGTCTTTCATGTCACGAAACCGCACCGACGCCCGGTCCGTGGCCAGCCACTCCAGCAACGCCTCCGGGTCGGAGAGCTTGACCCCCGAGCCCAGGTCGTCCCGCTTCTTCGCCCCCAGGTGCAGGATGACCTGCACACCGTCCTTCGCTCGAAGATGAAAGGTCGCGAAGTACTCCGCCGTCCGGAAGCTCGGCGCATTCCACTTGATGCCCTCGGCGATCCGTGGGTCGGCGCCGAGGATGATTTGCCTGAGGGCGAGGATCTCCTGCTTGAACGGGTGCTCGAGCGACGCGAGAAAGTCCTCGACGGACTCAGGTGCGGATGCGCCACGCTTCGCTGCCTTCGTACGGGGGGCTTTCGCGGCCACGATGTGCTCCTCGGGGTCGATCAGTCGTTCAACGCGAGCGTAGGGGCGCGCGAGGGATGGCGCCATGAAATACCGCCCATGGACCCGCCATCACAGGACGGTCACGGGTCGCTGTGGGCCCTGTTCTTCTGCCCGCTGCCTCCGGTCGGGCGGCTGCTTTCCTGGGAAGACGTGAACGGCGATGGCCGCGCCGATGTCCTCGGTGAAGCGAAGGAGGGCCAGGGCCTCTGGGTGGGGCTGGGCTCCAGTCAGGGCAAGTGGCGCCCGAGACTCTATGCGCTGGGTGGCGTGGGCGCGTGCGGTGGATGGACTCGAACGCGTGGAGCGATGATTTACCGGTATTGCGTGTTTGTCGACTTCTCAACCAACACGGAGATTTGACACTCGGCTCATGTTCCAGGGCGTATAGATGACGCGCCGTATTGATCCTGTGTTCCTGTTTGATCTTGGAATTCAAGAAGGAGCAAACATGAAGCGAATGTCGATTGGCGTGGGAGTCCTTGGCGCGTTGATGGTGATGGGTTGTGGCGTCGAGCAGTCTGGAGAGGAGTTGGAGCCCTCCAGCCCCCAGACCCAGATGTTGGCGACGGGAACGATTGCGTTCTACGAGGGCAATGGGGGAACCCAGACCCTGCTGGGCACCATCTCCGACGATCCCGGTCAGGCCTACAACCTGACGAAGAGCAATCCGACGGGCATCCCCAACGACGAGGCCCGCTCCCTGGTGCTCTACAACGTTCGGGCCGGTGCGGAGATCCGGGTCTATGACAGCTCGAGCGGCGCCACGGATGACGACTATGCGATCATCACCGTGAAGGCGGCGGGCTTGAACGGGTACGTCGTCCAGACCTTCCAGCAGACCTACGAGGATGCCTCGGTGCGGGTCTCCTATATCCGTGACAACGGGTTGGACGGGAAGGTCTCCCGCATCGTGGTCAACTGACCCGCGGCGAGCGAGAACACGGCTCGTGTGATGGGCCTGGGTGCCTCCACCAGGTGGCAGGTGGAGGAACTCCTCCTTCCCCTACTCCGCGTGACCGTTCATGTCGGACCTTCCGTGAATAATCCGTCCTCGCCGCATCTCGAGGACTTGAAGGTCCTAGGAACGAAACCATGCGCATCGAATGTCGCGGTGTCCTGTTCGTTGGTCTCATGTGGAGTTTGGCCGTGGGCTGCGGCCGCACGGAGGGAACCGGAGATCCACCCCCCCTCGAATCCCAGGTGGCGAGCGCCGTCACGCTGCCTGGAACGGAGCTCAAGGACGGCATCCCCATCACGCTCAGCGGAGCCACCGGCTCGCTGACCTACTTCTACGTCAACCTTCCCGCCGGTCTTTCGGAAGTCTCCTTCGCGCTGATGGGTGGCACCGGCAACGCGAACCTGGCCGTCAAGCGCGGTGAGATTCCCACCAACATTCTCTACGACTGCAGCTCACGCGGGAGCGACAACGAGGAGCGGTGCAACGTGCAGGCTCCAGCCGCCGACACCTGGAGCGTGAGGGTCGAAGGCCAGTCGGCGTACGACAATGCGAAGCTGGTCGTCTATTTCAATCAGCCCTTGCCGCTCGCCCCCAACGTCAACCTGTTCCACTACTCCAACAAGCCGACGATGTTCTTCGTCGACGTCCCCGCGGGAAAGGGCCGGTTCAAAATCGACTCCTCGGGCACCAGCACGGTGAAGGCGCGGCTGGGCGCCCGTCCCACGGATACGCTCTACGACTGCGACGTCACGTGTGACATCTTCAAGCCCAAGGCGGGCCGGTACTACGTCCTGCTGACGACCAACAAGTCTCCGACGCAGATCCTCCCCTGGGTGACCGGAACGGCGAAGACGCCCGTGGCGCTCACGAATGGGCAGACGGTGACGGGCATCAGCGCGGCGAGGGATGACCTGGTCTATTACACGCTCAACGTCCCCTCGGGGCAGTCCCGGCTCGTGGTGGAGACCTCGTCCGTCATCCGCTCGCTCTACGTCCAGCGGGGAGACCCGTTCCCCGGGAACAGCGCGGTGGATTGTCTCGCCAGTTACTCGAGCGGCCCCGCTTCGTGCACCTTCGACAATCCACAAGCGGGGACGTGGTACCTGATACTCCGGGCGAACACCGCGCTCTACAGCTTGAATCTGACTGCCCGCGTGGTGGCCTCCACGAGCAACGGAACGGTGACACCGCTGCAGAACTATCAGCAGGTGACCGGCCTCTCCGGCAGCCCGGTCGAGGACCGTTACTACTCCATCACCGTTCCCGAGGGCCTGCCGTACCTGAACGTCCAGACGACGCAGGGGACGGGTGTCGCCGAGATGTTCGTCCAGCAGGGCACTCCACCGACGCGGGGACAGGGCACGGCCTGCGGCACCGGCTGCAGGTTCCAGGCTCCGGCGCCAGGCACCTGGTACATCCTGGTGCGCGGTTTCACCTCGTTCTCGGGCCTGAGCTTCTCCGCGGGATATCCCCCGGTGTATGCGCTGTCGCAGGACCAGCCGGTGCAGTACGGCGGCGAACGCCTCCACTACTACTTCGACGTTCCGGACGGGCAGTCGGAGGCCAACTTCACGCTCACGAACGAGGTCGGCAACTGGGCCATGGTGAAGTACGGCACCTGGTCGACGAATCTCAGTGACGGTTGCAGGACTCCCTGCTCGCTGGTCAATCCCCAGCCCGGGCGCTACTACGTCACGGTGTATTTCACGCCGGGAATCGTCTACGGCATGCTGGCCGCGTGGTACGGGGGCGGCCCGGTCTCCCCGCTGGCGGACGGCATTCCCGTGGCCTTCACCGCCAGCGCGCTGCGGGAGTTCCGGTACTGGCGAATCGACGTTCCGGAAGGACAGGCACAGCTGCGCGTGGACCATGTCTTCCAGGGCGGAACCCCGTCGCAACTGTATGTCCGGTACGGGGCCGTTCCCGCGACGTCCCTGTTCACGTGCAAGGGGTCGTCCTGGACGTACAACGACGTCCCGGCCGGCCGCTCCTGCGTCATCGACAATCCCCAGGCGGGTGCGTGGTACGTCCTGGTGGAGAGCAAGGCCGCGCTGCAGGGCATCGTCCGGGCGACGACCTCCTCCACCCTCCCGCTCCTGACGCCGGGCTTCGAGGAGCAGCCGTTCGCGGGTTCGCCGACCAGTGAGCGCGTGTGGAAGGTCGAAGTCCCATCCGGGCTCAGCGACTTCCGGGTGATGCTCAGCAGCGGCACGGGCAACGCGGACCTGTACGTGAAGTACGGCGAGGCGCCGGGCACGACGTCCGACTGCGCGTCCACCCATCCCAACAACGAGGAGAACTGCGAGTTCGCCAACCCGCGGCCAGGCACCTGGTACGTGGCCGTCCGGGGCACCGGGTCCTTCACGGGTGCCCGCCTGGTAACGACCTTCGCGACGACGCCCGGAGAGGGCGTGAGGGCGCTGGCCAGCGGGGAGAACGTGGTGGCGTTCAAGGGCTCCCTGGGCTCCGTGCAGTATTTCAAGGTGGAGGTGCCTCAGGGCAAGAACCGGTTGGTGGTGGGCATGTCCGGCGGCCGGGGCAATGCGGACCTCGCCGTCCGCCAGGGCTCCCGCCCGACGCTCACGGAAGCGGATTGCCGGAGCGAAGACCCCACCAACCTGGAGGTCTGTGTCTTCGAGAACCCGGCACCGGGGACATGGCTCATCCGCGTCGAGGGGAGGACGGACTTCAAGGACGTGGTGCTGACCGCCCGGTACAGCATCACCAACGAGGTCATCCCGCTGACGCTGGGCACACCGGTCCCGAACATCTACATCGGTCCCAATGAAGCCCAGCTCTTCTCCGTCACCATCCCTTCGGCCGCGGACATGATGCGGGTCGACATCCAGTCGGGCGTGAATCCGCCGACCGACGTGCGCTTCGCGGACATGTCCTACAACAACGTCTTCACGTGCACGACGTCCGGTCGCTTCACCCTGTGCCCGGATTCCTTCTCGTACAGCTCCCCGGGGCAGCGGCGCGTGTCCATCAAATCCAAGACGCCCGCGACCGCGTCCTGGGGAAACATGGTCACCATCAACGATGGCATCGATGGCTGGAACGACGACACGACCTACGCGTCATTGATGAATGGAGTGGCCGTGACGGAGCTCACCGGTAACGGCCGGTTCAAGATCGAGGTGCCCTCGGGGGCGACGAAGCTGACCATCACCACCCGGGGCCCCACGGAGACGTCGAGCGACCCGGGACAGCTCGTCCTGTACGTCCAGGGCCTCAAGCCCGCATCGAGCACGAAGTACAACTGTGCTTCGACGAATACGGGCGTCTCGCAGGGGTGCAGCTGGACCAACCCGACAGTGGGAACGTGGTACCTCGCGACCGATTGGACCAGTGGCTCCTATGACGTGAAGGCCATCTTCGAGTAGCTCGAACGGACCTGTCCACTCGAGTGGACAGGTCCTGTCCTGGGGAGAGAACAGGGAGAGAGCTGGGAACACCATAAGTCCTCGAAATTCATGAAGTGCGGAGATGGCACTGTGTTTGCTCCAGGCCCGCGCAAGACCGCGAGGTCCTTTTCCTCATCCGCGAGCAACGCACATGCACACCCTTTCCATCCGTCATCGACTCACTGGACTCCTCGTGTTGTCCTTCCTGGCCGCGTGCAACGCGCCCCTGGAGGAGGGCGAGGAGGGGCTCTCCACGGGCACGAGCGCGCTGGCGCCGGCCAACTTCCTCTACCGCCAGGGCAAGCAGCTGTACCTGAATGGCGCGCCGTACCAGATGGTGGGCTTGAACGCCTTCCCGCTGACGGGCTGCGGCGCGGCGCCCAACGACTCGCAGCTCGACGCGTTCTTCGCCGGGCTGCGACCCAACGGGCTCACCCGCGCCTGGGCGTTCAAGCCTCAGGGCCTAGCGAACCTGGAGCGGGTGGTGGCCGCGGCCGAGAAGTACAACCAGAAGCTGATCCTCACCCTGGCCGATGGGCGCAGCTACTGCGGCGAGTGGGACGGCTACAACGGCTCGGACGGCAGCGGCAAGCAGAGCTCGTGGTACTCCAGCGGGTACAAGACCAACTATGTGCCCTGGGTGAAGCAGGTCGTCACCCGCTTCGCGAACTCGCCCTCCGTGGGCATGTGGGAGCTGATCAACGAGCCGGGTGACACCGACAACACCACCCTGAAGGCCTTCTTCAACGACGTCAGCACGACCATCAAGCAGATCGATCCGAACCACCTGATCAGCTCGGGCTCGTGGGCGCCGTGGGCGTACGGAGGCCAGTCCGGGTTCCAGTCCATCCACGACGTGCCGAACGTGGACGTGGGTAGCCTCCACGAGTACGACTACGACTACAACAACGGCAACACCATCGTCTCGCCGCACTTCGCGCCCGCCATCAACGCGATGAACGCGCTGAACAAGCCGCTCATCATCGGAGAGACGGGCATCAACGGCGCCGACAGCGGTTGCCGGACGAACCGCACCCAGCGCCGGGACGCCATGCGCCAGAAGTTCCAGCAGTACCTCGCGGGCGGAGCGGCGGGCGTCTTCGTGTGGACGTGGCAGGCGACGAACGTCACCGGCTGCGAGCTCAACTTCGGGCCGAACGATCCGATGCTCCCGATGATCCGCGACTACCCGCTGGCGTCGGTGCCGCCGCCCCCCACGGGCGACTCGGTGCAGCTCAATGACAGCGTGGTGGGCACGGGCCAGGAGCAGTTCGAGTACACCGGCACCTGGGAGGCGGGCACTGGCACTGGCAAGTTCCAGAGCGATGACCACTTCTCGAACACCACGGGCTCCTCCTTCGTGGTGCGCTTCTCCGGCACGCAGGCGAAGCTGTACGGCTCGGCGGCCTCGCACCACGGCATCGCCTCGGTGTCGGTGGACAACGGGACGGCGGTGGACGTGGACTTCTACTCCGCCACCCGTCAGGAGCAGAAGCTGCTGTGGACCAGCTCCGTGCTGAGCGCGGGCTCCCATACCCTCAAGGTCACCGTCTCCGGCCGCAAGAACGCCAGCTCGTCCGGATACGTCATCACCGCGGACCGCGTGGACCTGACGCGGGCGACGCAGGGCGGCGATACCACGGCTCCCAGCGTGATCATCACCCAGCCCACCGGTGGCACCGTGGCCGTGGGCAGCGTGACGGTGCAGGCCTCCGCCAGCGACAACGTGGGCGTGGCGAAGGTGGAGCTGTGGGTGGACGGGGCGAAGCTGGCCGAGGATGACTCCTCTCCCTACTCCTTCACCTGGAGCGCCACCGCGGGCCAGCACGCGCTGGTGGCCAAGGCGGTGGATGCCGCCGGCAACGTGGGCACGAGCGCCACCGTCACGGTGACGGCCTCTGAGCAGGCCGTGGTGGTGCAGCTCAATGACAGCGTGGTGGGCACGGGCCAGGAGCAGTTCGAGTACACCGGCACCTGGGAGGCGGGCACTGGCACTGGCAAGTTCCAGAGCGATGACCACTTCTCGAACACCACGGGCTCCTCCTATGTGGTGCGCTTCTCCGGCACGCAGGCGAAGCTGTACGGCTCGGTGGCCTCGCACCACGGCATCGCCTCGGTGTCGGTGGACAACGGGACGGCGGTGGACGTGGACTTCTACTCCGCCACCCGCCAGGAGCAGAAGCTGTTGTGGACCAGCTCCGTGCTGAGCGCGGGCTCCCATACCCTCAAGGTCACCGTCTCCGGCCGCAAGAACGCCAGCTCGTCCGGATACGTCATCACCGCGGACCGCGTGGACCTCACGGTGCTCCGCTAGGCTCCCCCGAGCACGCTCTTGCTCAGCAGGTGCTCCACGTGGGCGGCGGCAACGGCTCGAAGCGTACGCCGCCCTCCCTGGGCACGAAAACACCGTCCGGCACCAGCGAGTGGAAGTGCGGAGTCACCTGCAAGGTCGCGCCGAAGAACTGGATTCGACGCACCCAGTACCGTCCCGCCCCGTGTCTGGGATTGAGATGATTGATGAGCCCCCTCGGTGTGCTTGACTGGCCGCGGTGTGCACGCGAGCTTTCGCGGACACCGACAACGAGGGGCTCACCATGAGAAGGGTGATTTTCACACGCGGAATGAAGTTCGTCGTTTCCATGTCCCTGATGGGAATCACCGCGACGGCGATGGGGACGGAGTCAGCCCCCAAGGTCGGCTCCCTCGTCAGCGAGAGCCGCACGCTCACCACCGCCGACGGTGTGACGGTGAATTACGAGATCGGCACGTTCTACGTGCCGGAGAATCGGCACAAGGCAGGTAGCCGGGCCATTGGCGTGGGTTTCGCGCGTATCCGCGCGCCGCGACCCACTGGAGCACCGCCGGTGTTCTGGCTGCCCGGAGGCCCCGGTCTCGCCGTGCTCGGCGCATTCGACCCATCCGACAACACGGGTCGCAGCCGCCTCAAGTCGTGGATCAACTTCGGCGTGGTCGGCGACCTGGTGGTGGTCGAGCAGCGTGGCTACACCTCTCGGGGCGAGATGTTGGAGGTGAGTACGGAGGACTCTCCGCTGAATGAGCCTGCCACGATCACCCAGTCGAAAGCCGGTGCACTGGCGAAGGCTCGCAGGGCGCTGGCCACGTTTCCGGGCAAGGACCTCGCGGGATACGACATCGGTGCGTATGCCGATGATGTGGACGACCTGCGAAAAGCCCTCGGTTACGGCAGCATCACGCTGTTCGGCGGCAGCTTCGGTTCCCAGTGGAGTTTCGCGGTGATGAAGCGGCATCCCGAGGCCGTCGCGCGCGCGGTCCTCTCCGGCGTCGAACCGCTCGACAATGGCTACGATATGCCGTCCCACGTGTATGCCTCGATGCAGCGGATCGCTTTCGATGCGGACCGTGATCCCGGCCTGAAACCCTATCTACCCGAAGGCGGAACGATGGCCGCCCTGCGTGCCGTACACGATCGACTCGCCGCCGCGCCGGTCGTCGTTTCCGTCACGGACAAGGACTCGGGGAAACCGGTAGCGGTGACGCTCGGCGTGGGCGACTTCGAGAACGCTCTGATCGAGCGTTCGGCCGATGCCAGTCAATGGCCGGCCTTCGTGCTCAGCCTCTATCACCGGCACTACGACGACTGGGCGCGCGACACGATCGAGGGGCGCAAGGCGGGCAAGAGCGCGGTCATCGGTCCGCTGGTGGATACGAGCCTCGGCGTCACGCCGGCCCGCGCGCATCGGCTGCGCACCGACCCGGCGGTCGGTGTGCTGGGCGAATGGAACTTCGCGCCGTATCTGGCGGCCGCCGATGCCTGGCCGACGGCCGACATGGGTGACGCGTTCCGCGGCGTCGTGCCGACGGACATTCCGGTGGTGTTCGTGCACGGAGACTGGGATACGTCGACGCCGATCGAGAACACGCTGGAGGTGCTGCCTTATTACTCGCATGGACATGCGATCGTCGTGCACCGGGGTGGGCACGATGGGACGTTCTATTTGTTGCGCGAGGATGCGAAGGCCAAGGCCGCCGTCTACGCGTTCATGCGGACGGGGATCATGGAAGGGCTGCCGTCGAGCGTGACGTTACCGCTGCCGACGTTCGCGAAACCGGCGTTCGCCGCGAAGGACCTGTAGAAACGCACGGTGTCAGGGAGGGGGACTACCCTGTTGGAGTCGTATCACCAACGGGGGGTTCCTCATGTTGTCGTCAGCGACTCTCGGGCTCGTTCCCGGGAGTGGACATGTCGTGAAGGTGGGCCGCCGTGAGGCGCTGCTGGCCCTGGCCGCTGTCGTTCTCCTGACCGGGTGCGCCACGGGTGCTCCTCTCGGGAGCCTGACCACAGGCATTGGCCTCCACTCGCGGGCCTCCTCGTACCGACAGGGCTCCGCACCTCGGCGGCCCGAGGCTACACCCATGTCCGGAGAGGCGGCGGGAGGCTCCGGCGGAATCTTCGAGGACACGGCGGACCCCTTCCAGGTGGTGCAGGAGGCCAGTGGCCTTGGGGACGATGCCCGGCACCCGGCGGGCGCGGCGCTCTACCTGGGGCAGGCGCGTCAACTGCTGGAGCAGTTGATCAGGACGCCCGTGACGTACCGGAGTTTCGCCCCGCGCCGGGTGCTGTGCTGGCTGTTGAGCGAGGTGCTCGCGGGCGGTGAGCGTGTGGAGTACGCCGACTTGAAGTGGCGTGCCGAGCGCTTCTGGCTGCTGGTGATGGTGCGACCCGATGGTTACCTGGTGACAGCGCTCACCGGTACGCCCCTGCAGCGAATGGGGCAGCTCCAACTGGTGGAGGGCGAGTGGCGGGTGGGGCGCCTCGCGGTGGGCGACTTCTACTTCTCGAGCGGCGGCGTCTTCTACCCGGTGGACGAGGCCTTGAGGCGCGCGTACGGCCCGCCCCTGACCGAGTTGGGCCTGGGCAAAGACTGGCTCAACGCCGCGCTCGATGGGGCCCAGGTCGCCCTGGGGGAGATGGTGGTGGCGACGGCCCACTCCCTCCTGCATCCCATCCGCACCGTGGAGGACCTGGCCCAACTGCCCACCACGGTGGCGCACCTCATCGCCTCCTCGCCCGAGTACTTCGCGCGCTATGGGGCCATGTCCCGGGAGGACCAGATACGCGAGGCGGCGCGTGTGTCCACACACGTGCTCATGCTGCTCGGGGGGGCGGAGGCCACGGTGGGGCGCATGGGGGGGCTGGGGGCGGAACTGCCAGTGCTGTCACTCACGGCCAGGGGTGAGCTGGTGCTGGGCAGAACGCCCGTGGTGGGAGGGGCCGCGAGCACCACCGGGGGCATGGCTCTGGGTGAGTTCTCCCTCCTCCACATGGCGGGGAAGGGACAGGGGCGTACCGGAGGCACGAGCGGCAAGAAGGGGAAGTCCGCTCAGACGACCGTGGCGAAGGGTCCCGGCAAGTGGACGTACAAGAAGCCCACGACCGAGTCCCGGCGGGCCCGAGAGTACCAGGAACAGATCACGGGGCGGCCAGCATGGTATGTGTACATGATTGAAGAGTTGGAGTTCGACGGCTTCAATGGCAAGGAACTGCTGGAAGCCAAGGGTCCCGGCTACTGTTCCTTCTTCAACCCGGATGGTACTCCCAAGTACTGGTTCAGGATCTCAGGGAAGTACAACCAGATGATGGAACAAGCTGAGAAACAATGGAAGATGGCTCGACAGTTGGGCTTGCCGCTGACGTGGCATGTTGCTGATGCCAAAGTTGCTGGATTCCTTCGGAAGGAGTTCAGGCGAAGAGGATGGAACAACACCTCCATCCATCATACATCACCCGCGCGCTAAGCGGAGGAGCACGCATGATAGAGGACTTGGAGGACTACTACGTGGGCGCGTACTGGGGAGTGCGCAAGGAGACGGCGCTGGAGTGTGCGCGGCGTGCGGAACTCTTCTTCCACATGCTGGCGCGGTGTGACCCGTCCTTCGTCCAGTGGTACAGAGCGGGCCGAGGCTTCCCCCGCGAGTTGCCAGGCCACCCTGTCAGGACAGAGGTGGAGGCGTTGGAGAAGTGGCTCCTCCAGGGCAGGAATCGCACGGACGTCGGTAAGCATGTCATCGAGGATCTGGGCTTCAGTCAGATGATGTGGAATGCGAAGAAGGAGGCCACGGACCTCAGTATCCACTGTGGTGGATACTCTCCCTGGGGCGGCCCCAACTCATGCTTGCTGAAAGTGACCCGGGAGAGCCCGATACGGGAGCGGCTCCTGAGCGCCTCTGTTTTGACCGGAGTGCTCACCGCCATGGCCACCGCGTGGGACCCGGACTTCGCCATGGCTGGCTCCTCAGAGATGGTGGACCTGTTGGAGAAGCGGGGGTTCGAAGTGCGGGTGGGCTGGCTGACCTACCTGTCGCGCCGCCGGGGACGGTTGCCCCCGCTGCCCGCGCCCGCGCGCATCGAGCCGGTGGGAACGCTGGGGTGGCTCCTCGTCCTCTCCCCCGAGCCCATGACGGCGGGCAACCCCGAGCACGTGGCGTTTACTTCCCGCGTGCGCGAGTTGCTCGATCGGGCGGGTCTCATCGCGTGGCCGAGGCCCGAGCCCGCGAACGAGTGAGAGGGTTGGGTTGGCGGTCCCCACCATCCAGCGCGATCGGGGGAATGCCAAGCCGTGACGAACTTCTCATTCCCAAGCTGCTCCGTCGCTACAACAACTTCGTCCAGTTGTGCATCCCAAATGGGGCACCAAGCCTGGCTGGGAAATAGGTCACGGACACGAGCGAACAGTTCGCCCGTTTCAGCAGCACGACGCACTTTCCGTTCGAGCACGTGGTTCATTGGTATCTCGCGAGTGAGCGCATCATAAGAGGTCGAGACCATCCATGCAGATGACGCGCTTGCCGCGTCCGAAGGCGTACAAACCATCTTCAGTAAAACCGCTCTGGCTGATGAACAAGCCTCGGGTCCAAGCGGCCTTTTGTTCCACCTTGCCGTGGAAGGCGTGCAACTCTGCGTTGCCGATCGGGGTCCCGTGCCACTTTGCTTCTAGGAGATAAGTTTCAGTCAGGCTCTCCCGAAGCTGCGTCGCTTTCACACGATCGAAAGCGTGGGCGGCAGGGGCCTGCTCACGACGGGGCCCTCCCTGAATACGATTGATGAGTTCGAGCAGACGCCCGTGCGCGTTAGCAACGGTTTCTTCGCGTTGCGCCTGCTGTCTGAGCGCCTCCCGGTACTCCCATGGCGCGTTGAGCGTCCGCACGGCTGTTGGCGCGTCCGCCGTCTTGAGAAAGTACCGGAGCCGCTTGGCCTTAGATGTGCCCTCCTTCCGGTATGCTGGATCATCTATGTTGATGTTCAGCTCCTCGGCGAAGAACTGTGCCATCGTTCGGTCGGAGAAATTCAGCACATATCCGCTGTTCATGTCGAAGATGCTGTCGAGGAGGAGGAGGTCAATCGGGCGTATGTTGGCCATGCCCCTGACGTACCCCACGAGTTGCCGAGTGTGAGATTCTCCCCCTGGAGAAGGCGATGAGCGACGGACATCCTTGGGAGGGTAACTGGAAGGTCCGCCTGTATGAGCGGGTCCGCGAGCGTGGTTACGAGTCACTTACTGCCTTCGCGGAAGCTCGCCCTGCCGTCCCGTTGTACGTGTTGGGTTTGATCAGTTCAGCGTGGGCGCTCAGCGTGCGGGAGGAGGGGAGTCTCCGTAGCCGGTCAGCTCCACGTAGCCGCGGCCCTCCACGGGCTGGCCTTCGTGTTTGCCCGACAGGCGCACCGCGCCCTCCCAGTAGCGCACGGTCACGGGCAACTCCTGGTCGGCGAGCGCCGGCGTCACTTCCAGGGAGAGGTCGCGCGAGGGCAGCACGAGCCTCCAGCGCGCGGGGTACTCCACGCCCGTCCGGGGGCTCTTCCATGTGTCGAGCACCTCCAGCCGCGCGTCCTTCGCGGTCAGGTGCGCGGGCTCTCCCCGGGCGGGGATGAGGGTGCCCGAGGTGAAAGCATCCACCGTGCCGTCGCGCCGGCGCAGTTGGTAGTACATGAGCTCGCTCCCATCCGAGAGCTGGAGCGAGAACCAATCCCATCCCACCTGCTCCGCGCCGAGCGCGCTCGTGCTCCACTCGCGGTCCATCCAACTCTCGCCCGTCACCGTGAAGGCGCGGCCGTCCATCGTCACCTCTCCGCGCGTGGGCATGCGCGGCAGTGAGTAGTAATAGGAGGCATTGCCCGGCTCGGACCCCTTCCGGCTCAGGCCTCGGTCTCCCTGGAGCACCACGGGCTTGCCCTCCTCCAGCACGAGCGACAGCGACACGTCCCCACTCCGCGCGGTGAGCCGCAGGGGCAGGGGCTCGCCGCCCACTGCTTCCGCGCTCCAGTCCTCCAGCCACACCCGGAAGGGCTCGGTCCGTGCCCCCGCGAGCCCCAGCGCGCTCCGGCTGAAGCGCTCGAAGGCGTGGAAGCGGCCCCCCTGGAGGTCCGAGACCGTGAGGTGTCCCATGTAGATCTGCCGCGCCCCCCATGCGGACGCACGCTCGGACTCGCCGGGCGCCAGGGCGCTGCGAAACAGGGTGAACTGGTAGCCGAACTCGCGCCCGTCCGCCGTGGCGAGATGGCCCGTCCAGTACCACCACTCGTTGCGGAAGCCCGCGTGGGGACCATGGTCCTCGGGGAAATGGAACTCCCGGGGCTCGAGCGCTCGTGTGTACCCCTCGTCTCCTCCCGTCTTCGCCCCGAGCGCCTCGGAGACCTTCAGGGTGGTCGTCCGCGCCGGGGGAGGCGCCGCCTCGCGGGACACCCACCCCGCTCCCGTCGCGAGCCCCACCAGCACCACTCCCACGCCGATGACCAGTCCACCCGCGCGCGTCATCTCACTCCTCCCTCAGGGCCCGCGCGGGGTTGGCGCGCGACATCTTCCAGGATGGGTACAGGCCCGCGAGCGCCGCCGCGAGCAGCGCCAGCCCCAGCGCCTGGAAGAGCACCGGGGGAGCCACCACGAGCTGCAACGTCCACCCGAAGGAGCGCTGGTTGATGACGTGGACGAGCACGTACGCGAGCGCCACGCCGAGCGGCAGGGAGAACAACCCCGCGAGCGTACCGAGCAGCCCCGTTTGCAGCGACACGAGCGCCCAGAGTTGCCTCGGGGTGAGACCGGTGGCGCGCAGCACGGCGAACTCCCGGGCGCGCTCGAGCTGCAGCGCCATGAGCGCGCTGAGCACGCCCACGAAGGCCACGCCGATGGCCAGCAGCCGCAACACGTGGGTGATGGTGAAGGTGCGGTCGAACACTTCCAGCGACGTCTCGCGCAGGGTGCGGTTGGAGCGGATGTCCAGCATCTGCCCGGTGCCGACGCGCTCGCGCACCCGGGCCACGAGCGCATCCACGTCCTGCCCCGGCGCTGCATAGAGGGCCACGCCGCTCACGGTCTCGTCGCGGAAGTGGTGCAGCCAGGTGCTCCGCAGCATCATCACCGTGCCCGCGTCCGAGCCATAGTCGAAGTACACGCCCACCACGCGGAAGGACGCGGGGCCCCCGTCCGTCGCCAGCTCCACGCGAGAGCCTGGCCCCACGCGGCGGTGGGAGGCGAAGGGCTCGGAGACGATGACGGTGTCGGCCGCCTCCAGCTCCTTCCACACGCGCGAAGCGTCGCCCTCCTTGAAGCGGTAGGGGCGCGTGGGCGTCGCGCCGAAGTCCACCGCGCGCACGTCCGTGGGCACTCCATCCACGCGCACCTGCGCCGTGCGCATGGTGCTGCTGCTGGCCACGCCCGGGGTGGTGCGCACGCGCTCGGCGAGCCCTGGGAGGAAGGCGGCTCCCCCCCGCCGGGCGACGAGCGAGGGCGGGGACACATAGATGTCCGCCACCAGCGACGAGCCGAGCCAGTCCGCCACGGTGCCGCGGAAGCTCGTCACCATCAGTCCCACGCCCACCGTGGTGGCCACCGCCACCATCAGCGCCGCGAGTGCCACCGCGGTACGGCTGAGGCTCGCCGTCACCCCACGCGCCGCCATGCGCCCGAGCAACCCGAAGGCGCCGCCCAACGGTCCCGCCGCCCCTTGCGCGAGCAGGGCCGTGAGCCAGGGCACCAGCAGGGACGCGCCGAGCAGCACCGAGAAGAGGCCCGCGTAGGCGGGGAGCAGCTCCCGCGTGGGCAGGGCGAGCAACCCCACGCCCGCGGCGAGCACGGCCACTCCCGTCAGCGCGAGCCGCGGCGCCCGGCCATGGGCCACGTCCTCGAGGGTGGAGCGGCGCAGGGTGAGCGCGGGCGCCGAGCGGGCCGCCTCCCACGCGGGGCGCAGCGCGGCGGCGAGCGTGGCGCCCAGGCCGAGCACCAGCCCCTTGCTCAACGTGAAGGGCTCCAGCGCGAGGCCCCGCACGCTCACCGAGAGGTACAGGTCATTGATCGTCCGGGTGACGAGCTCCACCAGGCCCCGCCCGAGGAGGATGCCCAGCAGCACGCCGGCCACGGTGCCCACCGCGCCCAGCACGCCCGCCTCGCCGAGCACCAGCGCGAAGAGCTCATTCCGGGTGACGCCCAGCGCGCGTAGCCGGCCGAGCTGCTCGCGCCGCTGCACCACCGAGAAGGTCATCGTGTTGTAGATGAGGAAGGTGCCCACCACGAGCGCCAGCAGCGACAGCGCGGTGAGGTTGGTGCGGAACGCCCGCGTCATCTGCGCCACCGCGTTGCCCCGGGCGTGTGGCCGCATCACCTCCACGCCCTCGGGCAGCAGCGGACGCAGGCGCTCCAGCGCGGCCTCCGCCTCCGCTCCCTCCGGCAGCCGGAGATCGATGCGCGAGAGGCGTCCCTCCTGGCCGAACAGCTCCTGCGCGGTGGAGAGATCCGTGAGCACGAGCCCCTCCATCGCCCGGGCGCTGCCCTCGTCGCCGGGGGTCAGCACCGCCAGCACGCGCAGCCGCTTCTCCACGCCCTCCACCGCCACCCTCAGGGCGTCTCCCGCCTTCACCTCCAGGGCCCGCGCGGTGCGCTCGGTGAGCAGCGCGGCGCCGGGCTCGGTGAGGAAGGTGGCCATGTCCACCTGGCCTCCACCCTGGGGCACATAGGAACGGAAGGGGCCCTCGGCGAACGGGTCCACCCCGAGCACGGTGAGGGGCCGCTGGTCGCCGCTTCGCGCGCGCACGGAGCCTTCCACCATCGGGGCGGACGCGGGGGCGCCAGGCAGCAGGCGCAGGTCGCGGTACACCGTCTCCGGGACTCCCGAGGGGCCTCCGACGAGCTGGTGCGTGGCGCGGCCCGTCACCGTGTCCGTGGAGCGCTCGAAGGCGCGCAGGGCGCTCGCGTTGGCCAGGTCGATGGACACCACCACCGCCACCCCGAGCGCGATGCCCAGCAGCGACAGCGCGGTGAGCCACGGGTGGCCGCCCAGGTGGCGCAGGCTGGCGCGCAAGAGCAGGCGCTGTTTCACGGGCGTGCCTCCTCTCGCAGTCGTCCCGCCTCCAGTCGCAGCACGCGGTGGGCGCGCGCGACCATTCCCGGATCATGCGTGACGATGAGGGCGCAGACGCGCTCGCGACGGGTGAGCTCCTCGAGCAGATCCAACACCCGCTTTCCCGTCGCCTCGTCGAGGTTGCCCGTGGGCTCGTCCGCGAGCAGCAGGGGTGGTGCATGGGCGAGCGCCCGGGCCACCGCCACGCGTTGCTGCTCGCCACCGGAGAGCCGGTCCGGGAAGCTCGCGGCCCGGTTGCCCAGGCCCACCGTGTCGAGCAGCTCCCGCACCCGCTCGCGCGAGGCCGGGCCCGCGCGCCCGGTGAGCTCCAGTGGCAGGAGGATGTTCTCCTCCACCGTGAGCGTGGGCAGCAGGTTGAAGGCCTGGAAGATGAAGCCGATGCGCTCGCGGCGCAGCAGGGTACGCCCGTGTTCGCTCAGCGCGCCCAGCTCCTGCCCCGCCACCCGCACCGTGCCTCGCGAGGGCTGGTCGATGCCGCTGATGA
This sequence comes from Cystobacter fuscus, assembly GCF_002305875.1. Lineage (NCBI taxonomy): Bacteria > Pseudomonadati > Myxococcota > Myxococcia > Myxococcales > Archangiaceae > Cystobacter > Cystobacter fuscus. The sequence continues at coordinate 11,667,921 of NZ_CP022098.1, read as the reverse complement.
GGTTGAGCAGCGTGGACTTGCCCGAGCCGCTGCGGCCGAGCAGCACGACGAACTCGCCCGCGTGCAGGGTGAGGCTCGTGCCGGCGAGCACCTCGCGCACGGCATCGCCCTCGGCGTAGGACTTGGAGACATCGTTCAGCTCGACCACGGGCGGGGAGGGGGACATGCAGGGGAGTGCCTAATGGAAGCGCGTCCCGCGTGCACGCTCCGAGTGCGCGGCGCTGCCTCGTCAGCCCGCTCGGGGCCCCGCGTCACCCATTGCCCGCCACCACCTCGCGCAGCTTCTCCAGGTCGAGGATCTCGATCTCCCCGTAGCGCAGCCCCACGATGCCCTGGGCCTCGAGCTGCTTGAGGATCTGATTCGTCGTCTGCCGGGAGATGGTGAGCATCATCGCCAGCTCCTCCTGCCGCACCTCGATGACCCGGCTGCTGTGGGCGTGCAGATCCCCGTAGTTCTGGGCGATGAGCAGCAGGCGCCGCGCGAGCCGGATGGGCACGGCCTCGTGTGCGACCTCGTCGATGGACAGCAGGGTGAGCCGCATGTGCTGCGCCATGAGGCGGCCGAATTCGAACCAATAGCCGGGCTGCTCCGCGAGCAGGGCGGCCAGGGGGGCGTGCGGTACATGGACGACGACGGTGGGCGCATCGGCGATGGCGTCGTGGGTCAGTGGCAGGCCGTCGAAGAGGCCGATCTCCCCACACCAGGAGGGGGGCTCGAGGAACTTGAGCAGGGCCTCCCGGCCGGAGGGTCCGAGCGTGCGCAACCGGATGGCGCCATCGACCACGCCGTAGAAGCCGGCGGGGAGATTGCCCCGGGAGAACAGGTGCTGGCCCGTCTTCAGGGCGCGCAGGACGCCGAGCCGGAGCAACCTCTCCTGGAAGTCGGCCGGGGTGGCGCGAAACCAGCTCCCGGAGCGGAAGAGTTCCAGGTAGTCGAGTGCCGTGCGGTCAGGCTTCATGGTGGGCCACTCCTCTTGGTGCCCCGCCTGGAGGCACTTTTTCGCGAGTGTGTCGCGGTCGCGACAGAGTTTGGGAGGTGGGGTGCCCATCATTCTCCTCGGATTCGACGCGAGAGGAGAAGCGAGATGGCGACGATGTTGGCGGGTCGGCTCGACCTCGTGACGGGGAAGTTCGGGATGGAACAGGTGGCCATCCCCGAGCCAGGGCCGGGTGAAGTGCGCATCAAGGTGTTGGCGGCCGGTATCTGTTTGTCGGACGTGCATCTGATCGACGGTTCCCTGCGGCTGAAGCCTCGCCCGGGGTTCACGACCGTGACCCTGGGCCATGAGGTCGCGGGCGTCATCGAGAAGCTCGGCGAGGGCACGGGGACCTGGTGGAAGCCAGGCCAGCGCGTCCTGCTCCAGGCGGGGCAGTCGTGTGGGGCATGTGCCCTGTGCATGACGCGGACGGGGTGTCTGCGTCCGCTCACGCGTGGCGTGGACTACGACGGAGGCTGGGCCGAGTACGCGCTCGCCCGCCAGGACACGCTCATCGCCGTTCCGGACATGCTGCCCATCGAGCAGGCGGCCATCCTGCCCGACGCGGTCTCCACGCCGTACGCGGCCATCGTGGACACGGCGGCGCTGCGGCCCGCGGAGTCCGTGGGCATCTGGGGGATTGGCGGCCTGGGGGCGCACGGCGTGCAACTGGTGCGCGCGTTCGGCGCGGCGCCCATCATCGCCTTCGATCCGTTGCCGGAGGCCCGGGAGCGGGCGTTGGCGCTGGGCGCGGACCTGGCGTTGGATCCCCAGCAGCCGGACGTGCGCGAGCAGGTGTTGCACTGGACGGACGGGCGGGGCCTGGACGTGGCACTGGACCTGGCGGGCGTGGCTCCCGTGCGTGAGCAGGCGCAGTCGGTGTTGGCGCCTCGGGGCCGGCTCGTGCTGGTGGGCCTGACTCCCGCTCCCCTGTCGCTCTCCCAGGGCATCGGCTTCTGCGCGGCGATGCAGCAGGTGCGGGGGCATTACGGCTCGCGGCTCGAGCACCTGCCGCAGCTCGTGAAGCTCACGCGGCTGGGCCGGCTCGACTTCTCCCGCTCGGTCAGCGCCGTGCTGCCCCTGGCGGACGCACCCCTGGGTGTCGAGCGCCTGATGAAGAAGCAGGGCAATCCCATCCGTCTCGTCCTCCAACCGTGATCCGGGGTTCTTCGATGAACAAGCCTTCCCATTCGAGCACGATTCCCCAGCCCCATGTGCGTCCCCTCGTCGGCAATGTGCCGGACGTCGGCTTCGAGACGCCCATGCAGAACCTGATGAAGCTCGCGCGCGAGCTGGGGCCCATCTTCCGGCTGTCGTTTCCCGGAGGGCGCACCTCGCTGATTCTCAGCTCGCATGAGCTGGTGGCCGATGTCTGCGACGAGAGCCGCTTCGACAAGCAGGTGAGCGGGGCGCTCAAGCAGATCCGTGACTTCGCGGGCGACGGCCTCTTCACCGCGATGACGGAGGAGCCCAACTGGGGCAAGGCCCACCGCCTGTTGATGCCCGCGTTCGGTCCCGCGGCCATGCGCAACTACCACGACGACATGCTCGACGTGGCCGACCAGATGTTCACGCGCTGGGAGCGCTTCGGGCCGGACGCCGTGCTCGACGTGCCGGACAACATGACGCGGCTCACGCTCGACACCATCGCGCTGTGTGGCTTCGGCTACCGCTTCAACAGCTTCTATCAGAAGGAGATGCACCCCTTCGTCGAGTCCATGGTGCGCGCCCTGGCCGAGGCGGGCAATCGCGCCCGGCGCGTCCCGCTCCAGACGCAGCTCATGCTGCGCACCCAGCGCCAGTTCCAGGCGGACATCGGCTACATGCACGAGGTGACGCGCGAGCTCATCGCCAGTCGCCGCGCGCTCCCGCCCGAGGAGGCCCCGCGCGACCTGCTCAGCCTCATGCTCGACGCGAGGGATCCCCTCACGGGCGAGGGGCTCGACGAGGAGAACATCCGCAACCAGATGGTGACCTTCCTCATCGCGGGTCACGAGACGACGAGCGGCCTGTTGTCCTTCGCCACCTACTTCCTGCTGCGCCACCCCGAGGTGCTCGAGAAGGCCCAGGCCGAGGTGGATCGGGTGCTGGGCGACGAGATGCCGCGCTTCGAGCAGGTCAGCCAACTGCACTACATCGATCAGATCCTGCGTGAGTCGCTGCGCTTGTGGCCCACCGCGCCGGCGTTCTCCGTGCACCCCAAGGCGGAGGAGACGCTGATCGCGGGCACCTACCCCATCCGCCGCGACAACACCGCGGTGGTGCTCACCACGATGCTGCACCGCGATCCCACGGTGTGGAAGGACCCGGAGCGCTTCGATCCGGATCGCTTCGCCCCCGAGGTGCGCGACAGCATTCCACCGCACGCGTGGAAGCCGTTCGGCAATGGGCAGCGCTCGTGCATCGGCCGGGCGTTCGCGCTCCAGGAGGCCACGCTGGTGCTGGCCATGATGCTCCAGCGCTTCCACCTCGTGGAGCCCGCGCCGTACGAGCTCCACGTCCGTGAGACGCTCACGCTCAAGCCCGAGGGGCTCAAGCTGCGCGTCCGCGTGCGCAAGCCCGTCTCTCGTCCGCTCGCCTCGCGTCCCACGCCCGGTGCCGCCGCGCCCGCTCCGAAGCAGGAGGGAGTGGCCTCGCATGGCACGCCCCTGCTCCTGCTCTACGGCTCCAACTCGGGGGCCTCCGAGGCGTTCGCCCGGCGCATCGCAAGTGATGGGCTCGCGCGGGGCTATTCGGCGAAGGTGGCGCCGCTGGACGACTACACCGGGAAGCTGCCCAAGGAGGGCGCCGTCGTCCTCGTGACGGCCTCCTACAACGGCCAGCCGCCTGACAACGCGCGGGCCTTCCACACGTGGATTTCGAACGTCCCCGAGGGCTCGCTGCTGGGCGTGCGCTACGCGGTGTTCGGTTGCGGCAACCGGGACTGGGCCGCGACGTACCAGGCCATTCCCAAGCACTTCGACGAGCGGCTGAGCGCCGCGGGCGCCGAGGCACTCGTCGCGCGCGGCGAGGCGGATGCGCGGGGTGATTTCTTCGGGGACTTCGAGCACTGGTATGCGCCCTTCTGGGAGAAGGTGGGCGCGGCGCTCGGCGTGTCCTCGCGCGCGGTGTCGTCCGAGCCGCTCTACACGGTGGAGGTGGTGCCCTCCTCGAGCACGGAGCTGGTGAAGCAGAACAAGCTCGAGCTGGCCACGCTGGTGGACAACCGCGAGCTCGTCGACATGACGTCGCCGCTCGGGCGCTCCAAGCGGCACCTCGCCTTCAAGCTGCCCGAGGGCGTGACGTACGCGGCGGGGGACTACCTCGCGGTGCTGCCGGAGAATCACCCGGACCTCGTGGAGCGTGCCGCGCGCCGCTTCGGGGTGCGCACGGACGCCGCCGTCGTCCTGCACTCGACCCGGGGCGCCATGGCGTCGTCGCTGCCCACGGACAAGCCGGTGTCGGTGCAGGAACTGCTCGGCCGGCACGTGGAGTTGTCGGCGCCCGCCACGCGCAAGGATCTGGAGCGGCTGGCGGAGAAGAACCCGTGCCCGCCGCACGCCATGCACCTGGCCGCCCTGGCCCAGGACGCCGAGCGCTACAAGAAGGAGATCCTCGACAAGCGCGTGAGCGTGTTGGACCTGTTGGAGCAGTACACCTCGTGCCTCCTCACCTTCGGAGACTTCCTCGAGTTGTTGCCGGCCATGCGCGTGCGGCAGTACTCGGTATCGTCCTCGCCGAGGGCGGACCCCACGGTGTGCACGTTGACGGTGGCGGTGGTGGACGCGGAGGCGTGGAGCGGCCAGGGTCGCTTCCATGGCACGTGCTCGAGCTACCTGGCGCGGCTGCGTCCGGGCGAGCAGGTGGCGGTGGCGGTGCGCACGCCGAACGCGCCCTTCCATCCGCCGGCGTCGAACGCGACGCCCCTCATCATGGTGGGCGCGGGCACGGGGCTGGCGCCCTTCCGGGGCTTCATCCAGGAGCGCGCCCTGCGCCACGCGCGAGGGGAGGCGGCGGGGCCGGCGTTGTTCTTCTTCGGGTGTGACCACCCGGAGGTGGACTTCCTCTACCGCGAGGAGCTGGCGGCGTGGGAGCGAGAGGGCGTGGTGAAGGTGTTGCCCGCCTTCTTCCGCCAGCCCGAGGGCGACGTGATGTTCGTGCAGCACCGGCTGTGGAAGGAGCGCGAGCAGGTGAAGGCGCTGCTCGACCAGGGCGCCCTGTTCTTCATCTGCGGGGATGGGCGGCGCATGGCGCCCGCGGTCCGCGAGACGCTGGCGAAGATCCACCAGGAGACGGTGGGCTGCTCCGAGGCGGAGGCCACGGCATGGCTGGAGGGAATGGAGAAGCAGGGCCGCCTGGTGGCCGACGTCTTCGCCTGAGGTGTGGGTGAGGTTTCATTCGATTCATGGAGGGACAACCGCCCCGGCCGGGGTGGCTGTCCCTCCATGTTTTTCACTCCATGTGTGGTAGGGCTCGGAGAGGGACTTTAGAGTGGCTCGGATGACCGGGGCCGGGTCATGGCACCGGTAGGAGCAGATATGGAACGTGTTCTCGACTCCGCTTCGCCACCCGCCACGTGCGCGGTGGTCGTCCCACTGCCCGGCAACGAGCAGGAGCGGCTGGCGGCCCTGCGCAGCTATGCGGTGCTCGATACGGAGCCCGAACTGTCCTTCGACGACGTCACCCACCTGGCCTCGCGGATTTGTGACACACCCGTGGCGCTCGTGGTCCTGGTGGATGAGGTGCGCCAGTGGTTCAAGTCCCGCGTGGGCACGGCGCTCGAGGGGATCTCGCGGGAGCATGGCTTTTGTTCCTACACCATTCTTCAGTCCGATCCCTTCATCATCCAGGACGCCACCGCCGACGCCCGCTTCCGAGACAACCCGTTGGTCACCGCGCCCTCGGGCTTCCGCTTCTATGCGGCAGCTCCGCTGATCAACCCGCAGGGGCTTGCGCTGGGGACCGTGTGCGTCTTCGACCACATACCCCGCCAGCTCACCCCGGAGCAGACCCGCTCGCTCGAGGCCCTGGCCCGGCAGGTGGTCAGTCTGCTGGAGCTGCGGCGCATGAACAGCGAGCAGCGGCGGCTCATCGATGAGCTGCGCACCAGCCAGGAGCGCATCGACATCCTCCAGCGCGCCACCCATGACGCCATCTGGGATTGGGATTTGAAGACCAACCAGCTCACGTGGAACCCGCGCGCCGCCGAGCTGCTCGGCGATGAGCTGGAGCACGCGAGGAACGACATCTCCTGGTGGTTCGATCGCTTCCACCCGGAGGACCGGGCGCGGGTGAAGGAGAGCCTCGATCGCGCCATCGCTCAGGGCGCCTCGCTGTGGACGGACGAGTACCGCTTCCGCGGCGCCGATGGCACGTGGGCGCGAATGTTCAGCCGGTGCGCCATCCTGCGCGATGCCGAGGGTCATCCGCTGCGCCTGATCGGCGTGGGCGTGGACATCAGCGAGCGCGAGGCGCTGCGTGCCCGCGTGGCGCTGACGGAACGGATGAGCTCGGTGGGCACGCTCGCGGCCGGGGTGGCGCACGAGATCAACAACCCGCTGGCGTATGTCATGGCCAACGTGAGCTACGCGCTGACGGAGGTGCGCGAGCGTCCGGCCGGAGTGCTCGATGTGGACGAGCTGACCCAGGCCCTGGGGGAGGCGCACGAGGGAGGCGAGCGCATCCGGCGCATCGTGCGCGACCTGATGGCCTTCAGCCGTCCGGCAGACGATCACCTGGAGTGGCTGGAGCTCCACCGGACCATCGACTCGGCGGTGTCCCTGGCGTGGAACGAACTCCGCCACCGGGTGCGCCTGGTGAAGCAGTACGAGCAGGTGCCCTCGGTGTACGCGAACGAGGCGCGACTGGTCCAGGTGTTCCTCAACCTGCTGGTGAACGCGGCGCACGCCGTTCCCGAGGGCGCGGCGGACCAGAATGAGATTCGCATCACCACGCGCGTGGACGCCGAGGGGCGGGTGCTCATCGAGGTGAGCGACACGGGCCATGGCATCCCGGAGTCCATCCGCTCGCGCATCTTCGAGCCGTTCTTCACCACCCGGCCCGTGGGCGAGGGCATGGGGCTGGGGCTGTCCATCTCCCACACGCTCATCACCCACATGGGAGGGGAGCTTCAGTTCGAGAGCGAAGTGGGCAAGGGCACGGTGTTCCGGGTGGTGCTCCCGCCTCCCGCGCGGTGCGAGCCCAGGAGCGCTCCACCCGAGCAGCCCGTGCTCCCACGTGCCGAGGTCACGGCCCCGCGGCGCGGTCGCCTCCTGGTGGTGGACGATGAGGCCAGGGTGCTCTCTTCACTGGAGCGCACCCTGGGACGGACGCACGAAGTCATCGCCTTCGATCGGGCCCAGGCGGCGCTGGCGTGGATGGAGCAGGGACAGCCGTGGGATCTGATCCTCTGTGACGTGATGATGCCCGAGATGACCGGGATGGAGTTCCATGAGGCGATCGCCCAGCGCATGCCCGAGCGCGCCCGGGACATCATCTTCATCACGGGCGGGGCGTTCACGGCGACGGCCCGCGAGTTCCTCGCGCGCGTGGACAATGCCCGGCTGGACAAGCCGTTCGATCTCGAGGCGTTGCGTGCGTTGGTGGAGGCGCGGCTGAAGGAGGTCAGCCCCCTGAGTGGGTCTCCGCCCTCTCGGGACGGTGCCACTCGCGGATGAGCGCCACGAGCGCGCGGAGGCTGGCCGAGGCGTGGCGATGTGCCGGGTAATAGAGACACACGCCGGGCTCCGGGGGGGTCCACTCGCCGAGCACCTGGACGAGACGGCCCGTCTTCAGCGCGTCGTCGACATTCCACGCGCTCACGTACGCGAGCCCGGCGCCACCGAGCGCCGCCGCGACCACGGCGCCATCGTCATCGAGCGTGAGCCGTCCCTTCACCTCCACGGCGAGTTCCTCACCGCTCCGTGAAAGCTCCCAGCGGTAGATCCCTCCGTTGGACATCCGGTAGCGGATGCAGTCGTGCTCGACGAGGTCCTCGGGTGTCTTCGGTACGCCGCGAGCGCGCAGATACTTCCTCGCGCCGACGACGATGAAGCGCACGTCGCCGCTGCAAGGGATCGCCACCATGTCGCGCGGAATGCTCCCGGCCAGCCGGACACCGGCGTCGAATCCGTCCGCCACGATGTCGATGGGTCTGTCCTCGGCCACGACCTCGACGCGCACGTCCGGATGGCGCCGCAGGTACTCGAGGACGAGGGGCATGAGGATCCGCCTCGCCACGAGCGCCGAGGCGTTGAGGCGCAAGGTGCCGGTCGGTGTTTTCTGGTGCGCATCCACGGACTCCATCGCCTCCGCGAGCGACGCCAGGGCTGGCTTCACGCGCGCGAGGAAGTCTTCGCCCGCGTCCGAGAGCGCGACGCTGCGCGTGGTCCGATGGAAGAGCCGGACACCCAGGCGCTTCTCGAGCGAGGCGATGGCATGGCTCAAGGTGGACGGTGACAGCCCGAGCTCGCTCGCCGCGGCGCGGAAGTTCTTGTGGGTGGCCACCGCCACCACCGCGTTCAGCTCGGTGAGTCCGGTGCCGTGAAGTCCGTTCTTCATTGGTGAATCCCATGCATCAATGCATCCAGGAATCATCGCATTGTGCCATGAGTCGCCGGGTCTTACGTTCGAGTTCATGAAAAAGACCGCTCTCATCACGGGTTGCTCCACGGGCTTCGGACTCGCCTCGGCGAAGCACTTCGCGGCTCGAGGTTGGAATGTCATCGCGACGATGCGCTCGCCTTCGGCGATGCCGGAGCTCGCGGCGCTGCCCGACGTGCTCGTGACCCGGCTCGATGTGCAAGACCGCGCGAGCATCGATTCCGCCTTGAAGGTGGGCGTCGAGCGATTCGGTGGCCTCGATGTCGTCGTCAACAACGCGGGCTTCGGGCTGCACGGCCTCTTCGAGATGACTCCCCGCGAGAAGATCCTCGAGCAGTTCGAGGTGAACGTCTTTGGCGTGATGGACGTGATTCGCGCGGCGCTGCCTTGCTTCGCCCCGCGTGGTGGTGGAACGATCGTGAACGTGAGTTCCGGCGCGGGCGTCTTCACCCTGCCGATGATCTCGCTGTACTGCGCGAGCAAGTTCGCGCTCGAGGGATTCTCGGAAGCGCTCTCGTACGAGCTCACGTCGCAGAACGTGCGCGTGAAGCTCGTCGAGCCCGGTGGTGTGGTGGATACGCGTTTCGTGACGCGAAGCGCCGAGGAGTATTCCCAGAGCGTCGTGCCACCGCGTTACGAGGCCTTCGTTCGGGCCACGAACGAGGTGTTCGCCCGGCTGCGCGACGACCGCGCCGGAGCGACGTCCGAGGGAGTCGCGGAGGTCATCTACGAGGCCGCCACGGACACGAGTGACCGCTTGCGCTACGTGGCGACCGACGGAATCAAGCCACTCGTGAAGATGCGGCGCGAGACGTCCGAGGAGGCCTACCTCGCGTTCATGCGCGAGCGGTTCCTGGTCAAGCCCCCGCCGGCCAGGTAGCTGAGCGGGGCCCGTACCGGAGGGAGGGCCAGGGGGGTCCATCGGGTCGGGGTGGGGTGGCATGGAGTCAGGCGAGGCCACACCGGGTGGCCGACATCTTCGCTTGAGGGGTAGAGTGGCATGGAGGGATAGGCCACAGGGTGTCCCTACAGACGTCGGTGGGGTGGGTGCGGTCGGCCTCCCCCACCTCGCCGAGAACGGAATCCCATGACTCAAGCAACCCACCGAGATGCTTCACGCGAGAAGGGGCAGCCGACCTTCGTGTTCGTCCACGGAGCCGGCAGCAATTCGTTCAGCTGGGCTCCGCTGCTTCGCGAGCTCACCCTGCTGGGTCATCGCACGCTCGCCGTTGATCTACCGGGCCATGGCTTCGACGCGCAGTTCCCCATTTCGTACCAGGCGCCCCAGGACCTGGAGGCGTTCGCCAACGAGCCGTCGTCGATGGCCCGGTTCAGCCTCCAGGACAACGTGGACCACGTCGTCGACATCGTGCGGCGCGTCGCCGTGCATGGGCCGGTCATCCTGGTCGGTGCCAGCATGGGCGGGGTGACCATCAGCGGAGTCGGCAACGCCATTCCCGATCTGCTCGCCAGGGTCGTCTATATCTCCGCCTGGTGCTGCGTCGAACTGCCCAGCATCGCCGAGTACAGCCAGGCGCCGGAGAACAACGAGAGCCTGCTGCCGAGCCTGGCGGGAGTGGCGGTGGGAAATCCCACGCAGATTGGCGTGGGCCGGGCCAACTACCGGTCGTCGGACCCGAGCTTCCTCGCCAATGCGAAAGCCGCCCTGATGGCCGAGGCCACGGATGACCAGTTCCGGGCGTTCCTCAACACCTTGCAGCCCGACGAGTCGATCTCGGTCATGATGGCGGATGCGCGAGTCGATGCGAGCACCTGGGGGCGGATCCCCCACAGCTACATCCGTCTCACCCAGGATCGATCGATCCCGCTCGCCATGCAGGACAAGATGATCGCCGAGGCCGATGCCCTGACGCCGCACAACCGGTTCGACGTGAGGACCGTCGAGTCCAGCCACGTCGGGTTCGTCCTGAAGGCCCGGGAGGTCGCTGGGATCCTCGCCAGTCTGGCGTAGGGGACCTTTGCCTGGCACCCGCTCGAGCAGGGGCCCCCCGGTGTCCCGGGGGGAGGGTCGCTGCTCTTCAGCGCGAGGTAGCGCACCTCGGGCGGCGCGGTGAGGCGGCGGGCTACCCACCGTCCGTCGGCGGGGCCCATCACGGGGTCCTGGGAAGTCTGGCCACGAGGGGTTTTGGGCGGTATGCCGCCGGTCATGGCGGATGTTCCCAAACCCCCGGATGCCCCCCTGCAGATTCAACTCGATGACGAGGTCGCCAACGGTCAGTACGTGAACATGGCGATGGTCAACCACACGGAGACGGAGTTCACCCTGGACTTCATCTACGTCCAGCCGCACCAGGTCCGTGCCAAGGTGCGCTCGCGAATCATCCTCAACCCCAAACACGTCAAGCGCCTGCTGCTCGTGATGCAGGAAAGTCTTGCCTCCTATGAGGCACGCTTCGGTCCCCTCGACCCTTCGGGCGAGGGTTCGTCCATGAACTGAGGTGGGACATGTGGGACGGAGTTCGAGGGGTCTCGCGACGCTGGCCTCCGACGCCGGGCCGGCGCAGACTCGGAGGCCTCGTGCGACTCGTCGGCTTGCTGCTCACGCTCTGTTTGTTCGTTCCTCCGGCCCATGCCGCCTGCCCCGCGGACGGCGTGCAATTGTTTCCCGCGCCGGGCTCGGTGGTTCCCACCAACACCCGCCTCCTGCTCGAGGGGGTGGGGTCGTTGTCCGAGAAGGTGGGGGAGCTGCCCGGCCGCATCTTGCGGATGCAGACGGAGGGGCACGAAGTGGAGGTGCGCGTCCAGCGCGGCTGGACGAGTACCCTGGGACGCACCCTCGTCATCCTGCGGCTCTCGAGCCCGCTCAAGCCGGGCCTCGTCTACACGTTGCGCCTGGATGACGTGCTGCCCGGGGTGAAGGTGCTCAACAGCATGGGCCACTCGCTGCCCGAGTGGAACAGCGGGCGGGGGCAGGATCTGGCGCGTCCGCGCTGGCTCAAGCGTCCCGTGGTGAGCGAGGGCATCTTCCGCCGCACGCGCGAGGGCAGCGAGCGCTTCGTCAAGCTGCGCATGTCCCTGTCCGAGGACAGCCCCGCGTACGCGCAGGTGACGCTCAGCCGCGGCAAGGACAAGGACAACATGGCGCCCCAGCACTATGTGCTCCCGTTGCATGACGGCGTGGCCCTGTTGGGCCATGGTGCTTGCGGGGGGGCGTTCGCCCTGGAAGATGGCAAAAGCTATCGGGCGAAGATCGATGTATTCGACGCGGCGGGCAACCTCGTGCAGGGGGCGGCTCCCCTGCAATTCGAGGCACCCGTGGCGCCCAAGGAGAACCCATGACGGTGGATTTGGAGACGCTCAAGCAGCGGATGGCGGATCACATTCACGCCCTCCAGGATGAGATCTGTGGCGCGTTGGAGCGGCTGGACGGGAAGGCCCGTTTCCGCGAGGACCACTGGAAGCGGCCGGGGGGTGGTGGAGGGCGCAGCCGCGTGCTGGAGGGGGGGACGTTCCTGGAGAAGGGCGGGGTGAGCACCTCGGTGGTGTTCGGCGAGCTGGAGGAGGCGTTCGCGGGCAAGCTGCAGGGCGAGGGGCGCACGTTCTGGGCGGGCGGCCTGTCGCTGGTGCTCCACCCGCGCAACCCGCATGTGCCCACCGTGCATGCCAACTACCGCTTCATCCACCAGGGCTCGAAGGCCTGGTTCGGCGGGGGCGCGGACCTGACGCCGTACTACCTCCAGGAGGAGGACGCGGTGCACTTCCACCGGGTCCACAAGGAGGCGTGTGACCGGCACGATCCCGCGTACTACCCGCGCTACAAGAAGGCGTGTGATCAGTACTTCTACCTGCGCCACCGGGAGGAGGCGCGGGGCGTGGGCGGCATCTTCTTCGAGAACACGGGGGAGGAGCTGGAGCGCGAGTTCGCCTTCGTGAAGGACGTGGGCCGGGCCTTCCTGCCCGCGTACCTGCCCATCGCCGAGCGGCGCAAGGACACGCCCTACACCGAGGAGCAGCGCGCCTGGCAGGAGTTGCGGCGCGGGCGGTACGTGGAGTTCAACCTCGTGTGGGATCGAGGCACCCTCTTCGGCCTGGAGACGAAGGGGCGCACGGAGTCCATCCTCATGTCCCTGCCGCCGGTGGTGCGCTGGCGCTACGATTACCACCCGGAGCCGGGCACCGAGGAGGCGCGTCTGGTGGAGGTGCTTCGTCGTCCGCGCGACTGGGTGGGTGCCTGACATGACCCGCAACGGGAAGATGCTCGTGGGCGGCGCGGTGTTCGCCGTCCTGGGGTTGGGTGCCCTCGGCGTCTTCGTGTTGCGAGCGCCGGGAGGCGCGGGAGCCGGGGTCGACGCGACGACCCTGTCGCAGGAGGCGCGCGTCAACGTGCTGCGCCTGTGCGGTGACGTGCAGGCCTACCGGGATGAACACGGCGTCTTTCTCGAGGCGGGTCCCGTGCCCGCGCAGGTGCCCCGGGGCGGACAGGCGGTGCCCTTCTCGCCCGATGAGAACATGCGAAAGCTGGGCTTCGAGCCCGGCGAGCACGTGAGGCACCAGTACCAGGTGGTGGTGCAGGAGACTCCTCTGGGAGAGGTCGAGGTCACCTGCTACGCGCGAGGTGATCGGGATGGGGACGGACAGGTCTCCGTCTTCAGCGTCACGCTGGATGTCAACGGGATGACGTCCGCGGTGAAGGCGGAGCGCGAGGAGGAGTGAAGGATCGAAGGCCGGACTCCTCCCCCTGGAAACTTGCTCGCCATCCAGACGACAATCCAGGTGATGAGCCAGGCTGGAAACATCAAGGGGTCTCCGGGGTCCTCGGGCTTCGTGCCTTCTCGCGCTTCCGGCGACGGCTCGCCGGGTCGGGGCGACAGGCCCGGGATGGAGCGCGAGGAGCGCACGCGCATCGGCCGCTCGCCGCTGGACATGGGTCGGGGCGACAGGCCGGGGGTGGAGCGCGAGGAGCGCACGCGCATCGGCCGCTCACCGCTGGATCCGGGGACCACGACGTCGGGCGGGCGCCCCGCTCCGGAGGGAGAGTCCCCCCGCACGAATGGTCCGCGTGAGACGAAGGGCGGTGGCATCGACTTCTCCCAGGATGAGTTGATGCCCCGGGAGACTCCGCGCACCGAGCGCCCCCGTGAAGGCAAGTCCGCGGAGGTCTTCGAGAGCAGTCCCTCGACGGATCGGCCCCGGACGCGTGGCCGGACGGAAGAGGGGGGCGCGCACGGTTCGGATTTCGAGAGCTCCCGTCCCTCGGGAGAGCGGCCCCAGGTGCCGACCCGGGCGCGCGACGCCGCGGATGCGTCCTCCGGTGAGTTCGATGCACCTCCGGAGCTGGGCGCGCCGGCGGAGCGGCCCCAGGTGCCGACCCGGGCGCGCGACGCCGCGGATGCGTCCTCCGGTGAGTTCGATGTTCCGCATGACGTGGATGATCCCTGGGCGTCGGCGGAGCGGCCCCAGGTGCCGACCCGGACGCGCGACGCCGCGGATGTGTCTTCTGGTGGCTTCGACGTCCCTCGCGAGCTGGAGGAGCCCCGGGCTCCGGGCGGACGGCCCCAGGTGCCGGATCAGCCCCGGAGCGCCGAGGACGCGGCGAGCGGGTTCGAGGCTCCCTCGGACCTGGGAACGCCGGAAGCTCCGCCGCGGGGACCCGGGCGGGGCCGGGGCGCCGACGGTCAGTCCACGGGCGTGTTCGAGGCTCCGCGCGGAGAGGCGGGGAGCCGGACCGTGCGAGGTGATCGGCTCCCCAATGCCGACACGCTCTTCGAGTCCCGTCCCTCGACGAGGTCGGGTGGACGCCCCGCGCTTCCCTCCTCCGAGCCCGGCTCGCAGGCCGCCTCCACGACGGGGCTTCCCGGTGCTCGCGGCGAGGTGGCCTCCCTGGAGGAGCTGTTGCCGGATCTCTCCGGCATCGTCGGCCAGGAGGCGCTCGCCGAGCACTTCGCGGAGAACCTGCTCCTGCTGCCTCCGAGGCAGTCCCCCGCGAGCCGCTCCCTGCGGCTGTGGGCCATGTTCACCGCCTACGCCGAGGCGAACGCGCGCAATCCCATGGGCCAGACGCCGGCGGGACGCCAGGCCTTCGCCGAGACGCTCATCGCCAACGGCTTCGCCGCCCTGCGGGATGTCCGCACGGGGCGTGATGGGGTGGAGGTGGCGCTCGAGCTGCTCGACGCCCCCTCGTTGGAGGAGTTCCACGCGCAGCTCGACCAGGTCCACATGGAGCCCGGTCTCGAGCGGCTCCCCACCGAGGTCTCCCTGCCGGTGGCCGAGGAGCCCCGGACGCCGGAGCAGCCCGAGGCGCGCAAGGAGGCCGCCGCGCGCCAGGCCCAGGCCCAGGGCCAACGGGGGCCCGAGCAGAAGGAGAAGGAGGCGGAGCGGGCTCCCCCTACCGCTGGCCAGGCGGGCGTCCAGGCGTCCGGCACGCAGCAAGCCCAGGCGCTCGCCGCCGGGCCGCTCGCCCCGCGTGACCCCCGCCAGGAGTGGGAGGAGGAGAAGAAGGAGCGGGAGCGTCGAGGGACGAACAAACGCCTGGGGCCGCAACTGCTGTGGAGCGTGCTCCATGAGCTGCGCGCCTCGCCCGAGGACAGCGCGGTGCTCAAGGAGAAGTGGAGTCAACTGGCGTTTGGTGCCGTCGTCTGCCTGATGGGGGCCGCTTTGTTGGTGGCCATGCTCGCGAGCCTCTGAGAATGCTTGGGAAGAGGGTGGCCCGTGCTAGGGTGGCGCACCCTTGGCCACCGACGACCTCACTCTCGTCAAGCGCGTCCGTGATGGAGACCAGCGCGCCTTCAAGCTCCTCGTCGAGCGCTACCAGCGCAAGGTGTATGCCGTCGCGCTGGGCATGCTCAAGGACAAGGACGAGGCGATGGACGTCTCGCAGGAGGCCTTCGTCAAGGTCTACAAGTACCTGGACCACTTCAAGGGCGACTCGTCCTTCTACACGTGGCTCTACCGCATCACCGTCAACATCTGTATCGACGTGATGCGCCGCAAAGGCTCCTCGGGCGGGCAGATGGAGGAGTTCGACGAGTCCATCGCCACCGACCTGGGCGAGGCGCGCATCGGTGCCCTGGGCAGCCGCCTGGGCACCAACCCCCAGAAGAGCGCCCTGCGCCGCGAGCTGGCCGAGAAGATTCAAGAGGCCCTGGCCACCGTGCCGGAGAAGCACCGCGCCATCCTCCTGCTGCGCGAAGTCGAGGGCATGTCGTACGAGGACCTGTCGCGCACGCTGGACATCCCCAAGGGCACGGTGATGAGCCGGCTCTTCCACGCACGGGCCAAGGTGCAGAAAATCCTCAGTGAATACCTGGAGTTGGACGAGGCCAAGAGCGGAGTGGGCAGTGAGTGAGACGGCTTGGAATATTACTTTTCCATTACCGTCCAAGCCGCACGTCCCCTCTTGGAACGGGTAGGAACATCAATGGCCCCCGCCAATCCAGCATGTGAGCGTTTCATCCCGTTGTTGTCGCCGTACATCGACGGCGAGGTGTCCCCCGCCGACCGCATCAACGTCGAGCGGCACCTGGGTGCCTGCCGCGACTGCGCCAGCCGGGCGGCCGACCTGCGGGCCGAGTCCGCGCTCCTGCGCGTGGGGCTGGAGATGGCGGTGGACGAGGTGGACTTCAAGGACTTCACCCAGAAGGTGATGGCGCGGGTGACGCCGGAGCGTCCGCCGCTGCTCGAGCGCATGCGCATCTCGCTCTCGGAGATGTTCCTCTACCACCGCACGGCCATGGTCTCCTCGCTGGCCACGGCGGCGGTGGTGGTGCTGGTGGCCGTCCCCATGGTGATGAACCGCCCCT
Source organism: Cystobacter fuscus (assembly GCF_002305875.1). Taxonomy (NCBI): domain Bacteria; kingdom Pseudomonadati; phylum Myxococcota; class Myxococcia; order Myxococcales; family Archangiaceae; genus Cystobacter; species Cystobacter fuscus. The sequence goes on along the minus strand of NZ_CP022098.1, from coordinate 11,651,603 downwards.
CCGCGCCCCTGGGCTATGGCGCCGAGCGCATGAAGGTGCGCGCCGTGCGTGCCTCCGAGGGGGCCACGGCGGCCCCGGTGGTGCTGGAGTCCGATGATGGTAACACCATCATCTGGGCGGTGGACGAGGACACGTCCGCGGCGCACGATGCCTCTCCGGCCAAACCCCGCGGCGTGCCCGGTGATGAAACGGACGAGCTGGAAGGGGAGTCGCTCAAGGACGTGCCGGCCCGCCGGCCCGCGAAGCCCGCGGCGCCGGAGCAACCGCCCAAGGGAGGAGAGCTGTGACGATGATGACGCGCACCCTGGTGGCCCCGCTGATGTTGTCCCTGCTGGGGTCGTTCTTCCTTCCTACCCAGGCGCGCGCCCAGGCTCCCGCTCCGGCCGCCAAGGCCCAGAAGCTCCAGGTGGAGGTGGCGGTGGTGCTCGTCTCCCGGAGTGGCTCGGAGGTGAGTCCTCCCGAGCTCCAGAAGATGAAGGAGACCTTCCAGAAGCAGAACTTCAACTTCACCTCCTTCAAGCGCCTGTCGCAGCAGTCCCTGGAGGTGGGTACCCAGGTGCCCGCCGAGGTGAAGCTGCCCAATGGAGTGACCGCCTCGCTGCGGCTGTTGCGCCTGCAGGGCGACACCGCCACCCTGCGCGTGGACGTGCCCCAGCTGTCCGCCGTGGACGTGGAGCTGGGCCGCGAGGGCGCCGTCTACCAGCGCGCCGGCAAGCACGTGGGCGGCGAGCTCATCCTCGTGCTCTCCTCTCCCGCCGCGAAGTAGCACCCCCGCCTTTCCTCCCCTCGCATCCCCCACCCGGGCTCACCCGGCCGCCTTCCTGGCGCCGCGTGGGCCCGAGGCCGTTTGAGGGACTTCCGACGCATGCATGCCCGCTGGTCTGGCGTCCGGTCATTCGTTCCGAGGGGACTTCCCCGCCACCCGGTAGAAATGTCAGTCCCTGGCCCGGGTCTTGTGCGCTCGTTCGAAGAGCTTTCCCCCTGATTTCAAGGGGTTGGGTGCGGGCACGCCGGTTGCTATGAAGTATTCCCGTCGGGGCGGTGGCGGTGGGCGGCGGGCAGCACGGTGGACGAGCGACTCAAAGGGACGGGGCGAACCATGGCGAAGACCCAGCGGAGTGGTGCGGTGATGAACCAGGTGACGCGTCAGGTGAAGAAGGCGGGGCGGGTGGTGGCCAAGGCGAAGGCGAGCCGGCCGGTGAGCAAGGTGCAGGTGACGCTGGGGGATTTGATCGCCGCGGCGTTCGACGTGGCGGGTGAGACGAAGGCCGCCGCGAAGCTGGTGTCCTCGCGCGCCATGTCCCAGGCGACCGGCACGCACATCGTCGTCGTCGCCTGAACCAACGCATCGGGACTCGTCCAGTCCGGCACTGGACGCCTGGTCGTACGCTGTTCAGAGGGACAAGGTGCACTCCTGGCGAGGCCGGAGTTCACGGACGTGTGGCGGAAGGCGGATTAAAGTGACGCGCCATGATCGGTGCCCTCCTCCTCGCTTACACGCTTCAGCAGACCCCTCGGGCCTTCGTCGAGAATCCCGCCCCGGCGGAAGAAGGCATTCGCTTCCATGCCTCGCTCGAGGTGGGGGGGCTCGCCCTTCCCTCGGGTCAGGGCGCCAATTTGATGGACGGTTTCGCGGTCGCCTTCCCCCGCCTGGGCGTCAGGGGGGGCGAGGAATTCGAGTTCGAGCTGGGGGCGCCGCTGCGCTTGCGGCTGATCGACTCGGACCCATCCCAGTTGGAAGCGGACCATGCCGGCCGGCTGCGGCGCGAGGACTGGGACGAGCTCAGTGACTTCGGTCAGCTCCTGCGCGAGCTGCGCATTGGCCGGGACGACGGCATGCTGCAACTGCGCGCGGGGGCGTTCTCCACCTGGACGCTGGGCGCGGGCTGGCTCGTCAACCGCTACAACAACAACCTGTCCCCGGACTACCACCCCGCGGGGGCCCACTTCGTCGCCTACCTCGGCCCCACCCGGGTGGAGGTGTTCGCCAGCGACGTGCTGGCCGCGCGGCTCTTCGCGGGTGAGTTCCGCCTGGACCTGGGCCGCGTGCTGAGCGATCAGGACACGGCCTTCGATCGCTTCCTCCTGTCGGTGGACGTGGCGCATGACTTCGGCCTGGCGGGGGGCACGACGCCCTCCCTGTCCGCGGCGAGCCTCGGATTGCAGGCGGGCGTGGTGCGCAGCGACACCTTCCAGCTCTGGCTCCAGGCCGCGGCGGGCGCGCGGGCAGACACCCTCATCGAGTCGGTGCCGGACTACGGCGCGACCGTCGGCATCGTCGCCCGGGGCAAGCCCGATCCGTCGCTGGACATCACCGGTCGGCTCGAGGGCCGGCGCCAGGGAGGCCGCTTCCGCTTCGGCTTCTTCGGCGCGGGCTACGAGCTGGCGCGCTTCTCCGGGGTGGGCCTGAGCGCGGTGCCGCTGTCGGAGGAAGTGCTGCCAGGGACCTTCTCGGGGTATGGCGAGGTGGCCGCGGCGGTGATTCCCCTCAACCCGGAGGATCTGGCGCTGAGCGTGAGCGCCTCGGGTGAGTACTTCGTCACCACCGGACGGGTGGACGCGGACGCCGCGCTCCAGCTGCACCTGCCCGGGGACAAGACGGTGGGCGAGCTGCGTGTCATCCTCACGGACCTCACGGTCAATCCTCGCTACTCCGTGGCCGCCGAGCTGCGCCACCGCTTCCTGCCCGCCCTCTACGGCGTGCTCATGGGTGGCACGGTGTACTTCCCCCAGGCGGAGGGCCACCTGCTGCAGGGCTTCACCGCGGGCCTGGGCGTGGGCGTGGACTTCCAGCGCTGAGCGCCTCGCCGTGTGAGCAGGGCGGGGGGGTGGAGTAGTCTGCCGGTGCCCTGATGTCTGGTCTCTCCGCCCTCTTCGCGCTGTTCCTGCTGTGTTGCTGCCTCGGCGGCGCCTACCTCCTCGCCCTCGAGCTGGGGATTCGCCGCGGAGGGTGGGCTCGGGCTTGCGCCACGCTGGCGCTCGCGTATGGCCTGCTCATCGCCGCGTTCGAGCTGCTCCTGGGACTCGGTGTCTTCACCCTGGGGGCCGCCTTGCTGCTCTGGGGGCTGTTCACCGGGCTCCTGCTGGCCCGCGGGTGGGCGCGGGCGAGGGTGGCCCTTCGCTGGGATGTGCGGCGGCTCCAGGCGATGGGCCGCGCGATGCGGCGCGAGCAGATGCTGGGGCCGTTGGCACTGGGGGCGCTGCTCGTGGGCGCCCGGCTCCTGCGCGGGCTCGCCGCCCCACCGCTCGCCTGGGATTCGCTCACCTATCACCTGGTGAAGGCGGGCCGGTGGGTACAGAGCGGGCGCGACGAGATCCTCCTCGCCCCCGATGCCTGGAGCTACTACCAGTACTTCCTCCCCTACGGCGACGCCCTGTCGGCCTGGGCCATGCTGCCCGCCCATGGAGATGGGTTCCTCGCGCCGGCCGGTGGGCTCATCTGGCTGAGCGCGCTGGTTGGCGCGTACGGCATGGCGAGGGGCCTGGGCGCGCGCTGGCGCATGGCCGTGCCCGCGGCACTGGCAGCGGTGTTCGTGCCCATCGTGATGGCGGCCCTCACCGCCAGCTATGTGGACAACACCATCCTGGCGCTCTTCCTGCTGGCCATGGCGTTGCTGCTGGCGAGCCTGCGCCCGGGACGGCAGGGTGAACGGGTGGCGGCGATGGCGGCCCTGGGAGTGCTCGCGGGCATCAAGCCCGGGGGCCTGCCCGTGTTCTGCCTCGGCGGCGCGCTGGTCTGCTGGGGCACGTTCCAGGCATGGCGCTCGCGCCAGGCGCCTCGTTTCCACGCGGGGCTGGTGGTGTTGGCGCTGCTGCTCGGGGTGCTGCCCTACCTGAGGGCCTGGGTGCTCCACGGCTCCCCGTTCTTCCCCTGGCCGTTGACGTTGGCGGGGATTCGCATCTCCGAGGGCAGCCCGGCGCTGGCCGGCCTCGAGTCGGGAGAGCTGCTCAACGTCACGCCCCTCGATGTGCCGGAGCTGGCGATGGCGCTCCTGTTCTCCCGGTTCCTGGCGGGGACGGATCACCTGGGGCTGGGCCACGCGCTGTTGCTGGCGCCCGTGGGCCTGCTGGCCGCGGTGCGGACCAGGCGCCGGTGGGGTGCACGCTCGTGCCTGGTGCTCGCCTGCGGTGCGAGCACGCTGCTCGGCTCGATGAGCCGGCAGCTCTGGACGGCCTGGGCGTCCACCTCGTCCCGCTTCGTGCTGTGCATGCTGGCCACGTGCCTGCTGCTCGCCGCCCTCCTGGAGGAGGAGTGGGTGCGGCTTCTGCTCTGGGGATGCTTCCTGTTGGAACTGCTGCTCGGGCTGCCGTGCGGCTGGGCATGGGTGGATGCGCGAGGGGTGCTCCTGGTGCTCCCGGCCGTGCTGGTGACACTGGGCGGCGCCGCCGCCCTGGTGGCGTGGGGCCTGCGTCGGCACCGGCTCCTCCCCGGCCTGCTCGCGGCGGTCATGCTGCTCGGGGGCGGCTGGGAGGCCATCGCCGCCGTCCGCGCGGCGCTGCGCTACGAGATCTATGCCTCCGCCGTGAAGGGGCAGTCCTACGAGCTTCACGCGCTCGTCACCCCGGAGAGCAGGGGCCTTCCCGAGTGGAAGGCGCTGGATGGGGAGGCTCCCCTGCGACTCGCGGTCACGGCGGGATGGGACATCTCCGGACACAACTGGTACTGGTACCCGTTGATGGGCAGCCGGCTGCAGAACACGCTCACCTACGTGCCCATCTCCGCGGACGGCTCGGTGAGGGATTACGCCCTGAAGGACACGTTCGCCCAGGCGGACTTCCCGGCGTGGCTGCGGCGGGTGCGCGAGGCGCGGGTGGATTACGTGGTGACGCTGGCCCCCGCGCCCATCGAGGCGCGGTGGATGGCCGAACACCCGGAGCTCTTCCAGCCCGCCTTCGGCGACGCGAAGCGCGACAACGTGGCCTGGCGCGTCCTGCCCGCGGCCGATGGTCGCGACGCGCGCTAGCGACCGAACAGGCCCTTGCGCTTGCGCGGCGCGGGGTCCTCCTGCGACATGCGCGACAGCCGCTGGCCGAGGATGCGGCTCATCTCCAGGGCGATGACGGGGTTGGCCATCACCACGCCGCGGAAGTCCTCGCGGCCCACGCTCGCCAGCTCGCACAGGGTGGCCGCCGAGGCATGGGTGGCCCGCGGCTCGCCGGTGAGCAGGGCCAGCTCCCCGAAGAAGCCCCCGGGCTTCACCACCTCCACGAGCTTGTTGCCCTCGCCCAGGAGGTTCACCTGCCCGGAGACGACGACGAAGAACGTCTCTCCCGCGTCCCCCTTCTTGAAGATGGGCTCTCCGGCGTCCTTGCGCAGGTACTCGGCGCCGTGCGCCAGCTTGAGCACCTCCTCGGTGCCCAGCGGCGCGAGGAAGTCCACCCGGCGCAGCATGTCCGCCAGCGGCGTGTCCAGCGTGTTCTGGGGCTCGAGCGTGAGGCACTCCACCGCGCGGGCCAGCTCGGCGCGGCGCGCCACGAGGATGAGGGTATGGCCCGCGCGCAGCACCGTGTTGCCGTCCGGCAGGGTGATGCGCCCCTCGGGGTCCACCATGCCGATGAAGACGCACTCGCGCGGGAAGTCCGTCTGGGCGCGCACCTGGGCCACCGTGCGCCCGGCCACCACCGCCTTGGTGTTCACCTTGAGCTCGAAGAGGATGGCATCCCCGGCGGCCAGCGGCAGCGAGCCCGCCACCTGGGGAAAGTCGATGGCAGTCGCCATCTTGGTGACCACCACCTCGGCCTCTTCCACCAGCTCGCCCACCCCGGCGAGCCGGTAGGGCTCGCGGTAGCGGCTGTCCAGCATGCGCACCATGACACGCGCCGGGCTCACCGCGCGCACCAGCGTGGCGAACGCCAGGTTCTCCGAGTCGCGTGCCAGCACCCCGGCCGCGATGTCCGCGTTGATGATGCCCGTGGACTCGAGCACCCGTGGGTCCGTGGCGTCCCCGCACACCGTCACCACGCCGATGTCCTCGAACAGGCGATGGCAGGTCGCGGCGTCCCGGTCCACCACCGTCACGTGGTGCTGCTCGTTCACCAGCCGCGCCGCCAGCGCGCCCCCCACCCGGCCTCCCCCCGCGATGACCACCTTCATGACGTCTTCCTCCCAGTGCCCGGAGGCTCATCGGGCACATCCGACAACACGTGCTCCAGCTCCAGGGTGCGTGCGTCCAGCCGCGCGAGCTGCGCTTCCGCCGTGGCCTCGGGGATGAGGCCCGCGAGCCGCGCGGACAGGAGCGCCGTGCGCTCGGCGTCCACCAGGTGCCGGCGCGTGGTCAACACCAGCCGCGCCGCCTGCGTCAGGTGCTGCTCGCTCAGCCGGCGCAGCTCCCGCTCGGCGCTGGCGATGCCCACCTGGTAGTCGCTGCGCAGGTGCTCGTAGGCCGCGCGCGGGATGAGCCCCTGGTCATGCAGCTGCTCCAGCTCCTGACGCGCGGCACGGCTGGCGATGAGCCGCGCCTGCTGCTCGCTCACCGCGCGGGCCACGGGGTCCTCGCGGATGAGCCCCAGGCGTCGCAGGAAGCCGGTGAGCGTCAGCCCCTGGCCCACGAGCGACAGGAAGGTGACGCCGAAGGCGATGGACACCATCTGCTCGCGCGCGGGCGTGCCCGCGGGCAGGCCGAGCGCGAGGCCGATGGACAGCGCGCCCTTGATGTTGCCGAAGATGAAGACGTGCTGCCAGCGCAGGGGCACGGTCGCCGAGGGGCGCAGCCAGCGCAACAGCAGGAAGGGCCCGTAGATGGCCACCGCGCGCCCGGCGAAGACACACGCCACGGCGAGCAGGGTGAGCGGCAGGTGGCGCACCAGCGCCCCGGGCTTCGTGGCGAGCCCCACCGACAGGAACAGGAAGGTGTTCACCCCGAAGGTGACGTACTCCCAGAAGGTGTGGATGGCCACCTGGCTCTGGGGCGCCACGTGGCGGCGCAGGGTGATGCCCGTCGTCAGCCCGGCCGTCACCGCGGCGATGGCGCCCGACAGGTGCACCTGCTCGCCAATCGTGTACGCGCTCAGCGCGAGCGCGGTGGTGACCATGATCTCCGCGAGCGGATCCCTCGTGCGGCGGATGATGAAGCCTGCTCCGGTGCCCAGCGCCAGCCCGATGGCGACTCCCCCGACCGTGGCGAGCACCACCTGGGCGCTCAGCAGCGGCAGGGAGAAGGACGTCTCGCCCCGCGTCACCACGCCGGCGATGGCCGCGTAGGCCACGAGCGCGGTGCCGTCATTGAAGAGGCTCTCGCCCTGCATGATGCCCGACAGGCGTCGGGGCACGGCCGCGCGGCGGAAGGCGTAGAGGATGGAGACGGTGTCGGTGACGGAGAGCATGGCGCCGAGCAGCAGCGCCGGCCCCCAGTCCATCCCCAGCGCGTAGTGCAGCGCGGTGCCGGTGGCGGTGATGGCCAGCACCATGCCCAGGCTCGCCAGCGTGGCGATGGGCACCAGGTTGGCGCGCACGTTGGCCACGTCCGCGGTGATGCCCCCCTCGAAGAGCAGGAGCGGCAGGCACACGAGGAAGACGAACTCCGGGTTGAGCGGAGGAATGCCGGGCAGCAGGCCCGCCACGGAGATGAACAGACCTCCCACCACCAGCGCGACGCTGTAGGGGATGCGCACGCGCTTGGCGGCGATCGCGAGGGTACTGGCGGCCACCATCAGGCCGATGAGCAGGGGCATCTCGAAGTGCACGCGGGGGCGAGCCTCGCAGATGCACCCGGCCCCTGCCTAGACACGGCGCACCGCCCCCGTGGCGTTTCCGCGCGAGCCCGGACCGCCCGGGCCCTCGGTTGTCCGCTCGCTCAGTCGTCGCCACCACCGCTGATGCCGCCGCCGTCGTTCTCGTAGACGGGATCCGGCACGTCGTACTTGCCCTGGACGCGGTTCTGCGCCTGGCAGTCCTGGGTGCACGAGGTGGCGGGAGGCGAGTTCTCCACCGCGTCCTCACCGAGCACGCCGCCCATGCGACCTCCGGACGTCACCCGCCAGACCGTCTCGCGCTCGCCCTGCACGAGCTTCGCCGCTACCTGGGGGCTGTCCTTGCCCCGGATGAGGTCGGCGTTGCCGAAGTTGATCTTCCCGGTGTACGGGTTGGTGAAATAGAAGACGTCGGGCCCCAGGGTGTGGGTGAAGTCGATCGTCGCCCCGGCCGTCTCCGTCTCCGGCTCCATCTGGAAGATGCCGCCCTGGGCGCAGTCCTTCGCCTGGATCTTCATCTTGATGCGATCGCCCCGGCGCAGCAGGAACAGATCGCCCGCCCCCATCTCCACCTCCAGGTCATCCTTCTCCAGCGTCTGCGTGCCGAGGTTGGGCACCTTGCCCGCGAAGAGCACCGTGGTCACCCCGCCCGTGATGTCCAGGGGGTTGCTCGTCGCCTTGAGCGTGTAGTTGTAGACGGCGAACGTCGACACATCGACGTCGAAGTCGATGTACGTGCCGCGCACGCGCAGCGTGCCGTGCGAGGGCAGGCTCCGGCGGTCGATCTTCGTCCGGGCCGAGCCGGACAGGGTCTTGCCATTGGGCAGCTCCAAGCGGAAGCCGCCTCCGGTGCAAGCCTCGGAGTTGGCGGCCCGTGCGGAAGCGGGCGCGCCGAGCAGCGCGCAGAACCCAAGCGAGAGCAGCGTGCCGAGCGCACGCGAGCGGATGGAGAGGGACATGGGAGCCTTTCCAGCGAGATTGTTATTGTTTGGGTTGAAACAAGAAAGAGCGGCGAGGACTGGAATCCAGTGAAAGACACCCTAGCGCTTGTGGCTGTCATGAACAAACCCAATCGGTAGCAGGATGAGAGAGAGGGACTGCGAGTGGAGTTCATCCACACGCGCGAGCCGTTCTGGGGGGAATGTATGCCATTCCAATCATCTGGACGTGATGCCGTGGCCCGGCGGCTCCGTCCGCGGCGCCCACCCAGGCTCCAGTCCGTCCCCCGGGAACCCGCCCTGCCGTGCCGGCTTGATTCTCCGGAGGAGGGCGGACATATTATGCTCGTAATCCAAAGGAGCCGGGTCATGACCACCAGCTATGTCCTCGATGTCGCACGCACCCCGCGAGGGCGGGGCAAGGCGGGCAAGGGAGCGCTCTCGGGCATCCATCCGCAGGAGTTGTTCGCGCAGGTGTTGAACGCGCTCCGAGGGCGCGGGCGCTTCGAGGCGCACGAAGTCGATGACGTGATGGCCGGGTGTGTCTCCCAGGTGGGAGAGCAGGGCGCCAACCTGGCACGCAACGCGGTGCTCACCGCGGGCTGGCCCCAGCAGGTGTCGGCGGTGTCGCTCAACCGCTTCTGCGCGTCGGGGCTGCAGGCGATCCACTTCGGGGCCATGGGGGTGGCCTCGGGCGCGATGGACCTGGCCGTCGCCGGAGGCGTGGAGAGCATGTCGCGCGTTCCCATGGGCGCGGACGGCGGCGGCCAGGATGGCAACAACCCGCACCTGCGCGAGCGCCTGTTCCAGGTTCCCCAGGGCATCAGTGCCGACCTCATCGCCACGCTCGAGGGGCTCTCCCGCGAGGAGCTCGACGCCGTGGCGCTGCGCTCCCAGAAGAACGCGGCGCGCGCCATCGAGGAGGGCCGCTTCGTGAAGTCGCTCTTCCCCGTGAGGGATCCGGGCACCGGGGCGGTGGTGCTCGAGCGGGACGAGTTTCCCCGGCCAGACACCACGGCCGAGGGGCTCGCCGCGCTCAAGCCCTCCTTCGTGGCGATGGGGGAGACGGTCGTGGGGCACCGGGGCGAGACGCTCGATCAGCTCGCGCTCGCGGCCTACCCGCGGGCCCGGGCCCTCCAGCATGTGCACACCGCGGGCAACTCGAGCGGCATCGTCGATGGCGCCGCCGCGGTGGTGCTCGCCTCGGAGCGCTATGTCCGGGAGAAGGGCATCCGGCCGCGCGCCCGCATCCGCGCCATGGCGACCGTGGGTACCGAGCCGGTGCTGATGCTCACGGGACCCGCGCCGGCGAGCGAGAAGGCGCTGCGCCAGGCGGGCATGCACGCACGCGACATCGACCTGTGGGAGATCAACGAGGCCTTCGCGGGGGTGGTGCTCCAGACCATCCGCGCGCTGGGCATCGATCCCGAGCGCGTGAACGTCAACGGGGGCTCCATCGCGCTCGGTCATCCGCTCGGCGCGACCGGCGCGATGTTGCTCGGCACGGCGCTCGATGAACTCGAGCGTAGCGGCAAGCAGACCGCGCTCATTACCATGTGCGTCGGAGGCGGTCAGGGGATCGCCACCATCATCGAGCGGCTCTGAGCCGTCGCGCCGGAGCGGGGATTCTTCATGAACCAGAAGGCGGAGCAGAAGCAGAAGTCGCGTGAAGCCATCCTCGCGTCTGCGGCGGCGCTGCTGCGCGGGCGGGGCATCAAGGCCAGCTCGGTGATGGATGTCATGAAGGGCGCCGGGCTCACCGTGGGTGGTTTCTATGGCCACTTCGAATCCAAGGAGCACCTCTTCACCGAGACCATCCAGAGCACGGCGAGCACGATGTGGAATCGGCTGCTGGCGTCGGCCAAGGGCGAGTCGCCCCGGGAACGGGTGCTGAACGTGGTGGAGCGCTACCTGTCGCGCCAGCACCGCGACCATCCGGAGACGGGGTGTCCGATGCCCAGCGTCGCCCCGGAAGTCGCGCGGGAAGGGGAGCCCTATCGCGGCGCGCTCGAGACGGAGCTGTCCCACTATGTCCGCTCGCTCGCCGACCTCCTGGGGTCCGATGCCGAGCACCGGCAGCAGGCGCTCGGGTTGATCGCGCTCATGTATGGCGCGCTCTCGTTGTCCAGAGCGGTGAGTGGCACGCCCCTGAGTGACGAGCTGCTCCGGGCCGCGAGGAAGCTCTCCGAGCGCGCGCTGGGCCCCGAGGCTCCGTGACTGGACGCGCGGCGTCATGCCGGGGGCGGCCCTGATGACATCAGTCACCAGGAGGAGGGGCGACTGGTGACGGCTGTCACCGGGTCCGCGGCGCGGGAGGGCTCGGCTCTCGATAATGATGTTGGGACGTTATGAGGAATCGAGAGAGTCCGAAGGCGCTGGCACGAGGACTGCTTGGGTGGAGCGCGGGCGGCACGGGCAGAGGCCGCTCCTTCTTCGACGACTCCGAGACCTCGCGCCATGTCCATTTCCCGCCTCTCCTCCTCGTCCTCCTATCGGCTCCCCCCGCGGGCTCCCATCGCTCCCGCCGAGACCAAGTACGCCGACGCCCCCGCGTCGGGGCAGCAGCCGAACATCGAAGAGCTGATGAAGCTGTTGCAGGAGCTCATCAAGGCGCTGACCCAGGATGGCTTCGAGCCCTCGAAGAAGGGTGGTGGTGGCGGCGGCGGTGGTGGTGGTGGCGGCGGGATTCCGGGCGGAGAGGGTGGCGGTTTCCCCAAGGTGGGTGGGCCGAGCGCGCTGAGCGAGGAAGGGCCGACGGAGCTGGGGCTCGAGCCCCCCGGGTCGCCCTCGTTCAATGGTTCGGCGAATGCGGACGCGGTGGCCCAGCAGATCGCCCAGGACGCGACGAGCTGGAACTACGACAACTCGGGCGGCAAGACGTTCGATGAGGCGGTGGGCAACGAGAACACCTTCGATGGCTCCAAGTCCGGCATCTGCACGGACATGGCGCTCGAGGCGGCGCAGCGCTTCGAGGCGGCGGGCATCGATGCCCGCGTCGTGGGTGGAGAGACGAACAAGGGCAACCACGCCTGGGTCGAGTACAAGGGCGAGGACGGCCAGTGGAAGCGGTTCGATCCCACGGCGGCGGCCTGCACCAAGGACGCGAGCCAGGCCATCAACACCAACAACAACGTCTACAACTACGGCAACATCATCGCGACCTACGATGACGTGCCCGCCGAGGTGCCCTCGATCTGAGCGGGGGACCCCTCGGGTCTCCTCGCTTCACCGGGAGCGGCGTACGTGCAGGGCGTGGAACCACGCGGCATAGGGCGTGTTCTCCACCCGGTGGCGGTTGAAGTCCGGATCGCCATCCGTCCACCACGGCGGGCCCCGCTCCCCGAGCGCCACCTTGGCCTTGTGGACACGCGCGCGCGCCTGTCGCTCGGCCTCCGAGTCTCCGGCGCGAAGGGCCTGGCCCACGTCCCGCCGCGCGTGCATGAGTGCCTCCACCAGGAGCGCGCGCTGCTTGGGCCCGAGCCCTGGGTCCGAGCACCGCCACAGCACGCCCTTCATCACGAAGTAGCGCCCATCCGGGGTGGTGGGCGGCTTCTGCTTCGGCTCGCGGCTCATGGCTCAGAGGTCGAAGTCGAGCGGGTACTCCATGGGGTGCGGACGCAGGCGGATCTCCAACCACCCCTTGATGGACGAGCCATCGAAGTTGAGGTCCTCCTCGAAGGTGCCCTCGTGCGGCTTGTGGCGCGGAACCGTGAAGTGGCGCCAGCGGCCGATGAAGTCGATGAAGCGCAGGCTTACCATCTGCGCGCCATGCTCCTTGGCGAACGACATCACGTCCTGGGCGGTCTGGACCATGCGCTCCGAGGCCTTTCCGGGCGGGGGGATTGTCCGCGTTTCCCGACACTACGAGGGCCGTGTACCGGGAAGTACGTGGCTTTTGACGTCACACGCTCACGGCGTTCTCTTGAATGCGCCAGGAGGCGTGAGCCCCTTCCGGGCGACCCGCTGTTTGACACTGGCGAGAGCGGCCAGGGCCTGCTTTCGTACCGGGTGCCTCCGGCGCAGACGTCGGAGCCGACGTTCCGTCTCTTCCACCATCGTCCAGCCCAACGCTGCTTTGGTGGGGTCGTGGTCGGCCGCCCACTCCAGGGTTTCGCAGGCGGCGTGCATTCGATACTCCAAACTTGGATAGTCGAGCCGCTGCACACGGAGCAGCGCCCTCCGGTATTCATCCCAGGTTCGCGCCCGGAAATGCGCGAAGCTCAGGATGTTATGGGCCGCCAACCGTCTGATGTGTCGGCGTTCCCACTCCGTCTCCGCCTCGCGCAGCAGTGTCTTCTGGAGGGCTTGATACTCCCGACTCCCCTCCGAGAAGAGGGCCGACGTGTTCTGGAGCAGGGCCACGTTGAGCTTGTCGAATTCCATGGCGACTCGCCGCCAGAATGATTCACGGGAGGGCTTCATGGTTCAAGCTCCTGGACACTTCTTCTTGTTCACCCGCTCGGGCCAGAAGCCATGTCGCGCACAGTAGTCGAAGCAGTCCTTGCACTGACTGGTGCCATACAAGCTGCCTGGCTTCTGGCCAATCTTCTCGATGCAGCGAGCGTAATAATCAGCACACCGCTTCTCCCTGTCCTCACGGTCTTCCTCTGGCTCTTTGTCGTCCAGGGAGCGGAGTGACGGCAGGCCCACGTTGATGGGTTCTGATGACGCTGGAGGCGTCGCACCACACCGCTCGTACTGGCCGGGGTTCTGCTTGAGGCAACAGGTGACGGTGCTGTCCGTCTGGTTGCACTCCGCGCTGTTTGAGGTGAGTGCATCTGTGTCATACCTGAAGCTGTCCGTGGCCGCGCACCCCGAGGCCAACATCATGGCGACAGCCAGATTCAGGCCGGACGAACCACCCGAGCGGCCAGATACCAGAAAGCGCATGCACTCCCCCCGAGGCACGGCGTCATGCGAACTCTGAACTCAATCTCCAGTGCCATCAAGCCAGCGTGGGTGATGAGTTCGCTCGGCGTGGGGTTATCAACACGGCCTCGTGGCCCCATGCGAATCGACCCCATGTCCCATGGGGCAGAGAAGAAGCGTCCTCACGCCCGGGCGCGCGTGATGAGCACCACGGAGCCGAGGATGGCGCCCATGGCCACGAAGCCGCCCAGACTCAAGGACTCGCCCGCGAACACGACGCCCAGGAGCACGGCCACCATCGGGTTGACGTACGCGTAGCTCATGGCGAGCGCGGGCCGCGTGTGGCGCAGCAGGTAGCCATATGCGCTGAAGGCCACGAGCGAGCCGAAGACGATGAGGTAGCCGAGGCTGAGCAGCGCCTTCGCGGACGGCACGGCCGTGAGGTGCTCGCCTCGAAGGAGGCTGACCAGCAGGAAGAAGGCGCCGCCGGTGAGCATCTGCGTGGCGCTGGCCATCAGCCCCCCGGCGAGGGGCAGCCGGCGTGAAATCACCGAGCCCAGGGCCCAGCTCATCGGGCCCACCAACAGCGCCAGCGTGGCCCAGGTGTTGCCCCGCAGGTCGCTGCCCATGTTGAGCACGATGAGGCCGCAGAAGCCGATGGCCAGTCCCCAGCGCTCGGCACGCCCGGGCCACTGACCCATCAGCCCGCCGAAGAGCGCCGCCCACAGCGGCACGCTGCCCACCACGAGCGCCACCACTCCCGAGGACACCGACTGCTGCGAGAACACCACGGCGCCATTGCCCAGGAGCAACAGCATCACGCCCATCACCGCGCCCCCCGCCCACTGCCGGGCCGTGGGGTTCACCGCGCCGCGCACCCGCAGCGCCGTGTAGAGGATGAGCCCCGCCATCAGGAAGCGCACCGAGGCCATCATGAAGGGCGGCAGGCCGCCCTGGAGCGCCCAGTGCACCGCCAGATACGTCGAGCCCCAGATGACGTAGAGCGCGAAGAGGCAGAAGACGAGCATCGCGCGGCTGCCCTCCGCCAGGGGCGCGGCGGTGGGCAAGCTCGAGGAGGGAGTCGTGGGCGAAGACAGGGTGGCCAAGGCGCGCTGCTTCTAACGTGCCTCCCGCCCCCTCGCGATGTGTGCCCCCGGCGTACCATGCCGCTGGTTCCTCCACCCGAACGCCGCTCTCCTGCCCGCTGACGGTTCGACCTCCGAGCGCTCGAGTCCGGGGCAACCGGGGAGAAGGGGATTGAACCGTTCTCGCCGCCTTTTTAAACTTTCAGTGCACCCTCGGCGGGCCGAGCCTGGGCGCAATCGTCGTCACCGCACCGTCACCAGGGAATGTGAGCCAGATGTCCGAGGAGCTGGGCGATCGCGAGAAGGAAGTCCTCCGTGCCGTCGTGCAGGAGTACATCACGACGGGCGGGCCCGTGGGCAGCCAACACCTCGCGCGCAAGCCCGAGTTCGACGTGTCCTCGGCCACGCTGCGCAACGTGCTGGCGGACCTGGAGGAACTCGGCTTTCTCGAGAAGCCCCACACCTCGGCTGGCCGGGTGCCCACGGACCGCGGCTACCGCTTCTACGTGGACACCCTGGTGCGCCTGAAGGATCCCGGCCCGCGCGATCGCGAGCTCATCCACGCGGGGCTCACCCACGAGGCGGGCATGGAGGAGCTGCTGTCGGAGGCCTCGCGCCTCCTGCACGCGCTCACCCGGCACGCGGGCGTCGTCGTCACCCCGCGCCCGGACGCCGCCGTGTTCCACCGCATCGAGTTCGTGCGCCTGCGCGAGGATCGCGTCCTCGCCATCCTCGTGGGGCAGAACGGCCAGGTGCAGAACAAGCTCCTCACGGTGGACTTCCCCGTCACCTCGGACGAGCTGCTCAAGGCGAGCAACTACCTGTCCGAGCTGCTGCACGAGGTGACGCTGGAGGAGGCGCGCGAGCGCATCCGCTCCGAGCTGGACCACGAGCAGGCGCTCTACAACGCGCTCACGGCCAAGGCGCTCAAGCTGGGCGCGGCGGCCACGGATCTCCAGACGGGCGAGCGCGTGCTCATCGAGGGCACGGGCTCGTTCCTGGAGCAGCCCGAGTTCGCCGATGTCGAGCGCATGCGCGCGCTCTTCAAGGCGCTCGGGGAGAAGCACAAGCTCCTGTCGCTGCTCGACCGGGTACAGCGCGCGCGCGAGATGCAGATCTTCATCGGCACCGAGAGCGACTTCTCCTCGGCGGGCGATGTGTCCGTCATCGCGAGCCCCTACGGCAGCCGCGAGCAGGTGCTGGGCACGGTGGGGGTCATCGGGCCCACGCGGATGAACTACCAGCGCATCATCCCCCTGGTGAACTTCACCGCGCAGGCGCTCTCGCTGGCGCTCGACAAGGCGTAGGCCCCCCGGGCGATCGGGCCGCTCCCGGGCTTCCTCAGTGGGGTCCGGCCGGGTGCGCGGGCACGAAGACGCGCAGGGCCGAGGGCACTATTTCGAAGCGCACGGGCGTCTGGCCAATCATCTCCCCGTCCGCGTTGACGTCCTGCGGGGGGGTGGCCTCCACGAGCATGCGCGGTCCGCTCACCGCCTTGACGGCGGGGTGGGCCAGGTGCTCGCCCCGGCGCACGGTGAGGGCCACGCGCGCCAGCGTGGACATGTCCTGCATGTGTCCGAGCCCCGTGCCCTCGCGGCCCGCCTCGGCCGAGGGCGCCGAGATGACGTAGGCGTCCAGCAGATGATCATCGAGCGTGGCGTCGGGCGTCACCATGTTGCCCGCGCCGTGGTAGCGGCCATTGCCCACCACGAGCTGGAGCACGTTCTGCTCCAGCTCCTCCGTGTCGGTCACCACGCGGACGCGGAAGGGGTGGTGCTCCCAGAGTTCGGCGGCGGCGGCCACGGGGTAGGCGAGCTTGCCCACGCGGCGCTTGAGCTCGGGGGTGAGCCGCCGGGCGATGGCCGAGGCCAGGCCGAGGCTCACCGCGTTGAGGAAGGGATGGCCGTTGGCGAGCCCCACGTCCACGCGCGCGCTGTAGCCCGCGGCGATGACGTCGCAGGCGGCCTCCAGCGTGGGCTCGATGCCGAGCGAGCGCGCGAAGTCGTTGCCCGTGCCCAGTGGCAGCACGCCGAGCGTCACGTCCTGGCCGAGCAGGGGCTTGATGGCGCAGTTGAGCGTCCCATCTCCGCCGCCCACGAGGATGCGCCGCACGCCGCCCGCCACGGCCTCGCGCAGCAACTGCTCCATCTGCTCGTGGTCCTGGACCTCGTGGCTGGCCGTCAGGCGGACACCCCGGGCCTCGAGCGCGGCGAGCGTGGCCGACAAGGCCTCCCCGCCCATGCGCGAGTTGGGATTGAGCAGCAGGATCGCGGGCCCCTCATCGAGGGAGACTCGCTCGGGGCTCGCGCGGAGCGCGGCATCTGAATGCATCTCGCTGTTCATGCCCATTCAAGCTGTGCATGGGACCGCGGTCCAGCCAGCCGACCCCTGGGAATCCAGCCGGTGTGCAGTCATCCACTCCCAGGCACACCGGCTCACCGAGCGGGAGGAGCGCGCCACCTGCCCGCTCCTCCTCCCGTCGTCTCTCCTCGTCAGCGCGACTCCTCGTCCTTGGAGGACAGGGACTCGGCCGTCCACGGCCACGTGTTGGGCGAGGACTCGTAGCGGGCCAGCAGCTCCGCGGGATCCTTGTAGATGTCACGGCAGCCCGCCGTGCGCAGGTCGTCCTCGGGGAAGCCGCCGCAGCGCAGCCCCACGCTGGCCAGCCCCAGCTTGCCCGCGGCCAGCGCGTCGAAGGGCGTGTCGCCAATCACCACCACGCTGTGGGGATCCGGCCGGCCCAGCCGCTCCATCGCCACGTCGAAGATGTCCGGATTGGGCTTCGTCTTCGACACGTCACCCTTGGACGTCTCGCCGTGGGTGAGCCCCTCGATGCGGCACAGGCGGATGTAGCGCTCCAGCTCGTCCTCGTTGGCGCTCGAGGCGAGCACCAGCTTCAGCCCATCCTGGCGCAGCTGCTGGAACAGCTCGCGTACCTGTGGGAAGGGACGCAGCTTGGGCATGAACTCGCGCTTGAAGAGCGCGGCGCGGTAGTCGCTCAGCTCCTGGCCGAACTTCTCCAGCTCGTCCTCGGTGAAGAAGACGGGCAGCAGTTGATCCGCGCCCTTGCCAATCTGACTGCGCACGTGAGCGAAGGGCACGTCCCGACCGAACTCCAGGAAGGCACGTCGCCAGGCCTCGGCGTGCTCGTCCACGGAATCCACCAACGTGCCGTCCACATCGAAGATGACGTTCTGCACCAGCGCCATACCGTCGCACTCCTTCCGGGAGAAGGTGGGGATGGCCCCGAAGGGGTTCAACCCGGAATGATGCGCTACGGGCCCTCTTGCGGAGCGAATGTCTTGGAGCCGACATCGTAACCCCCCGGAGCGGTGAGCACGAAGGTCTCCGCGGGCAGCACGGGGTTGAGTTCCACGCGGGTGAGGACGGTCTGGGCCACCTGCTGTGCGCCTGCCCACTGAGTCAGCCGCCGGGGGACACACAACTCCAGGCCCGGCTCGCACTGCTCCTCCTCCACTCGGAGCTCCGAGAGCGCCTCGCCGCTGCGCATGCGCTTGCCGAGGAAGTCCAGGGCGGGCCAGCGCAGCACGTACGTCACCTCCACGTCACTGCCCGTGGGCTTCACCGTCAGCTCCACGGCCTCGGGGCCCCGCGGGTGCGCGGCGCGGCGGGCCGTCACGCCCTGGTTCGGCAACAGCGGCGCGCGGAAGCCCTCGGGGACGAAGGGGGAGAAGAGCTGGGTGAGCACGCCCATGCGCTGCTCGGGCGTGAGCGTGTCCTCGTAGGTGAAGAAGCGGCGCGCCCCGTCATCGCGCTCCACCAGGCGCTCGCCGTCCCAGGCGAAGGTGCGCGAGGCGGGCGCCCCGAGCGTGCCCAGCATCCTGAGCGGGGCGCGGTAGGCGAACTGGAAGTCCATCGTCTGGCTCCCCTCGGTCGCCGTGCCCGCGAGCACGTAGCTGGTGAGCTTGCCGTCGCGCGTGGCCAGGCGTTGCCGCACGCCCGCCAGCAGGGCGGACGGATCTTCTCCCCGGCGGCAGCCGGTGAGCACGAGCAGGACGAGGAAGAGGAAGCGAGCGGGCATGTGCATGGGCCCAAACAGAAGAAGGCCCCACTGTCGCCAGCGGGGCCTTCGTTGAACCCTCCGTGGAAGACGGAGAGTCGGGGACTACTTCACCGCCACGCCGGTGGCCGTGGACAGCGGGAAGGCGAGGATGGTGCCGGTGAGGGCGAAGATGCCGTGACGCGGCGTGGTGTTGGCGTTGAGCAGCTGCACCTTGTTGCCGCCCATGGCCTTGGCCTCGCTGACCAGCAGCCGGTTCACCACCGTGTCCAGGTCGCTCTGCACCAGGTCGATGACGTGGAAGATGGCGGTCAGGCCGAGGGCGGTGCCCTGGATGACGGCGATGGGCTCGCCACCGGTGGCGGCCACTTCATTGCCGGAAACCACCGCGGTCTCCACGCTGGTGCACGCCACGAGACCGCTCGCCAGAACCGCCGCAACAATCGCCTTCTTCATCGTATGTTTCCTCCGAAACGCTCAGGCTCAGAGCCCCCGTCGCATGAAGCAAGCCCTCGACGAGTTGCTCGGCCTTCGAGTGGCGTGGGGGTCGTAGCAAAGGCCGCTTTCAAGTCAAGCAATGGATGGGCGTATTGAAATGCCCGGAACGGGTTGCTACCCCGTGACTTCCCATGGAGCGCGTCACCGTCCGTCCCGCCACCCACCGTCTCTGGCTCCACCTGCTGCTCTTCGTGCTCACGGTGGGGACGACGTCCTTCACCTTCGATCGCGCCTTCCCCACGGGCCCCCTGCCGGACGCCGCGCGGCTCGCGCACGCGCTCACCTTCAGCGCCGCGCTGCTGTCCATCCTCGGCGCGCACGAGATGGGGCACTACGTGCTGGCGCGCCTGCATGGGGTGGACGTGTCGCTGCCCTACTTCATCCCGCTGCCCTACCTGGGCGTGGGCACGCTGGGCGCCGTCATCCGCATCCGCGCCCCCATCCCCACCCGCAACGCGCTGGTGGACATCGGGGCGGCCGGGCCCCTCGCCGGACTGGCGGTGGCGCTTCCCCTGCTCGTCTGGGGCCTGGCCCACTCCGAGTGGATCGACGCCCCCCCGGTGACCGATAGCGACTTCCCCGGCTCCACCTCGCTGTGGAACCTGGGGCGTCTGGCCGTGGAGTGGGCCGGGGCGCAACTCTCGCTCCTGCCCACCCCTCCCGAGGAGCCCTTCTTCGGCCACCAGGCCATCATCTTCAGTGACAGCCTGCTCATGCGCGGCCTCAAGGCGCTGGTGCTCGGGCCCCTGCCGCCCGGCCGGGACATCCAGGAGCACCCGGTGGTCATCGCCGGCTGGTTCGGCCTGCTGGTGACGGTGCTCAACCTCATGCCCGTGGGCCAGTTCGATGGCGGACACATGGCCTACGCCCTCTGGGGCCCTCGCGCCCGGTGGGTGGGCAAGGCCATGGCGCTGGTGCTTCTTTTCCTCACCCTCTTCTACACCGTCACCTGGGCGGTCTGGCTCCTGGTCGCCACCAAACTGGTGGGCTTTGGTCATCCCGCGCTCACCCGCCCCGCCGAGCCTTTGAGCTTCGGGCGAAAGCTGGTGTGCGCGCTATGCTTCCTCGCCCTGGCGGGGTGTGCCATGCCCGTGCCTATCCGGATGGTGATCTGGTGAAGTACTTCTGTGAGGCGTGTGAGCGGCTCGTTCCCCCGGCGGCGTTCCGGGTGGAAGACGGTCTGCTCGTGCTCAAGTGCTCGCGCTGCAAGGTGGAGATGCGCGGCGCCATCGAGCAGGACGAGGGTGCTGCCCCGGCACCGGCCGCCAGGAAGTCGGACAAGTCGGACGGGGGCGGGCCCATCATCGCGCTCGGACAGGACGAGGCCGAGCCGGATCCCATCGAGAACGAGCCCACCCGGCGCATGGCGGTGCCCGCGGAGCTGCTCCAGGCCATCGAGGCGGAGGCCCGGGAGAACCGCCGCAAGAAGGAGAAGGGCTCCTCCAAGGAGAACAAGGACAAGGGGCCGGTGCTGGAGCCCACGCAGGACAAGGCGGCCGAGCCCGTGAAGCCGCCCGAGCCCGTGAAGGTGGCCGAGTTCCTCAAGGCGCCCGCGAAGACGTCCGAGTCCGGGGCCGCCAAGGACAAGTCCTCCCGTCCGTCGGCGTCGGATTCGTCCGCGGCGAACCTGACGGTGCTGCGCTTGTCGGACGTCCAGTCGCCGCGCACGCGCACGCCGACCGAGTCTCCGTCCGCGCCCCCGTCCGAGCCGCCGCCCGTGGCTGCTCCGCCCCCGGCGCAGGGCGCGCGGGCCTCGAGCACCTCGTTGCGCGTGGTGCGCGACACCGGCTCCATGCCCCCGGTGGGCTCGGGCTCCTCGGCGCCGGAGGACGCCTTCATGCCCCCGGCGGGCTTCTGTCCCAAGTGCATCGGGACGCGCAAGGAGGGCTCGGTGGTGTGTCCCTTCTGCGGACTGGACTTCGCGCGCTACCGGCAGGACGACTTCCGCCCCTCGCCCGTGGTGTCCTCCACGTGGCTGGGCGTGCTGGAGCTGTGGGACAGCAAGAGCGCCCATGACAAGGTGCTCGCGCTGGCGTCGGAGCGCGGGGAGCTGCCGGCGCTCGGCCGGCTCTACCGCATCCGCCTGGCGCGCCAGCCCGAGGACGCCATGGCGCTGCGCGGGCGCGAGGAGGTGCTGCGGCTGGCCTCGGCCGGCTCGGTCCTCCTGGCCACGCCGCCGCCGGACAAGGGCACGAAGTTCCGCATGGCCGCGCTGGGTGTCTTCCTCTTCATGCTGCTCATCCTGCTGGTGGCCATGGGCGTGCGCGTGTGGAAGCTCACCTTCGGGGCTCCGTAAACCCGGTGCGCGACGCCCACGCCATCGATCTGTCGTGGCTGCTGCGCCTGCGCTGGGGCGCCATCATCGGCCAGGTGGCGCTCGTGCTGGGGGTGCACTTCGGCCTGGGCCTGCCCCAGCGGCTCGTGCCCCTGTTCGCCACCATCGCCGTGGCGGTGGCGAGCAACACGGCCCTGGCCCTGTGGGAGCGGCGGCGCGAGCGCGCTCCCCCCGAGGTGGTGCCCGCGGCGGTGATGGCCCTGGACGTGGTGCTGCTCACGGTGCTGCTGGCGCTCAGCGGCGGTGCCTTCAACCCCTTCAGCGCGATGTACATCGTGCACATCGCGCTCTCGGCGGTGGTGCTGCGCGCCAGATGGACGTGGGCGCTCACCGCCCTGGCCATCATCTGCTTCGGCGTGCTCTTCGTGGACACGCCCCATCACCACATCCACGACATGCGCATGCACCTGCAGGGCATGTGGGCGGCGTTCGCGCTGGCCGCGGCCTTCATCGTCTACTTCGTGCGGCGGGTGACGGGGGCCCTGTCGGCGCGCGAGGCGGAGCTGGTGGCGGCGCGCGCGGCCTCGGCGCGTCACGACAAGCTCACCGCGCTGGCCACGCTCGCGGCGGGTGCCGCGCATGAGCTGTCCACGCCCCTGTCCACCATCGCCGTGGTGGCGCGTGAGCTGGAGCGTCACCTGCCCCGCTCCCCCGATGCGGCCGGCTCGCTCGAGGACGTCCAGCTCATCCGCGCCCAGGTGGCGCGCTGCCGCGACATCCTCGCGCAGATGGCCGCCGACGCGGGCGCCAGTCAGGGCGAGGCGCTGGGCTCGCGCGCGCCCGCGTCCCTGGTGGAGGAGGCCCTCGGTGGGTTGCCCGGCAGCGAGCGGGTGCGCGTGGAGATGGAGGAGCGCGCCCGGCACGAGCGCACGCTCGTCCCCGCGCAGACCTTCGTCCGGGCGCTGCGCGGCGTGGTGAAGAACGCCCTGCAGGCCTCGCCGCCAGAGGCGCCCGTGCACCTGCGCCTGACGTGCGGGCCGGAGGCGTGGCGGCTGTCGGTGGAGGACTCGGGCGCGGGCATGCCGCCCGAGGTGCTCGCGCGCGCCGGGGAGCCCTTCTTCACCACCAAGGCGCCCGGTGAGGGCATGGGGCTCGGGCTCTTCCTCACGCGCGCCATGCTGGATGGACTGGGCGGACAGCTCTCGCTCCAGTCCACGCCGGGCCAGGGCACGCGCGTGGTGCTGACCTGGCCCGTGGCCGGGGTGCGACAATCCGCCGCGTTGTCTCCGGGCTCCTCCTGGACGCAAGTGGCGCCATGACGAGTCCCAACTCCCACCCGTCTTCCGCTCCCACGTTGTTGCTCGTGGACGACGAGGCGGTGTTCCGTGAGCGCCTGGCCCGCGCCTTCCGCGAGCGTGGCTTCGAGGTGGGCACCGCCGGCTCCTACGAGGAGGCGCTCGCCCTGGCTTCGCGCGAGTCGCCCGAGGTGGCGGTGGTGGACCTGCGCATGCCCGGCCGCGGGGGCCTGGAGCTCGTGCGCGCCCTGCACGCGCTGGATGGCTCCACCCGCATCATCGTCCTCACCGGCTACGGCAGCATCGCCACCGCGGTGGAGGCGATGAAGCTCGGCGCGTTCAACTACCTGCCCAAGCCCGCGGACGTGGATGATCTGCTGCTGGCTTTCTCTCGCGGCCCGGGCGAGGCCGCCCACGTGACGGAGGACTTCCAACCTCCCTCGCTCGCCCGCGCCGAGTGGGAGCACATCCAGCGCGTGCTCTCCGACTGTGGGGGCAACATCTCCGAGGCGGCGCGGCGGCTCGGCCTTCATCGGCGCTCGTTGCAACGCAAGTTGCAGAAATACCCGCCGGCTCAATAGGAGAGCGGAGGGCTTCGTCTCAGGCCTTGGCCAGCTCCGCCTCGATGGCCTGGGCCAGCGCGGGGTCATCCGGGGTGGTGTCCGGAGAGAAGCGCGCCACCACGTCACCCTGGCGGTTGATGAGGAACTTCTCGAAGTTCCAGAGGATGTCGTTGCTCTTCTGCTGCTTCATGCCGTGCTTCTCCAGCCGGGCGCGCATGGAGCTGTTGGTGGGGAAGCGCGCCTCGGGGAGCGTCTCCGTCAGGTGCTGGTAGAGCGGGTGCTGGCCCTCTCCCTTGACGACGATCTTCGAGAACATGGGGAAGTCGATGCCGAACCTGGAGCGGCAGAACTCCTGGATCTCCGTGTTGGTGCCCGGCTCCTGGGCGCCGAACTCATTGGCGGGAAAGCCCATCACCACCAGTCCCCGGGCCTGGTAGTTCTTGTAGAGCTTCTCCAGGCCGTCGTACTGGGGCGTCAGGCCGCACTGCGAGGCCACGTTGACCACCAGGAGCACCTTGCCCTTGAAGGCGGCCAGCGAGGTCTCGGTTCCGTCGATGCGCTTGAGCGGCAGGTTCGCGATCTTCTCGTTCATGGAGGTTCTTCCCTTCGGTGAGAGGGTGGGTCCGACTGTGAAGGCCACTCAGGCGGGAGGACGGCGGCCCTGGACGATGCGGAGGAACGAGCGGCCGCGCAGCTCCTCCAACGTCAGGCCCGTGGCGCGCGCTTCCTCCTCGGTGACGGCGCCGCAGGCCAGGCCGCGCAGGAAGGAGTTGAGCAGCCCCTGGCCCGTGGCCGCGTCGTCGAACACCTCGCCGAGCCGCGTGGCCTGGGCCGCTTTCTCCACGAAGGACTTGAGCCGGCGCGAGGCCTCGTCCAGTCCCTCCAGGAAGAAGGCGTACACGGTCGCGTAGCGCACCGGGAGCTGGGCCGGGTGCAGATCCCACCCCTGGTAGAAGCCGCGCTCCAGCGCGTGGCGCGTGTTCGTGTACATCCGCCGCCACGCGCGGTGCACCACCTGGCGGTTCTCCTCGCGCTGGGCCTCGGTGAGCGGGTGCGCTCCCGGCTTGTGGGGCGCCACCGGCAGCACGTTCGTCGGGCCATCCGAGAGCGCCACGTCACTGCCCGCCAGCGACACCTGCATCACGTTCCGGGCGAAGTCGCATGCCGGGTGCGAGAGGTCCTGCTGTGCCGCGGTGATGTGGAGCGAGGCCGTGTAGTCATACGGCCCGAGGTGTGCCGCCACACAGCGTCCATGCGCCGCCTCCACGAGCGCGGGCAGCGCGAGGCGTCCGTCCGGCGTGTAGAGCGCCCGGGGCGTCTCCACCATCAACTCCAGCTTCAGCGCTCCGGGCTCCAGGCCGTGGTCCGTCTCCAGCAGCTCCAGCATGCGCACGAGTGCCGTCACCTCCTGGGGCAGGGAGACCTTGGGCAGGGTGACGACGAACCCCGGTGGCAGCCGTCCCCCCGTGCGCTCCAGGAGCGTGCCGATGAAGAGTCCGAGCGTGCGCGCGCTCCGGTCGAACAGCTCCTCGCTCAGTGCCTTGATGCGGATGCCGAGGAAGGGCGGCAGGGTGCCGTTCGCGAGGCCCCGGGCCACCTCGGTGGCGGCGGTGAGGGCATGGCCATCCTCCTCCCCGTCCGGGCGGTGCCCATAGCCGTCCTCGAAGTCGATGCGGAAGTCCTCCACCGGCTCACGCTCGAGCTTGGTGAGCACGCGCGCGTGGACCCGTTCGGCCAGGGCTTCGTCCAGACCGAGACACGCGGCGAGCGCGCGACCATCCGGAGCGTACTCGCGCAGCGCGGTCATGGCCGTGCGTCCCATCTTCTGGGGCGTCTGCGCGGTGAAGAGGTGGGCGCCGCCGTACATCGTGTGCACGGGCTGCCGGCGCGGGGTGGCCTCCGGGTGGAGGCGCTCATACGCCAGGTGGGCGTGGGCCAACGCCGCGCGGGTGATGGCGAGTCGCTCGATGGAGAGGGGAGAGCTCATGGCGAGAGGTCAGCTCCCCCGGTAGGTGGAGTAGCCGAAGGGACTGAGCAGCAGGGGGACGTGGTAGTGCTCCTCGGGCGCGGTGAGCTCGAACACCACGGAGACATACGGATAGAAGCCACGCAGGGCGTGGGCGCGGAAGTACTCGCCGGTGTGGAACGTCATCCGGTAGACGCCGGGCTCCAGCCGGGTGCCGGTGGGCAGGAAGTCGCGCACGCGGCCATCGGCGTTGGTGGTGCCCCGGGTCAGCTCGCGCCAGCCCTCGGCGGACTGGAACTCCAGGGTGATGGGGACGCCCGCCGCCGGGCGGCCCGACTGCGTGTCGAGGACGTGGGTGGACAGGGTGCTCATGGGGACGAGAGAAGCTTCTCCAGGCGGATGCGGGTGATTTTTCCCTGCTCCCCGGCCGCGACCCGTAGCTCCTGATCCGGCGGGTTGTTCATGCGCTCGCGCAACAGGCCGAGCATCTCGCTGGCGCTCTTGCCCGTGGCGCACACGAGGAAGATGAAGCCGAAGCGCGCCTCGTACTCGCGGTTGCCGTCGGCGAGCGCTTGAATCACGTCCTCGCCCGCGCCCCGCATGCCCTGCTGCTCCTGCTCGCTCCAGGCGCCGGTGGCCTTGAACTTCTCGCGCAGCCGCGACACGTCGCCGATGCGCGGGTGGTGCGTCATCGCCTCGCGCCAGTCCTCGGGCCCCGTCTGGGCCCAGAGCGCCTCGGCGCGCTCGTACAGGGCCGCCTCGCTCGCGAAGGGCCGCGCCCGGGTCATCGCCTCGGCCCAGCGCGTCGAGCCGCAGCAGCGCGAGAACTCCACCTGGGCCTGCTCGGCGGGCTGCCCGTTGAGCCACGCGAGCCGGCTCACGCCGCCCGTCCGTGCACCCGGAGTCGGCTGATGCCTCCGTCCGGGAAGATGTTGAGCCGCACGTGGGTGAAGGGGCCCTTCTCGCGCAGCTCCTGCTCGTAGAAGTGGCGGTGGCTCGCCTGGAGCTTGGTGCGCGGGAGGATCTCCTGCCAGGTGATGTCCTTCGCGTTGGCGAAGTCGAGGATGTCTTCCTTGAGGAAGCAGCCCTCCAGCGAGCAGGTGTCGGGGAAGTTGCCCTTGAAGTGGTTGGTGTCCACCTCCACGCGCTGCACGGTGCCGGCGGTGGCGAGCTTCACGACGATCCAGTCGAAGCCCGGCACGCGCTTGCGGCGCGTCTCCCAGCCATCGCCCATGGTGGGCGCGCGGCCGGGGAGGATGAGGTTGTCCTTGGGACCGAAGAAGGAGTCGTTGCAGGTGACGACGATGCCGCCGTTCTCCGCCGCGGCCAGGTCCACCAGCTCGCTTCCGCGCAGCTTCTCCAGGTCCGGCCGTACCACGCCGTGCACGCGGAAGCGCGCCACACCGCCATCTGGGAAGATGTTCAGGCGCAGGTGCGTCCAGCGCGCCTCGCTCGCCACGGGGAGGTAGTTCTGCGTGCCGCCGTGGAGCTTCGTCTTCGGGACGATGGGCGTCCACGCGGCGTCCACGAGCGACTCGGGCGTGGCCTCACCCCGCACCTCGAGCGCGTCCACCGAGGCGTACTCGGGGAAGTTGCCGAGGAAGTGGTT
This sequence comes from Cystobacter fuscus, assembly GCF_002305875.1. Classification (NCBI taxonomy): domain Bacteria; kingdom Pseudomonadati; phylum Myxococcota; class Myxococcia; order Myxococcales; family Archangiaceae; genus Cystobacter; species Cystobacter fuscus. The sequence goes on along the minus strand of NZ_CP022098.1, from coordinate 11,624,795 downwards.
GGTGTCGACGTTCACGCCGCGGATGGTGCCGGGCAGGCCGAGCTGGAGGATGCAGAAGTCATGGCCCGGCACGCGCTTGCGGCGCGTCTCCCAGCCGTCCATCCACTTGCCGAACTCGGTGTACTTGTCGGGGATGAAGACGCCGCGCCCTGGCTTGAGCAGGTTCTCCTTGGGGGCGAAGAACTCGTCGTTGGCGTAGAGGGCGCGGCCGCCGACCTTCTCGGCGGCCAGATCGATGAGCTCGGCGAAGGCGACGCGCACCTTGCCTTCCTCGGGTGTCTGCATGGTGGGGCTTCTCCTCGGAGGGGGGCTACCTTAGTCCACGCGCCGCGCCGTGGAAGGGCGGCGAATCCACCGGCCCGTGGGAGCCGGCGGCGGCTCGCCCCGAGTGTGGACCTTCTGACCTCGCACCCAGGTGTGCTCCACCACGCCCACCAGCGCACGGCCCGCGTAGGGGGTGAGCTTGTGGCGGTGCAGCACGCCCGAGGCGTCGGGGGTGAAGGAGGCGTCGGGGTCGAAGACGAGCAGGTCCGCGTCCGCGCCCGGGGTGAGCGAGCCCTTCACGCCCGTGAGGCCGGTGAGCCGGGCGGGCGCGTGGCACATCCAGCGCACGAGCTGCTCGAGCCCCTGGCCGCGCTCGCGCATGCCGGTCCACACGGCGGGCAGGCTGAACTGGAGCGACGCGATGCCACCCCAGGCGCGGCCGAAGTCACCGTGCTCCAGGTGCTTGAGGGCGGGGGTGCAGGGCGAGTGGTCGGACACCACCATGTCGATGTCGCCGCGCGCGAGGCCGGCCCAGAGCTTCTCGCGGTTCTCCGACTCGCGGATGGGGGGCGCGCACTTGAACCAGGTGGCGCCGTCGGGGATGTGCTCCGCGTCGAAGGTGAGGTAGTGCGGACACGTCTCCACGGTGAAGGGCAGGCCCTCCTTCTTGGCGGAGGCGATCTCCCCGAGCGCGTCCGAGGAGGACAGGTGCACGATGTGCACGGGGCCGCGGTGCTCGCGGCACAGCTCCACCATCATGTGGATGGCGTCGTCCTCCCACTTGCGCGGGCGCGAGGCGAGGTAGCTCCGGTAGGTGCGCGTGTCGCCCTTGGGCGGCTCTTCCGAGGCCGTCAGCTCCGCGTGGACGATGAGGGGCACGCCCCGGCGCGCGAGGATGGGCATGGCGCGCTCGAGGTCCTCGCGCGTCACGTGGGGGAACTCGTCCACGCCGGAGTGGATGAGGAAGCATTTGAAGCCGGCGACGCCCGCGTCGATCATCGCGTCCAGCTCGCCCGAGTTGCCGGGGATGACGCCGCCCCAGAAGCCGTAGTCGATGGCGCAGTGACGCTCGGCGGCGGCGGCCTTCTGGGCGAGCGCCTCGCGCGAGGTGGTGGCGGGGATGGAGTTGAGCGGCATGTCCACCACGGTGGTGATGCCGCCGGCGGCCGCGGCGCGCGTGGCCGTCTCGAAGCCTTCCCACTCGGTGCGTCCGGGCTCGTTGATGTGGGCGTGGCTGTCCACCACGCCGGGCATGATGACCTTCTGCCCCACGTCCGTCACGGGCAGCCCCGCGGGCACGTCCTCGGGGCCCACCACGGCGGCCACCTTGCCGTCGCGCACCACCACGGCGGCCGGGCGCACGCCCGTGTCCGTGACGACGCGCTCGCCGCGCAATACCCAATCCTGGCTCATGGCTCGAACTCCTTCAGGTCGAACTTCATCAGCGAGTCGAAGTAGGCGTCCTTGTCCTCGAGGTACAGCTGCCGGGTGATGCCCGCGACGAGCCTGGGCAGGCTGTACTTCATGCCGGAGATGCTCGCGCCGCCGAAGCCGAGCGAGAGCAGACAGCCGAAGGTGTAGTTGAAGACCGAGCCGAGGTAGGGGGCGCGGCCGGGGACCTTCTCCTGGAACTCGAAGCCGGGGCCCAGGTAGGGGTGGCGGGCGAGGTCCGTGTGAGCCTCCTGGGGAGGCGGGGTGTAGCGGTCCTTCCACAGGGCGATGTCGCCGACGAGGTGGGCCAGCTCCGGGCGCAGCGACAGGTCCGTCACCGTGCCGCTGCCGACGATGAGCTTGTCGAAGGTGAAGGTGGCGTGGGGGGTGGTGACCTGGGCTTTTCCATCCACGGCCTGGACATCCTGCCAGGGGCTCTCCGCGTGGAGGAAGAAGTGGGGGAGGGCGCGGGCGCGGTGGTAGGTGTCGTGCGGGGGGAGCTGTCCCATTTCGAGGATGCGGCGGATGAAGCGCCAGCGGTCCGCGTCCGGCAGGTCGGCGTGGTGCTTGAGGAAGCCGACGAACTCGGCCCAGCGGTAGGCGTTGACGGTGGGCAGCGTCTTGCGGCGGTAGAAGAGGTGCACCTCGGCGGCGCCGCGCTCCAGGGCGACGGAGGCGTTGTCGAAGGCCGAGGCGCCCGCGCCGAGCACGCCGATGCGCTTGCCGCGCAGGGCCTCGAAGTCGATGTCATCGCGGGTGTGGAGCCAGAGCTCGCGGGGCAGGCGGGCCACGTTGGCGGGAGTCTCCCAGCGGCCCGAGCCGTCGATGCCGGTGGCGAGCACCACCTTGCGCGCCAGCAGCGTCTCCTCGGGGGCGTCCTGGGGGCCGTTCTTGTCGGTGGAGCGGACGGGGGCGGCGAAGCAGCGCTCCTCGGGGAGCCAGGACAGGGCACCCACGCGGGTGTGACTGCGCACGGGGATGGAGAGGACGTGGCGGTACCAGTGGAGGTAGTCGGCCCAGAGCTCCTTGGGGACGAAGCCCACGGCCTTCCAGGCGTCCTCGCCGAACTGGGCCTCGTACCAGGTCTGGAAGCAGAGGTTGGGCAGGTTGAGGTCGGGGCCGGTGAGGTGCTTGGGGGTGCGCAGGGTGTGCATGCGCGCGAACGTCTTCCAGGGGCCGGAGAGGCCCGGTGCGCAGTCGTCCACGACGAGGAGGTTGTCGACCTTCTCGCGCATGAGGCCGAAGGCGGCGGCGAGCCCGCTCTGGCCGCCGCCGATGATGAGCACGTCGAGGATGGGGCGGCCGTCGCTTGCCTGGCGGGAGAGGACCCAGGGGCGCTTGGGGTACTCGAGGCGCTCCAGGTCCCGGCGGATCGAGGCTTCGAGGGTGGACAGGCCAGACGCGGACTTCGCGGCGGGGGACGGGAGGCTCATGGGGGATTCAAATCACGCTCCGCGCCCGGGGCCAATGGCATGGGGGGGCAGTGTGGGCTGCTGGTCAGGAGGTACGGGGTGCCTGGCTCCTTGACCCCCTGGGAGGGGCTGTGGTCGGGTCCGGAGGCCGCGCCGCTCCTCGTGGCGCCCCGCTTCAGGATGGGACGATGAACAAGCTGACGAAGCTCACGATCAACAAGTTCCGGAACGTCGTTCCGACGACCCTGGAGTTTCGTCCTGGCCTCAACGTGGTGCTCGGCAAGAACGCGGCGGGGAAGACGACGCTCCTGCGCTTGTTGGCGACCGTGATGGGCGCGGAAGACGACGCACTTGAGGGTGATGAGTTGAACGTGTGCCGTCATGTCTCGAGAGAATCTCTTGGTTTTGAGCACACGCTCATTCAGGAGCGGGTCCAAGAGCCAGCACTTTTCGTGAAACTAGGGCTGCATGCAAGGGAGAGCCGTTCCATTCCTCGTCGAACCGACGCAATTGTGTTCAAGAGAGATGGCATGGCGTTTCTGCGTATCGATATGCTGCCGAATACGGTTTTGATTAGTCGGGATGGCAAGGAATTTCGTCGGGAAAGAGTTTTTGAGGAGAATCTTGCTGTGTCGTTGGTTTCTGCTTTGGTGTATGGGCAAGAGGCCTATGACATGAGCGAGACGGCGGATATTTTTACGGCCCTTGCTCAATCTGCGAGACGTATGGACGAGAGTCTTGAGGATTTCAACAGGCTGCTGAAAATTGAGTTGAAGAGAGAGCCTGAGATTGGTCTTTCGACATGGAATCTCAAGGACTTTCCAAGTTCGATGTTATCCATCATGTCTGAAGACCTGGCTGAGGCGGGGACAACGGCAGAGTTTGAACTGGAGTTTCTTGGCCGAGTGGCCAAGATCATTGGTTATGACTCTGCGCGCGCGCGATTTGATACGGAACATCTTGGGTCTGGGACAGGACGTAAGTCGATCCGTCTTAGTAATCTTCGATTTTTCTTTAGAAGACAAGATGAAGAGGTGTCGCATGAGTTGCTTAGTTACGGACAAAAGCGGTTGCTTACGTTTTTTGCTCATGTTGACGCATCAGGCGGAACGGTGATTGCGGACGAACTTGTGAACGGTCTTCACCATGAATGGATCTCGGCGTGTCTGGAGGAGATTGGCGACCGCCAGGCGTTCCTGACGAGCCAGAATCCGCTGTTGCTCGACTTCTTGCGGTTCGACAGTGCGGAGGAGGTTCGCCAGACGTTCATCCTCTGCGAGCGCGTCAATGGCGAGGCCGGTGCTCAACTTGTTTGGCGCAACCCCACTGAGGAGGAGGCCGACTCGTTCTTCTCGGCGTACCAGACTGGCATCCAGCGCGTATCGGACATCCTGCTCACCAAGGGACTCTGGTGACACGCTATGCCTATCCGTGCGCGTATTCTCCTCCTGACTGAGGACTCGGGTCGTCAGGCTCAGACGGCTGTCCAGAAACTCTTGAAGGAAGCGCTCAAGATCGTGGTGCCCAACGTCGATTTGAATCCGAATCGGATCAAGATCGAGCCTCTGCCGGAGAATGATCGCGCCCTCCAAGGGACTCGTGCAAACAGTTGGAAGGAGGAACCTCCGACACGGGATTCCATTGTGCTTTTCGGTGCGATCGCGGCCCGGTTGATGGAGTCTGGGGGATTCGTCGTCTTTCACTTCGATACCGACCGAGTATGGGCCGAGCGCGACACCAGTGAGAATCGCCAGAAGTTCGAATCGATCATCCGTGAGCGCGTACGGAAGATCCTGCGAGGTGAGGCCACTCCGCCTCCTCCCTCCGGACGGGGAACACACCTTGCACTGACTCCCGAGGAGATCGAAGCCGCACTTGCTCGTCTGTTGGTTCTGTCTCCGTGCTACAGCATCGAGTCCTGGCTCTATCAGTCGACGCAAGAACTCCTCGCGCATTGCCAGGAGCGGCATACCTCCGCGGAGCATGTGCAACGCATCGAGTCGTGGTCTGCGGATAGACGACTTCTTGATGAAGTTTCGCGGCCCAAGAAGGCGTTGTTGCCTTGCATCGGAGATCTTCACAACGAAGCGCTCGCCAAGACGTTTCCTGCGGACGAGGTGTGGCTCGCCGAGCGCTCATTTTTCGAGTCCGTCGAGCGGCTGCGGGCTTGTTCCTCATTGGTCGAGGCGCTTGGGTCCTGAGCGCTGAGCCGCTCGTCCTGGTGACGAGCGTGCTCGCCGGTTCAGGAGTCTTCGCTGGCGGGTCCAGGTTCCGGACGCTCGATGAGGCCGGCCCGGTCGAGGAGCTCGCGGATGCGGGCGGTGAAGGCCACGTGCTCGGGGTTGCTCGCGGTCATGGGCTTGGGGGAGAGGACGAGCGAGGGTTCCCATTCGAGGGCTCGGGAGACGACGCGCCATGATGGGGGATGGCCTCTCGTCAGATGCCTGGCGTGTGTTCCTCACGAGTTCCCGGAACGTTAGGGGAGCCCGAGAGCGGTCAATCACACTCGCAGTGAAGGTGTGAAATTACTTGCCGGTTTCTCACGAATTAATAGGATTTAACGTTATTACGCGATAACCCGATTAAATCGGGATCGCACTCTGTATACAGCGAATGTGTTCGCGCGCCGGTGCGTGCGTCACCCGAACGAATCTCCACGGAGTGGGCCCAGGCGCTCTCCGGGGAAAGGACCAGGAGCCGATGAAGACGATCTGGAAGCAGAGCCTGCTCGCCGCGATGTCGCTGGTGGTGCCCTTGAGCGAGAGCCTCGCGGGGACGGCGGATTTCACCGTCCAGTATCAGAACTACAACGCGGCGGGGCCCAACGACGACATCATCGAGGCGGGCATCCAGGTGCGCAACAACACCTCGGCCGCCATCCCCTTGAGCAACATCGTCGTGCGCTACTGGCTCACGAAGAATGGTGCCACCACCGTGGCTCCGGCGTGCTGGTGGTGGAACGCGCCGAGCTGCTCGGCCATCTCGCTGTCCACCGGGAGCGCGTCCGCCACCGGGGCGGATCAGTACGTGGAAATCCGCTTCACCAGCGCGGCCGGAAGTCTGGCCGCCGGAGCGACGACCGCGCCGATCGATCTCGGCGTCACCTTCGGGGGCGCCACCGTCAACGAGACGGATGACTATTCCTACGGCAACCAGACGGTGCCCACCGACTGGAGCCGCATCACCGTGCACGACGCGGGCTCGGCACCCACCGGCGGTCTGCGCGGCGGCACGCTTCCCACCGGCGGCACGAATCCTCCGACGGACCCGCCGCCCTCGAACCTGGCCGAGTTCTTCGATGACTTCACCTACTCGGGGACGGGCGACGCGGCGTTCACCAACCTCTGGACGGTGCGCACGTACGCGGGCGGCCCCGGCGTGAGTGGCGCCACCTGGTCCGCGAGCAACGTCTCCATCGTGACCGAGGGCTCGGACCGGCTGATGCGGCTGCGGGCGACCACCAACGGCACCACGGCGGGCACCTCGCACTCGGAGGTCCTCACCCAGGCGCAGAAGTTCCGCTTCGGCACCTACGCGACCCGGATGCGCTTCCGCGACACCCCGCTGTCCGGCACGCGCGTCTTCGCCGACAAGTACGTCGAGACCTTCTTCGCGCTCACGCCCTACAGCAGCCCCAGCTACTCGGAGCAGGACTACGAGTACCTGCCCAACGGTGGCTGGGGACAGGGCAACACCCCCACCATGTTCCTCACCTCGTTCGACAAGAACAAGACGGCGAGCACCTCGGCCCGGCTCGCCTACAGCCATGATGGCTGGCACACGCTCGTGCTGCACGTGACGCCCTCGGGCAATGTCTATCACATCGACGGCGTGGAGCGGGCCAACCACTCGTCCCAGTTCTCGCCGCTCATCAACCAGTTCCTCGACTTCCAGATGTGGTTCATCGAGCTCGGCGCCTCCGGCGGCGCGCGCACGTACTTCGAGGACGTGGACTGGGTGTACTTCGCCAAGGACGCGTACCTGGACACCAACACCGTCAACGCGAAGGTGTCGAGCCTGCGCGGTGCCTCCATCCCGCGCAAGGACACGGTGCCCTGAGCGCTCGTCCGAGCCGGTTCGGCTACTTGTCGATGCGTTCCCTGACGTCGAACCGGCCCGCCGTCACCTGGTGTCGTTCCACCGTGAGGGTGTCGGCCTTCAGCGTGCCACGAACCTCCAGGCCGTAGTCATTGTAGAAGGCATCAACGGTTCGCGCCCGGAGGTCACCACCGATGACCACGGGCCCCTCCGTGTAGAAGGTGTCGCACGCGAAATCGCCCCCCACGAACAGCTGGCGTCCCTGGGGGTTCGAGGCCTTGCCCTTCACCGTCAGGCTCCCGGTCACCATCAGCGAGCGCACTCCCAGGTCCCCGTCGATCTCCAGGTCGCCATGGTGGACGTAGGTCGTCTTGGAGACCTTCTTGAGCTTCTTGTGTTGGGGCTCCCGGGTCGCGGCCTTCTGGATGAGGTCGATGCAGGCGAAGACCAGGTGAGGCCGCGTACCGCCGTGCTCTTCGATGTTCTCGTAGAGCTGGTCGATGGTGACCGAGTGCTCCTCGACGAAGACGCTGTCCATGAAGGCCTGGAGCGCCTCCCAGTCACGCGCGGCCACTGTCGCCGGCGCGGTGCCGGCCAGGTACCGGGTGACGTTCTCTTCGGAGAGTTCCTTCAGCTTCTTCGGAGGGGGTGGCCTCTGTGACTTCGTCTTCTTCAGGAGCTCGACCAGCAGGGGGACGACGTTCTTGCTGTGTCTCGAGCTTCGAGCGGCTGACAGGACGCTCCTGCCTCCCGGAGTCTTCGCGCGCGGGTCCAGACCTTTTTCGATGAGGAACCGGACCACCCGATCGGCTCCGAACTCCGCCGCCCGGTGCAGCGGCGTGTCGTATCCCATCGTCGAATGGATGTCGGCGCCATGAGCGATGAGCAACTGGACCAGCTCGACGTTGTTCTGGGTCACCGCGACGGCCAGGGGCGTGTGGCCATTGATGGTCTTGAAGTCGAGGCTCACGCCCTCGGCCAGGAGTTGCCGGATGCTGTCGAGGATCGCGGCATTCCCGTCCTGGGCCTTGCGCAGGATCGCGAGGTACTCGGCCTCGGGCTTCTCCACCCGGTTGTAGGTCTCGATGTAGTGCAGGTCGTTGATCTTGCGAATCAGATCGATGAGTTCCGTCTGCTGCTTCGTCATGCGGGGGAAGGTAGATCACTCCTCGGCCATGGCGCTACGCGCCGACCTGGAGCGCGCTGCCCGCCGCGTGCATCAACTCCAGGAGTTCCTCCTCGCCGCCCTCGCTGTCGCTCAGACTCGCGAGCGTGCCTCCGCCAAGGAATTGCATGATGTATTGCTGATGCATCTCGCAGCGCCCCGCCTGGACCGCACCGAGCACTGTCAGGGTATGGGGCTCCCCATGGCCGACGAGGCTCTCGGTGACCTCGCACGTGCCCAGCACCAGCGCCGTGCCGTACAGCCGCGCCGAGCGGGCCTTCAGGTTGCCCAGCACGAGCAGCACGGACTGTTCCTCGAGGACGAGCGTCTCCGCCGTCACATCCCCCGTGACGACGACGCACGTGGGCTCGTCGAACTCCAACCGCTGACCGTCCAGACGGGGCCGCGAATCCACGCCGTGCTGGACCATGGCTTCCAGGTCGACCGGGGCCGCGAGCAGCCCCTCCGCATCGAGTTCGTCCAGCCGATTCAACGCGGGCGAGAGGAGGGCCGCATGGGGCTCGAGGAGCGATGGCAGGATGTTCATGCTCCGCGAGGCTAGCACGGGGGGCGCCAGCCTCCCGCGAGGGTTGCCGCACCACTCCGACCGCGGCGGCCAGTACGCCAGCGAGGACTACTCCCGCAGCCGCGCGACGGCATCGACCAGCACCGCGCCGTCCTCCGCGCGCACCAGCCGCAGCGTCGCGGTGTCGCCCTCCTGCGTGCCTTCCGCGCGCACCGAATCGCCCGACTGGACATTGCCCAGGAAGCGCGCCTCGATCGCGGCGATGGGCCGGTCGGGCGTCGCCGCCAGCAGCAGGTTCATCGCATAGGCCAGGTTCATCGGGCCGGGATTGACGGTGCGCGGGCCGAATCCCAGCGCATCGGCGACGGCGGGATCGACATGGATCGGATTGTCGTCGTTCATCGCGCGCACCCACACCACCATCGGCGCGGCCTCGACAGCGTCGATCCTGATCGGGGGCAGCGCGCTCATGCCTCACCCCTGACCGGCAGGATCCAGTGCAGCGAGACTTCGGCGTGGATGTCTTCCCCTTGCATCAGCGCGATCTCCAGTCGGGCATGATCGGCCTCCCCGAACCGGTGGCTGGGTTTGCGCACCACGTCGGCGAGCCGCGCCTCGACGCGATATTCTTGATCGATCCGCATTTCACGCGGGTAGCGGATCGCGCAGGAGGCGAGCACGGGGCCGACGTCGACCGAACTGCCGCACAAGCGACAGACCTCGGCGACCGAGGCGCCGAGCCCCCCGACCGCGGCGACGAACGCCATGATCGGGTGCGCCGCCTGGCCCGCCCGCGCCGGTGCCCCGCAGCTGCCCCGGATGGCATCGTCGGTGGCGGCGGTCAGCGCGTAGCGGCCCGTTGGAAGGGTGATTGGTTCGAACCTGCTCATCGTGTGCTCCCCTTGGCGGAGGTATACCCGGATTCATCGCCGCGACAAGGCCAACCCCAGCGCCGTTACGGGCCGGACGGCGTTGCTCGCCGACGTCTTCCGGCTTTGACCCCATCGAGAATCCGACACGCACCGCGCACCTCCCGTGGGGGTCGGGCATCGAACCGGCGCACACAGTCATGGGAGTCACTCCCAGGAGGATGGCGACATGAAGATCGGAATCATCGGCGCGGGAATGATCGGTGGGACCCTCGCTCGACGCTGGACCCGGCTCGGGCACGAGGTCTTCATCGCGAACTCGCGCGGGCCCGAGACGCTTCGCGAACTCGCGGCGGAGACGGGCGCGAAGGCCGTCACCCCCGCCGAGGCGGCGAGGGCCGGTGAGGTCGTCGTCCTGACGATCCCCCAGAAGGCGATCCTGGACCTGCCGAAGGATCTCTTCGCGAATGTGCCGAAGGACGTCGTCGTGATCGACACGGGCAACTACTACCCCATCCGCGACGGACAGATCGCGGAACTCGACGGCGGAAAGGTCGAGAGCGAGTGGGTCGCGTCGCGGATCGGCCGTCCCGTCGTCAAGGTCTTCAACAACATCTACTTCAAGAACCTTCTGGAGAAGGGCACGGCGAAGGGCACACCGGGGAGGATCGCGTTGCCGGTCGCGGGGGACCCGCCCGAGGCCCGGGCGAAGGTGCTCCGGCTCGTGGACGAGCTCGGCTTCGATCCCGTCGATGCCGGAAGCCTCTCGGACTCCTGGCGCCAGCAGCCCGGCACCCCGAGCTACACCCATGACCTCGATGCGGCGCGCCTGAAGCAGGCCCTCGCCGCGGCCGAGCGTGGCAGCATCCCGGAGTACCGCAACGCCGCCAACGAATCCTTGAAGAAGTACCTGACGACGTAGCTCGACGGTGCGCTGGAGGGCACATCCTGGTGCTCGAGGATGTGCCCCCGGGACGTCAGCTCACCAGGTTGACTGGGTGTCGGGGATGCAGGGTTGGTAGAGGTAGCCGCTCGCGGTCGGTCCCACGAGGTCGAGGTCGCGGCGGCTCGAGTTGATGTGCCACTGATTCGCGAGGGTGCAGTTCGGGTTGGTGTTGTACTCCACGTTGAAGACGGCCTTGCCCTTCGCGAAGAAGCTGTTCTTGAAGAGCTGGCACTCGTCGTACTCCCAGCACTGCTCCGTCAGGGCCCAGTCGAAGTAGTCCACCAGCTCCGGTGCCTCGGTGTTGTTGCCCTTGAGTCCCACCGACATTCCGAGCGAGTGGGCGAGGTCCGCGATCGCCTTGTTGTAGGCATTGTTCTGGGCCTTGGTGATGGGGAATCCGGAGTCGTTGCTCCAGACCTCCGTCTCATCCGGCTCGATGGCATCGAAGCCCTTGTTCTTGCACCAGTTGATCATCCGGTCCCTCATGATGGGAAGGAGGATGTCCTGCTGGCGGATGTCGAGCCAGTACGAGCCGTCCCAACCCTCGTCCGGTTTGCCAATCACGGACGCCGGGAAGCGCGCCTTGTCCGACCGGTAGTCCTCGTAGACGCCCGCGTCGAAGTAGCAGATCACCACGATGTCTGGTCCGAGGGCGTGAAGCTTCGCCACCGTTTCGGCCGACGTCAGCTCGCCGTCGAGGTCATAGACAGTCTTGTTGGGCAGCACGTCGCGTGGGTAGGAGAAGTCCTGGGAGAGCTGCCAGTGCCAGTGAATGGGCTGCGCGGGAGTGGGGCGCCACCAACTCGTCGGAGTTCCAGCGTCGCTCAGGGGTGCTCCCGCATCCAAGCGCTCGGCTCCGATGCTTCCATCGGGGTTCGGCTCGGACGGAGTGCTCTGAATACCGCAGCCGAGCAAGGGACCCAGGGTGAGCGCTGCGACCAGCGAAAGTTTCGACATGGTTGTCTCCGTGGAAGTGTCCGGCGCGTTTGGACATCGCGGCTCCGATTCACGTTGTATCTGTCATACACGAAGCATCTGTCTTGGGGTTGCAGTATGTATATGTGCTGCCCTGACCTTCTGGAAATAATTACAATCGCTGTCCATGAGAGTCCGCCAGGAGGCATGCGCCGTCAGCTCGTCGAGGCGGGCAGTCCCGTGAGCTTGCGGCTCGCCTGGACGGAGTGCAGCACCCGCACCCGTCCGTCCTCGCCAATGTCCAGGCGGATGACCACCCGCTTGGGGCGCCCGGGAGCGGGCTGCATCCAGTGGGCTACCAGCGCGGGCAGCCCGTTGATCATCCGCACCTCCAGCGCGTCCGCCACGCCGCCCAGCTCGTGCAGCCGTCGGTAGAAGAGCGCCACGCGCTTGATTCCCACCACGGGCACCCGCGCCGCGAACGTCTCGCCGCCTCCGTCCGACAATGCCCGCACGGGCTCGGCCAGCAGCGCCTCGGCCGCCGCCACGTCCCCCGAGACCAGCGCTCCCAGGAAATCCTCCAGCGTCCGCCGGGTCCGCTCCTGGAGCTCGCGCGTGGGCACGCACCGCTCCCGGTCATACGCCGCCATCACCGCCCGTGCCCGGTGGTGCGTCACCTTCACGTTCGTCTCGCTCATCCTCAAGCACTCGGCCACCTCGCGTACCGGGTAGTCGAAGACGTCGCGCAGGAGCAGCACCGCGCGCTGCCGCGGCGTGAGCGCCTCGAGCGCCAGCAGGAACGCGAACGTCACGCTCTCCAACAGCTCGTAGCGGCCCTCGGTGGTGCCGCCTCCGGACAGGTGCGCCTCCACCGACGCCACCGCCTCCTCGCCCGTCTCCACCGGCGAGGGCAGCCACGGCCCCACGTAGTCCTCGCGCTTGCGCCGCCGGAGTCTGTCCCTCGCCAGGTTCATCGCCACGCGCGTGAGCCACGGGCGCATCTCCTCGGGCTGCCCGGGTGGTGTCGCGAGCGCCCGCGCATAGGTCTCCTGCACCAGCTCGTCCGCGTCCGCCGCGACGCCTGTCATCCGGTAGCACAGCCCCCACAGGAAGCGCTCGTGCTCCCGTGCCGCGTGCTCCAGCGCCTCGTGATCCACGGACGTCATGCCGCGCGGGCCCCCTCGGCTCTGCCCAGCCATGCGCGAGCCACCGCCTCGGCGCTCGAGAGCGAGGCATCCACCAGCATGCCCTCGGGCCCCACCCAGTCGCCCACGAGGCCCAGACCCTGGAGATGCTCCACCACCGGCCGGGGACGGCCCTCGAGGCCCTCGGTCTTCGTCGGCAGCGCGTGCATCACCGTCAGCCCGGGCAGGAACCGCCGCGTCACCACGTGCTGCCGCCAGCCCGGCTGCAACAGCTCCAGCACGCCCTCGAGTTCCGGCTCGCTCGCCACCGCGTCGCGCTCCCCGAGGTACTTGGCCACGTGCACCAGTGCTCCTCCCTCCGGGGCCACCCGCGCCCACGCCGAGTGCACCGACGCATACCACGGCCGATCCACCCCGAATGCTATCAGCGCCCCGGGCCTCGGCAGCCGCGACAGTCCCACCTCCAGCGTGGCCGCCTTCACCGGCACCGCCTTCGCCGCCCAGCCCGCCGCCACCGCGTCCCCCGGCAGGAGTGCCGCCACGTCCTGGGGCCCCGCCGCCAGCACCACCGCTTCGGCCGCCCACTCCGTTCCGTCCGCCAGCCGCACGCCGTGCACCCGGGGGCGTCCGCCTCCCTCCTCGCGCGTCACCTCTTCCACCCGCGCCGACAGCACCCGCTCCACTCCCGCCGCGTCGGCTATCGCCGACAGTCCACGCACCAGCTCGACCCAGCCCCCATCGAGGTAGCGCACCCCCTGGGCCATCGCCGCCTGGTGTTGCGCCACCGCCGCGTCCGCGCCCAGGAGCGCCAGGTCCGCGCAGTACGTCGACACCCGGAAGAGCATCGCCACGGGATCTCGCACCTCCTCGCGCGACACGTTCGCGCACAGCCATTCCTCCAGGCTCATCCCCTTGAGCGTCGAGGCGTCCACACGCATCAAGTTCGCCATCACCCGAGCGAACTCCAGCTTGCCCATGGTGCTCAGTAGATCCGTGGTCAGCAGGGACACGAGTCCCGAGGGAAGGGTGTGTAGCCGGCCTCCGCGCAGCGCGAAGCCACCCTCGCCGCGAGGTCCCCGTCCCCTGAGTTCCAGGCCCAGGCGTCCGAGCACCCGCGCCGCCGCTCCCGCCATGTAGAGCGCGTGGGGTCCCAGGTTGAGGTGGTAGCCCTCTTGGTGCGTGGTGTGTGCCCGGCCGCCCAGGTGTCTGGCCTTCTCGAACAGCACCACCCGCCGGCCTCCCCGCGCCAGCAGCGTCGCCACCGCCAGGCCGCCCAGCCCTCCGCCCACCACCGCCACGTCCGTCGTCTTCATGGTCTCGCTCGCTTTCGAGCCCCGTGCTTGGGGCCTTTGGCGGGACCACGAAATGGGCCTTCAAAAGGTTACGGAGAGGCCCAAAAAGAAGCTGTAGGGAAATTCAGGAGTCCTGGGAACAAAGCAGTGCCTATGGACTCCCGGGCGCCCACCTCTTCTGGTCTCTCTGACGGATGCCTTCCAATCGCTCCAGACGTACCCCACTGGGCTCACTTCCAATGCTACGCCCAGTCCCGTGCTTGTTCGTTCCTAGAGGTCATGCGCGTCCAATGGATGTGGTGTGGCGGGTTCGGAGCGGGCGAAAGGGGAGGGGGGAGGGGGAAAGCCAGCAGGGCTTTGAGAGAGGAAGCCCGGATGAGCTACCTGGCTGCGCAGGCAGAACATGCGGAAGCGGGCGGGATACGGTGGGTGTGTTGTTGTGTGATGTGGAGCCGAATTTTCGGCCTCGGATGCGTGCTACATACCTGATGCTGGTGTGTTGCTGTGCGATGCGGAGCCGAATTTTCGGCCTCGGACGCGTGCTACAGCCCAATGCACGGCTGAAAATTCGCGCTCCATCTAGATGCGCCGTAACCGTAGGGTGGCTCTTGAGACCGATGTCCAGAAAAGCGGCTACACGAGAGAATGGCCCCCAGCAACACCACTTCGGGACTTGACCACGCCACCGATCAGGCGGGGCCTCTGCTTGGCGCAGAGGTGGGGGCGATTGCTCCGCAGCACGCTTTCCGCTCTGCTGAACAGCAGCGGCATGGTGCCAAACTCCAGAAGGCCATTCTCGCAATCTGGGGCAGTAGCGCACGCCCCTTTGCTGTGGGCGGGGTAGTCACCGCTCAGTTCTTCTACCTCCTCTCGAAATTCCCAGAGGGGCTTCTCTGGGGCCCCATCGAATTGCCCGGTGTTGGCCTGGGGACCTCCGTGGCGTTTGCGTCCTTCACCGGAAGTCTCGTCGTGGGGGGGACGGTCAACCTCGTGAAGATCATCGCCCCTCCCCTCCATCACTACTGGGGCCTGTTTGAGGTGTGGTCGAAGTACCTACTGGGGCGCATTTCTCCCGAGCAATATTTCGAGCACGGGGCAGTGCTGGATTACCAACGACTCTACGGCCACATGCCATCGGATTCCCGTCCTGAAACTCAGGCTGAATTCGTGCGTCGCGTGGTCCAATGGAGGAGGAAGCGGAAACTAGGTAATCGAAAGGGGAGAGCCAAAGCCCCGGTTTCTTGAGCGATTTGTGTGGTGCCCTGCACTGCCGCAGTGTTCCTCCTGGTTTTCCATGTATTGTTCGTGGTCTCGTCCAGAAGGGCCTTTATGGGTGTAGAAGGCGCTCAGGTGCACTTCCTGGCTGCACGTGCGGAACACGCGGAATCCGAGCGAGATGCCGTGGAGGTGTTGCCAGGAGTGAGAGCAGACAATTCGTAGAAACGCGTAGGCAGTCCCCGGACCCTCCTGGGTGCAGGGACAAACCCTCTGATTTCGGGAATGGTCGGAAAAATTGAATTAGCCTGACACTGCCGACGTGCTAGGCAGTTTAGTGGTGACAGGGGCGCCATCAACCGTTTTCTGACGCCCGCTCGGTTGAGCCAGAGCCCCGCATGAGGCATTATTTCATAAAGGGAAACGCAGGGTCGTTTCCACTCAAGGGGACACGTATGCGCTCGATACTGCCGACCATCGTCTTGTTACATTCTGTTGTTATTGCAGTGATTGGGGCGACGCCCGCGCACGCCCAGCTTGAGACTACGCTTACCATTGGTGCGGTGTCGAATGCTCTGTCGAACGCTATCACTGACTTCAAGTCGTCGCTCGAAACCGTTGGCGGCGAGGTCAGGGGCGTAGGCAATTCGCTACAGGCCAATGCCCAGAACGTCATCTCCGATATCGACCGCGTGTTCGGGCGAAACGTCAATCTTACCTTCGACCGCATGGATGCGCAGCAGCGCGCACTCTACCGCGATGCGCAAGCCCTCACCCGGCAGGTGCGCGACGCCACCACTGCGCTTGCCACCAAGACTGGTGACGAATTGCGGCGCACCATCGCCGAGGCTGACATCTCTGCCTACAACATCAGTTACTCGCTACCCTGCCGTACACAGACGCCGCGCATCGTCTATGTGGCAACGCCGCGCCTGCGGCTCGGCCGCGACACACCGGAGATCACGATCCGCGGCAACTTCCTCGACTGGCCGGCCGCCAGCGAGGTGACGGTTGACGGCACCCCAGCACGTGTTATCGCGCGCAGCGCTGGTGAACTGCGTGTCGCAGTCCCCGATGCGATCGTGGGTGCGATCACTGCTGAGCGCTCGGTTGCGCTTCGCGTGCCTGCTGAGAACCGCAAGCGGAAGATTTTTCTCTTCTGTTCGACAACTAAGGAACGCCTTGAGCTTCAGGCATCCGCCACGCTCGTGCCGCGCCGCCAAGTCTCGATCAGCGCCTGGATAAAACCCACCACTCTTGTCGCCGAAACCCGCAAGCAGTTACACAATTATGATTCGGGCAAATCCGGCGATTGTGACATCAACACCGACGTCAGTCAGCAAGTGTGCGCGGCCGAAGGCTGGCAAGTCTCCGACATTACTCACTTCGCCGAAACCGGCAAGAACTGCGGCTCGAACGCCGGTCCTCCCAACGTTAGTGGAGCCCGCTGCGTGCATGTGCCTGCCCGCCTGCGCGGTTGCGGTTACCGCAAATACTTGGGCGTGAAAGAGTGCAAGGGCCGCGGCTGGCTGTCGTGGGACATGAGCGTCGGCCTGACGCGTGATGTGCGTCAGGACGCGCAGCTCCAATCCTTCACCGTGAATGCTGAAGGCCAGTCAAGCTGGTCCTTTCACTACAAACCAAGCGAAAACTTGCGCGGCCCCACTTGGTCCTATGGTGCGCGCGTCCAGGTTGCCGAGGGCAACAAAATTGAGGTGTACGAGGTGAGCCAGGCACAGGAAAATGCTGGTCCGGTGAGCGCCCGTCTCATTGACGGCACGCTTGCTATTACGCTCAACGATGGCTCCCTCTGATACTACTTGGTCGCTGCCCAGGGGGCTTCGGCAATCCTCTGCGGAGAATTTCCTTCGGATTGGGTGCGAAATGACTGGGTAATACTAGAGAGCGCTTTCCGTCTAACTTTCCTTTTCCTGCTGCACTCAAGAGCAATCGATAAATTGGCTGGAGCCGACCTGCCGCATCAATGAATCCGGGCACCTGGCGGCTCCGCCCTGACCCATCCCCTCATATTGGGCCGAGAAATTCCTGAAAAACTGGCTGTTCACGTAACAGCGAAGCGAATCGCTTCATCAGCGGGACGAGCTGCTCCTCCGGCATCATCGGGATGGCCTGGTAATACTCACAGCCCTGCCGGAAGAGGGAGTAGGTGCGCGTCTTCACTGTGTTGGCTTTGAGGTAGCGCTCCATCCCCAAGCTCTCCCCCGCCGCCCCCAGCAGCGTCAGCAATGCGCAGGCCAGCGCGCTCACCAACAGCAGCCGGTCCCGCCTCTCCGTCGAGCGGACCCTCACCGACGACAGGCCCATTCCAAAACGCAAGTCCTTCATGTCGCGGAAGGTTTCCTCCGTTCGAAACCTCTTGCCATACAGCCCCACCACGAAGGCCGCCGTCGCTTCTTTCAAGCTCGTCGCCAGGCACCACGCCTCCTTCATTCCCTTCTGCTTCACGCACACCACAGCCCCCACGGGCGC
Organism: Cystobacter fuscus; assembly: GCF_002305875.1. NCBI lineage: Bacteria > Pseudomonadati > Myxococcota > Myxococcia > Myxococcales > Archangiaceae > Cystobacter > Cystobacter fuscus. Next base: position 11,607,087 of record NZ_CP022098.1, on the reverse strand, counting down.
TTCGTCCTGGGTGACTCGCGCTCCCACCATGCGCACCGCCCGGCCCGATTCGGGCACCCACTCGCCCGCGCTCTTCTTCTCTCCCGTCTCATCCATCACTTGAATGCACTGACGGAAGCGCACCACGTAGTCAAACTTCAGTTGCTCGAGCAGCGCATAGAACTTCTGGTCTCCAAAGCCCCGGTCGGCCAGTAGTGTGAGCCGCACCCGCTCGGGCACCACCTGCCGCAGTCGATTGAGTACGAAATCCTCAACGTCATTGCGCATCCCCTCCAAGGCGGACTTCTCCACCGTGAGCCAGACCAGGGGCGTCGTGCGTCCATGGCTCGCCACCAACGACGCCACCAGCGTTGTCTGCCCATCCGCATCGAAGTCCGTCCAGTCCAGCGCCACCAGTGCCTCGCTTCTCTGTCCCAAGGCAAAGGGCACCCACTGTGCGAACAGCGCCCAGACATCAATCCCTTGGTTGGACAAGAGCCGGTCCACCTGCTTCACCCCATGCTTGCTCTTGGTGCCTCGCGCCCACGCCAGGGCTTTGCCAATGAGATGAACCCCCAGGCTGGCAGCGTGAATGACACCCAGGACCGCGTAGGCCAGGGACAACACGCGCTTGGCGTGCAGGTCTTCTTCGAAGAGGGACTCCAGAAAGGTATGCACCTGCTGGTCATCAAGGCGAGGCTTACGCATGACCGCAGAAGTAAGCATGCGGGTCCTACTTCTCGCACTACTCGGCCTACGCGGCGCTCCCTTGCTCGCCTGTTAAAATGAGGGGATGGCTCAGGGCTCCGCCAGGTGATTGATCGATAGTTCTTTAGTTTATAGTGGAAAGAATTTATCTGGGTCCGTGCTGTCCTGATCGGAACACGGACCTTTCGAGGTTGTCAATAGATGATGCTGGAGCGGCTCTTGCTTCTTTAATGCGCTCATAGTAATGCGCTCATAGTTCAATTTCTCCAGTTATGCTTTTGAAGTCTTCCTTGAACCAGATCAGTTTGACCCCTACGTCGTCGAGGAAATTCATTACTTTAGAATCAGGGCGTTGTGGCAAAAGCACAGCAATGTCTGTGCTGGCCCTTTTTGCTAGGTGCCGTCTGTAGTCCAGAAGTTGGCCAACGGCAAGCCGCGAATCGGCGATTTCTGTGGAAGTCTTTGCCTCGATCAGAAGATCCCTCCCTTTTGCGTAATTCTGTATTCGAGCGTCGTAGCGGCATGCTTTGTCGCTCCCTTCATCCACTGTTAGTTTATGTTTCTTGCAGAGGGCTAGGAGTCTGTTTGTCATCTTGTTGTGTAACTGAGCGCGCTTTTTAGTTCCTCCGAGAGAGATTACCTTGAGATCTTCAGCATCCTTGAGTCCAAGCGGAGCGCTATTTGCTCCATCCTTTTTGGGGGGTTCCTGTGTAAGCTTTTCTGCTTTTTGAGAGTCGATGGGGTCGACGGCCTTTCCCAAGACCGTCTTTCCAAGCAGATCGAGGCAAACGTCCAGAAAAAATGCGTCCTCGATTCCTGCTTGGCCAATCAGACCAACAAGCCCGCTAAATTTTTCGCTAAGTGTCGCGTGAAAAAGTCCCAGTTGTTTCAATGCTAGGGTGACGCTCTTCGCGCTGTTGATGATTGGTGCTCGTGCGCGCGGATCGAGACAGGCTACAAGGGGAGTTAACAGATTTGCTGCTGGGAGGGGTCCTCCCACTTTCCTTGGGATGGGCGGTAGCTGACTGATCAAGTCGTACAGCGAACTCGCGCTTGAGTCTGATTTCAATCTACGGGCCGCAACCATAAGTGGCCGGATTTTCGTGGCATGGGTTGTCATCCAATTCCACGAAGTGTTTCGAAAGGGAGCGTAGAAATCTGTGAACCCAACTTCAGCCTTGGCTGCTGCGCAAATTGTCTGGGGCGCATTTATTCGTGCAAGAGCATGCAGTAAATCATCCTGTCGGCTTGCTGCGGGGGTGATGTTAAGAATTTCACAAAGGGACGGAATGACAACAGCCTCTCTGTTGTCAGCCACGCCACGATTCGAGTGAGTAATCCAAGTTAACCGACAGAGTGCGTGGAGTACACTCGGGGATGCCTTGTTTGGATCCGGAAGAGCATCAAAGCACGCACGAATGAGCTGCGCTGTGTTGTGGTGTCTATCGAACCAGTACCGACGTTCCTTGTTCAGTTTGATCATTTAGTCCCATTCTGAAGCATCCGTTGAGCACGGCATATTACATGTTAGACGATAACCGTTCACCACTTGTGGATTTCTGGATGTAGGGGAGCGGCTCCATCAATGGACATTGGGCTTGGTGCGAGACGTTCCAGCAAGGGACCTATCTGAGCCAGAACTGGCTTAGATGGGGACAAGACGAAATGAAGGGAGCTTCACCGCGCCGCGCGGGCGGCATGCAAAGGGAGGCCAAAAAGGAATCGGGGAGGAGCCGCTCCCCAGCAGCTCCTCCCCGACTCACTTTGCTTGCGCCACTTCCCCAAGTGGCGCTCCCCGTACTGCCCCCGTTCGACTCCTTCTCCCCCTGAAATGGTTGTCTTTCCCGACCCCGACCCGCCCGTCCTGCCCCGTACTTCCCGACCCGCCCGTCCTGCCCCGTACCGCCCCGTGCTGCCTCATCCCGACTTCGTGCCAGAGGGCTATTGCAGTCCGAATGCCAGCGTGCTCGTGGGAGATGAGGCCGTGATTTCGGGGGGTTATGTGGAGCGGGGGCCGGGAGCCCGTCCGGGAGCGGTAAGACTTACCGGGGAGAAACTTCCCCCGGTTTCCTAGCGAAGCTCCCGGAAGAACGAGCGGACGTCCTTCAGGAACAGTTCCGGCTGTTCCGCGGCGGCGAAGTGGCCCCCTCGCGGCATCTCCGTGTAGCGCCGCAGGTTGAAGCGCGCCTCCAACCAGGGCCGGGGCGTGTGGGTGAGCTCCTTGGGGAAGTCCGCGATCGCCGTGGGCACGCGCACCGGCTTCTTCAAGTCCAGGCGCTGCATGCCGAAGGTCTCGTAATAGAGGTTGGCCGCGCTCGCGATGCTGTTGGGCGCCCAGTAGAACATCAGGTTCGTCAGCAGCCAGTCCTTGGAGAAGGCGCGCTCGACGTCCCCGCCACAATCGCTCCAGGTGCGGAACTTCTCGACGATCCACGCGGCGAGCCCCGCGGGGGAATCCGCCTGCCCGATGCCCAGCGACATGGGCTTGGTGCCCTGCACGTGGCTGTAGCCGCTCTCGGCGGCGGAGAACGCCGCCATCTTCTGGCCATACTCCCGCGCCAGCTCGCTCTGCTCCTGTCCGGGCGGCGGCGACGCGAGGGCGAAGTTGAGATGGATGCCCACCAGGTGCTCGGCGTGCTCCACCCCGAGCGCCGTGGTGACGACGCCTCCCCAATCACCGCCCTGCGCCCCATAGCGGGAGTAGCCCAGGTGCTCGACCATGAGCCGGTCGAACACGGCGGCCACGCGCGTGGCATCCCAGCCCGGCTCGCGCGGCTTGCCGCTGAAGCCATAGCCGGGCAGCGCGGGGATGATCACGTCGAAGGCGTCCCGGGCGTCGCCTCCGTACGCGGCGGGGTCCGTCAGCGGCTCGATGAGGTGATGGAACTCGTAGATGGAGCCGGGCCAGCCGTGCGTCAGCAAGAGTGGCAAAGGAGACGGGCCCTTGCCCCGGACGTGCCAGAAGTGGAGGTCCACGCCCTCCACCTCGCACAGGAATTGAGGGAAGCGGTTGAGCTCGGCCTCGTGCTTGCGCCAGTCGTAGCGCTCACGCCAGTACGCGCACAGCTCGCGGACATAGGCGACATCGGCGCCGCGCTGCCAGGGCTCACCGGGCAGCGGCTCGGGGAAGCGCGTGGCCTCCAGGCGGCGTTGAAGATCCGTGAGCACGGCCTGGGGCACATCGATGCGAAAGGGACGCGGAGACATGGGACTCCTGGGAAGAGAGAGGACCTTCTCGATTCACCGTGCCACGCGGGCCGCGAGTGGAAGACGCCAAAAAAGAATCGGGGAGGATCCGCCCCCAGCGGATCCCCCCCGACGCACTCTTCCTACCCACTACCCCCGTAGTGTTGCTGCCGTGATGCACTGCCCCCGTACTGCTCGACCCCACTCGAAAACCTGTCCGCCCCGACCCCGCCCGTCCTGCCCCGTCCTCGCCGTCCCGCCCCGACCCCGAATCCGCCCGTCCCGCCCCGACCCCGAATCCGCCCGTCCTGCCCCGACCTGCTGGTCCTCGACCCGCCCGTCCTGCCTGGGGTCCATAGCAGTCCGCATGCCATGGGCCAGATGGGAGAAAAACCCCATGATTCCAATGGGTTGGGAAGTGTTTGGTTCTGACATTGTACTGAGGGGCAGTAAGACTTACGGAAAGGGACTTTTCGGGGGGTGCAAGAATTTCCGCGCTCGGGGTGAATGATGTCCCTGGAGGGATCCTCCCGGCACCCGCTCGAGTCGCGGTCCGCCCGGTGTCTCGCTCGTGCGTGGAGGCCATGCCGCGGCTCATCCGCGAGCGCCCCACGCGGGGGCGCGCCACGCTCCCTCTCTCCGCCTGAAACCGGGCTCCAGGCGGGGCGTCATGCTCCCCAGGCGAGCGGCCCGGGAACGCGGGTACAAAACCCGACGGACGGAGGGGTGGTTGTTATCCTTCCATGCCCGTTTTCCCCCGCCCCGTGCCGCCCCCGACCATGGCCCTGCCCGCTTCCTCGCATCTTCCCTCGGTGGACTCCCTGCTCGGCCCTGGCGGTGCGCTGGAGGTCGCGCTGGAAGCGTACGAGTACCGTCCGGAGCAGCTCCAGATGGCGCGCTCGGTGGAACGGGCCTTCCAGGAGCGCGGCTACCTGCTGGCCGAGGCGGGGACGGGGACGGGCAAGACGCTCGCCTATCTGGTGCCCGCGTTGTTGTCGGGTCGGCGGGTGGTGGTGTCCACGGCGACGAAGACCCTGCAGGAGCAGATCTTCTTCAAGGATCTGCCACTGCTGCGCGAGCGCATGGGCCTGTCCTTCGAGGCGGTGTACCTCAAGGGCCGCAGCAACTACCTGTGCCTGCACCGCTATGACGCCTTCAGCAAGGATCCGCAGTTCGCCTCGCGCGAGGAGGGGCGGTACTGGAAGCACCTGAAGACGTGGGCGGGGAGCACGGAGACGGGGGATCGCAGCGAGCTGGAGCTGCCCGAGTCCTTCAGTGCGTGGGGGCGGCTGTCGACCACGTCGGACACGTGCCTGGGCTCGAAGTGCCCGGTGTACGACAACTGCTTCGTGACGCGGGTGCGGCGGGCGGCGGAGTCGGCGGACCTGCTGGTGGTCAACCATCACCTCTTCTTCGCGGACCTGGCGCTGCGGGGCCGGGGCCAGCGGGGCGAGGGCGTGCTGCCGCCGTATGACGCGGTCATCTTCGACGAGGCGCACGCGCTGGAGGACGCGGCGGGCAGCTACTTCGGGCACTCGGTGTCGAGCTTCCGGCTGGAGGAGCTGGTGCGCGACGCGCTGGGGGTGATGTCGCCGCAGGACTCGCGCTTCGGGATGCTGTCGTCGCTGGTGGTGCGCCTGCGCACGTATTCGGAGGCGCTCTTCTCGCAGGCGCCGCGGGTGTTGGGGCTCACCGAGCAGGAGGGCGCGGTGGCGCTCAAGCCCGAGCGGCTGGAGCAACTGTCCGGGTCCATCGAGCAGGTGAAGGAGTCGCTCTCGGCGCTCTCGGCGTTCACCACGACGGAGCGCGAGGCGGAGCTGACGTTGCTCACGCGCCGGTGCGCGGACCTGGTGGCGGACTTCTCCTTCCTGCAGAAGGTGGAGTCGAACGACCACGTGTACTGGGCGGAGGCGCGGGGGCGGGGCGTGTTCCTGCGCGCGAGTCCCATCGAGGTGTCGCGCGAGCTGCAGGAGCGCCTTTATGGCGGGGTGGACACGGTGGTGTTCACCTCGGCGACGCTGGCGGCGGCGGGCCGCTTCGACTTCTTCGCCCGACGCATGGGGCTGTACGACGACGAGGGCACGCCGGTGACGAGCGTGCGCACGGTGGCGGTGCCGAGCCCCTTCGACTTCGAGCGGCAGTCGGCGCTGTACCTGCCCACGCACCTGCCGGACCCGGCGGCGCCCGGTTTCATCGAGGCGGTGGCGGAGGAGATCGTCCGGCTGTGCGAGGTGACGGGGGGACGGGCCTTCGTGCTCTTCACCAGCTTGCGCAACATGGAGCGGGCGCATGCGCTCGCGCGCCACCGGCTGCCCTACCAGGTGTTGTTGCAGGGCGAGCGGCCCAAGCAGCAGCTCCTGGAGGCGTTCCGTTCGCAGCCCAGCGTGCTCTTCGCGGCGCACAGCTTCTGGGAGGGCGTGGATGTGCCGGGGGACGCGCTGAGCCTGGTCATCATCGACCGGTTGCCGTTCGCCTCGCCGGGAGACCCCCTGGTGGCCGCGCGCATCCGCCAGTTGGAGGCGCGGGGCGAGGCGCCCTTCGGGGGCTACCAGTTGCCGCAGGCGGCGCTGGCGCTGCGGCAGGGCTTCGGGCGGCTCATCCGCACGCGGGCGGACCGGGGCATCGTGGCGCTGTTGGACAGGCGCATCGTCACCAAGAGCTACGGGCGCTCCTTCCTCGCGAGCCTGCCGCCCGCCTGGCGCACGCACTCGCCCGAGTCGCTCGAGGCATGGTTCCACGGCGAGCCCGTGTACGACGTGGAGGAGTGAGGCACGGGCTCAGTGCCCGAGCGCCTCGCCTCCATCGGCGGCGGACACCTGGAAGTCGGGCTTGAGCCGCCGGATCGTCTTGGCGAAGGACTCCTTGTCCTGGGCCTTCTCGAGGGCGGCCTCGGGGGTGATGGTGTTGGCGGCCACCAGCCGCTCCAGGTGCATGTCGAGCGTCTGCATGCCGAGGCCCTGGCTCGACTGCATCTTGCTGGCGATCTGGAACACCTTGTTGTCGCGGATCATCGAGGCGATGGCGCTCGTGCCGATGAGGATTTCGAGCGCGGCGACGCGGCCCTTGCCGTCGGCGGTGCGGATGAGCTGCTGGGCGACGATGCCGGCGAGGCCCTCGGCGAGCATGCCGCGCACCTGGGGCTGCTCGTCGGCGGGGAAGGAGTTGATGATGCGGTCGATGGTGGCCGGCGCGCTGTTGGTGTGCACGGTGGCGAAGACGAGCACGCCGTAGCTGGCCAGTTGCAGCGCGAGCTTCATGGTCTCGTTGGTGCGCAGCTCGCCGATGAGGATGACGTTGGGGTCCTCGCGGCCCGCCGAGCGGATGGCGGTGGCGAAGCTGGAGGCGTGCAGGCCCACCTCGCGGTGCGTCACCTGGGACTTCACCGATTCGTGCACGAACTCGACGGGGTCCTCGATGGTGAGGATGTGCGCGGCGCGGGTGTGGTTGATGTGGTGGATCATCCCCGCGAGCGTGGTGGACTTGCCGCTGCCGGTGGGGCCGGTGACGAGCACGAGGCCGCTGCGGCGCTCGGCGAGCTTGCGCACCACCTCGGGCGTGTTGAGCTCCGCGAGCGACAGCACCCGGCTGGGGATGGTGCGGAAGACGGCCGCGATGCCGCTCGTCTTGTAGAAGTAGTTGGCGCGGAAGCGCGCGCGCGTGCCGTAGCTGTAGGCGAAGTCGAGGTCCAGCTCCTCGGTGATGTGGCGCTTCTGCTCGGGGCTGGTGAGCTCGAAGAGCATGGCCTCCAGCTCTCTCTGGGTGAGCAGCTCCTCGCGCAGCGGCTGGAGTCCACCGCGGATGCGGCCCAGCGGTGGGTGGCCGATGCTCAGGTGCAGATCGCTCCCCTTGTGCTCGAGGAGCTTGTCGAAGAACGCGGCGATGCGCGGCGAGGCACTCGAGGAACTCATGGGTCAGGCGCTCTTGCGGTTGAGGAGGTTGCCCATCTTGGAGAGCAGCGGCTTGGAGCCGTCGGGCGGCGAGGGCTCGGGAGGCGAGCCGGGGCGCTTGCCCGTCACCACGGCCTCCAGCTCGTCGGGGTTCTCGGCGTAGACGCGCGCGTGCTCGAGCGTGGTGCGGCCCGAGCGCACCAGCTCGGCGAGCGAGTCGTCGAAGCGCACGATGCCCAGGCTCTTGCCGCGCTGTTGCAGCGAGGGAATCTGGAACGTCTTGTTGTCGCGGATGAGGTTGCCGAGCGCGACCGAGCCGGGCAGCAGCTCGGCGGCGGCCACGAGGCTCCTGCCATCCGTGGAGGGCAGGAGCCGCTGGCTGACGATGAGGCGCAAGCTGCTGGCGAGCGTCATGCGCACCTGGGCCTGGTCACCCGGGGGGAAGAGATCGATGAGCCGGTCGATCGTCTTCGCGGCGCTCTGGGTGTTCATGGTGCTCACGAGCAGGTGGCCCGTCTCGCTCGCGGCGAGCGCCATGCGCACCGTCTCGGTGTCGCGCAGCTCGCCCACGAGGATGACGTCCGGGTCCTCGCGCAGGCTGCCCTTGAGGGCGCTGGCGAAGCTCTTGGTGTGGGTGCCCACCTCGCGCTGGCTCAGGAGCGCCTTCTTGCGCGGGTGGAGGTACTCGACGGGATCCTCCACGGTGAGCACGTGGTGGGTGGTGTCGCGGTTGATGATGTCGACGATGGCCGCGAGCGTGCTCGTCTTGCCGTGGCCCGAGGGGCCGGTGACGACGATGAGGCCCTGGTGGTGGTGGGTGGCCTTGGCGATGTCGGCGGGCAGGCCGAGTGACTCGAGGGTGGGAATCTCGCGGGAGATGAGCCGGAAGCTGCCCTTGTAGCCGGTGCGCTGGCGGGAGACGTTGACGCGGAAGCGGCCGGACGCTCCCAGGTCGAGCGCGAAGTCACAGCTTCCCTCGCGCTCGAGCACGAGGCGCAGCCGGTCGGGCACGTGGGGCAGCAGCATCTTCTCCACCGTCTCGGGTGGCAGCGCGGCGCCGTGGGGCAGCAGCTCGCCCACCAGCCGGAAGAGGGGAGGGCGGCCGGCGATGATGTGCAGGTCGCTCGCGCCCACGCTTCGCGCGTCTTCCAGGAGCATCGCCAGGTTGGCCGTGGACTCGGGCCGCACGACGAGCCGGGGCCCCGCGGAGGCCTCGGCCCTGGACTCGGCCGTGGGGGGGGCACCGAGGGAGGTGGCTCGGCGGCGGGCGCGGGACGCTCGGTGCTGGGGAGGATCTGCATGCCGGCGGCGCGGGCGGGCCTGCCCGTCGCGGCGGGCGGCGGGGCGGGCGGGGGAGCCGCGGCGGGTGGGGGCTCGCCGCGCAGGATGCGCACGTGGAGCACGTCGCCGCGGCGCATGGCGCCGACGATCACCGGACCGAAGCCCTCCAGCTTCAGGCCCCACTGCCCGGGCTTCTCGGAGAGCGAGGCGACGCGCGCGGCACCCACCAGCCCCTTGAGCGCCTCCTGCAGTCCCTCCGTGGTGAGCAGGCCCTCATCCAGCGTCTCGAAGCCCGCGGCCGTCTTGGCCAGCGGTGTGCGCCCGCTGATGAGCGTCAGTTCCACCACGGCCGGTCGAGCCAGTTGGCGCAGCAGTTCCGTGAAGCTCTTCATTCGCGGGGCCACCCTTCGGGCCTCCCGGGGGAGTGGGGGGCCGACGGGAAAGGGTACAGCACAACTGGGAATGTCGGGTATTCCCGAAAGAGAGGGCGATGCGGTCTTCGGCCCGGGTCGCTGGGAGGGAGGACGGACAGGCGGCGGGAAAAAGAAAACGCCCGGACGGGGACCCTCGAGAGGGCCCCGACCGGGCGGAATCAAACGAGGGAAGGAGCGGTCCCTCGATGAGGGCCGGGCCTACCCAGGCCGGCTCACAGCTCGCGCGACATGAGCAGGCGCAGCTTGCCCGACTTCTTGGACACCACCGTGGCGACGGTGGTGAAGCCCGCGTTGCGGTAGAAACTCACCGCGGGGGCGTTGGCCGGGTCCACGCGCAGGGCGATCGTCTTGCGGTACATGTCCCGGGCCACCTGGAGGGCCTGGTTGAGCACGGCCAGTCCCACGCCCTTGCGGCGCAGCTCCGGCTTGATGACGATGTTGCGCATATAGGCGGCGCCGGGAACCGGGCCGTCGCGCTCCACCGTCACGTAACCCACGACCTGGTTCTGCACCTTGGCCACCTGCACGAACGGCCGCAGCCCCGTGAGGGCCTTGAGGCTGTCCTCCAACGTCTCTCCGCGGCTCAGCCACGGCTCCGAATTGGCGCGCAGCGCGGCCACGGAGGCCATGTCCTCGTCGCTCGGGGCGTTGAATTTGACCGCCAGCGCCAGGTCATTGGGCATGGTCGTCATGTCCGGCACCGGCATCGCGCCTACCTCCACGCCCGGTTCCACCCGCTTCATCGTCATGCCTTGCTCCTCCATTGCGCTACGAATCCTAACCGCTTCATTGTCTCCCTTGCACGCCCTTGGGTTCAGCGCACATTTCCACTCATGGGTGGGGGGACCGGACTACCCCAAACTGCGCACGTGGCCCGGGCATTCCAAGGCCGCTCGCCGCCACTTCGTTCCGGGGCTGCCCCATGCGACAAACCGGAGACGGCTTTCAATGATGAACACCTTTCACTATAAAAAACCGTCCTCCCCGAGCGGGTTGGTCGATCCTTTCCCTTCTTGCCCGGCACCCTGAGCTCCGCACGTGCAACTCAACCACGCCCAGCGCGAACTCACCCTGAAGATCGTCTACTACGGCCCTGGGCTGAGTGGGAAGACGACGAACCTGCGCTGCATCCACGCGCGGGCCCGGCCGGAGGCGCGCGGCCGGTTGCTCAGCGTGGAGACACACGAGGACCGCACGCTCTTCTTCGATCTGCTGCCGGTCTTCTTCACCAGCCAGTCGGGCTTCAAGGTGAAGCTCAAGCTCTTCACCGTGCCCGGCCAGGTCGTCCACGACGCCACGCGTCGCGTGGTGCTGCAGAACGCGGACGCGGTGGCCTTCATCGCCGACAGCCGCCGCAGCGCGGGCGCGGAGAACAACGCCTCCTGGCGTCGGCTCCGGGCGAACATGCGGGAGAACGGCCTGGACACCTCGCAGGTGCCGGTGGTCATCCAGTTCAACAAGAGGGATCTGCCGGACGCCCAGACGGACGAGGAGCTGGAGGCCGCGCGTCAGCGGGGCACCGAGCCCATCGTGGGCGCGGTGGCGCTGCGCGGGGAAGGGGTGATGGAGACCTTGCACGCGCTCTTGCAGTCGGCCTGGCGCAACCTGGACGAGCGCATGCGGCTGGCGCGCAACATTGGTCTGGAGGAGCGGGAATTCCTCGGCCACATCTTCCAGCAGATGGACCTCAAGGGGACGCCCCTGGAAGCGCTCTACCCCCCGGCGGGGGGCAAGCAGCGATGAGCGCCGAGAAACCGGGGCCCGCGGGCAACGGATCCGAGCCCACCGGACTGGCCCTCCAGCGCAAGCTGTCGTTGGTGGACCTGTTGGATCCGCTCACCTTCGGGGACGTGGTGGAGAGCCTGGGCGCGCTGTACCAGGTGGGCGTGCGCGTGCTGGACGAGCGCAACCGGACGCTCGCGGACACCCAGGGCGCGCAGGGGGAATTCTGCGGCTTCATCGGCGCCAACCCCGCGGTGCGCGTGCGCTGCTCCGCCCAGGTGACGCGGGTGAAGGAGGGTCCGCTGGCGGGCTTGCTCTCCTCCCAGGTGCTGGGCACGGAGGGCGCGGGCGAGCTGCTGCTGCACACCTGCCTCACCGGCCTGTGCTACGTGGTGGTCCCCGTGGTGTGGGAGGGAGACGTGCTCGGGCGCGTCGTGTTCGGGCCCTACGTGTCCGAGGAGGGCGGCACGCCGGGCTGCCCCGAGGGGCCGGACGCGGAGCGGGTGCGCGAGGCGCGGGCGAGGGCGCGGCACCTGTCCCAGGAGGAGCTGGCGCGCATGGTGAAGCACCTGGCCCAGGTGCTGGCGGCGCTCCTGGCGGCCGGACAGAAGTCCTATCTCACCGGGCAGCTCCACCTGGAGGCCATGGTGGAGACGCAGCGCGAGCTGGAGCACCAGAACTCGCAACTGCTGCGGCTCAACCAGCGCCTCAAGGAGTCGGACCGCAGCAAGTCGAGCTTCCTGAGCACGGTGAGCCACGAGCTGCGCACGCCCCTCGCGTCCATCATCGGCTACTCGGAGATGCTCGCCGAGGGTCTGGTGGGTGGGCTCAATCCGGAGCAGATGCAGTTCGTGCGCACCATCATGGAGAAGGGCAACACGCTGCTCAAGCTCATCTCCTCCATCCTGGACATGAGCCAGATCGAGGCGGGCAAGGTGCGGCTGGCCTTCGAGTGGGTGGACGTGCGGGAGATGGTGGAGAGCGCCATCACCAGCGTGACGCCCCAGGCCCAGCGCAAGGGCCTGACGCTCGAGGCGAACCTGCCGGTGGGGCCGCAGCCGCGGGTGGTGGCCGATCGCGAGAAGCTGCGGCAGGTGGTGGTGAACCTGCTGGCCAACGCGGTGAAGTTCACGCCCTCCATGGGTCGCATCGACGTGCGGCTGTCGGAGGTGGGCACGCGCTCGGAGCTGGCCACGGCCGGCTACCACATCGAGGTGGAGGACACCGGGGTGGGCATCCCGGAGAACCAGCGCGACCGCATCTTCCAGAGCTTCTACCAGGTGGACGACAGCCCCACGCGCGAGTACGGCGGCGCGGGCCTGGGGCTGGCCATCGTGAAGAGCTACGTGGAAGGCCACGGCGGCCAGGTGTCGGTGCGCAGCGAGGTGGGCAAGGGCTCGTGCTTCCGGGTGGTCCTCCCGAAGGAGCCGCCCCTGTCGGGCCAGGGCCCGGCCTATATCCCGCCCCCCGTGGACACCGAGCCCGAGCGCTTCTAGTCCCGCCCGACGCACCGAAGCTCCACCCGGGATGGCCGGATGGAGCTTCGCGCGGGTGCGGCGGGGTGCCTACTTCTTGTCGGGGTTGGGCAGGTACGGAGGAGGAACGGGCTCCTTGCCCGCGGCCTGCTTCAGGGTGTCCCCCGCGTCCTGATTCAGTTCCTGGCCCTTCTTGTGGTTCAGGTCGTGCTTCGTCTGCTCGAGGTCGCGCTTGAGGGCTTCCTTCACCTTGCTCGTACGGCCCGGCTTCTTGTCGTAGTCCATGACCTGTCTCCCTGGGTTCGTCCCTCGTGGTGCGCCTCAACATGGGCGTGTCCGCCCCGTCCGGCAGTCCCATGCCCCGGGGCGGTCCGGACAGCGGGCGGGTGGGCGGGCGCTTCACGGGCCGGGTGCGCTACCCTGCGACGCGTGAGCCAGAAGCGCACGGGCGAATTCGCCCTCATCGATCTCTTCCTGTCCCAGTTCCCCCGGGCCCGGGTGCCCGTGGGGCCCGGGGATGATTGCGCGGTGCTCGCTCCGTCCCGGGGCGCGCAGTGCATCACCACGGACGCGGTGGTGGAGGACGTGCACTTCACGCGCGCCTGGTTCTCTCCCGAGGACATCGGCCACAAGGCGCTCGCGGTGAACCTGTCGGACCTGGCCGCCATGGGCGCCCTGCCGCGCTGGTTCGTCTGCGCGCTCGCGCTGCCCCGCGACTTCCCCCGCCGCGCACTGCTCGGGCTCGCGCGGGGCATGAGCGCGCTCGCGCGCGAGCACGGCATCGCGCTGGTGGGCGGCAACTTCTCCTCCGCGCGCGAGCTGTCCGTCACCCTCACCGCCGCCGGGGAGCTGGCTCCGGGCAGCCCGCCCCTCACCCGCGCGGGCGGCCGACCCGGGGACGTGCTGTACGTCTCGGGCACGCTCGGTGAGGCCCGGCTGGGCCTGGCCCAACTCCAGGCCGGCCGGCGACGCTCCCCGGCCATCCTCCGCCAGAAACGTCCCGTTCCCCGCATCGCGCTCGGCCGGCTCGCCTCGCGCTTCGCCTCCGCCGCCTTGGATCTCTCCGATGGCCTCGCGCAGGACCTGGGCCACCTGTGCCGGGCCTCGGGCACGGGCGCCGAGCTGGACATGGAACGGCTCCCGGTGTCGCGCGCCGTGCGGGCCTCCCTGGGGCTCGAGGGGGCCCTGGCGGGTGGGGAGGATTACGAGCTGCTGCTCGCCGTCCCACCCGGGCGCACCTCCGCCTTCGAGCGAGCGTGCCTCCGGGCGGAAGAATCCATTACCCGTATAGGCCGGCTCACCCCGGGTCCGGCCGGACACACGCGTGTCACGGGGGGGCGAGCGCTGCGCCTGCCCGCCGGCTTCGATCACTTCCAACAGGATGGGGGGCGGATTGACCGTTCCGAACGGGAGGGCTAAACCCTGGAGTCCGCCGTTGCCGCCTTCCTGAAAAGCGAAACCGTGCGCCGCCCTCTTCGCGACGATCCACCTCCCGGCTTCACTCCCCGCCGCGACACCGTGCAGCGGCTGTTGCGCACGGTCGAGCAATCCAGCACGGGAGGCCATGAAATCTCCCTCCAGCTGAAGATCTTCGTGGGCTACCTGATGATGGGGTGCGTGCTCACCGGCACGCTCTTCATCACCGAGCCGCTGCTCACCTTCTGGTGGCGGATTGCCCTGGCCCTGGGCATCACGCTCGCCCTGTCCCTGACGCTGCCGCGCTACCTGCCGCGGGTGACTCGCCTGCGGGTGCTCTCTCGCTCCGCCTTCGAGATCTCCCAGGGCGACCTGTCCAAGCCCCTGGTGGTCGAGCCTCCGCGCGCCTGGCGCCGCGATGAGATCGACGAGCTGGCGCTGGCCATCCGCAAGATGCAGGAGAACCTGCGCGAGCTGGTGGGGAAGATCCAGGACACCGCCAAGAGCGTGGCGGACACCGCCAAGGACCTGCAGGGCTCGGCCGAGAACGTCAACGGCACGAACGAAGAGGTGGGCTTGTCCATGGACAAGATCGCCCGGGGCGCCGAGACGCAGTCCCAACTGGTGGGCCGCACGTCCAAGGTCATCACCGAGATGGCGGGCAGCATCCAACGCACCGCGGCGAGCGCCGAGGACGCGGCCCGCACCGCCGCCGAGACGAGCAGCGCGGCGGAGAACGGCAGCAAGGCCGCCCTGCTCGCCGGCGAGAAGGTGAAGAAGGTCTTCAACCGCATCGAGGCGGCGAGTCAGCAGGTGTTCGCCTTCGGCGAGAAGACGCAGGAGATCTCCAAGATCGTCGACGCCATCACCCAGGTGGCCCAGCAGACCAATCTGCTCGCGCTCAACGCCACCATCGAGGCGGCGCGCGCGGGCGAGTACGGCCGCGGCTTCGCGGTGGTGGCCGACGAGGTGCGCAAGCTCGCCGAGAGCGCGGGTCGCTCGGCCGAACAGATTTCCCGCCTGGCGCGCGACATCTCCGGCCAGTCCACCGCCGTGGTGAGCGCCATGAAGGTGGGCATCGAGGAGCTGGCCGAGGGCCGCGAGGACCTGACCGGCATCGTGCGCTCCATGGGCTCCATCACCGACACGGTGCGCAAGGTGGCCGAGAAGGTCCACCTCATCTCCGACAGCGCCCGCGAGCAGCAGAAGGGCAGCGAGGAGATGGTGAAGGCCACCGAGGAGATTTCCCTCGTGGCGCGCAACAACGCCACCTCCACCGAGGCCATCCAGTCCGTCATCCAGGAGCAGACCGACGCCATGGTGCGCATGACGTCGCTGGCCAGCGAGCTGACCAACCTCTCCATCGAGCTGCAGAGCGTGGTGCGCAGCTTCCGGCTCAATGTGTGAGGGTGGCCGGGTCCGCTACCAGGCGCGCCGCCGGGCCCCCGTCCGAGCCCTCCTTCAGGGTCTTCGTGGGCATGGATTTTCCCCGCTCCCCGGATTGCTGGTAGAAGAGCACTCGTGCGGCACGTCATCTTCCGGGTGGAGAAGGAGCGCTACGGGCTGCCGCTGATCGCGGTGAAGGAAGTGGTGGTTCCTCCGGAGCGCTTCACCCGGGTGCCGCGAGCCCCCAAGGCGGTGACGGGGGTGATGAACCTGAGGGGTCGGGTGGTGACGGTGGTGGAGCTGCGGCAGTTGTTGGGGCTGCCCGAGGGGCCTTCTCCCAACGGGCGGGTGGTGTTGTTGGAGCGGGGTCGGCGTGATCTCGGGTTGTTGGTGACGGACGTGGAGGGCATCGAGGCCGTGGAGCGGGTGAGCGCGGCTCCAGGCAGGACGGTCCCGGCGGTGCGTGGCGTCGCTCGGTTGCGGGGCCTGGCGGTGACGGTGTTGGATCCAGAAGGGCTGGATTCCGCGGTGGTTGGACTCTTCACCGCGGCGCAGAAGTGAGTAGCTGTCTGAAATGGGCGGGTGGTAGTGTCCGCGGCCCTCTCGGGGCCTTACGCGGAGGCGGAGCTTCACATGGCTAAGCGGGTGCTGGTCGTCGACGATGCCATCTTCATGCGCAACATGATCAAGGACATCTTCGCGTCCGGTGGCTTCGAGGTCGTCGGAGAGGCGGCCAACGGGCTGGAGGCCGTGGAGAAGTACAAGGAACTCAAGCCGGACCTCACGACGATGGACATCGTCATGCCCTTCAAGAGCGGCATCGAGGCCACGCGCGAAATCATCAAGTTCGATGGCAACGCGGTGGTCATCATGTGCTCGGCCCTGGGGCAGGAGAGTCTGGTGATGGAGGCCATCGAGGCGGGTGCCTCGGACTTCATCGTCAAACCGTTCCGCGCCGAGGACGTCCTGGCGGTCGTCAAGAAAGTCCTGGGGGAGGGCTGAGTCCCCTCCCATGAATCGATGAATCACCGAGGCTGGACATGACCATGGACATGTCCCGCTACCTCGGCCTGTTCCTGACCGAGGCGAGCGAGCATCTGGAAGGCTTGGGCCGGGACCTCGTGCAGCTCGAGCGCGAGGGCGCGCGGGCCGTGGTGGACTCGATGTTCCGCCACGCGCACTCGGTCAAGGGCATGGCCTCGTCGATGGGCTTCGAGTCCATCGCGGTGCTCGCCCACCGCGTGGAGGACCTGGTGGACGCCATCCGCCAGGACCCGAGCCGCCTGGAGCGCACCCTGGTGGACCTGCTCTTGTCCGCCACCGACGCGATGCTCGCCCAGGTGCGTTGCGTGGCCGACAACCGCACGCCCGAGGATGCCTCGCCGCTGCTCGGGCAACTCGCCGAACGCGTGAGCCTGCTCACCGGTCAGGCGCCCTCCGCCACGAAGGTGCTCAGCCGGCTGACCGACTCCATCGCCGCGGCGACCGTGTCGGTGCCTTCCCCCGCTCCGCCGGCTCCTCCCCCCGCGCCCGTCGAGCCCGCGCCCGTCGCCGCCGCGCCGCCTGCTCCCGCCATCGAGCCCCTGCCCGCCGATTTCCTGGCCGAGGTTTCCTCTGGCCCGGAGAGCGCGAGCACCGCGGCGGCCCAGCTCGCCACCGCGGTGGTGAAGGCCGTCAAGGCGCAGGAGCTGGCGCGGCAGGACACCGAGCCCAAGAAGGTGCCGCGCTGGACGATGCAGCTGCGCATCTCCCCCACCTGCCAGACCCCGGGCGTGCGCGCCTTCCTGATGCACAAGCGCCTGCTGGGGCTGGGCACGTTGCACGACCTGCGCCCCGGGCTGGATGACCTCAAGGCCGGCCGCATCCCCGAGGGCAGCATCCAGCTCGAGCTGGAGTCGGCCGAGTCCGAGGACGGCATCCGCAAGGCCCTGCGCAACGTGGCCGACGTGGAGCTCGTCTCCATGACGCCGGTGGTTGCCGCCCCCGCGGCCAGCCCCGCGAGCGCGCTGCAGGCCTCGGCGGAGGCCTCCCGGGGCGCCACCGCGACGGGGGCGGATGGCGTGCGCACGGTGCGGGTGCGCACGGAGCTGTTGGATCACTTCCTGGACACCGCGGGCGAGCTGCTCCTGGCCACCGCGCGCCTGCGCGAGCTGGGCAAGATGTTGCCGGAGGGCTCGCGCCCGCCCATCGAGGAGGGCGTGTACCGGCTGCATACCCTGGTGAAGGACCTGCACGACAAGGTGATGAGCGCGCGCATGACGCCGCTGTCGACCATCACGGATCGGCTGCCCCGCGCGGCGCGCGACATCGCCCGGCGCAGGGAGCGCGAGGTGGAGCTGATCATCACCGGCGCGGAGATCGAGCTGGACCGGGCCATCCTCGACGACCTGGCGGATCCCCTGCTGCACCTGTTGCGCAACTGCATCGACCATGGCCTGGAGTCGCCCGAGGAGCGCGTGGCCGCGGGCAAGCCGCCCCGGGGCCGGGTGGTGGTGTCGGTGCGGCGCGTGCGCGACCGCGTGGTGCTGGAGATGGAGGACGATGGTCGCGGCATGAACGTGGCGAAGCTCAAGGAGGCGGCGGTGGCCCGGGGCGCCGTGTCGGCCGAGGCCGCCGCGCGCATGACGGACCGGGAAGCGCTCCTGCTCTCGTGCCTGCCCGGCGTGTCCACCGCGAAGGACATCTCGGAGATCTCCGGCCGCGGCGTGGGCATGGACGCGGTGAAGCGCGTGGCGGAGAACGTGGGCGGGACGCTGGAAATCGAGAGCGAGCTGGGCCGCGGCTCGCGCTTCACCCTGCGGCTGCCCCTGACGGTGGCCGTGGTGCAGCTCCTGCTCGTGTCGGTGGGGGAGGAAGTCTTCGGCCTGCCCATCGCCAAGGTGGTGGGCGCGCTGGAGGCCGACTCGGAGAAGCTCGAGCGCAGCCGGCAGATTCCGCTGCTGCCCCACAACCAGGGCCTGCTGCCGGTGTACGCCCTGGGAGAGCTGGTGGGAGTCGAGGCGTCGCCCCGCAGGGGCGGTGTGCGGCCCTATGTGGTGATGGAAGGCGAATCCGGCCGCGTCGCGCTCGCGGTCGACAAACTGATGGGGCAGGAAGAAGCGGTGCTCAAGCCGCTCTCCCGGCCCCTGGACTTGCTCCCAGGGCTTTCAGGGGTCACCATCCTGGGCACGGGCCGGCCGGTCTTCATCCTGGACGTCCCAAGGTTGCTATCCGCGTGAGCCCTCTTCCGAGCGACATTCAGCTGGACGCCCTCCGAGAGGTGGCGAACATCGGCTGCGGCCATGCCATCAACGCGCTCGCGCGGCTGGTGGGTGGTCGCACCGTGAACCTGTCCATTCCCCGCGCCCTCGTGGCCGAGACCCCGGAGCTCACGGAGCTGCTGGGCGGGGCCGATTCGTCCGTGGTGGCGGCGAAGCTGGGCATGGACGGGGAGTTGAGCGGGGTGCTGCTGCTGGTGATGCCCACCCAGGACAGCGTGGCCCTGGAGTCGCTGCTGCTGCGGCGGGAGGATGCGCCCCAGGAGGAGCGCGAGAGCGCCCTGTCCGAGGCCGCCAACATCGTGGCGAGCGCGTGCCTGTCGGCCATCGGCATGCTCACCGGCTGGCGGCTGCTGCCCACGGTGCCGGTGCTCCTGCGGGGCACGGCGGGCCCGGTGCTGACCGGCGTGATGCAGGCCACCGGGAGCGATGGCCGGGTCGTGGTGCTCGAGACGCGCTTCTCGTCCGTGGGCGTGCCCGCCGTCTCCGGCCAGATGTTGCTGCTGTTGGATCAGGAAAGCTCTCGGGCGCTGCTCACCCGCCTGGGCGTGTAGCCGAGCGGCCGTCCGGGCTCGCGGCCGGTTGCGACCTCCTTCCTCCAGTCCCAGCTTTCCAGGGTGCATGGGGCGGCCTCTCGGCGCTCCAGGGGGAGGCGTTCATGAGGAAGCTCATCGGCGGCGCGCTCGGGGGCGCGATGATGCTCGTGGGGTGCCAGACCGGAGGCGCGGTGGCCACGCGCGACAGCCCGGTCGTCCTGGAGCAGACCGCTCACAACCCCAGCTCGCTCGAGCGCGGACTCCAGCTCCGGGGCACCGTGGCGCAGGACTACGCGGACATGCTCGTGATGGAAGACGAGTGGGGGGAGACGCGCTACCTGCGCCTCGGCAGCCAGACGCGCTACTACCAGGCCGGCAAGCAGGTGCGCCGCACGTACCTCGCTCCTGGCTCCACCGTCCGCGCCTCGTTCGACGACAACAACCGGGAGACGATCGCGCGCGAAATCCACGTCGTGGGCGACGTCCAGCTGGATGCGCCGGTGCAACTGCCCACCCGCTCCGGTGCGCCCCGTCCCTGACGTGACACGTCCCCTGACGTGACACGTTCCATGGCCCGCGCGCACCCGGTGAAAAAACCCGGGCAGGACCTGTCGGGTTCGGCGCTGAATCGTGAAACTCCAAGTGTCGAGGTTTCCATTCCGCAACGGGTGTGAAAAGGTGCGGCCGCAATGGTGGATTGGTCGTCTCGTCGCCCCCCGGCCAAACGCGCGGATCCTCGTCATCCGGTTGTAACCTCGCTGCTGTTCATCCCCCTGGCGTTCATGGGCTGCCTCCACGCGCCGCCCTCCGCCGAGAAGGTGACGTCCGAGGTTCACACGGACGCGGCGGCTTCCGTTCCCGTGGCGGCTCCCCCGCCTCCCGCTCCCGCCCAGGTGGCGGCTCCCGCGGTGGCGCCCCGCCCCTGGTCCGACGAGGTGCTCTACTTCGTCGTCGTGGATCGCTTCGCGGATGGCGATGCGACCAACAACCTCCAGGTGGACGCGAAGGCCCCGGGCACCTTCCACGGCGGAGACTTCAAGGGCCTGCGCGAGCAGCTCGACGAGCTGTCCTCGCTGGGCGTGACGGCGCTGTGGATCACCCCCGTGGTGAAGAACATCGACGGCTTCGTCACCGGCGCGGGCTTTCCGGACTGGGGCTATCACGGCTACTGGGCCGAGGACTTCCATCAGCTCGACCCGCGCTTCGGCTCCGAGCAGGAGCTGAAGGCCCTGGTGGACGCCGCCCACCAGCGCGGCATCCGCGTGCTGCTGGACGTGGTGTACAACCACCCGGGCTACAACTCGCGCTACCAGAAGGATCCCCAGACGAGCGGATGGCTGCGCTCGCAGGAGCAGGGGACGTGCGGCCAGGACGACGTGACGAGCTGCGTGTCCGGCCTGCCCGACTTCAAGACGGAAGAGCCCGAGGTGGCGAAGTACCTGCTCGACGCGCAGCTCGACTGGGGCAAGCGCTCGGGGGTGGATGGCTTCCGCCTGGACACGGTGAAGCACGTGGACCACCCCTTCTGGAAGGAGCACCGCCGCCGCACCCGCGAGGAGTTGGGCCCGGACTTCTTCCTGCTCGGAGAGGTGTGGGGCGGGGATCGCGAGTCGCTCGACCCGTGGTTCTCCGGGGACGAGCTGGATGCCGGCTTCGACTTCGGCTTCCAGGGCAGCGCGCTCGCGTGGGTGCAGGGGCGCGGGCGCACCGTGGCCTTCGACGCCTACCTCCGCTCGCGCCACAAGGTCCGCAAGGGCTACCTCCTGTCGCACTTCCTGTCCTCGCACGACGTGCCGGGCGCGCTCTTCCAGCTCGGGGGAGACAAGGCGCGCTTCCGGCTCGCGGCGGTGTTGCAGCTCACCACCACGGGCATGCCCGTCATCTACTACGGCGAGGAAGTGGGCCGCCTGGGGGGAGACTGGCCCGCCAACCGCGGTGACATGCCGTGGGGCGAGCGCCGCGTGGGTCCCGGGGCCGGGCTGCCGCGCGACGAGTCCCTGCGCCAGTTCTACCAGCGGCTCGTCGCGCTCCGGCGGGCCCATCCCGCGCTCTCGCGGGGCTCGCACAAGGGGTTGACGACCGAGGGGGATGTTTACACTTTCGTGCGCCACGACCCCGAGTCCGGTGACGCGGTGGTTGTCGCGGTGAATCGCGGTGGTAAGAAGGCATCCGTCTCGGTCCCCTGGCCCGAGGCATGGGGTGGCGCGGCCGCGCGAGACCTGCTCGACGGAAGCGGACTGGAGCCCGGTCCGACTCTGGAGATCACCGTCGAGGCGCTGTCTGCCCGCATCCTGGGTCGAGCCCTGTGAAGTTCGTGCGGTGTTCCAGCAGGCAGAGGGGCCCCTCCGAGCGGGCCCTCGGAGGGAGAGCCTGAAATGTCCGGTGTGGTTTTCAAGAATGTGGCCAAGCGTTACGGCGACGTGTCCGTCATCGAGGGCTTGAACCTCGACATCCAGGACCATGAGTTCATGGTGCTCGTGGGTCCGTCGGGCTGTGGCAAGTCCACCGCGTTGCGGATGATCGCCGGTCTGGAGGAGATCACCGGGGGCAGCCTGTCCATCGGCGATCGCGTGGTGAACCAGCTGCCGCCCAAGGACCGGGACGTGGCGATGGTCTTCCAGAACTACGCGCTCTATCCGCACATGTCCATCCGGGAGAACCTCGAGTTCGGCCTGAAGATCCGCAAGACGCCCAAGCCGGAGATGGACAAGCTGGTGAACGAGGCGGCGGAGATCCTCGGCATCACCCACCTGCTGGACAGAAAGCCCAAGCAGCTCTCGGGCGGTCAGCGCCAGCGCGTGGCGCTCGGCCGCGCCATCGTGCGCAAGCCGGCGGTGTTCCTCTTCGACGAGCCCCTGTCCAACCTCGACGCCAAGCTGCGCGTGCAGATGCGCTCGGAGATCAAGAAGCTCCAGCAGCGTCTGGGCGTCACCTCGGTCTACGTGACGCACGACCAGATCGAGGCCATGACGATGGGCCACCGCATCGCGGTGATGAAGGAAGGCAAGCTGCAGCAGCTCGGCACGCCGCTCGAGGTGTACGAGCGCCCGGCCAACGTCTTCGTGGCCCAGTTCATCGGCTCGCCCCCCATGAGCTTCACCTCGGCCACGCTGTCGGCCAATGGCGAGGTGCTCGAGGGCGATGGCTTCAAGCTGCCGGTGCCCCAGAGCCTGCGCGCGGTGACGGCGGGCAAGGGTGGACGCAAGCTCAAGGTCGGCATCCGCCCCGACAACATCCTGTCGCCCGAGGCCACCGCCCGCGGCGAGACGGCGCCCATCGAGGTGAGCGTGGACCTCGTCGAGCCGCTCGGCAACGAGGTCATCGTCCACTCGCGCCTGGCCGACAACTCCCTCGTCTTCCGCCTGCCGCCCCACCACACGCCCGCCACGGGCTCCAAGCTCAAGGTGCTGGTGGAGCTGGACTCGCTGCACCTGTTCGATGCCGAGACCGAGCAACGGCTGTCCGCCTGAGCCCGTGCCTCCTGCTGCCCCTTCCTCATTCCTAGGACTCCCCCGACATGAAGAACCTGCGATGGATGTTCGCGGCCGCGAGCGCCTGTGTGCTCGCCCTCCTGCCCTCGGCCTCTTCCGCCGCCGAGACGAAGGAACTCGTCCTCTGGCACGGCTACCGCGCCGAGGAGAAGGCCGCGCTGGAGAAGCTGGTGGGCCAGTTCAACGCCGCCCACGCCGCCGAGGGCATCAAGGTGAACACGCTGGCGGTGCCGTATGACGCCTACGCGGACAAGATCTCCGCCACGGTGCCGCGCGGCAAGGGCCCGGACGTCTTCATCTTCGCCCAGGACCGGCTCGGCGGATGGATCGAGGCGGGCAACACCGTGGAGCCCATCGACTTCTACCTGGACGATGAGCTCAAGAAGCGCTTCATCCCCTCCACGCTCCAGGCGATGGTCTACCGCGGCACCACCTACGGCCTGCCGCTCAACTACAAGTCCATCACGCTCATCTACAACAAGAAGCTGGTGCCCACGCCGCCCAAGACGAGCGGCGAGCTGGTGGCGATGGCCAAGAAGATCACCGACCAGAAGGCGGGCCGCTTCGGTCTGGCCTACGCCTACGGTGACTTCTACTACCACGCGGCGCTGATGAACGGCTTTGGCGGGGGCGTGTTCGGCGCGGATGGCGCGCCCACGATGAACTCGCCGGCGAACATCAAGGCGGCCGAGCAGCTGCTCAAGTGGAAGAACAAGGACGGCATCCTCCCGGCCGAGCCCACCACCGCGCTCATCACCTCGCTCTTCAACGAGGGCAAGGCGGGCATGGTGTTCTCCGGCCCGTGGTTCCTCGGGGAGATCGCCAAGGGCGTGGACTACGGCCTCGCGCCGCTGCCCACGCTGGACGAGGCGGGCGGCAAGCCCATGCGTCCGTGGACGACGGTGGAGGGCGTCTATGTCGCCGCGCCGTCGAAGAACAAGGACGCGGCGTTCGAGCTGGCCAAATTCCTCACCAGCACCGAGGGCGCCAAGGTGCTCGCGCTCGAGGGCCGTCAGAGCCCCGCCAACCAGGCGGTGTACTCCGACCCGAAGGTGGCCGGGGACGCGCAGCTCAAGGCGTTCCGCGCCCAGGTCGACACGGCGGTGCCCATGCCCAACGTGCCGGAGATGTCGATGGTCTGGGGCCATGCCACCTCGGCGATGAGCTCCATCCTCAAGGCGACCGCGACCCCCAAGGCCGCCCTCGATGCCGCCCAGAAGGGTGTCGCCAAGGACGTGGCCAGCCTGCGCAAGAAGTGAGAGGTCGAGCGTGAGAAACGTGGTCCCCCAGCCTCCCAGCAGCGAACCTGGGAATCCCGCCGCCCTGCTCACCGACAGCGGCGGCCTCAATGGTGTCCCCGGTTCGGGCGAACCCTCCGGAGGCGCGGGCACGCTCCGCCGTGGACGGGTGCTCGTGGGCCTGTTCCTCTCGCTCGGCGTGGCGCTGTTCATCGCCCAGGGCCTGTTGGCCAAGGCGTTGGACAGCGTCTCCACCGAGCGCGCGGATCGTCAGTCCTTCGTGTCCCTGCGCGCCCTGGAGGATCTCGTCCAGCGCGCCGGGGGCTCGGGCGACGCGGTGCGCGCCGTGGTGGACACGTGGAAGACGCAACTGCCCGCCGGCAGCGCGGTGCGGGTGGTGGCCTTCTCGGGCATCCGGCTGGAGGCGTCCACCTTCCCCGAGGACGTGGGGGAGCGCGTGGCGCCGCGCCGGCTGAGCCGCGAGGAGAAGCCCCTCTATGACCGCGGTCAGCGGCTGCGCGCCGCGGTGGAGACCAACCGCGAGGAGGGCAGTGCGCGCAAGCTGGAGGTAGAGGCCGAGGCGCTGCCCGGAGGCGGACGCCTGCTGAGCGCCCCGGTGGAAGTGGAGGGCTCGGTGGTGGGCATGGTGGAGTTGGCCACGGCGCCGCTCGCGGCCCCGCTCGAGCCCTCGCTGCCGACGTTGTTGTTGTGCTGGCTGTTGCCGCTGGCGCTGTGCGCCGCGGCGTCCTTCGTGGCGCGGCGCCAGGGCGTGCTCGTCGCCGTGTCGGTGGTGGCGCTCGTGGCGGGCCTGGGAGCCTATGGCTCCTATTCGCTGGGCACGCTGGGCGCCGAGGTGCGGGGCACGCAGACGCTCGTGGCCGAGCAGGTGCGCGCGATGTCCGAGCGGGCCCAGGCGGTGATGGCGGAGCGGCAGCTCGCCACCGAGCCCGCGCTCCGGCCCGGGGACTGGGACGCGGATGCGTACCGCCGTCCGTTGGGACTGGTGAGCCCCGAGGGGCAGGTGAATGAGGCGGTGGTGTCCGCGCGCATGGAGGAACTGCGCTCGGGCGTGGGCCGCGCGATGACGGGCCTGGGCGCGGTGGCGCTCGTTGTGCTGCTCTTCATCGGCCTGGGGGGCGTGCACCGCACGGTGGCCACCGTGGTGGAGAACCGCACCGCCTACCTCTACATCGCCCCGGCGATGGTGGGCATGCTGGTGCTCGTCTTCTTCCCGTTCTTCTACGGCATCGCCCTGTCGTTCACCGACTCCACGCTCTACAACGCGGGCCAGCCGTTCGTGAACCTGTGGGTCGGCCTGCGCAACTACGTGGAGATCCTCGGCGACTTCAACATCGTCAAGCGCGCGCAGGACGGCTCGCTCGTCTTCAACTACCTCAACTTCTACTACACGCTCTTCTTCACGGTGGTGTGGACCATCACCAACGTGGTGCTCGGCGTGACGCTGGGTCTGGTGCTGGCGCTGATCCTCAACGTGGACAAGCTGGCTTTCCGGCCCGTCTACCGCGTGCTGCTCATCCTGCCCTGGGCCATGCCCAACTACATCACCGCGCTCATCTGGAAGGGCATGTTCCACCAGCAGTTCGGCGTGGTGAACCACATCATCCGCATGTTCGGCGGCCAGGGCCTGTCCTGGTACGACACGCCCTTCACTTCGTTCCTCACGGTGCTCGCCACCAACGGCTGGTTGAGCTTCCCCTTCATGATGGTGGTGTCGCTCGGCGCGCTCCAGTCCATCCCCATGGAGCTGTACGAGGCGGCGCGCGTGGATGGCGCCAGTCGCTGGCAGCAGTTCACCGCCATCACCCTGCCGGCGCTCAAGCCCGCGCTCGTGCCCGCCGTCATTCTCTCGGTGGTGTGGACCTTCAACCAGTTCAACGTCATCTTCCTGGTGACCGAGGGTGAGCCGAGCCACTCGACGGAGATCCTCATCACCCAGGCGTACAAGTACGCCTTCCAGCTCTACCGCCACGGCTACGCGGCGGCCTACTCCACCATCATCTTCGGCATCCTGTTGCTCTACAGCATGGTGCAGAACCGGGTCTCGCGCGCCACGGAGGCCGCCTGATGTTCTCGCGTCGCGACGGAATCCCGCACTGGCCGCTGCACGTGCTGCTGGTGCTCTTCACCCTCTTCGCGCTCTATCCCATCCTCTGGGTCATCACGATCGCGTTCTCCGGGCGGCAGAGCCTCGCCATCACCACGCTGCCCGAATCGCCCACCGCGCTCGAGCGCGTGCGTGCCATCATCCCGTGGCCCGAGACGTGGTCGGCCTCCAACTTCACCTCGGTGATGACCGAGCAGCCCTTCGGCCACTGGCTGTTCAACAGCGCCGTCATCGCGCTGGGCACCACCGTGGTGGGCGTGTTCCTCGCGTGCACCGCGGCCTACGCCTTCAGCCGCTTCAAGTTCGTGGGGCAGCGCACCGGCATGATGGCCTTCCTCGTGTCCCAGATGTTCCCGGGCACGCTCATGCTGATTCCCCTCTACATCATCCTGGTGCAGTGGCTGGGGCTGGGCAGCTCGCGCCTGGGCCTGATGATCGTCTACGCCACCACGTCCATTCCCTTCAGCGTGTGGATGCTCAAGGGCTACTTCGACACCATCCCCAAGGATCTGGAAGAGGCGGCGCTCATGGAGGGCGCCTCGGTGGGGAAGATCTTCTGGACCATCATCCTGCCGCTGGCCAAGCCCGCGGTGGCGGTGACGGCGCTCTTCTCGTTCATGACGGCGTGGAACGAGTTCATCCTCGCGGCCACCTTCATGGACCAGGAGGCCATGTACACGGCGCCCGTGGGCCTGCGCTTCTTCGTGGGCGGCTACTCGCAGCAGTGGGGCTACTTCGCCGCGGGCTCCATCATCGTGTCCATCCCCGTCGTCTTCCTGTTCCTCTTCCTGCAGAAGTACCTCGTGTCCGGGCTCACCGCTGGCAGCGTCAAGGGCTAGCCCGTTCGCTTCACCCGCCTCCGCCTTACCCCGCGTTTCCCTTACCCCAAGGAGAAGTGCCTGATGAAGACGTCCCGACTCGCGTGCTTCACGCTCACCGCGGCGCTGCTGGGCGCGCCCGCCCTGGCCGCCGACAAGGTGTCCTTCAAGGACCCCACCGGAGATGACAACGGCCCGGGCACCTACAAGTACCCGACCGACCCCGTCTACAAGCGCGGCTCGTTCGACCTGACCGACTTCTCCCTGGCGAAGAAGGGCGACAAGCTCGACGTCTCCCTGGGCTTCAACACCACCCTGGAGGACCCCTGGAAGACGGGCAGTGGCTTCTCCGTGCAGATGGCCTTCATCTTCATCGACACGGACGGCAAGGAGGGCAGCGGCTCCACCGAGTCCCTCCCCGGGCTCAACGTGAAGTTCGCCCCCGAGTTCGCCTGGGACAAGGTCATCGTCATCTCGCCGCAGGGCGCCTCGCGCGTGAAGGCCGAGGTCGGCTCCAAGGCCGGCGCCGTGAAGGACAACGTCCTCGTCCCGGATCGCGTCAAGGGCTCGGGCCGGAAGATCACCGCCACCGTCAACGCGCCGGGCCTCCAGGGCGAGCCCTCGCAGTGGCGCTACCAGGTGCTCATCCAGTCCAACGAGGGCTTCCCCGCGGGCAATGATCTGATGACCCGCAAGGTGAACGAGTACGAGGGCCAGCACCGCTTCGGCGGTGGCAACGACGGCGAGTGCGATCCGCACGTCGTGGACATGCTCGCGGGCGCGGGCAAGGGCGATGCCTCCGAGGTGAAGGCCCAGCACGAGGCGCTCGCCTTCGAGTGCGGCGAGGAGGGCGTGGTGAAGAAGCAGGCCACGCTCACCATGGTGGGCGGTGAGGCGGCTCCGGCGGAGAAGAAGTAGTCCGACGAGAGGTGAGGGTTGTTCCGGTGCGGGCGGCCTGGCCTCCCGCGCCGGGTGTTTCAACGGAGGGGAATCCACATGAACAAGAATTCCACGCGGAAGGGCGTTGCCGCCCTGGCCGCTGTCGCTACCCTATTGCCCGCACTGCCCTCGTTCGCCCAGGAGGGCCCACGCCTGCAGATCGGTGGAACCACCTATACGAAGTGGCTCTACGGTAATCAGCGCAACCAGGGCGCGCTCTACAACTTCACCACCATTCCGGGTGAAGGTTACGGAGATAACGGCATCGGCACGGAGCTGGAGCTGCTGCTCAGCGCCCGTATCTCCAGCCAGGTCGAGGTGCGCGGCCGCATCCACAGCCGCTTCAACCAGAACTTCTGGACGAACTTCGGTGGCTTCGGCGCGCAGGGCGACAACTGCATCGGAGGCAACTGCGGCGAGTTCGATGCGCGCTCCAGCCAGTACATCAAGCTGCGCGGCATGGCCGTCACGCTGACGCCGGGCTACCTCATCGACTCGGCCACCATCGGCGCCAACGACTTCGGCCAGTTCGACCCGTTCGTCGTCGGACGCATCCGCTACATCGACCGGGACAACGCCTCGGGCATCCTCGTGCAGAGCTCGGCGTTCGAGCGCCGGCTGTCGTGGGACGCGGCAGCCATCGCCCTGCCGCGCCTGTGGGCCGGCCCCAACTTCAAGACGGGTGAGTACCACGCGCGGGACGCGTCCTACGTGTTCCAGACGCGCTACACGCTCAATGACAACTTCGACTTCGGGGGCCTCTTCCAGTACGCCGACGACCGGGAGATCAGCCTCACCGACACGAACCTGGACAACGGACGGGATCTCTACCCGCGCTTCCGCAACGGCGTGGGCGCCCTGAAGGCCGGCTTCCACCTGGGCAGCACCCTGGACGTGCGCGGCGCCTTCTACCGCTCCTACGCCCACGCCGAGGACACCAACTACTTCGGCACCAGCGGCGACAAGAACAACAGCTGGGTGCCCAAGAGCTTCGGCCTCAACGGCTACTCGCCCGTGCCCGCGGGCCGGCATGAGGACAACACCTGGAAGGTGGACCTCACGCTCAACGATCCGCTCGACATCGGCCTGTCGCTCAACGTGCAGGGCTTCAGCATCGGCGCCGACTACGTGTCCATCATGGCCGCCCGGCGTGAGTCGGACGTGCTGCTCACCGAGGGCACCGATGGCACCTTCGCCTTCCCCGGCCCCAACAACCGCTCCTACGGCGTCTACGGGGGCAATCCCGCGGTCATCGGCTACGGCGGGTGGACCAACGAGAGCCAGCAGGTGGCCACGATCAACGTGGACAACGAGTTCACCGACTTCGACGAGCCCATGGCCCAGACGGTCATCGGCTGGAAGGGCGTGACGTTCAACCCGGTGTACAGCAACGGCGCGCTCGATATCGCCGGCGAGTACTCGTACATCACCTACAACACCAACTGGCAGGCCTGGGGCGACGACAACCGGGGCATCAAGGACACGCTCTACCCCGGCGCCGAGCTGGACTCGGGCGTGCTGCACAACTTCCGCTCCGCCTACCAGCCCTTCCAGGACAAGCAGACCCACATCGCGGTGCTCAAGGCCCGCTACGTGGTGGACATCGGCCGGGGCGTCGATGTGTTCGGCAAGGTCAAGTACATCCACGAGAGCGACAAGCGCCTGAACAACAAGAAGTACCTGCCCTACCAGGATGGGGACTGCCCGGCGGATGCCTCCACCAACTGCCAGAACAACGTCCGCTACTACGACTCCAACGGGCAGTTCTCCACGGCCGAGCTCTACACCAATCCGAACCGGCTGCCCGATGGCTCGGGCTACACCTTCAAGCCCTTCGACGACATCTCGGATGACGACCGCCTGCTCCACTACTCGAGCTTCAACCTGGGCGCGGGCTACCAGCTCACCGACGACCTGTACGCGTCCCTGAGCTACACCAAGTTCCTGGCGGACCTGAAGGACGGCAACACGGCCTTCCAGTCGTACGGGATGCACCAGATGGTGTCGGGCAAGCACGACAAGAACCTGGTGGCGCTCAAGGCCAGGTACATCCTGGCGGGCGTGGAGTTCGGTCTCGAGGGTCAGTACATCTTCGGCACCTTCGAGCCGGACTACGGCGGAGGCTTCGTGCCCACGCTGGCCGACGAGACCATCGCCAAGGAGAAGAACGTTCCGGTGGGCTCGCGCGGCTTCGTCACCCGCGACACCTACGGCTGGAACAGCCTGGAGAACCGTTACTTCGTCCAGACGCGGCTCAAGGCCTTCATGAAGGCGCAGTTCTAGTCCTCCCCGTCTGGTCGTCCCCGAGGGCCCGGTGCGCGGCGACGCCCGCCGGGCCCTCGTCATGTCCACTCTCCGTCAGGAAGGCCCCTCGCCATGCCCCTGCTCCCCGTGCCGTCGCGCCGCTGTCTCTCCCTCCTGTTGCTCGTCGTCCTGGCCTCAGCCTGTCGTGGCACGCGCGGGGCCACGCCGCTCTTCTCCCTGGAGGATCCCCGGGGGGATGACCACGGGGACGGCGAGCTGCGCTACCCGCTGCGCGAGGACCTGGGCCCGGGCGCGATGGATCTGCTCTCGCTGCGCGCCTGGCCCGAGAGCGGGGGAACGCGCTTCGAGGCCATCTTCGCCCGCCCCATCGCCTCGCCCACCGCGCGCACCGTGGACGGCGTGGGCACCACCCTGGTGGATCAGGCCCGCCTCGGCTTCTACACCTTCAACCTGGACGTGTACGTGGACCAGGATCGGCGCGAGGGCTCGGGGAGCACGGACACGCTCCCGGGCCGCCGCCTCGTGCTCGCTCCGGGCAGCGCCTGGGAGAAGGCCCTCCTCCTGTCGCCCCGTCCCCTCGAGGCGAGGGACTCATTGCGTGCGCTGTGGCGCGAGGCGGCGCTCGCCGAGGCCCAGCGGACTGAGGGCTCGCTCGGTGGACCCGCGTTGAAGGCCCTGGAGGCGGAGGTCGAGCGGCGCATCGACACGAGCGTCTTCTTCCCCACGCGCGTCAACGTCACCGGCGCGCGGGTGTCCTTCTTCGTGCCGGAGTCCTTCCTGGGAGGTCCGGCGAGCGCGTCCTGGGGCTACGCGGTGGCGGTGACGGGCGCGGTGCTCACCCGGCGCGTGTCGATGCCCGCCTTCCTCGGGGGCGTGACGGCGCCGCCCGAGCAGGGAGTGCTGGTGCTGGGCATCGGCCCGGGCGTGTCCCACGAGCGCTTCGGTGGGGGACGCGTGGGCGGCGCGCCCCAGTCGCCGGTGGTGGACCTGGTGGTGCCCGAGGGCGTGCGGCAGGAGGACGTGCTCGGGCCCCAGGCGCCGCCGTGGCCGGCGGTGGTACCCGATGCGTCGCTACCGCAGGCGCCAGATGCCGGTGGCGCGGCCGGGCAGGGTGAGGCTCCAGGCGGTGCCGCTCCGCGCGGGTGAGCCCACGGCGGCGTCCGTGAAGAGGGGCTCGAGGGACTCCGCCTCCAGCTCGAACGGCCCCGTGGTCTCCGAGGAGTCACCGAGGTTGTGCACCACGAGCACGCGCTCGCCGCCGAGCGTGCGCAGGAAGGCGAGCGTGGGCGTGCGGCCCCGGGTGGAGGTGAGCAGGAGGAGGCCGCCGCGCTCCAGGGCCGGCGAGGCGTGGCGGGCCCGGATGAGCGCGCGGTAGCGCGAGAGCAGTGAGCCCGGTTCATTCGTCTGCGTGGCCACGTTGGTACGCTCGTGGCCCGGGGAGAGCGCGAACCAGGGCGAGCCGGTGGTGAAGCCGCCTGCGGCGCTCGAGTCCCAGGACATGGGGGTGCGCTTGTCCTCGTCCTTGGTGGTGGGGCCATTGGCCAGGCCCAGCTCCTCGCCGTAATAGAGGAAGGGCGAGCCGGGCAGCGTGAGCATCACGGACGCCGCGGTCACCAGGGGCCCGGGCTGGCCAGCGAGCTGCGTGGCCACGCGGATGTTGTCGTGGTTGGTGAGGAAGGGCGCGTCCGCCACGCCCGCGGGGTAGCGGCCGCTCATCTCCGACAGCTTCAGGGCGATGCCGTTGCCGTTGCCGCTCCGGGCCGCCTCGAGCAGTGCCTCGGAGAGCGGGAAGTTGAAGTTGAGCGGCAGCTCGTCTCCCTGGGGCAGTCGCGCCGTGGAGCCGTAGTAGGTGGCGATGAGGGGCGTGGTGGTCCAGGCCTCGCCCACGAGCACCGCGTCGGACTTCACGCTCCGCACGTGCTCGGCGAACTCCTTCCAGAAGGCGTGCGTCTCGGCGGTGTCGGCCTGGCCGGTGAGCCCGCCGCCCGTTTCAATCAGGTAGCGCGCCGCGTCCAGCCGGAAGCCATCCACGCCCTTGGCCAGCCAGAAGGAGGCGAGGCGTTTGACTTCCTCGCGCACCGCGGGCGTGCGCAGGTTGAGGTCCGGCATGCCGCCCCAGAAGACACCGTAGTAGTAGGAGCCATTGAGCGCGTGCCAGGTGGAGCCGCTGGCGAAGATGTCCCAGGGCTGCTTCCAACCCAGGTCCTTGTCGCTCCACTGGTACCAGTCGCGCCGGGCCGAGCCGGGCGAGGACGCGGAGTCGATGAACCACGGGTGCTGCGAGCTGCTGTGGTTGATGACCAGGTCCACGATGACGCGCATGCCCCGGCGGTGGGCCTCGGCGCACAGGCGCTCGAAGTCCTCGTTGGTGCCGTAGTCCGGGTTGATGCGCTCGTAGTCCGTCACGTCGTAGCCGTGGTAGCTCGGCGAGGCGAACACGGGCATGAGCCACAGCGCGTCCACGCCGAGGTCCGTCGTGGTGCTCGGGTCTCCATCGTTGAGGTAGTCCAACCGGGAGATGAGGCCGGGCAGGTCTCCCTTTCCGTCTCCGTTGGAGTCCTGGAAGCTGCGCACGAACAGCTCGTAGAAGACCGCGTGCGAGTACCAGGCGTCACTCGCGGGCGCGGCGAGCTCCACCCGAGCGGGCGGCGGTTCGTTCGGATTCGAGGGACCCGTGACGCAGGATGTCACGGCGAGCAGGGGCAACAGACGCGAGGCGCGGGGCATGGTGCGGCTGGCTTACCAGCGTCCTTCGCTCGTGGGCCAGTGCCTCAGGTGAAGGAGTGTGTCCCCTCTGCTATACGCTCGCGAGGCACCGCGGTGCTTCCGTGTCTTCGTGAGGCGGTCGCGCCGGGGTGTCTGCCTTCACCCCCCGATGGATGTCCGGCCGTCCGTGTCTCCGCGGCGGCTGGCTCACGCGAAAGGCGTATTCATGACCCCTGCTTCTCCACCCCTCGGAAGAATCCGGGCGCGGACCCTGCTCTGTGCCCTGTCCCTGCTCTCGGCTGGAGCCGCCTCGGCGCAGCCCGCGAGCGTCACGCTCGTCGGCTCCACGCCGTTGTGCGCTCCGGACGACACGGCCTGCACCTCGTCCCGCCTGGAGCAGGACCCGACCGACCTCATCTGGACGAAGTCGTTCGCGCTGCCCGCGGGCCCCACCACCTTCCGCGCGGCCGTGGACGAGGCGGGCACGGTGTCCACCTATGGGCAGAAGGGCGAGAAGGATGGCCCCGAGTACTCGCTGACGTCTGGCCAGCCGGAGAGCGTCAAGTTCTACTACGACCCGGAGAGCCATTGGGTCACCCACAACAAGTCCGTCATCGCCACCATCGCGGGCAGCTTCCAGAGCGAGCTGGGCTGTCCGGGTGACTGGGCGCCGGACTGTCTGCGCTCGTGGCTGAAGGACGTGGATGGAGATGGCACCTACACGTTCACGACGACGGCGATTTCCGCGGGCAGCTATGCGTGCAAGGTCGCCATCAACGAGAGCTGGAATGAGAACTATGGGGCGAATGGTGCGCCGGGTGGCGCTGACATCGGCTTCTCCGTGCCCTCCTCGGGGATGCCCGTGGTCTTCACCTACAACCCCACGAGCCACGTCTTGAGCATCGATGTGGTTGGCGCGCCCAAGGGGGACATCGAGCGGGCCCGGGCCTACTGGGTGTCCGGAGAGCTGCTGGCCTGGAACGCCACGGGCACGGACCCGCTGCCCCAGGGGGCCACCTTCCGGCTGCACCACGATCCCACGGGCGCGATGACGCTCGGGGCGACGGGCATCTCGGGGGGCAGCGTGCTGCCGCTGTCGATCGAGCCGGCGGGGCTGCCTCCGCACATCGCCGAGAAGTACCCGCACCTCAAGGGCCTGACGGTGCTGCGCATCGCCGACACGGACCTCATCCAGGTCAAGGACATCCTCAAGGGGCAGATGGCGCTGTCGCTCACGGACGCCGGGGGCAACGTGGTGAACGCCACCGGCGTGCAACTGCCGCTCGCGCTGGACGCGCTGTACGCCAACGACGAGGCCCTGGGTGTCTCCTGGTCGGGCAACACCCCCACCTTCAAGCTCTGGGCGCCCACGGCACGCAACGTGGCGCTGCTGCTCTACAGCAACTCCAAGCCGGAGTCGGTGGGCACGCGCGTGGCCATGTCGCTCGATGCCGCCACGGGCATCTGGAGCGCGAAGGTCGATGGGAGCTGGCGCAACAGGTTCTACCTCTACGAGGTGGAGGTGTACGTCCCCTCCCAGAAGCAGGTCGTGAAGAGCCTGGTCACCGACCCCTACTCGCTGAGCCTGTCTCTCAACAGCAAGCGCAGCCAGGTGGTGAACCTGGCGGATCCGGCGCTCGCGCCCGCGGGCTGGAACTCGCTCCAGAAGCCCGCGCTCGACGCGCCCGAGGACATCGTCCTCTACGAACTGCACGTGCGCGACTTCAGCATCCACGACCTGACGGTGCCCGAGCCGAGGCGCGGCACCTTCCTGGCCTTCACCGAGGCGGAGTCCAACGGCATGAAGCACCTGCGGGGCCTCGCGCGGAAGGGCCTGACGCACGTGCACCTGCTGCCGGTGTTCGACATCGCCACCATCGAGGAGGACCGCTCCAAGCAGCAGACGCCCGCGGGCAACCTCGCCGCCCTGCCTCCGGACTCCGAGGAGCAGCAGAAAGCGGTGGTGGCGGTGAAGGACACGGACGGCTTCAACTGGGGCTACGATCCGTTCCACTACACCGTGCCCGAGGGCAGCTACGCGGTGAACCCGGATGGCAACTCGCGCATCGTCGAGTTCCGCCAGATGGTGAAGGCGCTGTCGGACAGCGGCCTGCGCGTGGTGATGGACGTGGTCTACAACCACGTCAACGGCTCGGGGCTGTCGGACACGTCGGTGCTCGACAAGGTGGTGCCCGGCTACTACCAGCGGCTCAACGCGGACGGCAACGTCGAGACGAGCACCTGCTGCCAGAACACCGCCTCCGAGCACGCCATGTTCGAGAAGCTCATGGTGGACTCGCTCGTCACCTGGGCGAAGTTCTACAAGGTGGATGGCTTCCGCTTCGACCTGATGGGCCACCACATGAAGTCCAACATGCTCAAGGTCCAGGAGCGGCTGCGCGCGCTCACCGTGGAGAAGGACGGTGTGGACGGCTCGAAGCTCTACCTCTACGGCGAGGGCTGGGACTTCGGCGAGGTGCAGGGCAACGCGCGGGGCATCAACGCCACGCAGCTCAACATGACGGGCACGGGCATTGGCACCTTCAGTGACCGGCTGCGCGACGCGGCGCGCGGCGGAGGCCCGTTCAGTGGCCTGAAGGAGCAGGGCTTCATCAGCGGCCTCTGGTACGACCCCAACGCGTCCACCTCCGGGACGCCCGAGGAGCAGCGCCAGCGGCTACTGCACCACATGGATCAGATCCGCGTGGGCCTGGCGGGCAACCTGCGTGACTACACGCTCGTCAACAAGGAGGGCAACACGGTGAAGGGCTCGGAGGTGGACTACAACGGCCAGCCCGCCGGCTACACGTCCGATCCCCAGGAGGTCATCACCTACGTCTCGGCGCACGACAACGAGACGCTGTTCGACGCCGTCCAGTTCAAGGCGCCCGCCTCGGCCGACCTGGACACCCGGGTGCGCATGCACAACATGGGCTTGAGCCTGGTGGCGCTCGGCCAGGGCATTCCCTTCTTCCACGCGGGCGACGAGCTGCTGCGCTCCAAGTCGCTCGACCGCGACAGCTACAACTCGGGAGACTGGTTCAACGCGCTCGACTTCACCTACACGTCGAACAACTGGGGCGTGGGCCTGCCCCCCGAGGAGAAGAACAAGGACAACTGGCCCGCCATGAAGGAGCTGCTGGGCAACCCGGCGCTCAAGGCCACGCCGGAGCACATCCGCCGCGCGCACGAGCACTTCGGCGAGATGCTGAGCATCCGCAAGAGCGCGGCCCTGTTCCGCCTGCGCACCGCCCAGCAGGTCCAGGAGCACGTGGGCTTCCTGAACACGGGCCCCTCGCAGGTGCCGGGCCTCATCGTCATGAAGCTCCAGGACAGTGCGGCCACCGACGGGGTGACCGACGTGGTGGTGTTCTTCAACGCCAACGACGAGCAGCAGAGCTTCCAGATCCCCGAGTACGCCAACCGCGAGATGGTGCTGCACCCCGTGCAGCAGGGCTCGTCGGATCCGGTGGTGCGCGGCGCGTCGTTCCAGTCGGGCTCCTTCACCGTGCCGGGGCGCAGCACGGTGGTGTTCGTGAACCCGGGGCAGCAGGTTCCCCCCGAGGGATCGGACGGCTGCGGCGGCTGCGCGGGGACCGGCGGCGGGGCCATGGGCGGTCTGGCCCTGCTGGCGGGTGGCCTGTTGCGCAAGCGGCGCCGTGCATCGTGATTCACGGGCGGTCATGACGCACCGGTGAAGGAAGAGAGGGGCCCCGGAGGGAAGTCCGGGGCCCTTTTTCATTCCCGCACAGCGCGAGCGCTTGCCGCGTGCGGCCCCGTGCGGAGTGGAGTAGAGGGAGCGGCCATGGATGAGAAGACGCTCACCCGACTGCTCGAGCAGGTGAAGGGCGGCAAGGTCTCCGTGGACGCCGCCGTGGGGCAGCTCAAGGACCTGCCCTTCGCCGAGCTGGGCTATGCGACGCTGGACACCCACCGCAGCCTGCGCTTCGGCTTTCCCGAGGTGGTGTTGGGCGAGCCGAAGACGGTGGAGCAGTTGCTCGGCATCGTGGCGAAGCTGGTGGAACGCAAGCAGACGGTGCTGGTGACGCGGCTGCAGCCGGACAAGGCCGAGGCGCTCCTGGCCGCCCATCCCAAGGGCGAGTACCACGCGGTGGCGCGCATCTTCCACCTGAAGCAGGGCAAGCCCAAGGCGGGCCGGGTGGCGGTGGTGACGGCGGGGACGAGCGACATTCCCGTCGCCGAGGAGGCGGTGCTCACCGCTCAGGCCATGGGGGCCACGGTGACGCGCGTTTACGACGTGGGCGTGGCGGGCATCCACCGGCTCTTGCGTCGGCGCGAGGAGATCCAATCCGCGCACGCGGCGGTGGTGGTGGCGGGCATGGAGGGAGCGTTGGCGAGCGCGGTGGGAGGGCTCGTGGGCATCCCCGTGGTGGCGGTGCCGACGTCGGTGGGGTACGGGGCCAACTTCGGTGGGGTGTCCGCGCTGCTGGCGATGGTGAACTCGTGCGCCTCGAACGTGGCGACGATGAACATCGACAATGGCTTCGGGGGCGGCTTCTACGCGGCGCTCATCTCGCGCACGCGCGGGCAGCGCTGAGGGACACGGGCATGCGCAAGGTTCTCTATCTGGAGCCCGTGGGCGGCATCGCCGGGGACATGTTCCTCGCGGCGGGCATCGATCTGGGCGTCTCGCCGGAGGCGCTCACCCAGGCGCTCAGTGGACTCGGGGTGCCGGGCTGGAAGCTGGCGGTGAGCCGGGCGGTGCGGCACGCCATCAGCGGCACTCACCTGGACGTGGTGCTGGACGAGCGCGAGGCGCACCCCCACCGGGCCTATTCGGACATCCGCGCGCTCATCGAGGCGGCGCCCACGCTGCCGCCTCGGGCCAAGGAGCGGGCGCTGGCGGTGTTCCGCGCCATCGGCGAGGCGGAGGCGAAGGTGCACGGGGTGTCGCTCGACGCCATCCACTTCCACGAGGTGGGCGCGGTGGACTCCATCGTGGACATCTGCGGGGCCGCGGTGGTGCT
The DNA here is from genome assembly GCF_002305875.1 of Cystobacter fuscus. Classification (NCBI taxonomy): domain Bacteria; kingdom Pseudomonadati; phylum Myxococcota; class Myxococcia; order Myxococcales; family Archangiaceae; genus Cystobacter; species Cystobacter fuscus. The sequence continues at coordinate 11,569,250 of NZ_CP022098.1, read as the reverse complement.
GGAGCTGCTGGGCGACCCCGAGGTGTACGCGGCGCCGCCGCCGCTGGGCAGTGGCACCATCCGGGTGGCGCACGGCAACATGCCCATCCCGGTGCCGGCCACGCTGGAGCTGCTCCGGGAACTGCCGGTGCGCTTCGAGGGCGTGGGCGAGCTGACGACGCCCACGGGAGCGGCGCTGCTCAAGGTGCTCACGCGCATCGCCCCGCCGCCCGCGGACTTCCGCATGGAGCGCATCGGCTACGGCGTGGGGACGAAGGACTTCCGCGACCGGCCCAACGTGTTGCGCGCCACCCTGGGCCGGGCCGAGGGCCAGACGCAGGGCCTCTGGGTGCTCGAGGCGAACCTGGACGACAGCACGCCGCAGTTGCTCGGCTACCTGCTGGAGCATGTGCTGACGCGGGGCGCGCTGGACGCCTGGGTGGTGCCCGCGACGATGAAGAAGGCGCGGCCGGGCCATGTGCTGAGCGTGCTGGTGGAGTCGAGCGCGAAGGAGGTCGTGGTGGACCTGTTGCTGCGCGAGTCCACGACGCTCGGGGTTCGCTCCTACTCCGTGGAGCGGCGGGCCTTGGAGCGCGACTGGGTGGAGGTCGAGACGCCCTGGGGTCCGGTGCGGGTGAAGCGCGGCCTGCGCGACGGCGTGGTGCTCAACGCCCACCCCGAGTTCGAGGACTGCCGCCGGGTGGCCGAGTCCGCCGGAGTTCCGCTCAAGCAGGTGATGGCGGCGGCGCTGGCGGCGCTCGGCTCCGGGCGCTGACTTCCGCCGCTCCATTCTCTTCCATTTCCTTTCTTCCCCACGAGACCATGAACCCAACCGTCATCACCGAGCTGCGCTTCGAGCCCCTGAACCTCCCGCTCACCGAGCCCTTCGCCATCGCCACCGGGGCTCCGGAGCGGGCGGACAACGTGTTGGTGCGGCTCACCCTCGCGGACGGCACGGTGGGGCTGGGCGAGGCGGCGCCCTTCACGGCCGTCTCCGGTGAGACGCAGGCGAGCACGCTCGAGGCCATGGCCTCCGTGCGCGACGCCCTCGTGGGCCGGGACGCGAGCGCCTGGCGACCCATCGGCGCGTGGCTCGGGGAGGCGCTGCCCCGGGCTCCGTCGGCGCGCTGTGGAATCGAGCTGGCGTTGCTGGACGCGCTGGGCCGTCACCACCGCATGCCCCTGGCCACCCTGTTCGGAGGCGCGGGCAGCACGCTGGACATCGACATGACGGTGACGGCGGGGGACGAAGCGCACGCGGCCTCGTCGGCCCGGGCCATCGTCGCGCGGGGCATCCGCACCCTCAAGGTGAAGGTGGGCGCGCTGAGTCCGGAAGAGGACGTGCGGCGCATGGTCATCATCCGCCGGGAGGCGCCCGGGACGCGGCTGTTCGCGGACGCCAACGGGGGCTACACGGTGGCGGGCGCGCGCGCCTTCCTGTCCGGCCTGGAGGCGGCGGGTGTTCCGCTGGCGCTCTTCGAGCAGCCCGTGCCGCGCGAGGACTGGGAGGGGCTGGCCGAGCTGACGCGCTCCTCGCGGGTGCCCATCTGCGCGGACGAGTCGGCGCGCACGGTGGCGGACGTGGTGCGCCTGGGCCGCGAGGGCGGCGCGCACGGGGTGAACCTCAAGCTGATGAAGAGCGGGGTGGTGGAGTCGCTGGCCATGTGGAACGTGGCGCGCGCCTTCGGCATGGAGTTGATGATGGGCGGCATGCTGGAGAGCACCCTGGCGATGAGCAGCGCCGTGCACTTCGCCGCGGGCCTGGGCGGTTTCGATTACGCGGACCTGGACACCCACCTCTTCATTCGCGAGCATTCCTTCCGCGGGGGGTTGCGGATCGAGGGGGGACGGGTGGACGTCGGTCACGTCCAGGCCGGCCATGGTGTCGAGCTGGACTGAGCGAGGGCGGCACATGTTGGACGCACTGGTGGTGGGCGCCGGGCCGACGGGCCTGATGATGGCATCGGAGCTGGCGCGGCATGGGCTGAGCTGTCGCGTGGTGGAGCAGCTCACGGCGCCCTCGCCGCTGTCTCGCGCGCTGGCGGTGCAGGCCCGCACGCTGGAGATCTTCGAGGACCTGGGCATCGTGGAGCGGGCCCTCGCCCTCGGGCGCGAGACCCTGGGCTTCAACGTGGTGGGGACGGGCGGGACGCGCTCGCGGGTTTCCCTGCGCGGCTTCACCTGGCTGGAGACGCGCTACCCCTTCATCCTCATGCTCCCGCAGGACGTCACCGAGGCCCTGCTCACCGAGCACCTGGGCTCGTTCGGCCCCCGGGTGGAGCGGGGTGTGGCGCTGGAGGGCTTCCAGCAGGAGGTGGATGGGGTCGTGGCCACCTTGAGGCACGAGGATGGCCGGGTGGAGCGCGTGTCCGCGCGGTGGCTGCTGGGCTGTGACGGCGCGCGCAGCCGGGTGCGCAAGGGCCTGGGCCTGCCCTTCGAGGGCTCGACGTATGAGGACTCGTGCGTGCTGGCGGACGTGCGCGTGGAATGGTCCCTGGGTGAGGGCGAGCTGTGCATCATTCCGTCCGCGCACGGCGTGGTGGGGGCCTTCCCCATGCCGGGTGATCAGCGCTACCGGTTGTTCTTCATCCGGCCGCACGAGGATGCCGCGGACGCCGCCGACGACATGGCGCCCCTCGCCCTGGAGGAGATCCAGGCGCTGGTGAAGCAGATGGTGCCCGTGCCGACGCGCGTGAGCGAGCCGCGGTGGATGTCGCGCTATCGGCTGCACAGCCGGGGCGTGACGCGCTACCGCCAGGGCCGGGTGTTCCTCGCCGGCGACGCCGCGCACATCCACAGCCCCGTGGGAGGCCAGGGGATGAACACGGGCATCCAGGATGCCTACAACCTCGCCTGGAAGCTGGCGCTCGTCACCCGGGGCCGCGCGCCGGAGTCGCTGCTCGACACGTACGAGCTGGAGCGGCACCCCGTGGGACGCCATCTGCTGCAGGGCACGGACCGGGCCTTCTCCCTCATGGCGCGAGGAGGGCTCGGCGCGCGGTTGTTCCGCGCCCACGTGGTGCCCCGGCTCGCCAGCCGGCTGTTCGACAATCTCGCCGCGCAGCGCCGGTTGTCGCGCTTCATCTCCCAGCTCTCCATCCGCTACCGCGAGAGCCCCCTGTCCACCGAGCACTTGTGGGGCGAGGACGTGGGCGGCGTGCGCAGGCGGCAAGGCCCCGCGCCCGGGGAGCGTGTCCCGGAGATGCCCATCCGGGGGGAGGGCGTGGAGCGCCTGCACCAGGTGTTGCGCGGACCCCAGCACACGCTGCTGCTGTTCACGGGCCTGAAGTTCGAGGCCCCGCGGCGTGGGGAGCTGGTCGCGCTCGCGGAGCGGCTGGAGCGGCAGTACGGGCCCTGGTTGAAGGCGCGCGTGGTGGTGTCCGGAGAGGGCACGCCCGCCCCCTGGGTGCTGGCCGACGAGGACGGCGCGGTGCATCGCCGCTTCGGCGCCGGGGCGGAGGGGTTCTACCTGGTGCGGCCCGACGGGTATGTGGGCCACCGCGAGTGGCCGCTCGAGACGAAGCGGCTGGAAGCGGAGCTCGCGCGCCGGCTGGGCCGGTAGCTCAGGTCTCTTCTCGCGCGGGGGGGCTGCGGCCCGAGGGCGTGGCGCTCAGCGTGCGCCACGCGGTGGCCAGGAGGATGATGGTGCCGCCCACGAGCGCCCAGGGGCCGGGCCGCTCGCCCGCGAAGAGGAAGGTCCACACGGGGTTGAGCACCGGCTCGAGCAGGATGAGCAGCGAGGCCTCCAGCGCGGGCGTCTCGCGCAGTCCCCGCTCGAAGAGCGCATAGGCGCACCCGAGCTGGAACACGCCGAGGAAGACGAGCATCCCGAGATCCATCGCCGTGGGGCGGGGCCCCTCGAGGGCGGGCACCAGCGTGGCGAGGCCCGCGAGGACGTTGCCCCACACGAGCACGGAGGTGCCCTCGCCGCGGGTCGCGCGCAGCCCGAGGATGCACAGCGCGAAGGTGACGCCCGAGCCCAGGGCCACCATGTTGCCCCAGAACTGGCCGGGGTTGAGCTGGTCGAGGAAGAAGAGGCTCAGGCCGAGCAGGAACACGGGCACGGCCATCCACTCGCCGCGCGAGGGGCGCTCACCGAGCACCAGTGGCGAGAGCAGCAGCACGTAGAGCGGCGCGGTGTCCTGCAGGAAGATGGCGTTGGCCGAGGTGGTGAGCTTGTTGGCCACGATGAACGTCACCACGGTGGCCGCGTAGGCCAGCGTGGCCAGGAGCCCACGAGCCGAGGGCCGTTTGCGCCCCGCGGGGAGGGCGAGCGCGAGCGCCCCGGCGGCGATGAGCGAACGACCAGAGGCGAGCTGCCAGGCGCTCAGGGTGGACAGCTTCACGATGACGCCCGCGGTGGACCAGAGCGCGGCGGCGGCGAGCAGGTAGAGGCGGGAAGGATGCATGGGCGGGACCGGGTGCCCTTAGCATGTCGCGACTGTCCGATTCGTGAGATGAGCCCGCAAGATTGTTTTGCGCATTGCGTAAGGGTGCAGTCAGATGGACGCACTGGCTGTCCTGGGGAGGCAACGACAATGGCCGAGAAGTGGGACAAGCAGTTGATGGACTTCCTCAAGCGCACGGGTGAGGAGCTCAAGCGTACGGGCGACGACCTCAAGACCGAGGCACAGCGGCTGCTCGTGGAGGTGCAGGACCCGAACAACCAGGCCAAGGTGAAGGAGGGGCTTCAGAACCTGCGCGTCTGGGCGGTGGCGACGGGCAAGCAGGCCGCGGATCACCTGGAGTCCGCCGTGCGCCGCGTGGAGGAGACCGTCGAGGGGGCCTTCGACAGACATTCCTCTTCCGCCTCTCCCCCGCCTCCGGTGCCTCCCGCGCCCCGGACCTCGTCGGCGCCTCCTCCGCCTCCGGTGCCCCCCACGCCTCCGGCGCCTCCCGAGGCCAAGACGGCGGCCAAGGCAGGCACCTCCAAGTCGATCGGCCGCAAGAAGCCCTCGGCCAAGACCGCTCCCGTCAAGACCGCCGCGAAGAAGTCGGCGGCCAGGAAGGCGAGTTCCCCCAAGTCGATCGGCCGCAAGAAGCCCGCTCGTCCGGCCTCCTGAGGTCCACGAGCGGCCGTCGGAGCAGGCGTGGGGCCTTGGGCCGTGGGCGTTGGATCAACCCGCGCCCCATGCCATAGTGCGCGCGTGGCCGGCTCCAATCGTGATGAGAAGGGCAGCATCCAGGCGGATATCTCTCAGGACGTCATCGACGAGGCGCTCAAGAGCGTCGAGCGGCGTGCCCATCCTCCCGCGAGTGGGGATGGGGATGTTCCGGAGGGGGGTAGAACGCTGGAAGTGGATATCCCCGAGGCAATGACCCTGGAGGTGGACATTCCCCCGTCCGTCCTCGGCGAGGGTGGTTCCGGCTCGGGCCCGGCCATGGCCGCCCTGACGGATACGCGTCAGCGTCTGGAGACCGTCCAGCGCGAGCTGGAGGAGGCCCGCGCCCAGCTCGAGTTCAGTCAGACCAAGAGCCGCGAGACGATGGAGCGCCTCAAGGAGAGCCACGAGCGCGCCCTGCGCGCCACGGCCGACCTGGAGAACTACAAGAAGCGCGCCCAGAAGGAGAAGGAGGAGCTCCAGAAGTTCGGCCTCGAGCGCCTGCTCAAGGACTTCCTCCCGGTGCTCGACAACCTGGATCGCGCGCTGGAGGCGGCCCAGAAGTCCACCGACTTCGAGGCCTTCCGCACCGGCGTGGAGATGACGCGCAAGCTGTTCGACAGCGCCATGGGCAAGCAGGGCGTCAAGGGTTTCTCCGCCGTGGGCCAGCCCTTCGATCCCCGCCTGCACGAGGCCATGCAGCAGGTGGAGAGCGCCACCGTGCCTCCGGGGCACGTCGTCTACGAGGCCGTGCGCGGCTACCTGCTCAATGATCGGCTCATGCGCCCCGCGCTGGTGGTGGTGGCGCGCGCTCCCGAGGGAGCCAGGCCCGAGCCGGCTTCCAGCACAACGCCGGGGAGTGCGCCCACGGGGGGGGCCACTTCCGCGCAGCCCGGCAACACACCCGGTGAGGGCCAATAGAACGCCATGGGCAAGGTCATTGGAATCGATCTGGGGACGACGAACTCCTGCGTGGCCGTGATGGAAGGCGGCGAGCCGGTGGTCATCCCCAACAGCGAGGGCAGCCGCACCACCCCCTCGATGGTGGGCTTCACCGAGTCCGGTGAGCGCCTGGTGGGGCAGATCGCCAAGCGGCAGGCCATCACCAATCCCGAGAACACCGTCTTCGCCGTCAAGCGGCTCATCGGCCGCAAGTTCGACTCGCCCGAGGCCAAGAAGGCCATCAGCGTGAGTCCCTTCCGCGTGGTGCCCAGCCCCAATGGGGACGCGTGGGTGGAGAGCCGCGGCAAGGGCTACAGCCCGCCGGAGATCAGCGCCATCGTGCTGATGAAGATGAAGCAGACGGCGGAGGACTACCTCGGCGAGCCCGTGACCGAGGCGGTCATCACCGTGCCCGCCTACTTCAATGACAGCCAGCGCCAGGCCACCAAGGACGCGGGCCGCATCGCCGGCCTCAACGTGCTGCGCATCATCAACGAGCCCACGGCCGCGGCGCTCGCCTACGGTCTGGACAAGGTGCGCGAGACGAACGCCGAGCGCATCGCGGTGTACGACCTGGGCGGCGGCACGTTCGATATCTCCATCCTGGAGCTCAACTCGGGCGTCTTCGAGGTCAAGAGCACCAACGGCGACACGTTCCTGGGCGGCGAGGACTTCGATCAGCGCCTCATCGACTTCCTGGCCAAGCGCTTCGCCGAGCAGAACAACGGGTTGGACCTGCGCAGGGACCGCATGGCGCTGCAGCGCCTGAAGGAGGCCTCCGAGCGCGCCAAGCACGAGCTGTCCAGCGCGACGGAGACCGAGGTCAACCTCCCCTTCATCACCGCGGACGCCACCGGCCCCAAGCACCTCACCGAGACGATCGAGCGCACCACCTTCGAGTCCCTGGTGTCGGACCTGGTGGAGCGCTCCATCGAGCCGTGCCGCATCGCGCTCAAGGACGCGGGCATTCCCGCGCAGCAGATCCACCAGGTGTTGCTGGTGGGCGGCATGACGCGCATGCCGGCGGTGCAGCAGAAGGTGAAGGAGTTCTTCGGCAAGGAGCCGCACAAGGGCATCAACCCGGACGAGGTCGTCGCCGTGGGCGCGGCCATCCAGGGCGGCGTGCTCAAGGGCGAGGTGAAGGACGTCCTCCTGCTGGACGTGACGCCGTTGTCGCTGGGCGTGGAGACGGCGGGCGGCGTGTTCACGAAGATCATCGACAAGAACACCACCATTCCCTGCAAGAAGGGCCAGGTGTTCTCCACCGCGGTGGACAACCAGCCGCTGGTGAGCGTGCACGTGCTGCAGGGCGAGCGCGAGATGGCGGTGGACAACAAGACGCTGGCGCGCTTCGAGCTGGTGGGCATTCCCCCGGCGCCCCGTGGCGTGCCGCAGATCGAGGTCTCCTTCGACATCGACGTCAACGGCATCGTGCACGTGAGCGCCAAGGACCTGGGCACCGGCAAGGTGCAGCAGGTGCGCGTGGTGGGCAACTCGGGCCTGACCGAGTCGGAGATCCAGTCGATGATCTCCGACGCCCAGGCCAACCAGTCCAACGACAAGCTGAAGAAGGAGCTGGCCGAGCTGCGCAACAACGCCGACTCGCTCATCTACACCACGGAGAAGAGCCTCGAGGAGTACGGCAACGTCCTCCAGGAGAAGGACCGCACGGAAATCAAGGCCGACCTGGACCACCTCAGGGAGACGCTCCAGGGGTCGGACGCGGCGGCGGTGCGCGAGGCCTACCAGAAGCTGGAGACGAGCGCCTACCGCATCGCGGACGCCCTCTACGCGGATCAGTCCAAGGCGAGCTCGTGAGGTGACGCGGGGCCTCTTCCCGAGGCCCTCGTCTCCGGTGTTCAATACGTCTCGTGGATTTCCCTTCGCTCGAAGCCGAGGTCGCCTTCCTGCGCGGCCTGACCGCCGTGGTGCGGATGGCGGACGACATCCTCGAGGACTGCCTGGAGCGGGGGTTGAACCTCGACGCGGCGGTGGATGTCTTCCTCACGCAGTGCGCCCGGCTGGTGCACGCCTCGGCGGGTTTCATCAGCCTCCGGGGCACCACGGGGCCGGTGCTCACCCGTGTCTCGGGCCGGCTGGGGGCGGACGTCTTCGAGGCCGCGGGCTGGAAGGGCTGCCGCCGCCTGTCCCCCGAGCGCATGCTCTTCTGTGCTCCGCTGGCGCTCGGCCGCCTGGAACTGGGCACGATGGGGCTGGTGGTGGAGGGCCGCTTCGACGATGGCGGCGCGCTGGTGATGAAGCTGGTGGACGCCATGGCGGATCAGCTCGACAACGCGCTCCTGGCCTTCATCGCGCTGGCCGATGGGCGCAACGTGCTGGAGCGGCTGGACGAGCTGGCCCCCGAGGATCCCCTGTCGGGAACGCGCGGACGGATCGGCCGCTATGAGCTGGTGACGCCGCTGGGCTCGGGCGGCATGGCGCAGGTGCTGGTGGCGCGCACGCGAGGGCCGGAGGGGCTCGGCCGGCTGGTGGCGCTCAAGCGGATCCTCCCCCACCTGGCGTCGGATCCGGACATGGTGAAGCAGTTCCTGGACGAGGCGCGGATCGGCCTGCGGCTGTCCCACCCCAACCTCGTCACCTTCCACGACTTCGGTGAGTCACAGGGGGCCTACTTCCTGGTGATGGAGCTGGTGCGCGGGGTGGATTTCGATCGGCTGCTGGCGGTCACCCGGCCCTCCCCCGCGATGGTGGTGGCCATCGTGGTGCAGGCGCTCCACGGCCTGCACGCGGCCCACCGTGCGCGCGGCGAGGATGGGCACCCGTTGCAGTTGGTGCACCGGGACCTGTCCCCGCACAACCTGATGGTGGGCTTCGACGGGCGGGTGAAGGTGCTGGACTTCGGCGTGGCCAAGGCGCGCGCCCAGCGCACGGTCACCCTGCCGGGCATCGTCAAGGGCAAGCCGCTCTACATGTCTCCGGAACAGGCCCGGGGCCAGTCCCTGGACGCGCGCAGCGATCTCTTCGCCATGGGACTCATCCTCTACGAGGCCCTCACCGGCACGCGCGCCTTCGACCGGGGCGAGGAGGTGGAGTCCATGCACGCCATCTGCCTGGATCGGTTGACGCGGCCCGAGGGCATGTCGCTCGGGCTGTGGGAGGTGTTGGACAAGGCCCTGGCCAAGAAGCCGGAGCAGCGCTTCGCGCATGCGCTCCAGATGGCCGAGGCCCTGCTCCGGGTGTGCCCGCCGGCGCGGGAGGGGGACCTGGGGCAGCTCATGGCCACGCACTTCCCCGAGCGCCTGCATGGCTTCGAGCGCCTGGAGCGCGTCCACCTCGGCGCGGGCAAGCTGTCCGGTCCGCCGGCGGTGGCGCCCCCCACCGTGCGGGGGGACGCGAAGCGCTGAGGCTCAGAATCCGCGCTTCTTGGGATCCTGCTCGCCGCTGAGGTTCAACCGGCGCGCGGAGCTCGGGTCGGCGTCTCCGCGCATGTCCAGCCGACGCGTCTCCTCGTAGAGCTCGTCCTCGACGATGACGGTGGGCTCCTCCTCCGGGGTCGAGGCGCGCATCTCGGGCCGGGTGCCCTCGTGGCGCAGGGGCAGGCCGATTCCCGGCTCCTGGGGGAGGACCTTCGGCGCGGGCTGCTCGATGGCGCGGTCCCGGGCCCGGTCCTCTTCCGTCAGGAAGGGGCTGGCCGCGGCACCTTCCGTGTTGCGCGCTCCGATGCCCTGGTTGCCCAGGTCCTCGGTCCGCAGGCCCTCGATGCGGCGGCTCATGGGCAGGGCCGCATAGGCGTCCGGGTCGCTCCGGGCCATGTCCCGCTCCACCGCCGCGGTGTCGGCGGGGGCGCTTCCGACCCGGCCCGAGTCCAGGGGATCGATGTCGTGGAGTTCACTGGTGGCGAAGGGACGCAGACTGTCCTTGCCGTGGGCCAGGATGATCTCCCCCTCCACGATGTCCCCCACCTCCGAGTAGCGCACGGAGTAGTCCTTGGGGAAGAAGAGTCCCTTCTCGATGTGGAATTCGCTCTCGCCCACGGCGTACACCCTGCCCAACCGGTGCCCGTCGACGCTGCGAACGGTCATGCCTTCCTTGATTCCCTCGCGTTGATACATGATCCGCCTCCTCGCGGTTGGCTCCAGGAGAAAGATGGAGATCCCACGGTGGGAAGGGCACCTTCGCGTGGGAGGGCCCGGGGGGAGGCGCTCGGTGGGCTGGCGGCTCCTCATGGGGCGGGAAGGCTGCCTTTGGAATCGAGAAAAGGCCCCCGGAGGCCCGGGGAAACGGTTGCGTGCTTGACCCCTCAATCGGCTCCCCATAGAAAACCCGGGCCTTGCCACATCCCCTGGTCTCGTGAGGACGCCTCCCATGCGCCGTTTCACTCCGCTGTTTCTCGCAGTGTTCGCGCTCTTTTCGGCTGCCTGCGAAAAGAAGTCGCAGCCTACTCCCGCTGGTACGGACTCTCAGGGCCAGGCCGCCCAGCCTGCTCCCACGGGGGGCACGCCGCCCGCCGCCGACACCCTGCTGCTGGGTGAGGTGAGCAGCCTCACCGGCTCCCAGGCGACCTTCGGTGTGTCGACGCAGCGCGGTGTGGAAATGGCCGTCAAGGAGGCCAATGCCGCGGGCGGGGTGAAGGGCAAGAAGCTCGCGGTGCGCGTCTACGACAACCAGAGCAAGCCCGAGGAGGCGGCCCAGGCGACCACCCGCCTCGTCACCCAGGACAAGGTGCTGGTCATCCTCGGCGATGTGGCTTCGTCCAACTCCCTGGCCATGGCCGAGAAGGCGCAGGCGGCCGGAGTGCCGATGATCACCCCCGCCTCGACCAATCCGTCCGTGACGGAGAAGGGTGACTACATCTTCCGCGTCTGCTTCATCGACCCGTTCCAGGGCTTCGTGATGGCGAAGTTCGCGCGCGAGAACCTGAAGCTGGACCAGGTCGCCGTCCTCCAGGACAACAAGAGCGCCTACTCCATCGGCCTCAAGGAGGTGTTCACCCAGAAGTTCTCGGAGCTGGGCGGCAAGGTGCTGACCACGGAGAGCTACTCGCAGGGCGACACCGACTTCCGCGCGCAGCTCACCGCCATCAAGAAGACGAAGCCGCAGGCCATCTACGTCCCGGGCTACTACAACGACGTGGGCCTCATCGCCCGCCAGGCGCGCGAGCTGGGTCTGTCGGTGCCGCTGCTGGGTGGGGACGGCTGGGACTCGGAGAAGCTGTTCGAGCTGGCCGGCGATGCGCTGGATGGCGCCTACTTCTCCAATCACTACTCGCCGCAGAACCCGGATGAGCGCGTGAAGAAGTTCATCGCGGACTACACGGCGGCCTACGGTGGCACGCCGGACGCGATCGCGGCGCTGGCGTATGACTCGGCTCGCGTGGCGATCGCCGGCATCGAGAAGAGCAAGGACCTGACGGGCGCCTCCATCCGCGACGCCATCGCCCAGACGAAGGACTTCCCCGGCGTGGCTGGCACCATCACCCTGGATGAGAAGCGCAACCCCGTGAAGTCGGCGGTGATCCTCAAGGTTGGCGAAGGCAAGGCCAACTTCGTCACCACTGTCAAACCGTAATGTCCCAGCTCATCCAGCACCTCATCAACGGCATCGCCGCGGGCACGATCTACGCACTGGTCGCGCTCGGCTACACGATGGTGTACGGCGTGCTCAAGCTCATCAACTTCGCCCACGGCGACGTGATGATGGTTGGCGTGTACATGGGCTACGCGACGGCCTTGATGCTCGGACGGCAGGCGCGGGGCTCGGTGGGCGGCGTGCTGCTCATCTTCCTCGTGGCCATGGTGGGCTGCGCGCTCCTGGGCTTCCTCATCGAGCGCTTCGCCTACCGGCCGTTGCGCGAGAAGCCCCGGCTCACCGCGCTCATCACCGCCATTGGCATCTCGTTCACGCTCTCGTACGGCTTCCAGTTGGACATCGGGTTCCTGCCGGGCTCGGCGCCGCGCGCCTTCCCGCAGATCATCAAGCCGGCGCAGTGGTTCACGCTCGGCGACCCCGAGTTCCCGGATGTGGTGCTGTGGAACTGGCAGGTCATCTCGCTCCTGGTGGCGGTGGCTCTGATGGCGGGCCTGCAGTTCCTGGTCTACCGCACCCGCTTCGGGCGGGCGATGCGCGCGGTGTCCTTCGATCACCGCGTGGCGGCGCTGATGGGCATTCCCACCGATCGGATCATCTCGGTGACGTTCATGATCGGCAGCGCGCTGGCGGCGGGTGCGGGTCTGCTCTACGCCATCAAGGACACCTCGGTGAGTCCGCTGATGGGGCTGTACGTGGGCCTCAAGGCCTTCGTGGCGGCGGTCATCGGCGGCATCGGCAACGTGCCGGGCGCCATGGTGGGCGGCCTCCTGCTGGGGCTCGTGGAGGAGTTCGTGGTGGGCTATGCCGCGAGCACCTGGCGTGACGCGGTGGCCTTTGGCTTCTTGATCCTCGTGCTGCTCGTCCGTCCCGGAGGCCTGTTCGGCCGGGTCGCGGCGGAGAAGGTCTGACGCCGCGCATGGAAAAGGATCTCGACGTGTCTTCCTCCTCCCGGGTGCCCCCCTCGCTGCGCGGCATCCTCCCGGTGCTCGTCGCGCTGCCGGTGCTGCTGGTGCTGGAGCTGCTGCTGCGCGACTCCCAGTTCACCTCCTTCCTCCTGTCCGTCATGGGGGTGAACGTCCTGCTCGCGGTGAGCCTCAACATCGTGAACGGGATGACGGGTCAGTTCTCCATCGGCCATGCGGGGTTCATGGCGGTGGGCGCCTACCTCTCGGGCATCACGTCGCTCGCGTTGAAGGACGTGGCCATCTCCTTCCTGCCGGTGGTGGTGAGCGACCAGGTGTTCCTGCTGGTGGCGCTGCTGGTGGCGGGTGGCGCCGCGGCGCTGGCGGGCTTCCTGGTGGGCCTGCCCTCGCTGCGCCTGCGCGGGGACTACCTGGCCATCGTGACGTTGGGCTTCGGGGAAATCATCCGTGTCGTGGTGACCAACACGGAGGCGTTCGGCCGCGCGCTGGGGTTGAGCGGCATTCCCCAGAGCTCCTCGGTGGCCATGGTGGGCCTGTGGGTGTTCCTGAGCGTGCTGGTGGCGCGCCGCATCTCCGGCTCCAGCCACGGTCGCAGCCTGCTGGCCATCCGCGAGGACGAGGTGGCGGCCGAGGCGATGGGCGTGAACACCACGGGCTACAAGGTGCGCGCCTTCGTGGTGTCCTCGTTCTTCGCGGGCGTGGCGGGCGGGCTGTTCGCCCACTTCGTGCCCATCATCAACCCGGGCTCCTTCACCTTCGTGAAGTCCATGGAGGTGGTGGTGATGGTGGTGCTCGGGGGCCTGGGCTCCACCACGGGAGCCATCGTGGCGGCGGTGTTCCTCACGCTGCTGCCCGAGGCCATGCGCTCGCTGTTCACCCTGCTGGGCTCGGAGAGCACCCTGGCGCAGCAGGTGGATCAGATCCGCATGCCCGTCTACGGCCTGTTGCTGGTGGCGCTGATGCTGGCGCGGCCCCAGGGCTTGTTCGGAACGAAGGAACTGTGGGACGTCGTGCCACGCTGGCTGCCTCGGCGCCGCAAGGGGATGTGATGAGCGGACCACTGCTCGAAGCCGTGGGAGTGAGCATCCAGTTCGGAGGCCTCAAGGCGCTCTCGGACTTCAACCTCGCCATCCATCCGGGAGACCTGCAGGGGCTCATCGGTCCGAATGGCGCGGGCAAGACGACCGCGTTCAACGTGCTCACCGGCGTGTACCGGCCCACCCAGGGCGAGGTGCGCGTGAACGGGGTGCGGGTGAACGGGCGGCTGCCGCATCAGATCAACCACGCGGGGCTCGCGCGCACCTTCCAGAACATCCGCCTGTTCCGGGCGCTCACGGCGCTGGACAACGTGAAGGTGGCGTGCCGGGCTCAGGGCGCGCTGCACCAGAACGGTCAGGTGGGGGTGGGGGCGAAGCTGCGCGAGGCCTTCGGCAACTACCGCGACTGGTGGCGGGCGATGTTTCTGACGCCGGGCTTCCAGGCCGAGGAGCGCGAGCTGACGCGGCAGGCCGAGCACCTGCTGGAGGTGATGGGGCTCGCGCACCGCCGGGACGAGGAGGCGCGCAACCTGCCCTACGGCGAGCAGCGGCGCCTGGAGATCGCCCGGGCGCTGGGCACGCGGCCGCGGGTGTTGCTGCTGGACGAGCCGGCGGCGGGCATGAACACGCGCGAGAAGGCGGACCTGATGGTGCTCATCCGCAAGCTCCGGGATGACTTCAAGTTGGGCATCCTCGTCATCGAGCACGACATGAAGCTGGTGATGGGCATCTGCGAGAAGATCACGGTGCTCGACCACGGCGAGAAGATCGCCTGGGGAGCGCCGGCCGAGGTGCGCAGTGACCGCAAGGTCATCGAGGCGTACCTGGGAGACAGCTATCTGGAGTCGCAAGGACAGTCGCACGGAGGCTCGGCGTGAGCGAGGCGCAGGTGAAGCTGTTGGGCACGCGCCCCGAGTTCCCGCCGCTGCTGGCGGTGGAGGGGTTGAAGGTCTCCTATGGGGCCATCCAGGCGCTGCGGGGCGTGACGCTGACGGTGGGCAAGGGCGAGGTGGTGGCGCTCATCGGCGCCAATGGCGCGGGCAAGACGAGCACGCTGCGCGCGGTGAGCGGGATGCTCAAGCCGGTGGGCGGGCGCATCTCCTTCTCGGGTGAGGACATCACCGGGAAGAAGGCGCACCAGCTGGTGCCCAAGGGCATGGCGCATGCCCCCGAGGGCCGGGGCATCTTCCCGAACCTCACGGTGCTGGAGAACCTGGAGCTGGGGGCCTATCTGCGCAAGGACGCGGACGGCATCCAGGCGGACCTGGAGAAGAGCTACGTGCTCTTTCCTCGGCTCAAGGATCGGCGCACCCAACTGGCGGGGACGCTGTCGGGAGGCGAGCAGCAGATGCTGGCCATCGCCCGCGCGCTGCTCAGCCGGCCCACGCTGCTGCTGCTGGACGAGCCCTCGCTGGGGTTGGCGCCGCAGGTGACGGAGAACATCTTCCGCAACCTCCGGGACGTGAACGCCGCGGGGGTGAGCATCCTGCTGGTGGAGCAGAACGCCCACTTGGCGTTGAACTTCGCCCACTACGGCTACGTGCTGGAGACGGGCGAGGTGGTGATGGCGGGAGCGGGCAAGGCGCTCTTGGAGAGCCCGGAGATCCGCAAGGCCTACCTGGGCGAGTAACGGGGCTCGCCCCGGGGCGGCGTCACGGCAGGACGCCGAGGATGCTCACGCCGCCGGGGCCGACCGAGAGGGAGGCGACTCCCGGAGTGGGCGCGGCCGCGGCCGGACGATCCTGGAGCCAGAGGTAGACGCCCGCTCCGGCGAGCGCGGCGCCCACGGCGGCGCTCACGCCCGAGAGGACGCGGCGGGAGGCGGCCTTCTCGCGCAGGGCGACGATCTGGGACACGTCGTTGGACGTGGGGTAGCGGCCATCGGCGTAGTAGGCATTGGAGTCGCGCATGGCCTTGTCGCCGTCGAGGACGAGGAAGCCGGCGAGACCCAGGGCGGCGACGCCCACGCCCGCGGCGGTATAGGCGACGGGCTTCTTCCAGCCACGTGAGGAGGCATCGCGGACGGAGGGAACGAGGACCATTTCCTCGGCCACGACGGGAGGAGGCGCCGCGGCGACAGGAGGCGTCGTGGGGGCAGGTGCCTCGGCGGCGGGAGGGGTGGGCGGCGGCTCGGCGCGCGGGGGCGAGCTCCTGGGAAGGATGCGCAGCTGCCGCAGCAGTCGGAGGGCGAAGGGCCTGTTGCGGATGTCCTCGGCGCCCTCGTCCTCTTTCAGGAGCTGTTCCGGATCGCTCAGCCGGAGGGTCATCTTCCGGAGCTCCTGACCCTGGGTGTCCACCACGTGGCCGGAGACGAACGTGGGGACGCCGGGCTTCACGGTGACGAGGAGCGAGTGACCCGACTGGGTGTTGGCGGCGAGTCGGCCGAGACAGTCGAGGGACTCCTTGTTGGCGATGACGCAGGACTTCTTGGGCTCCTTCTCGAGGAAGGCGCTGACCTGCTCGTCGGGGACGTGCTTCACGCCCGTACGAGCGAGCGCGGCCGAGCAGGCGGCCTCGTAGTGCTGGGCCTTCTTCTTGTCCTTCTCGCCGATGACGACGCACGGATGGACGGCGACGAGGCTGATGTCGTCCTGCGCGGCGGCGTCGCGTGGGTGCACGGTGGGTGCGAGCAGCACGGCGAGCGAGAGGAGGAAGGAAGGGGAGGCGCGGGGGAGCAGGGCGGACTCCTCGGAATAGGGGAATACTTGTGCGGAATCAGGTCATCGCAGGGGAGTTCCCGGGACGCAACCTTCCGCGAGCGGGAACCCCATGCTATCCACGAAGGCTGGAGCCTCCAAGAGTGTGAAGAGGTGATTGTCGTGATGTGGCGCAAGGTCCTCGGACTGTTGCTGTTGGGCGCGCTCTGCGCGTGCACGCAGCCGATCAATCGGTGCGAGACCGCGGCCGACTGTCGCTCTGGTGCACAGTGCCTGCAGAACGTCTGTGTCTACGACGGAGAGATCGACAGCCAGGCGTGTGATCGGCCCTGCGCCACCTACGAGGCCTGTTCCGCGTTGACGTTGAAATGCCAGCCGCGGTTCACGGGGCTGGTGGTGAGTCCGAGCGACGCGACGGTGATCGACGGAGGAACGCTGTCCGTGCGGGCGGAGCTGCGGGTGACGCCCGGGTTCGCGGCGAACTTCCCCGAGACGCTGAACATCGGTGTCTCGCGAGGAGACGGAGGGACGGTCGCCTCGCTGCCGACGACGACGGAGGGTGATGGGGTCTACACGACGCAGTGGAATCCCTCGGGGGAGGGTGCTTATCGGCTGACGGCGGCGTATCCCGAACAGGGCGGGCCGAGCACCACGGTGGGGCTGACGGTGGACACGACGGGCCCCTTGCTGTCGGTGGTGCCGACGGCCTCGCCGAGCCGGGAGCCGGACGGTGGCTTCATCTACAAGGACCCCGCGGCACCGAGTGCATGGCGAAGGGATCAGACGGCGACGGTGCGGGTCGACTCCATTTCGGCGGACCTGGATCCGCAAAGCGTGAGCGTGCTCGTGCGCGGATTCGACGGAGGGGTTGCGCTGGAGGGGCTGACCCTGGCTCTGGTGACTCCGTGCGACGGGAAAGCGTATTGCGCGACGGTCGATGTGCCCTTGTGGAAGCCGGGCCTGCCTGCGTTCCGCGGCGAGTTCGCCGTCGAGGTGAGCGCGAAGGATCGGGTGGGGAACCAGACTTCCGGTAAGGGGAGCATCCCCGTGACGCGCTGGAAGTGGCGACACGGTATCAACTCCGCCTTGATTACCGCCGCGCCCGCCGTGGGGAACAAAGGCGTCCTCTATGTCGGGACAACGAATATCAACAACAACGACGGTCGATTCCTCGCGCTCTCCGAGGATGGTCGTTTGTTGTGGGAAGCGAGCACTGGAGCTGTCGTGGCCAGTCCCGCGGTGGGCAATGCGTTGCCTGATGGCACGGAGCGCGTCTACGCCGCTCATAGAAAGGCCAGCGCAAATCGAGTTGGTTTTTACGCAGGGAGCAGTGCTTTTATCACTCCATGCACTGATTCCTCTTTGACGGGTGTACTCGTCCAATCGGCGTTGGCAATCGGTCAGGTCCCTATAGGGAGCGCAGCTGAGACAGTCTATGGTGTCTACGCAGGACGTGTTGGCGGGACGCTCTTCGCTGTGCGGCCAGATGCGGAGAATGATCCTCAGTTGCAATGTCCGGCAATTGCCAACGTTGGCGATGTTGTTGCTCCGGGGTCGATGCTTGCTTCAGGAACCTCTGTTGTTCTGGGGACTTCGACGGGCAGATTGAAATCCTACGCTCTTGGATCCAGTGGGCTTTGGAACAGCTCAGCGCAATGGGATCGCCCGCTCGGATTGGTAAGCCCCACATCAATGGCCGTGGCGAATGGGCGGATATTCGGCGGTAGCAACGATGGAACCAACAGCAGGCTTTTCACCGCGCCGCTGGATGGTGGGCAGGACCCGACGAACACCCCCACAGGGTCTCCGACCTGGAATGCCAGTATTGGTGGCTCGCCCGAGACCCGGGTAGTCGCGGGCCTTCAGAACAACAACCTGCTCGCATTGGATGCGGCGGATGGCGGGACGCAGACCATCCAGACTCCCTCCGAGGTCATCAAGGGGGCTCCCGTCTGGGGAGCGGGTGGCTACGTTTACACCGCCAGCTCGACGAGTGGACTCATCCAGGCGCGTCGGCCGTTGGACCACATCGAGTGGCAATTCGACGCTGAATCCCCCATTGAAGCATCGATGAACCTCGACTGTAGCCGGGCGACGGATGGTGGCGTGCTGTCCGGCATGCCCGGTGTGCTGTACGCGGCGAGTCAGGACGGCAGGGTCTTCGCCATCGTCGTGGACAGCCCGGGATTGGATTCCACGGCCCCCTGGCCCAGGTACCAGCACGATTCACGCAATACCGGCAATCCGGACACCCCTCTCACCTCTTGCCCCTAGGAGAAGCACGAGGCGGCTTGTCCTCGTGTCGTCACTCCCGACACTCGAAGTAGAGACATGGGGCGGACTCGTCTAGGGTTCGCCCGCTTCCATTCCACCTCAAACATCCTGGACTCGCACCTATGTCATCTTTGTCCCGCTTGTTCGCCGCCGTCGTCACCTTGTCGCTGATTGGCCTTGCTTGCGCCACCACGGGCTCCTCCACGTCGGGTGGGTCCACGGTCGAGGAGGTTCCCAACGAGAACACGCCCACCGAGCGGCCCCAGATCCAGTTCCAGAAGATCACCGCCCCCGAGGGCTTCTCCGTGCAGCTCCCCGGCCAGCCCGAGGCCCAGCGCGGCAAGGTCTCCATCCCCGGTGGCGAGGTGCAGACCGCCTCCTGGGCCATCAATGACATCACCGGCGTGCTCTACTCCATCAGCACGCTCGATTACCCCGAGAAGGTCGTCTCGGCCCACCCGGCCGCCGCCTTCTTCAACGAGGGCAAGGCCGGCCTCGTCGGCAAGCTCAATGGCACCGTCAAGTCCGAGGAGGACATCACCCTCCAGGGCTACCCCGGCAAGTCCCTCACCATCTCCTCGGACTCCGGAGAGGTGCGTGCGCAGAACTTCCTCGTCGGGCCGCGCCTCTACACCCTGCTCGTCCTCTACAACCCGAGCATCGGCGCTCCCCAGGCCGATCAGTTCTTCTCCTCGCTCGAGCTGATCAACCCCCCGCCCTCCATCTCGCCGGCGCCCAAGGGCTCGGCGGCGGGTGACGGTGGGACTCCCGCTGGCGACGCGGGGACTCCGGCGGGTGACGCCGGGACTCCTCCCGCGACCGATGCCGGGACTCCGGCCACGGACGCGGGTACCTCCAAGAAGTAGTTGCCCGACTCGGGACCCGCGTGGCTTCTGCCCGCGGGTCCCCGTGCTTCACTGGGGCCAGTGGTAGCGATTGCCGTTGCTGCCCACGACCCAGATGTCTCCTGGATTGTTTGCCGCGATGTCTCGGAACTGACCAGGTGTTGTCGAGCCGAGATCGAACACCTTCGTCCACGCACTGCCGTTGTAACGGTAGACCCTCCCAGTCAGCGTGGAGATGTAGATGGAACGGCTCCCAAAGGCCACCACCGAGCTGAGGTGTTCACCCGGTGGCGTAGGCGTGAACTTGCTCCAGGCAGAACCATCCCAACCGTACATGATTCCACCGTTGCCCACGGCATAGGCCAGCTTGGGGTTCACGACCCAGATACCTTGAAGGGTGCCTCCTCTGCTGGAAATGGTCTCTGGACTCCAGTTCCCCGAGGTTTTGTCGAACCGGTAGATACTGGACGCGTTTGTCCCACCGACGGCGAACAGCGTGTCTTGTGAGAGGCCATGCACGTCCGTCAGTTCCTCGGACACGGACTGGGTGTCGTAGTTGGTGCCTTGGGGCGTGAGCACCCGGAACGCACGTCCTTTGTCTGGGCCAGTGCTTGTGTTGAATCCCACGAAGTGGGCTTCGATGTCGTTTCCAAGGGGGAAGGCGATGGCACCCTTGATGTGCGTATCCACGGACTTCTTCCCAGGGTCCACACACAGCTCGCTGTTCGGGTCATACCGCGCCATGAACCCATCGTTCCCTCCGAGCAGGGCGTCCCCTGAGCCCGGAGTCGCGGCAACGCTGTACACGCTCGCCCCTGCCGTGCAGGTGCTCAGGTCCTGGAAGCTTGTCTCTTTGGATTTACGCTGGTGGAATTTGTCACCGCCAGCGACCCACACGCCTCCATTTCCATAGAGCGCCACGGAATACCAGGTCTCCGAACCTGACGAGGGGTAGTTCGTCCAAGCTGGAGTCGTGGGACAAACGTTCTCTTCATCCGTGGTGTTGTCGCAATCGTTGTCCGCGAGATCGCAGACCTCGGTCGCATTCGGGTGGGTGAACCGGTTGCCGTCGTCGCAGTCTCCCCCTTGGGTAATGTATCCGGCGGCGGGCGTACCGCACGTCTGGATGACCGAGTTGTCATCACCGTAATTATCGAGGTCGGTGTCCACGTAGTACTTCGTGGGAGACGTCGTGGATTTGCACAGGCTGCTCTTTCCATCCGGCGAGCACTCCTTCTTGCCTGTGCACTCATTGCCCGCGTCGCACGTCGCGCCTACGTCGAAGCCCTCGTCCGTCTGGTTGTTGCAATTGTTGTCCAGCGTGTCGCAGAATTCCGGGGCTCCGGTGTACACGTTGTTCTTGGTGTCATCGCAATCGTCCGAGCTGGCGACGTAGTTGCTACCGGGTGCAGTGGTGCCGCAGGCCTTTATTTCCGTGGCCTTCGCGCCATGACCGTCCTGGTCCCCGTCCAGGTACCAGGTGCTCGTCACGACCTTGCACACGGACTGGGTGGTCGTGGCGCATTCGATCTTGCCCCCACATCCGAGCTCACCCGTGCAGGTGGCGCCGGTGTTGAATCCCTCGTCGACCACGTCATCACAGTTGTCGTTCACCCCGTTGCACAGCTCGGTCGCGGTGCTGTAGCGCTCCTTCCGGGTGTCGTCGCAGTCGCGGTCGTTGTTCACGTAGCCCGCCGGTTTGGCGCACTGGCTCAGGCCCTGCTGGGGGTCGCCTTCGCCGTCCCCATCCTGGTCGCGATACCACTTGGGCGTGACCTCCTGGCAACTCATGGCTCCCACGGCATCACAGGCCCAGGTCTGACACGTGCTGCTCCCCGTGCCGCACTGCTGGCCGACCTGCTCGAAGCCCTCGTCTGGTTTGCCGTCGCAGTTGTCATCCCGGGTGTTGCACAGCTCCGCCTGCCCGGGGTGCACCGTGGCCTCTCCGTCATTGCAGTCCGTGCCGCCACTGGCCTTGGAGACGTAGCCATCATCGTCCGCGTCATCCGCCACGAGCGTCAGCGCCGCCGAGGAGACGCCCCGGCCCACGTCGACGGAGTCCGACGCGACGAACTCGGGGCCCTGCCCGCACTTCTGCTCGAACGCCGTCGCGGTGACGGTGAGCGTCGGGCCCCAGCCCTCCTCGCGAAATGCCGCCACCGTCACCTTCTCGCCGCGTTTCTTCCCCACGAGCTGCTCCTGGAGCTCCGTCGAGCGCTCCTCGCCCGCGCCTTGAGCGTCCTTCACGCTCACGCGGATGCAGCCGGGTTTGAAATTCGGAAAGGAGATGGTGAGCTTCACCGCTCCCTGATCACGACAGCCAATGCTCAAGCAGGCCACCAGGCCCACGAGGAGTACGAGACGTGAGGACATGATCTGGCATCATGCCCTATTTCCGGACTCATCGAACGTCACGCACCCCTCGTGTAATCGCGGGCTGCACGTGGCCGCCTGCCGCGCGAGCCTGGGCGCGCTCAGGGCGCCCGAGCGCCCAGGGGAATCTCGGCGCGGGGATGGTAGCGGCCGCCGAGGCTCTCGAAGAGCACGAGGCCGTCCACCCGCGCCTCGCCCCAGCGCGCCTCCTGGAGGGCTCGCGCGCACCCGGCCAGCTCCCGGTCTCCCCGGGGCTGTTTCGCCCGCGCCAGCGTGAGGTGCGCCACGTATGCGCGGTGCTCGGGCTCGAACCCCAGGGGCCGCAAGCCCTCCGTCACGTCAGCCTGGAGCGCGCCCAGCGCGGCCGTGTTCCCCTCGACTCCCGCCCACAGCACCCGCGGGTGTGACGGCGCCCCGAAGCTCCCACCCCCCCGGATGTTCAGCACGAGGGGCTCATGCCGCGGCCCCACGTGCTCGAGTACCTGCTTCACCTGGGCGGCCCGCTCGTCGTCCACCTCTCCCAGGAAGTTCAGGGTCAGGTGCAGGTTGGCCGGAGAAACCCAGCGCGCGCGCGGCGCCAGGCCGCGCAACTGCTCCAGGGCCGCGGTGGCCGCTTCCTCCACGCTCCTGCCCAGGGTCACGGCGACGAAGAGGCGCATGCTCATCTCCTCCGAGGAAGCTCCCACTGCACTTCACCTGGACAACCCAGGGGGTGGAGCCGCTGGGCTCACGGAACCACGGTGATGCGCTTGTCCGTCGGCGGGGTCAGCGGGTTGTGGGCCTCGAGGTAGGCCGCGAAGGCGTCGAGATCGATGGGGCCCGTGCGAAGGTCCTGTCCCTGGGTGAAGACGCTGAACCCATCTCCTCCCGCGGCCAGGTAGTTCGTCTCCGTGACGCGGTAGGTGGCCGCCGGGTCCAGGGGCTCGCCGTTGAGCCGGATGGACGCCGGGTCCACCTTCTTCCCCTGCGGTGCCGACACCGACCAGGAGTAGGTGAAGCCGGACGACACCTGGAGGATGCGCGTGTTGGCGCCCTGGAACTGTTGCTCCAGCATTTGATGGATCTGCTCGCCGGTGAGCGTCACCGTGGTCACGCTGTTGGAGAAGGGCTGTACGGTGAAGGTCTGCCCGTAGGTGATGTCCCCGGCGGGGATGTCCGCGCGCACGCCTCCCGGGTTGGTGACGGCGATGACCGCGCCCCCCTTGTCCGCATCGCGCGTCGCCTCGAGAAACGCGTCCGCGATGGCGTTGCCCAGGAGCGACTCGCCCGACTGTCCGGAGGGGATGGTGGTGCGCGGGGGCATCTTGAGATCGACAGGGGTCCTGCCGATGACGCGGTTGGCCTGAGGGGCGGCGCGGGCGGCGTAGTCCTTCACCATCGTGTCCACGGTGGAGTTCGTCGCGTCCCGCGTGACGATGTGGTTGCGCGCTTCCACCGACACCACGTCCTTGGTGCCGGTGTCCAGCACCAGGTCCACCTGGGAGATGGCGCGCCCGAAGCTGGACGCGCTCGTCACGCGCCGCCCGTCGATGACGCAGTTGTAGGCCTCGTGCGTGTGGCCGGAGTGGATGAAGTCCACCTCGGGATCCAACCGGGAGACGATGTCCAGGATGGCGCCGGAGACGCCCTCGCAGCCGTCATACAGGCTCTTGTTGGCGGGATAGCCTCCCTCGTGGATGAGCACCACGATGGCCTCGACGCCCTGGGCCTTCAGTCCGGGCACGAGCGCGTTGACCGTGTCGGCCTCGTCCTGGAAGGAGAGCCCGGCGATGCCGGTCGGGTTGACGATTCCCGGCGTGCCCTCGAGCGTCATGCCGACGAAGGCCACCTTCACGCCCTCGAACTCGCGAATCTCGTAGGCGGGCAGCAGCGTCTCCCGGGTGGCCGTGTTCGTGAACACGTTGGCCGAGAGGTACTTGAACTTCGCGCCGGGAAAGGACTCGCTGCTCTTGCACCCCTCGGGGTGGCAGCCCCCGTTCTGCATGCGCAGCAGCTCGTCGCGGCCATCGTCGAACTCGTGGTTGCCCACGGAGGTGATGTCCAGGCCGATCTGGTTCAGCACGGTGACGGTGGGCTCGTCATGGAAGATGCCCGAGATGAGCGGGGAGGCGCCGATGAGGTCTCCCGCCGCGACGACCACGGTGTTGGGGTTCTGGGCCCGGAGCTGCTCGATGTGGGCGGCGAAGTGGGCCGCGCCGCCCGCGCTCACGTTGACGGTGCCCCCGTCCTCGCCGACCGTGGCGAGGGTCCCGTTGCTGCCCGTGGGTGGCTCCAGGTTGCCGTGGAAGTCGTTGAAGGCCAGCAGTTGGACGTGGATCTGCTTGGACTCGGGGGGCGTGGAGTCCCCTCCGCAACCGGCGTGCAGTGAGAACAAGGCGCCCGAGACGAGCGCTCCGAGCAGCAGGACGCGGGGGCGTGCCAGCGAGGAAGGGGAGAGCGGGGGAACGGACATGGAGGCAGTCCATATCCGAAATCCGGCCCGCCATCATCCCCGGGCCGGTCACGAGTGGGGAGCGCGCGCCGGGGGAGGCGCTCCCCGTCACGCTCAGTACGCCTTGGAGAAGACGATGCGGCCGGGAGACGGCTCCCCGGTGACCACGCACTTGCCGGGCTCCTGGGCGAGCGCGAACGGCCGGTTGCGCGTGGTGAGGCCCGTCTCCTCCTTGATGCGCGCCTCGACCTTGGGGTCCAGGTTCCAGTGGGCGAGCAGGAAGCCCGCGTCCGCCTTCTCCTTCATCTCCTCGTAGCTGTTGACCTCGAAGGTGTTGGCCTCGCGGAAGGCCTTGGCCTTGTCGAACAGCCCCTTCTGCATCGCGTCGAGCATCTCCGAGGCCTTGGCCACGGCCTGCTCCAGGGGGATGAACTCCTTCTGGCGCGCGTCGCGGCGCACCATGACGCAGGTGCCCTTGGCCAGGTCCTTGGGGCCCAGCTCCACGCGCAGACACGTGCCCGTCAGCTCGTGCTCGTTGTACTTGAAGCCCGGGCTCTTGGTGTCGTCGTCGTCCACCACCACGCTCAGGCCCGCCTTCTTCAGGTCCGCGGCGAGCGCGTGCGTCTTCTCGAGCACCTGCGTCTTCTCCGCGTCGCTGGCCTTGCCGGAGATGGGGATGATGACCACGTGCACGGGGGCGAGCCTGGGCGGCACGATGAGGCCCGCGTCATCCGAGTGCGTCATGATGAGGCCGCCGATGAGGCGCGTGGACACGCCCCAGGACGTCTGCCACACGTGGTGCTGCTTGCCGTCGCGGCCCTGGAAGGTGGTGTCGAAGGCCTTGGCGAAGTTCTGCCCCAGGTTGTGGCTGGTGCCCGCCTGCAGCGCCTTCTTGTCCTGCATCATCGCCTCGATGCTGTAGGTGCGCAGCGCGCCGGCGAACCGCTCCGACTCCGACTTGCGCCCCGTCATCACCGGCATCGCCATGTAGTCCTCGGCGAACGTCCGGTAGACCTCCAGCATCTGCCGCGTCTCCTTCTCCGCGTCCTCCTCCGTCTCGTGGCAGGTGTGGCCTTCCTGCCAGAGGAACTCGGTGGTGCGCAGGAACAGGCGCGTGCGCATCTCCCAGCGCATCACGTTGGCCCACTGGTTGATGAGCAGCGGCAGGTCCCGGTAGCTCTGGATCCACTTGGCGAAGGAGCGGTTGATGATGGTCTCGCTCGTGGGCCGGATGACGTAGGGCTCCTCGAGCTTGGCGCCGCCCGCGTGCGTCACCACCGCGAGCTGCGGGTTGAAGCCCTCGACGTGCTCGGCCTCCTTCTTCAGGTAGCTCTCGGGGATGAGCAGGGGGAAGTAGGCGTTCTTGTGGCCCAGGTCCTTGAACATCTTGTCCAGGACGCGCTGCATGTTCTCCCAGATGGCGTAGCCATTGGGACGGATGACCATGCAGCCCTTCACGTCCGAGTAGTCGGCGAGCTTCGCCTTCTGGACCAGGTCCACGTACCACTCGGAAAAGCCCTTCTCGCGCGGCGCCAGCTTCTCGGCCATCTGCTTGAAATCCTTCGGAAATGAGTGAGGCCCGTTGCCTACGCCGGGCCCTGGCCAAAAGCAATGCCCCCCGGAGGCCTCCCGCCCAGGATTCAGCGCTCCAGCTCGAGGTCGTCGATGAAGGCCTCGTTGTTGCCCGCCAGGGGCTGGAAGGCCAGGCCCCACACGCCCGACAGCGTCAGTCCGTCCTCGGGCGCGCCCGCGGGCTGCCCGTCCGTGCGCCGGGTGAAGGACGTCAGGGGCACGCTCACCCACTTCCAGCCCTTGAAGTCGTCCTGGAAGCGGTACTCGAAGCGCTCCGCCGCGTCGGCGCTCGGGCCGTTGTCGCGCAGCTCCACCCGGAACGGGTTGCCCGTCTGATAGCCCCTGAACCAGAAGTTCAGGTAGCGCGCCCCCGTCCAGTCCTGGGGCTCGGAGAAGGTGCGCGCGGTGTACGCGTACGCCGTGGCGCTCGTGTTGTAGTCCAGGTACAGCGACTTGCCCTGATGCCCCTGGTTGGACTGCCGGGCGGTGAGGCTCGCGCCCGTGCCCACCGTGCGCACCCACTGGGCGGCCTGCTCGGGGGTGTCGAAGCTCTCCAGCAACTCGACGGGCGCGGCCGGGCCGTAGCGGACCTGCTCGACGCCCACGACCAGGGGGCTTCCCGGGTAGGTGAAGCGGCCCATCCAGGACGAGGTGGTGCCCACGTTCCCGGGCCAGAAGTTCACGAGGGCTCGTCCTGGCACGGACGGCAGCTCTCCCTTGTAGCCCGTCTCGGAGTGGATGCGCTGGTCGTCGACGTACCAGTGGATGGCGTCGCGCGTCCATTCGATGCCGTAGGTGTGGAAGTCGTCCGCGGCGTCGAAGGGCAGGTTCACCCCCAGGTCATGCCGCTGCCCGTTGGTGATGTAGTTGAGGCGCAGGGCCTTGGTGTTCTGCCCGAGGATGGCCAGGTCGATGGAGTCCGAGCGCGTCGACTCGGCGGGGCCCGTGGTGATGGCGAAGGCGGTCATCGTGCCCGGGGTGCGCACGGGCTTCATCCGCACCTCGTAGCGCCCATAGCCGTAATAGCGCTGGGTGGCGACCTCACCCGAGGCGTAGGGCCGTCCGGAGCAGCCTCCCGTCGAGCAGGTCGCGGTGTCGAGGATCAGCTCCAACCGGCCGTCGGTGACGACAGCGTGGTCCGCGCGCCAGCCGGCGTTGAAGTCCCCGCTGTTCGCCCATCCGTCCGAGGGGCGCCAGCGCGCGAGGTCCAACGTGTCGAAGGGCTCGTCGAAGGCGGAGTAGCCGTCGCGCCACTCCAGGGAGGGGGGCGCGCCGAGCTGGATGGGGGGTGGGGGGCCACTGGGGTTCTGCCCACCGGGTGGGTTTCCGTCGCCTCCTCCATCCGGGGCTCCGTTCGAGCCACAGGCCGTCAGGAGCAGAGCGAAGGCCATCCGCTTCCACATCGCGTCGCGAGCCATGGGGGGTACTCCTCTTCCAGGATGAGTGGGGGGAGGCAGTGTAGCCCAGGGCTCGCGTCTTCCGCGCGAGGGTGGCTCAGTAGGTGTTCGACGTGGCCTCGCGCACCTCGAACGTCATGTCGGCCTTGCGCAGCCGGTCGATGAGGCGGGTGCCCATGCCCGAGGCGGGGGTGAGGATGCCGCCCGCGGAGGGGACGTCATCGAAGGCGAGGCACAGTGCCGACTCGGCGAGCATCCGCGACGTCGCGGCGTAGCCCGGATCTCCCCTGGCGGCCACCTTGCCCTCCAGCTTCACCCGCGCTCCCGTCTTGGTCGACTGGCCCTCGCCGAGCAGCTTGATGGTGAAGGAACCCTTCTCCCGCTGCTCCTCCGAGGGGCCCTCGCCGGGGGCGGGCAGCACGCGCTTCTCGAGTTCCTTGCGCACGCGCGACACGCTCGAGAGTCCGAGGAAGGCACCCATTCCCGCGGTGAAGCTCGTGGCGGAGAGCAGTCCCCTGGCGCCGGGCCCGAAGCTGCTCGCCTCGGAGTAGAGGAAGTCCTTGCCCCAGGGGTAGCCGAGCAGGGCATTGGAGCGGCGCACCACGCGCGTGTTCACCGAGGCCATGAAGAAGGGGGCCGTCCAGCTGCCCAGCTCCGCGTCGTAGCGCACGCCCATCTGATCGCGCTCCTCGGGGCGGCCGCGCCGCGGCTCGGGGTCGAGCGCGTGGGTATTGCCGAGCACCCGGCGCAGGGACGGGTCCTTCTCCATCTCGTCCATCATCTGCAGCATGCTCGCCACGGTGCCGCCGCTGACGCCGCCCTTGAGCTTCGTCGTGTAGTAGCGCACCCGGTCGCAGTGGCCCCCGTGCTGCTCGCGCATGTACTCCTGGAGCATGAGCACGCCCAGGTCCGAGGGGATGGAGTCGAAGCCGCAGGTGTGCACGATGCGCGCGCCGCTCTCACGGGCCTGGGCGTCGTGGGCGTCGATCATCCGGCGCATCCACTGCACCTCGCCCGTCAGGTCGCAGTAGTCGGTGCCGCCGCGGGCACAGGCCGCCACCAGCTCGTTGCCGTAGCGCGCGTAGGGGCCCACGGTGCTGATGATGACGCGGGTGCGGCCCACCAGCGTGTCCAGCGAGGCCGCGTCCTGGGCGTTCGCGAGCAGCAGGGGCAGCTCGGTGCACGCGGCGTTGGTGCTGGCGATCTTCGCGCGCACCTGCTCGAGCTTGGAGCGATCCCGGCCCGCGAGTGCCCAGCGTGCCCGGTGGGTGTCCTGGGTACGGGCGAGGTACTCCGCGACGAGGCGGCCGGTGAAGCCGGTGGCTCCCCAGACGATGACATCGAATTCGGGTTTGGCGGACTTGGGCATGGGCGAACGGTGCGGTTTGCCTGGAGGCCCTCCCAGGAGTCAACGTTTCCGCGCGGCTTGTTCACCGGCGCCGCGCTTATTCCCAACGTTCGCCAGACGCGCGGGAGGAGGACTTGCCCGGCCGCTCCCCGGCCTGTCCTGGGAGGTAGGGAAGACGCGGCATGGAGGGGGCTGGCATCTTGCTCGCCACTTCATGCGAATCGACCGACTTCTCGCCGGCCTGTTTCTCGCGACCCCCCTCGCGTGTGCTTCGTCCTCCTCCGCCTCGCGTCACGAGGCGCTGTCCGAACCCTCTTCCCTTCCGATGACTCAGTCGGTCGCCGCCCCGGCCCAGACGGTCTCCGCCGTGGCGCCCGGTCAGGAAGAGGTGGACTTGAGGGTGATGACCTTCAACATCCAGTCCGGCCTCCAGGGACTCGACAAGGTGGCGGACGTCATCCGCTCCGCCGCGCCCGACATCGTCGCCCTGCAGGAAGTGGATGTCCGCTCCCTGAGGGCCAGCGGATTGGATCAACCCGCGGTGCTCGCCGAGCGCACGGGGCTGCCGTACTACGCCCATTTCCGCACCACCTCGCTGTTCGGTGGGGATTATGGCGTGGCGCTCCTGTCACGCTTTCCGCTGGAGTCCGTGCAGCAGCACCCGCTGCCCGTGGTGGAGGGCACCGAGCCGCGCACCCTGGCCCATGCGCTGGTGAAGGTGAACGGGCAGGAGGTGAGCGTCTACGTCACCCACCTCACCCGGCGGCCCTTCAACAACGCCATCCGCGTGCGCCAGAGCGTGGCCATCATGGCGCTGGTGAGCCAGGACCCCCGGCCCAAGCTGCTCATGGGCGACATGAACGACACGCCCGAATCCAACTCGCTGCGGCTCTTCACGCGCGAGCTCATGGACGTGTTCGCCCAGCGCGGCGAGGGCTCCGCCATCACCTACCCCCTGCCCATCATCCCCAGCCTGCGCCTCGATTACGTCCTGGCGAGCGAGCGCTTCATGCCCCGGCGCAGCAAGGTCCTGCGCGTGAAGGCCTCGGATCACTTCCCGGTGGTGGCCGATCTCACCCTGCTCGGCCCGGTGCGTGCGCCTGCCCCCCAGCTCGCGACGGGGGAACCGAGTATGGCCTCTTCCGCCAGCAGTCAGTAGGCCCCCCTCCCTCTCGCACGCGGAGTCATTGCACCTCGGTCTCATTGACTGTTCATTGCCCGACAGGCGTGACCCCAGGGTCACGTGTTGGATGGGCCAGTTGTCAGCCAGCCAGCATGTCCCGCAGGGGAGGAAGTGCAGGGACATTCAATCTTCCGCGTCCAGGTCGCACCCTCGGGGCGGGGTGATTAACCGTCGATCCCCCACTCTTTCCGAGGGATGGCGTCGATGAACACCGCACTCACCCAGGACTGCGCTCCTGTCATCCGTGCCGTGGAGCGGTTGCTTCCGCCGCACTACTCCCCGCAGGAGCAGATCATCGGGGCGCTGCGCGATCTCTGGGCCACGAGGCACTACAACATCGAGCGCCTGGAGGAGCTGCATCGCTCGGTGCAGGTGGACGGCCGCTTCCTCGCCCTTCCCATCGAGCAGTACAACACGCTCACCACCTTCCAGCAGCGCAACGACGCGTGGATCAAGGTGGCCAGCGAGCTGGGCGAGCAGGTGGTGGGCAAGGCGTTGGAGCGCACGGGGCTCACGCCGCGGGACGTGGACCACCTCTTCTTCGTCACGGTGACGGGCATCTCCACGCCGAGCGTCGACGCGCGGTTGATGAACCGCATGCGGATGCGCTCGGACGTGAAGCGCACGCCCATCTTCGGGCTGGGGTGTGTGGCGGGGGCGGCGGGGGTGTCGCGCGCCTCGGACTACCTGCGCGCGTGGAAGGGCCAGACGGCGCTGCTCATCACCGTGGAGCTGTGCTCGCTGACGCTCCAGCGCGAGGACCTGTCCATCCCCAACATCATCGCCTCCGGGCTCTTCGGGGACGGGGCGGCGTGCGTGGTGTTGCAGGGCGCGGACAAGGCCCCTACGGGCACGGGGCCGCGCATCATGTCCACCCGCTCGGTGCTCTTCCCGGACACCGAGCGCATCATGGGCTGGGACGTGGTGGATTCGGGCTTCAAGGTGGTGCTGTCGGCCAAGGTGCCGCAGTTGGTGCGCGAGCACATCCGCCAGGACGTGGACGGCTTCCTCGCCGAGCAGGGGCTCACGCGCAAGGACATCAAGCACTGGGTGGCACACACCGGAGGTCCCAAGGTGTTGCAGGCCTTCGAGGACTCGCTGGAGCTGGTGGTCGGCTCGCTGGAGCGCTCGTGGAGGTCCCTGCACGAGGTGGGCAACCTCTCCTCGGCCTCGGTGCTCTTCGTGCTGGGGGACACGCTGGAGTCGGGCGTGGCCCGGCCCGGAGATTGGGGCGTGATGATGGCCATGGGTCCGGGCTTCTGCGCCGAACTCGTGCTGCTGCGCTGGTGAGCCGGCGGGACGGCTCGCCCCTTTCGAGGCTCCTGCCAGGGGGGGCCTCGCTTCCTTGCCGGAGGTACTCCGTGGTTGAGCATGAGCTGGTCGTCCTCGATGAAATCCGCCGCATCGTTTCCCAGGAGCTGGAGTGGAGTGGCCCGGTGGAGCCCGTGCATCACCTGATGCGCGATCTCCAGCTCGACAGCCTGGGCCTCACGGTGCTGGCGGTGGAACTGGAGAACCGCTTCCGCATCCGCCTGTCCATGGAGGACTCGATGGGCGTGGTGACGGTGGGAGATCTCATGCACCTGGTGGCCTCGCGGCTGTCGGGCGGCGCCCGGCACGCCTTCGTGGAAGGTGCGCCATGAAGGGGCCCCCGCTGCCGCGCGTGAAGTACCCCACGCTCAACGAGGCCCTGGAGGGCGCGGCCCGTGGGCGGCTCGGACTCGTCTTCGTGGACGCGGCCGAGCGCGAGACGCACCTGCCCTGGGCCCAGGTGTACGAGCGGGCGTGCCGCACGGCCTCGGGGCTGCACCACCTGGGGGTGCGGCCCGGAGACAGGGTGGCGCTGCTGCTGCCCACCTCGCCGGGCTTCATGGATGCGTTCTTCGGCACGTTGCTGGCGGGCGCGGTGCCGGTGCCGCTCTATCCCCCGGTGCGCCTGGGCCGGCTGGAGGAGTACCACCGCTCGACGGCGCGCATGTTGGAGGTGTCGGGCGCGGCCGTGGTGCTCACGGACTCGAAGGTGCGGCTGTTGTTGGGCACGCCCGTGGCGGCGGCGCGTCCCCGGCTCGGGTGTCTGACGGTGGAGGACGTGTCGCGCGAGGGCGGGGAGCTGGCCCTGTCCGTCGCGCCCCAGTCCCTGGGCCTCATCCAGTTCTCGTCGGGCTCCACGGTGGACCCCAAGCCGGTGGCGTTGCGCCACGACAGCCTGATGGCGCAGCTGGCGGCGCTGGAGGCGGAGATTCCGCCGCCACTCGAGGGCGACGCCGTGGGCGTGTCGTGGCTGCCGCTCTACCACGACATGGGGCTCATCGGCTGTCTGCTCTCGGCGCTGTACTACCCGGGGCGCATGGTGCTCATTCCGCCCGAGGTGTTCCTCGCGCGGCCGGCGCTGTGGCTGCGCGCCCTGTCGCGCCACCGTGCCTTCGTGTCGCCCGCGCCCAACTTCGCCTATGGGCTGTGCCTCAAGCGGGTGAAGGACGCGGAGCTGGAGGGCGTGGACCTGTCGGCCTGGAGGCACGCGCTCAATGGCGCGGAGCCCGTGTCGCTGGAGACGCTGCGGCGCTTTGGCGAGCGCTTCTCGCGCTGGGGCTTCCAGCCGGGGGCGATGCGGCCCGTGTACGGGCTGAGCGAGGCGTCGCTCGCCGTCACCTTCCCGGTGGCGGGCCGGGGGCCGTACGCGCTGGGAGTGGACGCGCGGGTGCTGGCCACGGAGCGGCGCATGGTGGAGGGGGAGCGCCCGGTGGTGTCCGTGGGGCGTCCGGTGCCGGGCTGCGAGGTGCAGGTGCGCGACTCGCTGGGCCACGTGCTGCCGGAGCGGCGCGTGGGGCGGGTGTTCGCCCGGGGCCCCTCGGTGATGGAGGGCTACTTCGGCCTGCCCGAGGCCACGGTGCGCGCGCTGGACGAGGCGGGCTGGCTGGACACGGGGGACCTGGGCTTCGAGGCGGACGGCGAGCTGTTCCTCACCGGCCGCGCGAAGGACCTGGTCATCATCCGCGGCGCCAACCACGCGCCCCAGGAGTTCGAGGAGGCGCTGGAGGGCGTGGACGGCCTGCGCACGGGGTGCGCGGTGGCGCTGGGCTTCACCCCCGAGGATGGCCAGGACGAGGCCCTGCTGGTGCTCGCCGAGCATGCGCCGGGAGCGCGGGTGGAGGGCCTGGAGGAGCGGGTGCGCGAGGCGGTGGTGGCGGGCACGGGCGTGAGGCCCCACACGGTGCGCGTGTTGGAGCCGGGCACGCTGCCGCGCACCTCCAGCGGCAAGCTGCGCCGTGGCGAGGCCTTGCGGCGCTTCCTCGCCAACGAGCTCACCGCGCCCAAGAAGGTGAGGACGGTGGGCCTCATGGTGGAGATGGCCCGGAGCGCGCTGGCCTTCGCCCGGGTGGAGCGCGAGGAGTAGGAAAAACGAAGACGCCGGGCACGCGGGTGAGGCGTGCTCCGGCGTCGGGGACGGCGGGACTTCAGACGGGGATCAGATCCCGCGGTACTGCTTGGTCAGGGTGTCCATGCGCTCGATCTGGCCCGTGGAGAAGGTGTTCATGCAGGCGTCGTCGCTGTAGTCCATGAAGTTGGTGATGGGGTCCAGGCCGGCGGAGGAGCAGGTGTCGCGGCCCGTGGGGCAGCCCGACGCCGGGGTGGACTCGGCCGGGGTGTCGCTCACGCTGTCGTTCGTGGTGGTGCAGCCGCCCTGGAAGGTGTGGTACAGGCCCAGCCAGTGGCCGACCTCGTGGGTCGCCGTGTCACCCTGGTTGAAGGGGGCCGCGCTGCCGCCGGGCAGCGAGCTGTAGAGGATGACCACGCCGTCCATCTTCGGCTGCGAGGAGTAGCTGGAGGGGAAGGTCGCCCAGCCCAGCAGGCCGCCGCCCATGTTGTTGGAGTAGACGTTCAGGTCGCCCGCGCCACCCTTGCGCAGCGCGTTCTTCATCGCCGACTCGTAGGTGCCGCCCGTGGTGGTGTACCAGGAGTTGTTGGCGGTGGTGTCCGTGCTCACGAGCGAGAACTTGAAGGGCGTCTTCGAGTAGGCGGCGTTGAGCACGGAGATCTGGTTGGCGATCGCCGTGGCGCTCAGGGCGCCCGCGCCCGAGGTGTTGGTGATGGTGTGCCAGTAGACCTTGATGGTCACCGAGCCCGGGGTGCGCGCCTGGCCCTTCACCGTCCCCGCGATGGCCTGCTCCACCGCGTTCCTCTCGGCCTCGCTCAGGTCCTTCGTCACACAGCCGCGCGCGAACCCCTGCTCCTGGGGAGCTGCCTCCTCCGCGGGCACCTGATCGACCTCGGTGCAACCACCGAGCGCCAGGACCGCACCCAGGACCACCGCGAACTTGCCACTCATCGACACGACGCTGCGGGACATTCCAACTCCTCGTGGGAAAGTTGGAAATCTTCTACTTCAGGCAATCAGGGCAAGCAAGGAGGCGAGCGCTTTTTTATAAAAATATGGGAATCAACCAAAACAGGTGAACCAGGTTTTCAGTGCACCACGGCGACGGGGGGCGGCGGCTTCACCAGGAGGGAGAGGGCCTCGAACTCCTCGATGTTCTGGCGGATGTAGGCGCGCTTGAGCTTGCCGCTGGTCGTCTTGGGCAGGGACTGGGGCGGCACGGGGACGACGCGGTTGGGACGGACGCCGGCGCCCTGGAAGACGGTCTCCTCCACGTGCTTGCACAGTTGGCGCAGCGCGTCGGGCTTGCTCTCGGTGGTCTCGCACACGATGACGATGTCCTCGGTGCCCGTCTGGGCGTTGTTGACGCCCACCGCCGCCACGCAGCCCACGCGCACGCCCGCCACGCGCCCGGCGGCGTTCTCCATGGTGTACGGGTGGTGGTTCTCCCCCGCCTTGATGATGAGATCCTTGCTGCGCCCGCAGATGAAGAGCTCGCTGCCGACGAGGTAGCCCAGGTCTCCGGTGTACAGCCAGCCGTCGCGCAGCACCGCGCCGGTGGCCTCGGGGTTCTGGTAGTAGCCGCTGAAGAGCGACGTGCCGCGCAGCAGGATTTCTCCCTCGTGGCGCTCGGGCACCGGCTGGCCCTCCTCGTCCACGATCTTCAACTCGATGCCCTTGAGGGTCCGGCCCACGCCGTGCACCACGAGCGCATCGGCGCGGGTGCCCGGGGCCACGGGCACGGCCTCGCGCCGCGTGGCCAGGGCCGTGCGCGAGAGCGTCTCGACGCGCAGGGGCTCGCCCCGCATGCGGCACGTCACCCCCACCACCATCTCCGCCATGCCGTAGGAGGGCCGCCACGCCTCCGGCTCGAAGCCATGGGGGCCGAAGCGCTCGGTGAACTGCTGCACCGTGTCGGCGTGGATGAACTCCGCGGCGTTGTAGGCGCGCTTCCAGGCGCTCAGGTCCAACCCGTCCAGCTCCGCGTCCTTGATGCGCTTGACGCACAGCTGGTAGGCGAAGTTGGGGGCGAAGCACGAGGTGGCGCGAAAGGCGTGGATCGCCCACAGCCAGCGCGAGGGCTTGAGCAGGAAGCCGAAGGGCGGCAGGAGCGCCGTGGGCAGGCCGTGCACGAGCGAGGCGAGCACGCTGGCCACCAGGCCCATGTCGTGGAAGAGCGGCAGCCAGCAGACCATCAGGTCATCCGAGTCCCACCCGCCGCCCTCGCCGATGGCCGCGCAGTTGGCCAGCAGCGCCCGGTGGGAGATCTGCACGCCCTTGGGGGCGTCCGTGGTGCCCGAGGTGAACTGGATGAAGGCCGTCTCGTCCGCGTCCAGGGTGGGCGGGGTGAGGGGCTCGGCGTCGGCCACCAGGTCCGCCGGCACGGCCACGAAGGGGGCCGTCTGGCCGGGCTCGGGGGTGTACTCGGCGAGCGCCTCGTGCGCCAGGTCCACGAAGTCCGGATCAATGAGCATGGCGCGGGCGCCGAGCAGCCGCAGCTTGGCGCGCAGCCGCTCGCCCCAGGCCTGCACGGACACCTTGGAGGAGGGCAGCTCGATGAGGCAGGGCGTGGCGCCCACCAGCCCGCAGGCCAGGAAGCACTCGAGGAACTCGGGGCTGGTGTCGAACGAGAGCACCACCCGGTCCCCGTGCCTTACGCCGCGCGCGTGCAGGTTGGCGCCCAGGCGCAGGGTGTTGTGCAGCACGTCCCCCGCGGTGAGCACGGTGAGGCGCTCCTCCAGGTCCACGAAGTAGAGCAGGGGCTGGGAGGGGCGGGTGCGTCCCCAGTGCACCACGGCCTCGGCCAGTGTGTGCACGGGGGCGGGCCAGGCGCGGGTGGGCGCGCGCGGGGCGAGCTGCCGGCTCGGGTGGCGCCCCGCTCCGGGGCCGAGTGCGATGGGACCCGTCTGGCGCCGCAGCGGCTCCTGGCGCTCTTGACTCATTGGATGTGACCTCGGTGATGCGGTGGAGGAACGGCCCGGGGGAACCGGGCTCAGAAGCGGACCAGGATGCCCTCGACGGTCAGCCCGGGTCCGAATCCCATCATCACGCCGTACTCGCCGCGCTGGGGGTTGTCCGAGCGCAGCACCTCCTCGAGCACCAGCAGCACGGTGGTGGCGCCGCAGTTGCCGTACTCGCTGAGCACGTGCCAGCTGGCGCGCATGCGCGACTTGTCCAGCTTGAGCTGCTTGCCCAGCCCCTCGAGGATCTTCGGCCCGCCCGGGTGGATGAGCCAGTGCTTGATGTCACCGGCCTTGAGCCCCTCGGGGCCGAGCAGCTTCTCCAGGAAGTCGTCCACGTGCTCGGCGAGCACGAAGGGCACGTAGGGCGACAGGTTCATGCGGAACCCGTCGTTGTGCATGTGCCAGCCCATCAGCTCGTGCGTCTCGTAGAGCTGCTCGGTGTGCGAGCGCAGGAACTGCACGCCCTCGCCGTCCGGGGCGCTGCCCATCACCACCGTGCACGCCGCGTCGCCGAACAGGCCGTGGATCACCACCTGCTCGGGGTCCGGCGTGTCGTGGTAGTGCAGCGAGCTGTACTCGGAGGCGTTGGCGATGACGTACTGGTCCGGACGCGCGGCGACGCTGTCCATGGCGGTGCGCAGCACGGGGAAGGCCGCGAAGCAGCCCATGTGCCCCACGAAGGTGCGGCGGATGCTGGAGGGCAGCCCGAGCTTCTTGGCGATGTACAGGTCCAACCCCGGCCCCGAGTAGCCCGAGTTGGTCGTCATGGTGAAGGCGCCCACGCGCGAGCGATCCAACTCGCCCAGCGCCTTCTGTACCGATTCCCCGGTGACCTGGAGGCCGACGCGCTCGTACACGCGCACCCGGTCCCCCACGCCCATCCGGCCCTTCTTGAGCTCCACACGGGGATCCCACGCGAAGAAGCGGCGGCGCACCCCGGTGTTCTGGATGATGCGCTGGGCGTTGGGGATCTGCTTGAACCAGTCCTTGAACAGCCCCTCGTAGATTTCTTCCTGGGTGAGCGACAGCGGGGGCACTGCTGATGCGATGGACAGCAGGGTGGGGCGACGCTCGGGTGCTGCCGGCGTCATGCCGCCTCCGAGTCCAGTGGCTCGAGCCCGTTGTCGAGCGTGGCCTCGCCGCCCGCCGTGGTCTCGGCCTGGGCCTGCGGCTGACGCTCGTCGATGAAGTCCACCAGGCTGCCCACCGTGTCGTGTCCCCGGCGCGACGCCTTGATGTACCAGGGGGTGAACTCGATGTTGGCCACCTCGTCCTTGAGCCGGGAGATCATCGACTCCAGGTGGAACGAGTCCATGCCCAGGTCGTACGTCATCGAGGAGAACTCGTTCACGTCGTCCGGATACAGGCCCGTGTGGGTGGCCAGGATGATGTTGCGAACGTGATCCAGAATCTCCTGCCGGTGCATACGGACCTCCTGCCGGGGGGCGGGGCTGCGACTATCGCCTTCCCCGTTCGGCCACTTTTTCAGATTACAGCTCTGTAACATGTGCGGTCAATGTGGAAAATTCGAGCAAAGTCGTAATTGCTGATATATCCGTGAAGGATCGTTCACTCGACGTGATACTGCCGGGCCACCTGGCTGACCTGGTGGGAGACCTTCTGGAGCATGTCGGCGGCTTCCTGGGTGGATTCCAGGCGTTCCAGGGACTGGTCCATGCTGCGTGACAGGTCGGCGATGGCATTGAAGATCTGGGCGAAGCCGGCGTTCTGCTGACTCACGGCGGCGGTGATCTGTGTAACGGCCTCGGAGCTGTTGTTCACCATGAGTGACAGCTGGCGCAGGCTGTCGCCCGAGGTCTTCACCTTGCCGAGGCCGCCCTCGACCTGGGCGGTGCTCACGTCCGTCATGGCGACGGCGTCGCCGATGGCGTTGCCCACCTCGTCGAGGATGGTGGTGATACGGCTGGTGGAGCGGATGGATTGATCGGCCAGGACGCGGATCTCCCGCGCCACCACGCCAAAGCCCTTGCCGTGCTCGCCCGAGCGCACCGCCTCGATGGCGGCGTTGAGGGCGAGCAGGTTGGACTGGTCGGCCAGGTCCTTCACCGTCTGGGTGATTTCACCGATCTGCACGGCGCTGGCCTGCAGGCGCTCCATCTTGCCGCGAATGGCGAACACGGAATCGCGGATGGCGCTGAAGCCGGCGATGGTCTGCTCGATGGCGAGGGTGCCCGAGCGGCTGAGCTCCTCGGCGTGGCGCACCACGTTGAGCACCTCCTCGGCGCGCTGGGCGGAGAGATCCGAGGTTTGCTTGATTTCCTGCGCGGTGATGTTGGTGTCCTGGATGGTGGTGGCCTGGGTGGTGAGTGCCAGGCGCTGGGCCTCGTTGGCGTGACGCAGGGTCGCGCCCGCCTCGACGAGCTGGGCGGCGGACTGCTGGAGCTCGCGGGGCAGGGCGCTCAGCTGCAACACCACGGCGTTGAGCCCGAAGGCCAGGTCGCCAATCTCGTCGCTGGACACCCACTGGGCCGGGCGCACCTTGCCCACCGACAGGCCCTCGATGGCCTCGAGCACCGCGAGCGAGCCCTGCTCCTGGCGGCGCGCCAGCATCCACGCGGAGAGCGTGGCGAGCGCCAGCAGCATGAAGACGAGCACGGCCACGGGGATGCTCAGCTCGGACAGGAGCGCGGAGCCGAGCCCCTCCAGCATGTAGGCGGCCTGGTGCTGGCCCACGGCCTGG
Organism: Cystobacter fuscus; assembly: GCF_002305875.1. Classification (NCBI taxonomy): domain Bacteria; kingdom Pseudomonadati; phylum Myxococcota; class Myxococcia; order Myxococcales; family Archangiaceae; genus Cystobacter; species Cystobacter fuscus. Next base: position 11,530,597 of record NZ_CP022098.1, on the reverse strand, counting down.
AGGTCCTCGATGTAGCGGGTCTGCACGTTGCGCGTCTGCACCGCCACGGTGAGGCCGCCGAGGACGATGAGCGACAGCACGCAGACGGCGAAGGCGTAGGGCAGGAACCAGGACTGGCGCAGCCAGAAGAAGCCGCCGCCCACCACGCGCAGGTGGGGATGACGCCCCTGCTCCTCGAGCGCCAGCGGCTGGGTCCAGCGCTCGATGGTGATGCCGGCGGGGAACGCCAGCAGGAGGCCCACGGACAGCCCGATGAGGCTGCCCCACACCACCAGCCACAGGCTCTTGTCGAAGAGCAGGCACACGCCGGTGCAGAAGAAGCCCGCGCCGAAGGTGTACGAGCCGGCCATCACGTAGATGGCGATGCGCCAGGGCATCTGCAGCAGGCGCCCCAGGCGCAGGCCCTGGGGCTCGCCCGGGATGACGCGCACGGCGTCGCGGTGCAGGTAGTGGATGGTCAGCGGCGGGTAGAGCACGCCGAAGAGCAGGATGGTGGGGGGCAACAGCCAGAGGACGGACTGGACGACCTGCTCGCCCTGGAGCCCCAACATCATCCCCACCAGGTAGGCCAGGAAGGGCGCCAGTGGCATCGCGCACGCGCGCATGAGCGCATCAATGCGTCCGGGCAGGGAGCGGTTGCTGCTGCTCAACGGATTGAAGAACGCCATGGGAGTGCCTGGAGGGGAGCGGTGAGGGCGTGGCCGCCGGGGACAGGGGCGCGTCCGTCAGACCGGAGGCTATCACCTTTCATTCCCCAGCGTGGGAGGGGCCCGGTGATGTCACCGGGAGTGGAAGCCTCGGCCCCTCGCGGGAAGCGACGCGTCCGCCCGCCTGGCCCCTCGCGGGGAGCGGGACGGCGCGGTTCAGAGCTTCAGGCGCTTGAACACACGCTCGGGGATGGAGCGGATGAGGAACATGATGGGGCGCCAGAAGTCGGGCAGGTACACCTCGTCCTGGTGTGTGTCCACGGCGCGCAGGAGGCCCCGGGCCACCGCCTCGGGCGAGGCGAAGAGCGCGTTCTTCTTCACGGCGGCCGTCATCGGCGTGTCCACGAAGCCCGGCTTCACCGTCACCACGGCCACGCCCGCGGGCGCCAGGCGGTTGCGCAGGCCCTGGAGGAACACGCTCAAGGCGCCCTTGGAGGCGCCATACACGTAGTTGCTCTGCCGTCCCCGATCTCCGGCCACCGAGGAGATGACCACGAGCGTGCCCGCGCGCTGGGCCTCGAAGCGGTTGGCCAGGGGCGTGAGCAGCGACACCGCGCTGAGGAAGTTGGTGCGCAGCACCTTCTCCGTCTCGCCATAGGAGCGCTGGGCCCGCTCCTGGTCTCCGAGCACCCCGTGGGCGAGCAGGGCACCATCCAGTCCACCGAGCGCCGCGGTGGCGCGCTCCACCAGGGGCTCGTGCTGGGCGAAGTCGTCCAGGTCCAACGTCTCGGCCTCCACCCGGGCCGCGCCTCGCGTGCGGGCGTCCTGCGCCACCGCTTCCAACCGCTCGGCGTGACGGGCAACGAGGTACAGCGACGCGCCCCGAGCGGCCAGAAGCCGCACGGTGGCCTGGGCAATGGCGCTCGTGGCGCCGAGGACGAGGACCTTTTTCATCATGGAGCGACTGTCTATCCCGCGCCGCGCACCCGACGCCAGAACGACGAGGAGAACGCCGGGTCCACGTATTGGGCGAAGCGCTCGCGCTCCGGGTAGTACGCCGCGAAGCTCTCCGGGCTCATGCGCGAGTCCTTGGCCGGATACACCCGCCCGCCCGCCTCGCGCGTGAGCCGGTCCAGCTCATCCACGAGCTGGTACGTGCGCTCGCCCCGGTTGGCGAAGTCCAGCGCCAGCGAGTAGCCCGCCTTGGGAAAGCTCATCCACCCGGGCGACGGCACGTCCCCGTACGTCTTGAGCACCGTGAGGAAGGAGGGCATGCCGCTGTGCGCGCTGCGATCGAGGATCTCCTTGAGCGCCGCCACCCCCGCGTCGTTCGGGGGCACGACGCACTGGAACTGCACGAAGCCCTGGCTGCCGTAGATGCGGTTCCAGTGGTGCACGCTGTCCAGGGGGAAGAAGTACGGCTCGTAGTGCATGAGCCCCTGGTTGCGCATCCGGTAGTGGAGCGCGTTGAAGGCCGTCACCGAGACGCGGTTGAGCGCCAGGCCCGGGAAGTCGAAGGGCACGGCGAGTCCCGACAGGCGCGGGGGAGACGGCTGCCGGGCGGTGAACTGCGGGGGCGCGTGGTTGGCGCGGTGGAACAGGCCCCGGCCCAGATGGCGGCCCCGGGCGAGGCTGTCCACCCACGCCACGGTGTACTCGAAGTCCCGGGTCGACTCGCGCGTGAGCTTGAGGAAGCCCTCCAGGTTGGAGAAGGCGATCGTCTCCTGGTGCATGTAGGGGTTGCTCACGCGCCGCAGCTGGAGCTCCGCCCAGGTGATGAGCCCGGTGAGCCCGAGCCCGCCGATGGTGGCCTCGAACCAGTCCCGGTTCTCCTCGGGCGAGCACACCCGGCGCGAGCCGTCCGAGCGCACCAGCTCGAAGCGGCGCAGGTGCCGCCCGAAGGTGCCCACGCGCACGTGGTTCTTGCCATGCACGTCATTGGCGATGGCGCCGCCCACCGTCACGAACTTCGTGCCCGGGGTCGCCGGCAGGAACCACCCCTGGTTCGTCACCAGCCGGAGGATGCCGTCCAGGGTGACGCCCGACTCGCAGCGCAGCACGCCCGTGGCCGGGTCGAAACCCAGGAAGTGATCCAACCGCTCCGTCGTCAGCAGCGAGCCGCCCGCGTTGAGGCACGAGTCGCCATAGCTGCGGCCCAGGCCATGGGGCAGCAGCGAGCCGCCTTCCGGGGGGACGGGCAGTGGCTCGCTCGTCCACGTGACGGGGTGCGCCTTCTGTCCGGAGACACGGGGGTAGCGCCCCCAGGATTTCGGTTCCATCGCCATCTTCATCCTCCTCGGCTCCTCACGCCGCGGCCAGCAGCACGCCGGCGGCGATGACTCCCACCGCGTAGCTCACCTTGTCCTTGAGCGCGAACACGAGCGGGTCCTCGTTCACCTGTCCCCGGTGCGCCAGCAGCCACACCCGGCCCACCCAGTACAACATCACCGGACACAAGAGCCAGAGCCGTCCCGGGTGCTCATAGAGCGTCGTCACTTCCTTGCTGGTGATGTAGAGCGCGAGCACCAGCACGGAAAGGTATCCACTGGAGACGCCGAGCGCGGCGAGCAGCTCGTAATCCCCGGACACGTAGCCCCGTCCGTGCGCCACCGACTCGTTGGCCAGCCGCAGCCGCCGCACCTCGCTCAGCCGCTTGACCAGCGCGAGCGACAGGAAGAGGAACATGGAGAAGCTGAACAGCCAGCTCGACGTGGGGATGCCCACCGCGAGCGAGCCTCCCAGGATGCGCACCGTGTACAGCCCGGCGAGCACCAGCACGTCCAGCATCATCACCTGCTTGAGATAGAACGAATAAGCGAGCGTGATGAGGTAGTACGTGCCCAGCAGGGCGAGGAACTCGCGCGGCAGGAGCAGGGCCACCGCCGCTCCCGCGCCCAGCAGCCCCAATCCCAGCCATGGCCCCGCGCCCAGCGGCAGCGCTCCCGATGCGAAGGGCCGGCGGCGCTTGCTCGGGTGCTGGCGGTCCGAGTCCAGGTCCAGCAAGTCGTTGAGCACGTACACGCTGGAGGCGCACAGGCTGAAGGCAACCATCCCCAGCAGCGCGCGCAGGAACAGGGGCACGCTCATCGCCTTGTGCGCGGCGAACAGCGGCACGAACACGAGCACGTTCTTGGCCCACTGGTGGACGCGCAGCGCCTTGAACAGCGCGCGGACGCGGGGCATGAACGGGGGCGCGTGATGCGCTTCCTCGTGCGGGGCGCCGAGCGTCTCGCGCAGCCGGGTCTCTCGCAGGGCGCCGGACAGCTCCCGGGTGCCATCGCTCGCGAGCACCGTCTCGAAGAGGCCCAGGTGCTCGGACACCGCGTCCGCCACGCGCTGGTCCGCCACCGTGGCCAGCACCAGCCGGCGGCCACTCGCCTTCTCCTCGGTGAGCCGCGACAGCAGTGCCTCGTCATAGGGCAGCCGCGCGGGATCCAACTCCACGTGCCGTGCTACCTCCGCCCGGCAGAAGGCCCGGCCCCGGAGGCGCCACCCCAGCGCGGCGAGAATCAGGTGCGGCTGACGCTTGAGCAGCCGCACGAGTCCCTCATGGAGCGAGTCCGTGCGGATGAGCACTCCGTCCAGCTCGGTGACGAGCGCTGGGGCGTCGGGGGCGGGGGTCGCGGAGGGCATGGGGGTCTGCATGGGAGTCGGGCCGGAGGGTAGCGCGACGGGCCGAGACCGTGCCTCATTTCTCTGTCCGGCTGCCCTGGTCGTCAGGCCAGGGGGCGGACATCTCCTCTCCCCTCGCTCGTGCCCTGGCTCACTCCGCGCGGGCGATGACGAGCGTCTGCAGCGGCACGTGGCGCATCGGCCGGGCGCTCTCGACGCGGAAGCCGGCGTCGCCGAGGAAGCCCTCCAGCTCCGCGGGCGTGTACGCCGCCGCCTTCGAGGTGAGGAAGTAGTGCAGGCCGATGAGCGGGGCGGCGCTCGGCGGCTTCTCCACGTCCTCGCGCAGGTACTCGAGCACCGCCAGTGTCCCCTTGGGCGCGAGCGCGGCGCGCACCCGACGCAAGAGCGCCACGTTCTGCGCGGGGGACAGGTGGTGCACCACCTGGAAGAGCAGCACCACGTCATGTGGCCCCCCCAGCTCGGCGGTGAGCACGTCGCCCTCCTGGTGCGTCACCAGGTGTGACAGCTGGGCCTGGGCGATGACCTCCCGGCCCACCCGGACGCTGCCCTCCAGGTCCAACACCGTGGCCTTCAACCCCCGGTTGCGCCGGCACAGCTCCGCGGCGAACCACCCATGCGCTCCTCCCAGATCCAACACCCGCCGGGCTCCCCGGGGCAGCGGAATGGCACGGGCCACCTCGGGCGCGGACAGCCGTGCCATCTGGTACATGGCGAGGATGTAGGAGCGCCAGCGCGGGTCCTCCGGCGTGAACTGGTGGATGTCCACCGCCTGGCCCGTGCGCACGGCGTCCTCCATGTGGCTCCACCACTCCCACTGGGTGTAGTTGAAGTCCAGGAAGCCGCCCACGTACTGGGACGAGCGCGGATCCAACCAGCGCCGGGCCCGGTCCGCCATCCGGTAGCGGCCCTTCTTGTGCTCCACCGCCTCGCAGGCCTCCAGCGCCTCGAGCAGCGCGCGCGTGCCCTCCGGGGCCAGCTTCAACCGCGCCGCCAGCTCCTCCACCGTGGCCTGACCATCCGCGAGCGCGCCGAAGATGCCCAGACGCTCGCCGGCCATCATCGTGCGCGCCGCCATCATCCCGAAGAAGGCCTGCGCCAGGGGTTGGGGCGCCAGGTTGAACCAGTCGGCGAAGCGCTCGAGCAGGCTGTCCGCCTTGAGCCCGAGCCTCATGCGTCCTCCCGTCTGTTCCGGAGAGGAGCCGGGGGGGCGGCGAGCGGACGGGCGGAGGGGGCGGGGGACGACCAGGTGCTTCGCTTCAAGGGCAGTCCTTCATGGGGGCATCCCATCGAGTCGGGGACCCCCGACCTTACCCGCCCGAACGCCGGGATGCATCAGCGGCAAGAGAGGGACACCCGGGACAGGTGGCTTTTGGTAGGGTGGGCGTGAGATGGCCCCCCGAATCCTCGTCGTCGATGACAACCCGGAGTTGCTCTCACTGCTCGTTCAGCTCTTCGAGGACGAGGGATATGAGGTGTCCGGGGTAGGCAGGGGCGCGCAGGCGGTGGATCGCGCGCGCGGCCAGCCTCCCGCCGCGGCCGTGCTCGATCTCCTGCTGCCCGACATGATGGGCTACCAGGTGGCGGACGCGCTGCGCAAGCAGCAGCCCGAACTCCCGCTCGTCTTCATCACCGGCGTCTTCAAGGGCGGCAAGCACGCCGTGGAGGCCAGGCAGAAGTACGCCCCCGCCGACTACTTCGAGAAGCCCTTCGATGCCGCCCGTCTGTTGGAGGCGGTGCGCCGGGTGGCGCCGTACAGCAAACCGGTGCCAGCGCCGGAGGCCGCTCCCGCGGGGGGTGATGCCTTCGAGGAGGTGGACCTCGACATCGACGTGGAGGAGGAGGGGTTTCAGGATCCGTTGGAACTCACGGGCCGCGTCAAGGTGACGGGCGGCAACCTCACCGCGGAAATCCGTGGCGCCAATCTCACCGCGGCTCCGCTGGTGCCCTCGGGGCCCGCCGCGCTGGTGCGTCCGCCTCCACCGCCGGGAGGCCGCCCGGCGCAGCCCCGGCCCGCGGGGGTGGCTCCTCAGAGCAGCCGCCGCGGAGAGCTCCGGGACAACCTGCCCGCGCTCATCACCGCCTTCTACCTGTCACGCGAGACGGGCGAATTGGGCCTGCAGCGCGGCAAGGTGAAGAAGGTGGTGTACTTCGAGCGGGGCATGCCCGTGTTCGCCCTGTCCAACCTGCTGGCGGATCGCTTCGGCTCGTTCCTCGTGCGTGTGGGGAAGATCAAACCCGAGCAGCTCGAGGACGCGGCGGCCGTGGCGGCGGCGAGCCAGCGGCGCACGGGCGACGTGCTGGTGGAGCGGGGGCTGCTCAAGGACACCGAGCGCATGTACTACGTGGGCCAGCAGGTGAAGGCCATCATCTACTCGCTCTTCGCGTGGGAGGACGGCACCTGGGTGATGAGCTTCAAGGAGAAGGCCGCCGCCGAGTCCATCAAGCTGGACGCGCACCCGGCCAACCTCATCGTCCGGGGCGTGAAGAAGCTCTACAAGCCCGAGCGCCTGCGCGGAATGATTCAACCGGAGGACAGGCTGATCCCCGCGGTGGCCCCGGCCTATCAGCTCGAGGACGTGGACCTGGAGCGCTGGGAGACGGAGTTGCTGCCCAGGATCGATGGCCATCGCACCGTGGCGGAGTTGCTCGCGCTCGCCAATCGTCCGGAGCCCCTCGTCCAGGGCTTCCTCGTGGCGCTCATGTCCCTGGGTCTGCTGGAGCGGCAGGGCTGAGTTGTCGGGGACAGGTCCGTACAGGGCCTGTCCCGTGACGATTGACCAGACTGCTTTTCTACGTGGATTGCTGCTCGCCACCAGTGCCCTTGCACAGGCAGCTGTTGGCACCCGGGCACATCACGTTGTAGTCGCACTGGCCCTGGTAGAACGGATCGGACCAACCCCCTCCGCTGCCGCCGCCTCCACCGCCGCTGCCTCCTCCTCCACTACTGCCGCCCGAACCCGAGTTGTAGACATCCATGCACCCGTACCAGCTCGTGTTCCAATAGCCGCCGTTGGGATTCGAGGCGTCTGGGATCCATTGCTGGCTGGAGCAATGGGTCATGCAGTTGTCGTACTCAGACCAGAGCGTCTGGTTGAGTTGGCATTGATACAGGACGTCGGCGTGGGCCGCCGTGGAGAGAACCGCTACGAACAGGCCGGACACCATCTTGAGCGCGCGAGAGGTCTTCTTGTGCAAGGCGATCCTCCTGGGTGGTGTGCACCATCTTTCAGGATTTAGAGCCGGTATACAAGAGTTTTTTCGGTAAAACCGAAAATTCATGCTGGTACTGAAAAACGAGGAGGGTGTCTGATGAAGGCGTTCAAACACCTCGTCGCGGCTTCTCGTGTTGCCGTGCGAGGGCACGCAACCGCTGCTCGGTCGGCGTGCCCGGGACGGGGAGATGAATGATTTGTTCGCGGTACGGCGGGGCACGGCCTCGGTGCCCGACCATCGCCGCGCGAACGTCTCGCTCGCCGCGCTCAAGCGCTCGACCAGTCGCGCGATGACCGGGTCTCCGGCACGACGCGCGGCGGTCACGCGCAGGTCGGCGATCGCCTGGTCCACGAAGAGCGCGGAGGACGGACCCCCGAGTGCCTGACGCCCGCGCGGGCGAGCCAGAGCAGGCTCCGTTCCGGCGGCTCCCACGCCGCGAAGTCGACCAGCAGGGTCGCCGCCATCTCGTTCCAGGCGAGCGCGTCATACGTGACGTCGTGCACGAGCACTGGAAGCGCCGGCGTCTGGGCGAGCAACTGCTGGATGCCGGGGCGCACCTCCTTCGGAATCGGACGAGGCCGCTCGTGAGGACCCGCGAGATGATGCGCGGTCGCACCTATTACCTGACCAGGCTCGGGTCAGTAGACGATGCAGTCGAACTTCTCGATGACGGCCTTGAGTTCCTCGGGCGTGGTTTCGAGTTGTCTGGCAAGGGTGGGGGCGTGCTTGGTCAAGGCCATGGTGCGGGGCGGTTGTTTGTGGAGCTTTTCCACGACGACATCGCCCACCAGTCCTGGCCATGTGGCTCGGCGGAGTTCGGGGGCTCTGCGGATGGGATCCAAAATGGTGAAGCAGGGCCACTTGGGAAAACGTAAGGTCGAGGGGTCACAGTCCATGAAGCGGCAGCCGTCCAGAAGGGCCTCGGTGAAGTCACAGTCCTCGATGGAGCCGTGCTGATACTCTGGTTCATCCCCATATTCGGGCCAGTGACCGAAGTCACACCCGGTCAGCCGCCCCTTGAAGCGGCAGCCCTCGAGGGCGGCTCTTATCCATTGCTGATGGTTCTTCAGTTCCTGCTTGACCTCGAAGGTGCAGTTGATGAAGTGGGCCTGATTGATGAACAGGCGGCCGGCAGGCACTTTCAATATGACGGTGCAGTGGCGTAGCGTCAGATTGGGGCCGAGGAAGTAGTGCGAGTTCTTGTCCGTTAACTCGAACCGCTCGTTTTCAATCTCCTTGTCTTCGATGATGATGTTTCCGAGCCAGTCCATGGTCGCCTCTTTCAGAAGGTGAGCATCCGGAAAAATTCGGTGGCCATGCGCCGCCCGTGCCGCGCGAGATTGGACTCCGTGCCAGAGAGAATCTCGTACCGGGTGCCCGTGGTCGGGTCAAACACGTCCACGCCCTGTTGGTTGAATCGATAGAGTCGTTGGAACTGTCTTTTCACCTTTTCGTGCACGAAACGTCCCCGGGCCTCGCGCTCCAAGAGGCGCGCCAGCCAGTACTCGCCCTTCTTCATGGCCCGCTCGATGGCGTCTATCTCGGCATCCGAGAGCTTGTCGGGCCCCCATTCTCGAGCGGCACGGGTGACGGCTTCCTGGAGCTGGTCGCCCACCTTGTCATGGGGCGGAATGTCCGCGAGAGACTTGCCGCGCGGCACGTGCCAGCGCTGGCCGTCGCTCAGCTCCATCTGTCGGTTGCCTCCTCGGTGTTGCAGCACGGTTGCGGCGGAGCGGCCACCTGGGGCCCTTGCCGCTCCCGGGCCCGTTTTCTGCTTGAGCAGCACCACCGCCAGTGGGCCCTGAGGAGACAGGGCCACCGTGTCCACCGCCACCACCGCGTGGGCCAGCGCCTCCCCCTGTGCCCACTCCCCCACGCCCGCTCGCCGCAGCACGCCGGCTCCGCCCTGGGCCTCCCAACGCGCCGAAGCCAGGCCATGGCCCGGCAGTGACTTCACCCGCGCCGCCACCTCTCCCAAGGTGCGCCCGCTGAGCGTGGCCACCGCCAGGATCATCCCTCGTGCCGCGTCCTCGCCCAGCACCCGGCCGAAGTCCGCGCCCGCCGCGCGCAGTTCCGCGAAGGTGCTCGCCTCGTGCGCCGCCACGGCCATTCGGCTGTACCCGTCCATCAGCCCCCACACGGTCTCCAGCCCTAGCCAGCCCACCAGGATGACTGTCAGGGTGGCGGCCAGGGCCTTGGTCGTCGGCTCGGGTGCCACCCAGAGCAGGCAGTAGAGCGTCACCGTCCAGGCGACCAGGGACACCACTGCCCTCACGTCCAGCAACTCGCGCGCCAGGGCCGCGCGTGTCTCGTCGAGTACCGGGCCCAGGGCCAGCGCCAGCGCCAGGACGCGCCGATCATCCGTGCGCAGGAACGGACCGTCCTCCAGCAGGCACAGACAGTCCCCGCCACCTCGGGGCACGCACCACGTGAGGTAGCTGTCGCGCAGGGCGGCATCGGCCTCGGGCGTCAGGGGCTCGGGGCCCAACTCGCCCAGGGGCACGAAGGTGTACGTCCGCTCGCCGTAGCGCTCCATCAGCCACTGGCCCGCCATCTCCATGTGCTCGGCCTCTGGCGGGAGTTGGTGCGAGAGCGAGAGCAACTCGCGCGCGGCCTCGCGAGCGCTGCCCGTCACCCGCGTGTCGCGGGATAGCCGCTGGAAGGCGCGCTGGAAGTCGGCCCGGGACAGGGGCAGGGGACGGGAGGCGGAGGCGCTCGGCTCCAGGAAGTCCACGGCGTAGAGGCGGGCCGACTCGAGACCCGGTTCGGTCACGAGGGCGACTTCCTCTCTGGGTTGCTCGGGTGGCGTGGTGCGCTGGTCTGACAGGCGGCCACCGCGAGCTACACCCGTTACACACGCACTGTGCAGCAGGAGGATGGGGATCAGCCAGCCGCCCACCAGCGGACGCGGTCGGGTGCCCACCGGGCGTGGGCCAACAGGATTCATGGACACGGCTCACCTCCGGTGGTGACGTGGTATGCCAGCCATCGCTCCGCCAATCACACGGACGTGTGGGCGTGCTCGTCAAGCGCGATAAGGTGTCCGATAAGGTGTCAAACACCTTGTCGCGACTTCTCGTGTTGCCGCGCGAGGGCGCGCAACCGCTGCTCGGTCGGCGTGCCCGGGACGGGGAGATAGAAGACGACGCGCTGCTCGCGCTCGGGCACTTCGAGCACCTCGCACAGCAGCTCCAGCGGCCCGGCGACCGGGTGCATGAAGGATTTGTTCGCGGTACGGCGGGGCACGGCCTCGGTGCCCGACCATCGCCGCGCGAATGTCTCGCTCGCCGCGCTCAAGCGCTCGACCAGTCGCGCGATGACCGGGTCTCCGGCACGACGCGCGGCGGTCACGCGCAGGTCGGCGATCGCCTGGTCCACGAAGAGCGCGGAGGACGGACCCCCGAGCGCATGCCGCCCCCGTGGATCGCAGAGCGCGAGCCAGAGCAGGTTCCGTTCCGGAGGCTCCCACGCCGCGAAGTCGACCAGCAGGGCCGCCGCCATCTCGTTCCAGGCGAGCACGTCGTACGTGACGTCGTGCACGAGCACCGGAATCGTCGGCGTCTGGGTGAGCAATTGCTGGATGCCGGGGCGCACCTCCTTCGGAATCGGACGAGGCCGCTCGTGAGGACCCGCGAGGTGGTGCAGATGCTCGCGCTCGTCATCGCTGAGCCGCAGTGCGCCCGCGAGCGCTTCGAGCACCTCGGCGGAGGGCCGCGGCCCTCGGCCCTGTTCCAGGCGCGCGTAATAGTCGACCGACATGCCCGCCCGCGCCGCGACCTCCTCGCGACGCAGTCCCGGTGTGCGACGCCTGCGTCCGCGTTCGAGCCCGAGTGCTTCCGGACTGACACGGATGCGCCAGGCCCGCAGGGCGCTCGCCAGACCCGCTCGATCCATCGTGCTCCGCATGCCGTGACTCCTCATCCAGGGATTGCCAATCCGCGGATACACCCTCCTCTTTCGCGAGACCACGGCGGGATGCAATTGAACCCTGGCCCACCTTCCACAGGAGGAACATCCCATGGCCCTGGACCCCGAACTCGTCGCGATCGCACATGCCCTCCCACCCACCGACCTGCGCGACGTCGCCGCCCTGCGCGCGAGCACCGCGGAACTGCTCTCCCGCCTGCCACGCCCCCCCACCACCGGAGTCCTCATCGAGGACATCCTCCTCGAGGCCGAGAAGGAACTCCCGCCGCTGCGGATCCGCATGTACGGCCCAGAGAGGGCCGGCTCCCACGCGCCCGCCATTCTCTGGCTGCACTCGGGTGGTTTCGTGGCTGGAAGCATCGAGGCGGAGGATGCGCCGTGCCTCGCGCTGGCCAGCGCGGTCGGGGCGCGTGTGTTCTCCGTCGACTATCGCCTCGCGCCCGAGCATCCCTTTCCCGCCGCGCTCGACGACGCCGAACGCGCGCTCCGGTGGCTGAGAGACACCGCGACGCGGCTCGGTACTGATCCCCGGCGTATCGCGGTGGCCGGGCAGAGCGCGGGGGGGGCTCTCGTCGCCGCCCTGGTCCTGCGCACCGTGCACCAGGGGGGACCCGACATCGCGTTTCAGTTGCTCATCGATCCGGTCCTCGATGATCGGCTCGAGACGAACTCCATGTGCACCTTCATCGACACGCCGTTGTGGAACCGTCCGGCGGCCGAGCTCAGCTGGCGCTACTACCTCGGTGCTGAACGGGGTGACGTCTCACCCTACGCCGCCCCGGCACGGGCCCACCGTCTCGCCGGTCTTCCCCCCACGTACATCGGGACGAGCGATCAGGATCCGGTGCGCGACGAGGGCATCCTCTACGCGTTGCGACTCGCGGAGGCGGGTGTGAGTGTCGAGCTGCACCACTTCCCGGGCACCTTCCACGGCTCCAACGTGCTCGCACCCGACGCCGCGGTCTCCAAGCGACAGCGGGCGGAACTCCACGCGGCGCTGCGCCGTGCGCTCACTCGAGTTCCTTGATACCCAACGCGGCAACGGCCACGACTTCAAATGCCAGACGTGTTCACCCCGTGCGCACGCCGGGCACACTCGATGATGTGCAGGAGGAAGTCCCGGTGCCCGTGCGGTTGGAGTGACAGGATGAAGTCGGCGCTTCCCGGCTGGTCCGGAGGGTAGAACACGCCCGGGTTCGCGTTGCAGTCGAGCATGAACAGGTGGCCCGCATCGTCCATGCGGATGTCGCAGCGGCAATAGCCGCGGGCATTCACGGCCAGGAAGGTCCGCTGGGCGATGTCTCCCAGCCGCTCCACGAGCCCCTCATCGGTCACGGGGCGGGTGTTCATGGCCTCGTAGTTCATCCACTTGAGATCGAAGTGCTTGAACGTCTCCCCTTCCGGAAAGTGGACCTCCACCGGGGGATGCACCCAGGGCACGTGCTCTCCCGGGCGAGGCTCGGAGACGAGCACGGTGAACTCTCGCCCCTCGATGAACTCCTCGAGGAGGACGCCGCCGAAGCGGGAGAGGGTCCGCCCGGCCCGCTCGAGCAATGCCTCGCGGTTGCCGACCCGCGAGTCCTGCTCGATCCCGATGCTGGCGTAACCGGAGCTCGGCTTGACCAGGAGGGGGAAGCGCAGCTCCCCAGCGGCTTGCTCGACCGTGGCCAGGTCCGAGGCGAAGCGATGGCCCGGCGTGCCGATGCCCTGGTTCAACCAGGCCTGTTTGTGCTCTTCGCGTGACGCCGCGTAGAAGCGCGAGTCCGCCCCCGTGAAGGGCAATCCCAGCCGTTCCAGGTGCTGGATGACCTCGACGCCCGCGATGTCCTCGTCCGGTGCTCCGTCACAGAGGTTGATGAACGCGTCGAAGTCCTCCTTCGCGAGTTGCTCGAGCACCTCCCGCGAGTTGGCGCGTGTCAGGGGCTGGCGGGACCAGGTGTGGTCGGGCAACCACCAGGAGGGATCGACGGCGGGATCGATGTCCTTGTAGGGGGACTGGGAGCCTTCATAGGAGGAGTACAAGGTACAGAGTCGCATGGGGCTTCGTTCCGTACGGCCTCAGTTGTTCATGATGAAGCGGACCGCGTCGACGAGCGCCGCCACGACCCCCATCTCCTGAATGGCTCGCAACTCGCCCCCATCGAGCCACACCCCATGGCAGCGCTCGCAGGCGTCGAGCAGCACGTGCCGATCGCGCTCACTGCGCACCTTCTTCATGACCTGGCGGGGCGCGCATCGGGGGCACGCCAGCTCGCGTGCCTGGATCTCCTGGGAGGGCAGCGTGCGCCACTCGAAGAGCCGCACGTCCACGGTCGACTCCAACAGCTTCAGGTCCTCACCCTCGAGCCAGTGTCCTTCGCATTGAGGGCACTGGTTCGCCTCCACCTCATCCAGGCGCGTGGGGGTCATCTCCTTGTCGCAGCGGGGGCAGTGCATGGTGTCTCCTACCGTACGGTATCAAGGCCCGGAGGCGGAAGACGGCGCCTCCTCGCCCCCTTCTTCTGTCGGTGAGCGTCGTCGGCCCGGGACTTGCGAGCAGTCCCCCGTCAACGGAGGGACGGATGGGCATTCGCGCAAGTGCGGTAGGGGTAGGACTCGCGGTCATCGCAGTGCTCGAGGTGAGTTGCGGTGATCACGGCAGGACAGACGACCCGCGGGGGCAGTTGGAGCCGGGTCCATCGGTGGGAAACGAAGTTCCCTCGGACACACCTCCCATTCCCTCCGAGGATGCCGGCACGCCCTCGACCCCTCCGCCAGCGCCCGATCCAGGCGGGCCGGGTGACGCGGGAACGCCCCCCGATGCCGGCGAACCCCCGTCCGCCGGTCCATGGCCGGTGGACGCGGTGCTCGATTACACGCAAGCGTTTGGCGTCGGCACCCCGCGGAGCGTTGGCGTCGATGAAGGGCTGAACCTCTGGCTCCTCGATGGCAATCGCATCGGCGTGCTGCGTCCGGGCGACACGGCCCCGACGTGGACCACGGGCGTGGGCCAGGCACGCCTGCCCTTCGGCCGGGAGTCGCTCGCCATCGACTCGACGGTCATCTGCGGTGGTGAGGCCGGGCGCGCGTACGTGGGGTATCGCGCCGCGGAGATGCAGCGGGCGGAAGGGATTTCCCAGCGCACGTACATCCCCGGACCGGGCGAGCCGAACTACTCGCCCGAGCGCTACGCCGAGTACCAGAAGGGAGATCTCGACGCGGTCCGCCTCCAGTCCGACGGCACGGTGGCGCTCGAGGAGCACATCTGGCGCACCACCGGCTCATCGAACGCGGGCAAGCAGATTGGCATCCACAACACCAACGACTTCCACTACGAGGAGGATCGCAGCATCCTCAACTGCGCCCGGGTGACGCGCGGCCGGCATCGCGGCGATCTCTACGTCACGACGAACCACGGGGTGACGCGCATCCAGGGGCTCACGTACAACAGCCACCGTCACCCGGGCTGGTATCTCGTCACCCAGAATCCGGACGGCTCGCGGGACGAGTCGCTCCAGTGCCCGCCGATGTACGGGCTCGGCCTCGCGCGCAATGGGGACGTGCTCGTGGCGAACGAGCAGATGCTCGGCGTGCTCGTGCCGAGTGACAAGCTCGAGGAGTGGGACCGGGAGTTCACCTGGGAAGGCCCGACGCCCTGGACGTTCAAGGGCTTCAACGAGGCGCTCAACGGACAGGCGACGGATGATTACTGGCGGGCCTTCGAGCAGAGCACCTCGGGCCGCTACTACCTGGGGAGCGCGGAGTTCGGCGTCTGGGCGATGACGCCCAGATCCCGCTCCGCGGGGAACTGGTCGAAGCTCGCCGGACTGCCCACGGAGCGCATCCTCTCGCTCAAGGCCACGGACGATGGCGCGCTCTACATCGGCACGGAGGGCGCGGGCCTCTGGCGGCTGGAGTCCGACGGGAAGACGCTGGCCCAGGTGGGGCAGGTGCCGGGTCAGCGCGTCCTGCAGCTCGTCTACGAGCCCACCGTGACGCCGAGCATGCTGCTCGTCGTCACCGAGCGGGGCTTGACGGTGCTGCGCGGCCCTTGAGCTCAGGCCACGTCGCGCCGGGAGTCGTCTCCCGTGGCTTCTCCTGGAGGAGCCGGGGGGGCCGGCTCGGCGAGCTGCTCACGGAACGTCTCCGCGGACAGGTACACGGAGACGAGCGTGACGAGGGCGAGCCCCACCATGTACAGCGACACGGGCCAGGCCTGCCCGTGGCTGCCCGACAGCAGCGCGGTGGCGATGAGGGGCGACAGGCCTCCGGCGAAGACGGACGCGAGCTGGTAGCCGAGCGACGCGCCGCTGTAGCGCACGCGCGTGCCGAACAGCTCGGAGAAGAAGCTGGCCTGGGGCCCGTACATCGCCGCGTGGGCGATGATGCCCAGGGTGATGGCGAGCCACACCAGGCCCGTCTTCTGGGTGTCGATGAGCCGGAAGAAGGGGA
This sequence comes from Cystobacter fuscus, assembly GCF_002305875.1. Classification (NCBI taxonomy): domain Bacteria; kingdom Pseudomonadati; phylum Myxococcota; class Myxococcia; order Myxococcales; family Archangiaceae; genus Cystobacter; species Cystobacter fuscus. The sequence goes on along the minus strand of NZ_CP022098.1, from coordinate 11,514,746 downwards.
AGGCGAGCAGCGCGCACCCCACGGCGCCGCCGATGTACACGGGGCGGCGGCCGAGCGTGTCCGACAGGGCGCCGAAGCAGGGGATGGCCACCAGGTGCACGCACGTGGCCACGAGCACCGCGGTGAGCATGTCCGAGCGCGCCATGCCGATGTTGGTGCCGTAGGTGAGCACGAACGTGGTGACGATGTAGAAGAAGCCGTTCTCCGCGAAGCGCGCTCCCATGGCGAGGAGGATCTGCTTGGGGTAGGTGCGCAGGGCCTCGAGCGCGGGCAGGCCCTTGCTGGCGGGACGCGAGTGCTGGTTCGCGCGGAACGCGGGGGACTCGGCGACGCCCAGGCGGATGAAGACGCCGATGCCGATGAGCACCGCGCTGAAGAGGAACGGGATGCGCCAGCCCCAGGAGACGAACTGCTCCTCGGGCAGCCGCGAGAAGAGGGAGAACACGGCGTTGGCCACCAGCAGGCCCGCGGGCGCTCCCATCTGCGGCCAGCTTCCATAGAAGCCCCGGCGGTGGGCGGGCGCGCTCTCCACCGCCATGAGCACCGCGCCTCCCCACTCGCCCCCCAGGCCGAAGCCCTGGATGATGCGCAGCGCCACCAGGAGGATGGGGGCCGCGACGCCCACGCTCTCATACGTCGGCAACAGGCCGATGGCGAACGTCGCCACGCCCATGATCATCAGCGTGGCGCTCAGCATGGACTTGCGTCCGAGCTTGTCGCCGAAGTGGCCGAAGATGATGCCGCCCAGGGGCCGCGCGATGAAGCCCACCGCGAAGGTGGCGAACGCCGCGAGCGTGCCCATCAGCGGATCGAACGAGGGGAAGAACAGGCGGTTGAAGATGAGCGCCGCGGCGGTGCCGTACAGGAAGAAGTCGTACCACTCCACCGCGGTGCCGATGAAGCTCGCGGCGGCTACCTTCCAGACGGGTGTGACAGCGGGCTCGGGGGAGAGCCGGGCGGTATCGGATTCCATGACCCCAGGGTCTCATGGATTTGTGCACTGGAGGACCTCGTACTCCGTGGGTGAAAGAGCCGCGCTCGGAGTCGCTGCCGTGTCCCCTCCCTTCCTCCTGTCTCCCCCGTGACGGGACATGTCCGCCGAATCGTGTCAGCCCATGAAAATCACAAGCTTCGAGGACCTTGGCTCAGTTCCTGCCGGGGCAGTCATATCGGGTGGGCCGCGCCGTTCCGCCCGAGCCAGGGCCTCGGCCGATTCCTGGTCCTGTCGCATTGCGTCAGGATTTTTCCCGTTTCCCGGTCCTATGAATTAGTATAAAACTTTATTTGCGCGTTTTAGTGTTTCTTCTCGAAATAAGAGAAATGCCGAGACAAGGAAAGGTTTCGAGGACATGAAAACCGGCACGGTGCGTGGTTCTGCTGTCACGTGTCCGCGGTCCTCGTCTGCCTTTGCTCGCATCAGCGCGTAGTCCTGTCGTCCGTCAGTCCCAACCCCCTCATGGGAGTGAATGAAGTGATCAGAAGATTCGCATCAACGATTTCCGTATCGGCCGCTGTCGCGGGGTTGTGCTCGGTCATTCCTGGGGTGTCCCTGGCGGCGCCGATCTCCGAGGCAAACACAACCATCTTCGGTCCCCGGGTCTATGTGTTCGATCCGACCATGGCGGGCGCCGACATCACGGGAGTCGCCAACTCCGTGTTCTCCAAGCTGGAGTCCGCGGAGTTCAGCACGGAGCGCTACGCGCTGCTCTTCAAGCCGGGGTCGTACAACGTCAACTTCAACGTGGGTTATTACACCCACGTGGCCGGTCTGGGACAAAGCCCCGATGACGTGACCATCAACGGAGGGGTGAACGTCAACGCGGACTGGGACAACGGCAACGCGACGCGCAACTTCTGGCGGGCGCTCGAGAACTACTCGGTGGTCCCGGCCAATGGTCAGACGCAGATCGCCGTGTCGCAGGCCGCTCCCCTGCGCCGCCTGCACATCAAGGGCGACCTGCATCTGTTCGACTTCGATTCGAACTGGAATGCCGGCTGGGCCAGCGGCGGCTTCCTCGCCGACTCCGTCGTGGACGGTCTGGTCGTTCCCGCGTCGCAGCAGCAGTGGCTCTCGCGCAACAGCAAGTGGGGGAACTGGAACAACGGCGTGTGGAACATGGTCTTCGTGGGCGTCAACAACGCGCCGACGGGACAGTTCCCGAATCCGCCCTACACGGTCATCGACCGGACGCCCATCATCCGGGAGAAGCCCTACCTCTACGTCAACAGCGCCGGGCAGTACGCCGTGTTCGTCCCGGCCCTGCAGACGAATACCCAGGGCGTGAGCTGGGCGAACGGCCCCACGCCGGGCCAGGCCATCTCCATCGATCAGTTCTACATCGCGCGTCCGGAGACGGCCAGCGCCGCGAGCATCAACAGCGCGCTCAGCCAGGGCAAGCACCTCCTGTTCACCCCGGGCATCTATCAGCTCAATGACACGCTGCGCGTCAACAATGCCAACACCGTGGTGCTGGGCATCGGCCTTCCCACGCTGATCCCCACCAGCGGACAGCCGACCCTCTCGATCGCCGACGTGGACGGCGTGAAGCTTGGCGGCCTGCTGCTCGAGGCCGGTACGATCAACTCGTCCTCCATCCTGGAGGTCGGTCCGGCGGGCAGCTCGAAGGACCACTCGGCCAACCCCACCTTCCTCTATGACCTCACCGTCCGGACCGGTGGCGCGTTCGCCGGCCGCAATGACGTGGGCATCAAGATCAACAGCCACCACGTCGTGGGCGATCAGCTCTGGCTGTGGCGCGCGGACCATGGCGCGGGCGCCGCGTGGTCCACCAATCCGACGAAGAACGGCCTCGTCGTCAATGGAAACAACGTCACCATCTACGGCCTCTTCAACGAGCACCACAACGAGTACCAGACGGTGTGGAATGGCAATGGCGGCCGGGTGTACTTCTACCAGTCCGAGATTCCCTATGACGTGCCCAACCAGGGCTCGTGGATGAGCAAGAATGGCACGGTGAACGGCTTCGCCTCGTACAAGGTCGCCGACACCGTCACCACCCACGAGGCGTGGGGTCTGGGCGTGTACTCCTACTTCCGCGACGCGGCCGTGAAGTCGGAGAACGCCATCGAGGCTCCCAACGTCCAGGGCGTCAAGTTCCACAACATGACGACCATCTGGCTCAATGGCACGGCTGGAAGTGAAATCACCCACGTCATCAACGGGCTCGGTGGTCGCGTCTACGCGAACTCTCCCGCCGAGGCCATGCGGCAGACCCTCAACGAGTACGCGGGCACGGGCAATCCTCCGACGGGTGATACCCAGGCGCCCACCGTTCCGGCCAACCTGGCGGTGGCCTCGTCGACGAGCAGCCAGATCACCCTGAGCTGGACGGCCTCGACGGACAACGTGGGCGTCACCGCCTATGACATCTACCGCTTCGGCGTCCTCATCGGCTCCTCGGGCACGACCTCGTACACCGACTCGGGTCTGGCGGCCTCGACGGCCTACAGCTACACGGTGAAGGCGCGCGACGCGGCCGGCAACGCCTCGGCGGCGAGCAACACCGTCAGCGTCACCACGCCCTCGGGCGGCTCCACGGGTACGGCGCTGCCGCGGACCGGTTGGACGGCCACCTCGTCGCCCACGAGCGGCGAGCCCGCGTCGGCCCTGCTGGATGGCAGCATGGGCACGCGTTGGACCACGGGCACGCCCATGGCCAACGGCCAGTCGCTGACGGTGGACATGCAGTCGGCGAAGACCTTCACCAAGATCGTCATGGACTCCACCGGCAGCGACTCGGACTACGCCCGTGGCTACCAGGTCTTCGTGTCGAACGATGGCGCGAACTGGGGCAGCGCGATCGCCACCGGCACGGGCACCGGGCCGGTCATCACCGTCACCTTCACGGCGCGCTCCGCCCGCTACATCCGGGTGGTGCAGACCGGCACGAACTCGAGCTGGTGGTCCATGCGCGAGTTCAACGTGTACAACTAGGCGGCACCCCAAGCCCCTCGAAGTGAAACGGCCTTGCTCCGGAGTCCCAGGAGCAAGGCCGTCGTTCGTCCGAGGGGGGCAAGTCGCCCGGGGGGCGGAGGGTCGCGCTCAGAAGCGGTCGACGATCCAGAACACGCCGAGCGCGGCGGAGCTGACGGCCACGACGCGTTGGATGCGCTCGGCCAGGGTCGAGTCCAGACGGGCGAGCCCCTCGGCGAAGACCATGCCCACCGCGCCCATGCCCAGCAGGATGCCGAACGCGAAGCCTGGCAGGAAGGTCCACCCGGCCGTGCGCATGCTGCCGCCCACCAGCAGGGGGGGCAGGGCGAGCAGGAGCGCGCGCACGCCGCTGAAGGCCATGAGGGCGCCCGCGGTGGTGCTCACCTGATCGTGGATGTGCGAGTGCGGCTCGTGGGTGTGGCCCGGCAGGTGGGGGTGGCCGTGGCGCAGCACGTTGGGGAAGAGGAACGCGGCGACGGCGAGCGCCACCAGCACCGCGCCACCGAAGATCTCCGCCCAGCGCTCGAAGGTCTCCGACAGGCCCACCCCGGCCAACAGGCAGAAGGTGGCCACCGAGCCGAGCACCGCGGCGTGGCCGACGGCGAAGCGCAGCGCGACGAGCAGGGTGGCGCGGCGGCGCGCCGGACCGAGCGTGCCGAGGGTTGCCATGGCGGCGCAGTGATCCGGCCCCACCGCGTGGAGCAGGCCCTGGCCGAGACCGTAGACGAAGGCGAAGAGAAGAGGCGGCACGGAGCGTCACCCTAGCCGCCCGGGCGGTCCCAGGCCAAGGGGATGCGCGGTCATGCTATTCAGGCGTCCACTCATGCCCATTCCCCAGACCGGCGCCCCCGCTCCCGACTTCCATCTCCAGGACCAGGACGGTCACGACGTGTCGCTCTCGCGGCTGCGGGGCCAGCACGTGGTGCTCTACTTCTATCCCAAGGACAACACTCCGGGCTGTACGCAGGAGGCGTGCGACTTCCGGGACGAGCACTCGGCGCTGACGGCCGCGGGGGCCGTGGTGCTGGGGGTGTCGCCGGACGGCGCCGCGAGCCACCAGAAGTTCGCCGCGAAGTTCTCCCTGCCCTTCCCCCTGCTCGTGGACACGGGCCACCAGGTCTGCGAGGCCTATGGGGTGTGGGGCGAGAAGTCGCTGTATGGCCGCAAGTTCCAGGGCGTCACGCGCGCCACCTTCCTCATCGATCCGGAGGGGCGGGTGGCCCGTGTCTGGCCCAAGGTGAAGGTCGCGGGCCATGTCCAGGAAGTCCTCCAGGCACTCAAGGGAGGGCCCGAGCCGGAGGCCGCTCCGGCACCGGCGCGCAAGAAGGCGGCGGCGAAGAAGGCTCCGGCGAGTCGCCGCTAGCCTCGTTCATCCGGGAGAGGCACGAGGGCGTTAGACTCTCCCGGACTCCCAGGGCCCTTCCGAGCGTATCTTCATGAAGGACAAGCCGTTCATCGACGAGAACATCTCCACGGCCGCCACCCCCCACCGCGAACGCGGGGTGGCCGCGCGGCCCGTGCCTGCCCTCACCATCGTCGCCCATCCCACTCCCCACCGCGCGGGGGAGCGGCTGTTGCTCGAGGAGGTGGCCACCGGAGGCTCGGTGTTGGTGTCGCGCGTGGGCCCGGACTTCTCCCTGCCCGGCGCCACGCTGGGCATGCCGCTGGCCGACACGTTCCTGAGCCGCAAGCCCCTGGTGTTCGAGTCGGCGGGCCCGGGCCGCGTCCGGCTGCGCGTGCAGGAGGGCGGCACCCAGGTGTGGGTGGAGGACGAGCCGCTCGCCGGGGCGCGTGAGTTCGGCCCCGAGGAGCTCGCCGTGGGAGTGCCGCTCGTGCTCGCCGAGCGCGTCGTGCTGCTGCTGCACCAGACGCTCTCCTCGGAGCGGGTGGCCCAGGACTCGCTGGGCATGGTGGGGCACGGGCCGGGCACCCGCCGGGTGCGCGAGGACATCACCCGCGTGGCGGACCTGAACGTGCCCGTGCTCATCCGCGGGGAGACGGGCTCGGGCAAGGAGCTGGTCGCCCGGGCCATCCACCAGCACAGCTCGCGCCGCAATCGGCCCTTCATCAGCGTCAACCTGGGGGCCATTCCCAAGGAGCTGGCCGCCGCCGAGTTGTTCGGCGCGAGGCGAGGGGCCTACACGGGGGCCACCCAGGATCGCGAGGGCTTCTTCCGCGCCGCCCATGGAGGCACGCTCTTCCTGGACGAGGTGGGCGAGGCGCAGCCCGAGGTCCAGGTGATGTTGCTGCGCGCCCTGGAGACGGGCGAGGTGTATCCGGTGGGCGGGCACGCGTCCGTGGCCGTCGACGTGCGGCTGATCACCGCCACGGACGCGGACCTGGATGCGCGCATCCGCCAGGGCGTCTTCAAGGCGCCGCTGCTGCACCGGCTGGCGGGGTACGAAATCCAGGTGCCGCCCCTGCGCGAGCGCCGCGAGGACATCGGCGTGCTCCTGTACCACTTCGCCCGGCAGGAGATGGAGGCGCTGGGGGAGGCGCAGCGGCTGGACTCCGCCGCCTCCCAGGCCGAGCCCTGGTTGCCGTCCGCGCTGGCCGTCCGGCTCGTGCGCTTCCCCTGGCCCGGCAACGTGCGGCAGTTGCGCAACCTCACGCGCCAGCTCGTCATCGGCAGCCGGGGGCAGGGTGGGTTGAAGGCGAGCCCACGCCTGGAGCAGGAGTTGGACTCCCTCGACACGCCCCGGCCCGCGCACCCGGGCGGGTCGGCGGGGGCACGGCCCGCCGCGGAGTCCACGCCGCGCGAGCCCGCGGGCTCCCGGCGCAAGCCCTCCGACGTGACGGACGCGGAGCTGCTGGAGGCCCTGCGCGCCAGTGGTTGGGACATCAAGGGCGCCGCCGAGCGGCTGGGCATCACCCGCCCTTCGCTCTACATGCTCATCGACAAGAGCCCCAGCCTGCGCACCGCGGGGGACCTGAGCGTGGAGGAGATCTCCACCTGCTTCCGCGAGTGTGGGGGCGACCTGGACGCGATGGTGCGGCGCCTCGAGGTGTCCAAGCGGGGGCTCCAGCGCCGCATCCGGGAGCTGGGCCTGGACGGCACCTGAGTTCAGCCTGTTCTCGTAGGGTGTCTGTGATTCATTCCCGCCATCCGTCGGGGAATGAACCCAGCGAGATTCGCTGCTGTCATGTCAGTAACGTGTCAATTCGTGCTGGGGACATGTTCGTTCGGTTCGAGAGAGCGTTCTCGGACCGTGTCTGGGACGTGCTCCATCTCTCCTGGTACGGTGTCTACACTCCAGCGTGTATCCCCTCGAGCGCTGGAAGGAATAGAGACCGATACTCATGACTACGCAGAACATCTCCATTGGCGCTGCCCAGCCGACGTACGATCCCCCGGCTCCCCCTCCCGCGAACCCCACGGCCGTCGCCATGCCCGAGATCACGCCGGGCGAAACCGTGGTATTCGCCCTGGACTTGAAGCAGAGGACAGACACCGTCACGGTGACGCTCACCCCGAGCTGGCCCTTCGAGGAGAAGGCCTCCGATACGAAGGTGAACGTCTTCATTCTCGATGGCTCCAGTGAGAACACCGCCAGCAGGACGCTGACCGTCAAGTCCGATGCCTCTGGCAAATACCAGTTCGTCGCGACTCCCGTATCCGTGAGTAGGCCGAGCCACGGAAGCGAGGATCCCGAACAGCCGGGAACGGTCTCCGGGGATATCGATGTCACACCGGAGCCGCCGCACAACCCGAACCCCGTCTGAGCGTTCGCGCGTTCCGTGATGTCAGCCATTTCCGGGTCACTCAGCGCGCACCGCGCGGGGGGGCCCATTCCGGGGAGAGATTGGGGTTGAGAGCGAGCGCCAGGTCCAACTCCTTCCGGGCCTCGCTCCCCCGCGCCTCGCGCTCCTGGGGGGAATCGAGCCTCTTGGCGAGCGTCAGCATCAGATGCGCCCGTACCGCATGGGCCTGGGCCTGGTGGGGATGAGCGGCCAGCACCTGATCCAACCGCCGCAGTCCCTCGCGCAGCACCGGGATGGGGTCTCCTCCCGTGCGCGCGAGCCACGTCGCCCACTCCTGGCTCAACAGTCCCGTGGCCAGCAGGGAGCTCTCCTGCCACTCGGGATTCACTTCGATGGCCTGTTGGAAGAAGCGCGCGGCCTGCTCGAAGTCCGTGCCCCGAGCCTGTTCCTTCCGTGCGAGCCAACGGGCACGCACCGCCTGGACCTCGCCCTGGTAGCGCAGCGCGTAGCCCATCCGGGGATTGAGTTCGAGCGCCTGATTCAGCGCCTCCGACGCCCGGTCGAGGGAGGGGCTCGGATCCTTTCCTTGCTCCAGCGCCCAGACGGCCTGGGTGTGGTGGACCTTGGCCATGTTCGCCCGGAACTGGGCCTGCTTGGGAATGCGCTCGAGGGCATGGGCATAGTGCTCCAGGGCCGCCTTGACGCTGGCGGAGGGGTCCTCGCCCCGTCGGCGCAGGTAGAGCGCCCGTTGTGCGTACACCTCGCCCATGTTGTTGTCGGCGAAGCCTTGCTGGGGGGCCATGAGCCGCGCCTGCTCGAAGGCCGCCTGGGCCTCATCGAGCAGGGGAAAGGCGTTGCCCCCCTTCTCCCAGGTCCGCTCCGCTCGTAACAGCAGCGCGCCGCCCAGGGCGTTGTGCATCTGGACGAGCCTGGCGTTGATGGCCAGGCCCTGGCGGTAGAGCGCGATGGCTCGTTCCAGTTCCTGGTCTGGCTCGGTGTCGCCGTCGCGGTTGTACATCCGCCGGGCCCGCCATTCGTGCACCTGGGCCCCGTAGTGGTAGGGGACGGGATTGCCAGCATCGATGCTTCGCGCGCGCTCGAGCGCCTCGCGCGCCCGCTCCAGGTCGACATCCGCGTCAACGGCCCGGGCATGGGTGGCCCGCTTGAAGTACGCCATCCCCAGATTGACCCAACCCTCCGGGCGTTTGGCGTCGAGCGTGGTGGCCGCGAGGAAGGCCTGGATCGCCCGGTCCCGGTGGCCCAGGGACTCGCCTCCGCTCTGCTCCTCGTAGTCGGCCCAGACCTTGAAGACCTGGCCGAGTTCGAGCTGGAACGTGTAGTCACGCCCCTTGGACGCCACCGGCTCGAAGGCCTCCACGGCCTGGCGCAGTTGCTCGCGGGGGTCCTCCCCATGTTCCTGCCGGTAGCGGGCCCACAGGCGCAGCAGGTGGCCGAGCGTCGTCTGGGCCCGGATGTCCCCATGCGCGAGCGAGAGGGCCGTGCGCGCGGTGGCGAGCCCTTCTTCCAACAGGGGCATCACCTCGCCGCCTTTCTGCATGCGGAACTCGGCCATCCGGAACAGGAAGCGTGCACGTTGCACCTGGGACTTGATGTCCTCCGGGTCCGCGGTGAGCGCATGGGAGAGCGCCTCCATGCCCCGCTCGTAGTGCGGTTGGAGCTCTCCCGGGCCGTAGAGCTCCAGGAGCAGTGAGCCCAGGTGTGACCACGCCAGGGACCGATGCACGGCGGGATCGCTCTCGCCGATGGCGGCGGCGGTGGTGTACGCCCCGAGGGCGGCCTCGAGGTCGGTCCGTGCTCCGGCGCGGTCGCCCTGGTTGCGCCTCTGGACGGCCCGGGCCTCCAGGATGTTGCCGCGCAGCAGGTGCGCCTCATGAAACCACGGGTGCGTGGTGCCCATGGTCTCCAGTTCCTTCAGAGCCTGCTCGTGCCGGCCCTCATGGAAGGCCAGGAGCGCCGCCACATAGTGAGGCGAGGGCGCTTCGCTCCCCTGGCTCTGCTTGAGGTAGGCGAGGGCGGGGTCTCGGTAGCGCTGCTCGAGTTCCCGTCGGCGGGCCTCGCGCTGGGTGGTGTCCTTCATCCACTCCACTTCCTGCAACTGCTCCTGGTAGAGCTGGCTCAGCGCGAGTGCGAGCGCGTAGGCCACCCGCGACTCGTGGTAGCCGCCCTTCCAGGCGGACTCGAGCCGCGCGAGGGCACCCTCGGGATCTCCCAGCGCGAGCAGGGTGCGTCCCACGGCATAGTGGCCCGGGGCCTCGGCCGCCGCGCCTCCCATGCGGATGTCCTCCTCCAGCGCCTTCATCCCCTCGCGCAGGGCATGCCGGTCGGGGCGCGTGTCGTGAAGGGGCGAGAGCGCCGAGTAGCGCGCCTGGGCCTCGATGCGCTCCACGCGCTCGGTGAAGCGCTGGGCGAGGCGTTCGCGCAGGGCCACCTCGTGGCGGGTGAGCGCCGCCTGGCCGAGCGCCAGGAGCACGCCCGTGAGTGCCAGGGAGCCCAGGCCCACCACGAGCCGGTGCTTGCGCAGCTTCTTGCCCAACCGGTAGCCGGGCCCCGCGCGCCGCGCGTGCACGGGCTCTCCGGAGAGGAAGCGCTCCAGGTCCTCGGCGAGGGCGCGTGCCGAGTCGTAGCGCGCCGAGCGCTCCTTCTCCAGGCACTTGAGGACGATGGCCTCCACGTCCAGGGGGATGTCGGGCTCGAGCCGTCGGGGCGGGCGGGGCTCCTCGGTCTGGATGCGGCTGAGCAGCTCCAGGGCGTTGCCGGCGGTGAAGGGGGGCACCCCCGTGAGCACCTGATAGAGCGTGGCGCCCAGGCTGTAGACGTCCACCCGCCGGTCCAGCTTGCCCACCTCGCCCCGGGCCTGCTCGGGCGCCATGTAGTGCGGCGTGCCGAGCACGTCGCCCGTGGCCGTGTGCTCCGCGTGCCAGTCGCGTGCGAGGCCGAAGTCCATCACATACGGCTTGAGGCCCCCGTCCTCGGAGCGCTCGACGAGGATGTTGGAGGGCTTGAGGTCGCGGTGGATGAGGCCGGCGCGGTGGGCGGCGTGGACGCCCTCGGCCACGTCGCGCATCACGAGCAGCTTCTGCTCCAGGGTGAGCTCGCGAGCGAGCTGGCCCAGGTGGTGCCCGTTCACGTACTGCATGGCGATGAACGCCCGGCCCTGAATCTCCCCCACCTCGTACATCTCGCACACGCGCTCGTGGTGGACGCGCGCCTGGGCACGGGCCTCGGACAGGAAGCGCTGGGCGAGGTCGGGCGCGTCATCGCGCACGAACTTGAGGGCCACGTTGCGGCGCAGCCGGGGATCGTAGGCGAGGAAGACCTGGCCCATGCCGCCCTGGCCGAGGAAGCGCACGGCCTGGTAGCGGTCCCAGTTGGGCAGGGGGAACACGGGCTCGGAGGACGAGGGCTCTCCAGACGCGGAGCCCGGCCGCTGGGTGGGGGGCGCCTCGACGGGGGCGTCCCGCTCACCCGTGTCGGGCGGCTCCGGCTCCTCCGTCCGCTCGCGCATCGAGGACAGGGTCTCCGGGGAGAGCAGGCCGCGCTCGAGCAGCAACTCCAGGGGACTGCGCTCCAGGCGCAGCGCCTCCTCGCGCAGGGATTCCACCTGATCGCGGGTGACGATGCCCTCGACCAGCGCGCAGTGGAGTTCTTCTTCGTAGCTGGCCGGATCCGGGCTTCGTGGGCTCACCCGCCGAGCATAGAAGGGGCGCCGAGCCCGGCGAAATGGGAGCCGCTCCCTCGGCGCCTCGGTTTCACGGCGTGTGGGTGCTTCCAGGTCGGCGGCCCGGGTGGGGCGTGGTATTTTTCCAGGTCCATCGGGGGCTTCGCTGCGTCGAGCGCACATCATGGACAACGACAAAACGGCTCCCTCCGCGCCCGGGTTGGACCTCGAGAGGCTCTCCCGGGGCACGCTCATCGCCGGGCGCTTCGCGATCGAGCACCTGGCGGGACGTGGCGGCATGGGCGTTGTCTACCGGGCGTGGGATGGCGTCACGGGTCGGCCGGTGGCCCTCAAGCTGCTACATGCGCTCGGCTCTCCGGAGTCCGCCTTCCGCTTCAACCGCGAGGCCCTGCTGATGCAGGGGCTGCATCACCCGGGGCTCGTCGCCCACGTGGCCCATGGTGCCACCGAGCGCGGCCAGCCCTTCCTGGCCATGGAGTGGCTCGAGGGCGAGGAGCTCGCGCGGCGCCTGACGCGTGAGCCGCTGAGCCTCCCGGAGACGCTCGCCCTGGTGCGCCGGGCCGCCGAGGCCCTGGCCCATGCCCACCAGCAGGGCATCGTCCACCGCGACATCAAGCCCTCCAACCTCTTCCTGCGCGCGGGTCGCCCCGAGGACGTGGTGGTGCTGGACTTCGGCCTCGCGCGCTACGCGGTGCCAACGATCATGGGGGTGACGGGCTCGAGCACCGTCGTGGGCACTCCGGGGTACATGGCGCCGGAGCAGGCCTCCAGCCAGCCGGAGATTCCTCCCGCCGCGGATGTCTTCTCGCTGGGGTGCGTGCTGTATGAGTGCCTCACGGGCCAGCCGCCCTTCGCCGCGCCCCACTTCGCCGCCGCCCTGGCGAAGATCCTCTTCGCCGAGCCCGCCCCCCTGCACGCGCTGCGTCCCGGACTGCCCCTGAGCCTGCAGGTGCTGGTGGATCGCATGCTGGCCAAGGAGCCCCGGCGGCGGCTGTCGGACGCGTCCGCCCTGCTCGAGGCCCTGATGGCGCTGGAGTCCGTTCCCGCGCTGCCGCGGCCCCACGGAGAGGAGGGCCCCGAGCGCGCCAGCCTGACCCACGCCGCCCAGGAAGTCGTGAGCGTGTTGCTGGTGTCCTTTCCCCGCCCGGCGCACGAAGGGGAACTCACCCACGACATGGTGGCACGCGACTCGTTGCGCGCCCTGCTCGTACCCCATGGCGCACAGGTGGAGCTGCTGGCGGATGGCTCGCTGGTGGTCTCGCTGGCGATGGAGCGGGGCACGGCCACGGACCAGGCGGCGCTGGCGGCGCGGTGCGCGCTGCGGTTCAAGGAGCGCTGGCCCGAGGCCGTGGTGGTGCTGGTCACGGGGCTGGGGGTGCTCCAGGAGCGGTTGCCGGTGGGAGCCGCGATGGAGCGGGCGGGCCGGCTGCTGCGGCGGATGAGCCGGGTGGACGCGCCCCAGGTGGCGATGGACGAGGTGACGGCGGGGCTGCTGGGTGCGGGCTTCCAGTTGGAGCGCATGGACTCCGGCGCCTTCGTGCTGCGAGGGGAGCAGTCGGGCGCGGATGCGTCCCGGCCCCTGCTGGGCAAGCCCACGCCGTGCGTGGGCCGGGAGCGGGAGCTGGCCCTGCTGGAGCTCACCTTCAACGAGTGCGTGGAGGAGCCCACCGCGCGGGCGGTGCTGGTGACGGCGCCCGCGGGCATGGGCAAGTCCCGGCTGCGCCACGAGTTCCTGCGTCGCCTCGAGCAGCGGGAGTCTCCACCCCTGATGCTGGTGGGGCGGGGCGATCCGATGAGCCGGGGCACGTCGTATGGCCTGCTGGGCATGGCGCTGCGGGGGTTGTGCGGCATCGTGGACGCGCAGCCTCCGGAGGAGCAGCGCGCGCGCTTGTCCCAGCGCATCGCCCGGCACCTGCCACGCGCGCGGGAGCTGGGGACGGTGGAGTTCCTGGGGGAGCTGTGCGCCATCCCCTTCGACGCGCAGGCCCATCCCCACCTGCGCCCGGCGCGCAGCGATCCCCGGCTGATGAGCACCCAGATGGGCCGCGCGTTGCAGGCCTTCCTGGAGGCCGAGTGCGCCCATCATCCGGTGGTGCTGGTGTTGGAGGATCTGCACTGGAGCGACGCGTTGACGGTGCGCTACGTGGACGAGGCGCTGCGGGAGCTGGCCGAGCGGCCCTTCCTGGTGCTGGCGTTGGCTCGGCCCGAGGTGCGGGAGCTGTTTCCCCAGCTCTGGGCCCGGCGTCTGCAGGAGGTGCCGCTGCACGGCTTGAGCCGCAAGGCCGGCGCGCGGTTGGTTCGCGAGGTGCTCGGTGCCCAGGTGCCGGACGCCCTGGTGCGGCGCCTGGTGGATCTGTCCGATGGCAACGCGCTCTTCCTGGAGGAACTCATCCGCATGGCGGACGAGGGGCGTGGCACGGAGGCGCCGGAGACGGTGCTCGCGGTGCTCCAGTCGCGCCTGACGCGCATGGCGCCCGGAGCGCGTCAGGTGCTGATGGCGGGCAGCATCTTCGGCCGGTCCTTCTGGTCGGGCGGGGTGGCCGCGCTGCTGGGCCCCACGGTGGAGCGCGAGACGCTGGCGCTCCACCTGCGCGAGCTCGTGGCGCAGGAGCTCATCGAGCCGCGGTCCGACAGCCACCTGCCCTCCGAGGACGAGTACCGCTTCCGCCACGCGCTCGTGCGGGACGCGGCCTATGGGTTGGTGCCCGAGGGCTATCTTCCCGAGGGTCACCGGCTGGCGGGCTCCTGGTTGGAACAGCTGGGCGAGGGGGATGCGCTGGTGCTCGCCACGCACCACCACCTGGGCCAGCAGCCCGAGCGGGCGCTCTTCTTCTACACCCAGGCGGCCGAGCGGCTCTTCGATCTGTATGACATGCCGGGGACGATGCGCTGCGTGGAGGCGGCGCTGGCGTGTGGTGCCGAGGGCGGCGAGTTCATCCAACTGCGTGCGCTTCAGTCCATGGTGGACTTCTGGTCGGATGATCTCTCCAGGTCCCTGGCGCTCGGCGCGGAGGTGGTGGACGCGCTGGAGGCCGGAGGCCGGCCGTGGTGCTGGCTGGTGGGCGGACAGATCTTCGGTGCCACCTATCTGGGCCTGAATCCGGTGCGGGCGGCGCGCTTGAACGAGCAGCTCTGGCGCACCCGTCCGGACCCCAAGGCGGGCAGCGCCTATACCTGGGCCATCGCTTGCCGCGGGCTCTCGCTCGTCTTCGCCGGCGCGCGTGGGGAGCTGGAGGACTGGCTCGGCCGGATGCGGCGGGAGACCGGGGACGGAATCGCGCGAGGGTGGACGCACTACATGGATGGCTTCTTCCACCACCTCTTCGAGGCCGCGCCCTGGCGTGCCCTGCTCCTGGCCGAACAGGGCACGCGGGAGTTTCGCGAGCTGGGCCTGGAGCGCGACGCGCTCATCCAGCAGACCTTGTCGGGGCTGACGCTGGGGGCGTTGGGGGATGTGAGTGGCGCCGTGGCGCGGATGCGCGAGGTGTTGGGGGCGGGCCGCGCGCTGGAGGCCCATCTCGCGGTGGGCGGGGCCCAGCAGTACATGACGCTGGTGCTGGTGCGCAGCCCGGACCCCGAGCACCTGCGGGAGGCCGAGGCCCTGGCGCGCGGATGGGTGGACATCGAGGACGCCTACGCCTTCCGGCGGGGGATGGCGCACGCCGTGCTGGCCCAGGTGAGGGCGCGCGAGGGCCAGCTGCCCGAGGCCGAGGTCCACGCCCGGCAGGCGTGTGCGCTGCTGATGACGTATCGGGCCGACGTCCTCTATGCGCGTGGCATCCTCAGCTCCATCTTGCTCGCCCGGGGCCACGCCCTGGAGGCGCGGGAGGTGGCGGCGCTCGGGGTCCGGGAGTTGGAGGAGTCCCGTGGCCAGGGCGTGTACGCGGTGTCCATCCGTCTGGCATTGGCGGAGGCGTGTTTCGGGTTGGGCGAGGGCTCGCGGGCGGAGGAAGCCCTGCGCGCGGCCCTGCGCTGCGTCTGGGCTCGCGCCCGGGACATTCCCGAGCCGGGCCCGCGTGAACGCTTCCTGCTCCAGATCTCCGAGAACGCCCGCACGCTGGCGCTGGCCCGCGAGCGCTGGGGCGAGGATGGGCTCCGCGCGGAGCGGGCCGCCTGGGAAGACGCGGCGGGAAGCTGAGGGCCATGGGGTGGGCTTGCAAGCGGGCGAGCCTCCGCCATGCACGTCTGCCAACCGCTACCGCTCCTCCGCTCGCATGAGCATCCCTCTCTTCACGACAGGGGATGACAGGAGAGGCTTCATGCGGAAGACAGGAATGACGCGGCTGCTGCTCGGTGCGCTCGCCGGGGCGGCGATGCTCGCGGGATGCGATGACAAGGGACGCTCCTGGGCGATGGTGGCCCCGGACGACTACATGTCTGTCCCGGGCCACCAGGCGAACGAGCCCCGCGACCGGGGTTCCACCACCGGCCTGCCCCGGCATCTGCCCGAGGCCTCTCCGGAATCGCGTGATGCCGACGTGCGGGAAGGCTCGGCGTCGGGAGGCGCGGGTATCACCCGGGCGACGTCTCCGGGTGAACCGCGGGGCAAGCAGAGCGACGAGTGGTTGAAGCAGGACCTGCGGGTGGCCTATCCGCCTCCTCCCTTCGAGGCCCGGGTGGCCCAGGAACTGGGCACGGGCAAGCCCCTCAAGGCCAACGCTCGGGGCGTCTGGGTGCAGGGCATCTACGCGGTGGAGGTGGCCTCGGGTGTCACCCAGGCCGTGGCTCTCGAGAGCGCGCCCTACCAGCCGCAGCCGCCCGTCGTCCGGGGCAACATCTCGACGCCTCATGGCCCGCCTGGCCCTCCCCATTGAAGGGCTGCCGTACGCCCGGGCGGAGCCCGTCATGGGAAGTCGGGGAGGGCAGGCGGACGCGCGGGCGTCCGCCGCCCCTCCGCCCGGTGGCCTGGAATGAATCCGGTGCCCACCCTGGGAGAAGGGGCCCGAGGCCGTGGCGGTGCACGGAGTGGATCAACCACGAACGATTCCTGGAGACGACATGCGCAACAATGGCTTCAAGTGGATGGTGTGGGGAGTGCTGGCCTCGGCGGCGGTGGGCGTCGTGGGGTGCGCCAAGCTGCCGCAACAGGCGGGAAACGATTCCTACCAGCCGGGTTTCACGCGGGACCCCAAGGTGTCCCTCTACAACGGCACCATCCAGCAGATTCCCACCAGCATCGATCCCCGGACTCCGGACAAGCAGGGGACGCCCAATCGCTCCCTGTTGATGGATCAAGGTGAGCGCGCTCTGCGCGAACAACGGCAGTCCAAGAACGAGGAGATGGGAATGGGTGGCAGTGGTCCCGCTCCGCTTCCGGGCACGACGCCCTACCTGAACCTGGGCGCCACGGGCAGTGTGATCACCCCGTCCAACCAGATGCCCGCGGCGCAAAGCCTTCCATCGGGCAGTGAGCAGCCCACGCCGTTCTACCCGAGCGTCCTGCTGAAGAAGTGAGAAGGGGGGAGAACCCCCAGGTCCGGGGGCGTGCCCGCGAAGTAGCCGGTGGGCTCAGGCGCGGCGGGACGCCAGCATCACCTCGGTGGGATCCTTCCCGCTGAAGGCACTGGCGAGCCCCTGGGCGAGCGCGCGGTGCTCCTCGCCGCCGAGCGTGGCGAGCCGATCCTCGGGGCCATGCGCGAAGCGCGACTCGAGCCGGGCCAGGCGGCGGTGGGCCTCGGCGATGCGCTCGCGGGGAACGCGGCCCGACTCCACCGCGCGCACCAGCGCCTCGATGGCGCGGCGCTGCACGTCCGCCTGGTGGCACACGAGGAAGAGATCCACTCCGGCCAGCGTGCCCTGCACCGCGGCCTCTTCCACCGAGTAGTGGCCCGCGATGGCCTTCATCTCCAGGTCATCGCTCACCAGCACCCCGTCGAAGCCCAGCTCCTCGCGCAGCAGGCCGTTGAGTGCGCGGGGGCTCATGGTGGCGGGCACCTTCGGATCGAGCGCGTCGAAGAGCACGTGGGCCGTCATCAGGGACGCGAGCCCCGCCTGGGCGAAGGCGCGGAAGGGCACCAGCTCCACACGGCGCAGGCGCTCCAGGTCATGTGGCAGCCGGGGCAGGGTGAGGTGGCTGTCCGTGGTGGTGTCGCCGTGTCCCGGGAAGTGCTTGCCGCACGAGGCCACGCCGCCGGCCTCGAGTCCCCGTGCGAGGGCCACGCCCAGGCGCGCCACTTCATCCGGGTCCCGGCTGAAGCTGCGATCGCCGATGACGGGGTTGGTGGGGTTGGTATCCACGTCGAGCACGGGCGCGAAGTTCCAGTCGAAGCCCACCGCGCGCAGCTCGTGCGCGAGCAGCCGTCCCACGCGCTCGACGAGGGCGAGGTCCTGGCGCTGGCCCAGCTCGCGCATGGAGGGCAGGGGGGTGAAGGGCTCGCCCCGGAGCCGCGCCACCCGGCCGCCCTCCTGGTCCACGGAGAGGATGAAGGGACGATCCGCCCGGGACTTGATCTCCCGGCACAAGGCGGCCGTCTCCTGGGCCGTGCCCACGTTGCGCTTGAAGAGGATGGCGCCGAAGAGACCGTCGTCCATCAGGGTGGCGAAGTCGTCGTCGATGCGGGGGCCGGGAAAGCCCACCATGAAGAGCCGGGCGCAGTCCCGGTAGAGATCGTTGCTCATGGGGCAGCACTGTCTCATGCCCCCGGCGCCCTGGGCAGGGAAGAACCCGCGTCCTGTCCTCCGCTCGTCATGGCCCGTGGGGAGGGCGGACAGGGAGGCGAGCGTGGGTTCGAGCTCCGCCGCCTCCACGTCAGAGGAATGCGAGCGGAGGCCGTGTCACGAGTCCTTTCGCCCTGACGCGTGGGCCCCGCCGTCCAGCACCTCGGAGAGGGTCGTGGCCTGGAGGGCCCGGTCGAACCAGTTATCGAGCGTGTCCAGGTCCGTGCAGTCGAGGATGCGCTGCCGGGCGCCTTCCTCCACGTGAATCCCCCGGAGGGCGAGAATCCGCAGGATGGACTCGGCACGTCCTCGGCTCATCCCCCGTGCCAGACCCTCTTCCCTGCCTCGCACCAACCCCTTCTCCAACCCCTGAGCCAAGCCCTGAGCCAAGCCCTGCTGACGTCCCTGCTCGATGAGTTCCTCGCCATAGCTCCGCATCAACTCCTCCGTGCGTTGCTCATCCAGGACTGAATGTAGCACCTGACCTGTAGCGTTGTGGACGGCTTTGTCCCCGGTCCACAGCAGGTAACGGATGACCACCCGCAGATGTTCGGCGCCTTCTGGAGCCGCCTGCACCTGGGCGAACAGGCCCACCCACTCCGGCAGCTTGCGCGCCAGTTCCCCCGTACGCCCGTAGTGCAGCACCAACCACGCCAGCCGGGCCAGTGGAGGCCCAGGGCGTGCTTTCAACGCCTCTTCCCGCTCCGCCGTCAGGTCATCGAGCAGGTACTCGAAGCGTGGCACCCACGCTCGCCAGTGTGCCCGCTCCTCTTCGCTCTCCCCCGGCAGCTCGAACAGGTCCTCCACCCGCCGCAGCGCGCTCCAGGCCCCCTCGGGCCCGTGGTACATCACCAGCGGGAGGATGACGGGCAACCCCGAGCACTCCGGGTGCTCCTGGCGCCAGCGCTCCACCTGACGCACCACGTAGCGCAGCATTCTCAGCGCCATCCACTTGTCCACCGAGGACTGGTGCTCCAGCAGCACGTACAGCAACAGCGGGCGGCCCGAGCGCAGGCGGGCGGTGAAGAGCAGGTCGCTCTCGGTCTCGCGCAGTTCCGGATCCACCACGCTGCCGGGCTCCAGGCGCAGAGTCGACCAGTCCACCGCGGAGACGAGCTGGGCGGGCAGGACGGCACGCAACTCGGCCTCGGCCCGCTCGGGGCGGCCAAAGGTATAGCGGGCGAAGAGGTCATGAGGACCGGGCATGGCGCACAGCGCCTGAGCACGGAGCGGGCCAGTCGCACCCCGCGGGGAGCCAGCAGGCCGTGGATGTCCGCTTCCGCTCCCTTGGTCCCGTTGGCGAGACGCCATTCTCCCGGGAGGGGTCTTCCACTGGCCCGCCCGAGTCAGACGAACCGTCTCGTACAAATCGTCTGACACCTTCTCAGGAGACACCTTCTCAGAGACACCTTCTCAGAGACACCTTCTCAGAGGTGCTTTAGTCGCCGCCCGGGCTCCAGCCGCCGATGCTGCGATAGATGCTGTCGCGCAGCTCGCGCACCTCGGCATTCAGCCGGGCCAGCCGTTCCATCGACATGCCAGAGGCCGAGAGCAGCCTCTCGCCCAGGCAGCCGGCTCGCGACCGCAAGGCGCGGCTCTTCTCGGTGAGGGCGATCAGCACCTGCCGTTCGTCCTCGGGATTGCGTATCCGGCGCACCAGGCCCGCCGTCTCCAGCCGCTTGAGCAGGGGCGTGAGCGTGCTGGACTCCAGGGCGAGACGCTCCGCGATGCGGCCGACGCTCTGCTCGTCCTCGCGCCAGAGCACGTTCAGCACCAGGTACTGCGGGTAGGTAATCTCCAGCTCGTCCAGCACCGGTTTGTAGGCGCGCTGGATCGCCAGGCTCGCGGAATAGATCGCGTAGCAGACCTGCTCGTCCAGGCTCGCCGGGCTCTCGACTTCGTCCATCTCGGCTCCTTCCCTTCCACCCCTACATCATCACTCCATTGTTCCGTTCTCGCACGAAAGAATATCGCGATAACTTTCTGGTGGACGGCGGCGGTCGGCGGCTGTACCTATTTGCTTATCGCGATAACTAAATTGCCCTTCTCGAACAGGAGACAGAACCATGAACCGCACGCTTCGTACCCTCGTCTCGGCCGCCGCCTTGCTCGTGGCCGGCCTCGCCGTGGCCGCTCCCGCCGGTAACCCGGCCCCCATCAAGAACGTGGTCCTCGTCCACGGGGCCTTCGCCGACGGCGCTGGCTGGCGCGGCGTGTACGATGAACTTACCGCTCGGGGCTACCGGGTCAGCATCGTCCAGAACCCGCTGACGTCGTTCGAAGACGACGTGGCCGCCACCCAGCGGGTCCTGAACCGTCAGGACGGGCCCGCCATCCTGGTGGGCCACTCCTACGGAGGCAGCGTCATCACCCAGGTGGGTGAAAGCCCCAAGGTCGCGGGCCTCGTTTATGTCGCCGCCTTCGCGCCCGAGGTCGGCCAGTCCTCGCTTGATCAATACGCCGAGCTTCCCCCGCCGCCGAACTTCGTGACCGAGGAGCAACCCGATGGATTCGCCTTCCTGAAGGGCGAGACGTTCCGGGCTGGCTTCTCGGCCGACGTGAGCAAGAAGGACGCGGCCTTCCTGCGTGACTCACAGGTTCCGATCGCCATGGCCGCTCTCAAGGCCAAGGTCACGACCGCGGCGTGGAAGACCCGGCCCAGCTGGTTCATCGTGGCGACCGAGGACGGAGCCATCGCGCCGGAGCTGCTGCGGCGGACGGCCAAGCGGATCGGAGCCCGGACGACCGAGGTGAAGGGCAGCCACGTGGTGTTCCTGACCCAGCCCAAGGCGGTCGCGGACGTGATCGACTCCGCGGCGCGCGGGGTGTCGTCCGCAGCACGCTGAGCACTCGGGGCGCCGCACTTGCTCGGGTTCCTTCACACCTGTCGGCTGCTCAGCAGGTGTGCTTGACCTGACCGGTGTCGCAATTCAGCTTGCGGTGGCAGATCTGGCAGGCCGGGTCGCTGCTTGCCGGATCCTGGTAACAGCTCCAGATCGACGGGTCGGTTCCGGTCGAGGAACAGGACGCATCACCGACGTCGAAGTAGCCAAACGTGATGAAGAGGTTGATGCAGCGGTCCGCGCCGCTGAAGTAGTGGTTGTTGATGATCGCCGGAGTGTTGTAGCAGGCCTCCGTCGAGGACTGGCCCTCGGGGACACCGGTCAGCCAGCCGGTGTAGGTGCGAAACCCGTCGCACTTGCAGTCCTCCGAGGGAGCAATGGTGTACCAGTAGGGGTCGGCGCTCGCGGCGGTCGCCGACAGGGTCAAGGCCAGAACCGCACTGAGGAATGTCTTGCTCATCAGGTTCTCCGGGTGGGTGTTTCGCGAGGCCAGAAGTCCGGCCTCGTGGTGCGCGGTACGGTACAGCGCGGCACGCGCGCGCATCTCGACCATGCCGTGAAACGCTCCACCGGTGCCGTGAGCCGGCCGTTCCTACCCGTGAGCCGCCACCTCCTCTACGGGTCCTCTACTGGGCGAGAACCTTCTCTCCACGTACCGGGGCAGCCCGCGCCCCACCTTCAGTGTCTCTCATGGAGGGCCCGCCCCTGCGTCGGTCCCGGGGGGGCACACGTCCGGTGGAGAGCCCTCGAGGCGGCAGTACTTGGCCAGGGTCTCACAATACTTGCTCATCCCCTGGGCACAGGCTTCGCCCCAGCGCCGGGCGAGGACCCTCATGTCCTGGTCCGTCTCCGCCACCTCGCGCTGCTTGGGTGCGAGTTCCTGCCATTGCGCCTCGTTGAGCGCCTGGAGCGCCTTGGCCCGCTGCCTCAGCCGGGCCACGGCCCCCGCGTCCCCGAGCCCCTCGGCGATGTCCGCGGCGAGGGTGCAGTACTTGGGGGGGATTCCCTGGGGCGACAGCATCTGCTCGCAGATGCGCTCCAGACAGGGCCGGACGGCGGTGTAGAAGCCCAGCTCGGTGCTGGGGCTCCAGGGGCGCTCGGACCAGGGCACGGCGACCTCGGGACATGCCAGACGGTAGGAGCGGGTCACCGTCGCCATTCCGGGCTCTCCCCTGATGAGCGGCAGGACCTCCTGGCACAGCGGCGAGGACTTGACGAGCGAGGAGGCTTCGCCCGCGTCGGCGCCGGCCGGGGGATTGCACATCCGGCTCATGCACTCCATGCTGATGAGTTGCGCGGCCAGCTGGGAGGGCCGCTCGGCCTGGCCCCAGCTGATGGCGGCGAAGCGCGGGCAGAGCTGCTCCACCTGGGCCCGGAACTGCTCCTTCGACACGCCTGGGGTCTCCTCCAAGGGGGCATGGCCCTGGGCGTCATCGGGGGGCGGCTGGAAGGGTTGGCGCGAGGGAGGCCGGGAGGCCCACACGCCGAGCCCGATCAGCACCATGGTTCCGCCTACCAGGAGCAGCCAGAGCCAGCGCTGCTCCGGGGCTGGAGGGGGCGGCTTCCTGCCTCCAGAGCGCGACCTGGAGCGGGCGGCGAGCGCCAGGGGCAGCAGCAACACCAGGGTGGAGGGCCACGAAGTGGGGTCAGCCGGGAACGAAACCATGGCGGGAGTGTATGCCCTGGAGCTGGACGTGTGTCCGAGATAGAAGGTGCGAAACCTCCCTCCCTCGAGCTTCGTGTCTGGCGGAAGGGGAGTCGCCTCGTGGTCTGGACGGCTTTCACCTCCGGCGAGGCTTGTTCATCGCCTTGCTGGATCCGCTGTGGATGTCCTGGATCTTCCTGGAATGGGGGCGGTGGCTTCTCCAGGTGATGTACGTGTTGGGCGTGGGGACGATGTGCATGGTTGCGTGGCGCCGACTGGGCGCGCGGACCCTGGTGGGGCTGGCAATGAAAGGCTCTACCGCGAGGGGGACGCCTTGTTGCAATGGCTGCACGTGAGCAAATACCCCCCGAGCCTGGCCTACGCCGCGTTGGAGCTGGGATGGATGGCGCTGCTGTTGGCGGGCTTCTGGTGGGTGCAGGAGCGTTGGGGCGAGGTGAAGGTGCTCGCGCCGCTGCGGCTGCTGGGGCAGACGGCGTTGTTCTTCTATCTGCTCCATGTCCATCTCTTGTATGGCGTGGCGAGCTTGCTGGGGGTCAAGAAGCAGCTCGGACTGGGCGCGACGTACGGGGCGGCGATGGTGGTCCTGGGCGTGCTGTCCGTGGCCTGCGCGGGATACCGGCGCTACAAGGCGGCCCATCCTCAGGGGTGGACGCGGTACGTGTGAGGTACCAGCAAAGGCGTTAGGAGCAGGGAGCCGGCCAGCCAGCCGGGCCTGCGGAGGCCCGGGTCGTGCTTTCAACGCTCCACCTGACGTACCACGTAGCGTAGAAGGGTGAGGCCAGGACGGTGTTGGGCGAAGGAAGCCCCGTCAGAGGTGGCTGCTCAGCGCGCTCACCTGAGGCTTGTCCACGCCGCTCGCCGGCTCGAGCGAGAAGAAGTAGCTGCCCCACCAGGGTCCACCGGCCCAGTACGTCCACCCGAGGTAGACATCCGAATTCGCCTCGACGTGGTCCAGGATGTTGTCGAGGGCGCTCAGGCAGACCGAGTCCGTTCCGCCGGCGAACTCTCCCAGGAAGCCCTTCTTGCCATTCGCGCGCAGCCAGTTCGTGAAGGACTGCATCCGCTGCGCGCCGATGGTCGTGCTCACGCAGGAGGCCTGGGTGCCCGAGGAGTCGCTGTCCAGGTATTGGTGGACCTCGAAGGCGTAGTTGTTACGGGGATCCTTGACCTGCAGCATCACCGTGGCGTTGGGCGTGCCGTACCAGTTGCCCGTCCACGAGTGCGCACCGGTCCACGCGTTGCCCGGCACGAGGATGAGTTGGGTGGCACCGGTGTTGCGAATGGCCTGGATGGCGGCGTTGGCCGCCCCCAACCACTGCTCCGTGGGCATGCTGTGGGGCTCGTTCATGAGGCCGAAGATGACCTTCGTGTTGCCCTTGAACTCGTTGGCCAGGCGCGTCCAGAAGTCGGCGAAATCCGCGTTGGGGACAGCCGAGCCGATGAGGGCTCCGTTGTAGCGAGCGTAGTTGTGCGGATCCAGGATGACGACCGCGCCCTTGCCGGTGAGCCGGTTCACCGTCGTCTTCAGCCGGCTCAGCTCCGTGGCGTCGAACGCGGCATTCCGCGTCCGCTGCAGTCGCTCCCACTTGAAAGGCAGGCGGAACGTCGTCATGCCCTTGTTGATGTAGTAATCCGCCGTGGTGTAGTTCGCGTAGGAGGGATCCGGGTAGACGTAGTCCTTGCCGTGCGTGCCCGGAATCGCCGAGCCGAACTCGGCACCCGCGAGGTTGATCCCCCGGTAGGGCAGGGGTCCGGCCAGCGTGCTCTCATTCGCGCGGGCCTCCGGCTCCTGGGCCACGGACTGCTCCTCGAGCGGTCCACCGCAACCCCAGAGAAACGCCCCCAGGGTGAGCCATCCCATCATCCGGGTGTTCTTCATATGTCGTTTTTCCTCCAAATGGTGGATGGGTAATGTCTGCTCAATACTAGATGAGGTCAAGCAATTTGAGGAAAACAGTACTACCAGTGATTTGAAGTCTGGACGGTGGGTGGAGGGAAGCGCAAACCAGCCCGTCTGTTTCCAGCCTCTTCCAATGTTTGTGGTGGAATTGGAGAGTGCGGGCTGCTCCCCGGGCACCTCGTGAAGGGCGCCCGGGGAGTGCTCACCGCGTCTGTCTGCTTTTGTGGCTAGTTGCAGGAATACGTATAGCTACCCGGCGTGCTCCAGGTGCCATCCGGGTTGATCTGCCGCACGGTGTAACCGCTGGTCGGGTAGGTGGTGCCCCAGCAGTCCCGGGCGCGCACGTCGTTGCGGACGGCGGTGGACAGGTCCCAGTTGCCCTGGCGGCGCAGCTTCTCGTAGAGGGCGACGCGGTCCACGGCCTCGCGCCACGTGGAGTCGTTGTAGAGCACGTCCCGGCGCTTCTCGAGGAACTTCTGCAGGAAGGCGCTCTCGGTGATGCCGTTGCGGCCGATGGCGGGCGCGGTCTGGCTGGTATTGCCCAGGGCGTTGTTGGCCGCCCGGATGAACTCCCCGAGCGTGCCGTGGTTGATATACGCGTCGTAGAAGGCGGCCTTGGACAGCGCCGTGGTGAGGCCCCACTTCTTGGCCTCGTTCATCGCGGGCGTGAAGTACAGCCGCTCGCTCACCTGATCCTGGCAGCTCTTGAAGTCCGCCCGGGTGGTGGTGTTGTTGTAGCTCGTGGCCCAATCACTCCGCCAGTTGCCGATGACATCCAGTTCGGACGTCGACGCCTGGTTCTGGCCGGTCGACAGGAAGCGATTGTTGATGGTGGTCAGCCCCGGCATGTACTTGGCCAGCAGGTTGCCATTGCTCGCGCTGCGCAGGGCCTGGTAGCACTGGACGACCTGGATCGCGTCGCCCGTGCCCGTGCAGAAGCCCGCGCGCCCGTTCGTGTAGCCCCGGCCGTCGCCGATGTTCTCGGCGTACGCGTAGTCGAGCGCCGGGGTGTCGTTCTCCCAGATGCTGGTGATGCCCTCGGCCACCTTCTTCTGGTTGGCCGTCATCCCCGTGCCGCCGTCGGAGCCCGTGCCGCCATCCGTGCCGGTGCCTCCGTCGGAGCCGGTGCCGCCGTCGGAGCCCGTGCCGCCATCCGTGCCGGTGCCACCGCAGCTCGGGTCGCTGATCTGCACGTTGCCGGCGGTGAACGAGTTGGAGGAGGTGGTGGAGTAGTAGAACGTGTAGGACGCGTTCACGCCCACCGTCAGCCCCGACGTCCGGGAATAGGTGCACGTCGTGCCGCTCTGGGTGTGCGTCCAACCCGCCTCGTCGTGGTCACACGTCACGCCGCTGGGGACCGTGAAGGCGATGCGCGGGCTCGTCATGGCGCTCGTGCCCGTGTTCTTGAAGATGATCGTCCCCCAGTAGTCCGGGCCGTCGTAGGTGTTCGTCGTGATGGAGTACGAACAGGCCGCGAGCTCCTGGCCCAGCCCCCCTGATTCCTCCACGAAGTCCTCGCCCGTTCCTCCACAGGCGGCGAGCGAGGCGGCGAGTCCCACGAGGGCCAGGTGACGGCCTCCCGTGCGCGGCGTTCCATGTCGATGAGGGTGCATGCTTGGCGTTCCTTTCGTGCCGCGGCGGCCTCCTTGGGGTGGAAGGCACGTTTCCGGGCAGGGGCCCAGATGCGGGGAACGCCAAGTAAACATGGTTTACTTGGTTTGAGAGAAGAGAAATCTACCTGGCGTGAAATCCGGAGCTACTTCCGCAGCAGGGTGCCCTCGAGGAAGAAGGCGATCGCGGCGGCGACGATGAGCCACGTCCACAGGGGCACGGGAGGACGCTCGGTGTCCGAGCTCGAGGCTTTCACGGTCTCCTCGCCGAAGTGGGCGGCGAGCGTGTCCTGGGGCAGCCGGGACAGGTCGCTCTCGGCGGGGTCGAGCGTGGACGCGAAGGCGAGCGCGGGCACGGGTTTGCCGTCCGTGCCCAGCACGGAGAAGGTGCCGGGCTGCTCGACGGGGCCCACCACCACGGTGCCATCGGGCTGCGGCTTGAAGGGCACGTCCTGGCCGTCCGGCGCCTTCACCGCGGACACCGTCTGGGTGCCCTCGGGACGCAGGGCGAGCGTCTCGCCCACGCGCACGCGCTGCTCCTCGCGCTCTTCCAGCGAGCCGGTGAGGTACGCGGCGAAGCGCTGCATGAGGGGCAGGAAGCTCGTGCGGATGGGGAAGTCGGTCCAGTCCCGGTCCACGGTGCTGGTGAAGAGCGCCACGCGGCCCTTGCCCCGCCGCGCCACCGCCACCGAGGGGGCTCCATCCTGGTACGTCGCCAGTACCTGGTTGGTGCCCTCCGTCGCTCCGCTGCCCTCGGCCTCCAGCAGCATGTACCGATAGAAGTGCGCTCCCGTGAGTCCCTCCTCCGCGCGGCCGGTGAAGGGCGCGAAGAGGGGGTGCTCCGTGCTCACCTGCGCGAGCTTCTCCGCCTTGTCCTCGGCGGAGGGGTCATCGCGCTCCACGCTCGTGCGCACCAGCCGCAGCGGGCGGGGCAGCAGCGCGCCCAGGCGCGTGTTGTACGCCTCCGGGTCCACGTGGTCGCCCATGCTCACGAACAGCCCGCCGCCGTTCTCCACGAAGGCGCGCAGCTTCGCCGCCTCCGCCTCGTCCGGCGCCGTCACGTTCAACAGGAGCACCAGGTCATACGGGGTGAGGTCCTCGCGCCAGCCGGCCTCGGCGTCGCGCACCACCGCCTGCACGGGCGAGCCCGGCGCCGACAGCGCCGCTTCCACGAAGAAGGCCTCGTCCCGGTAGCGCGTGGCGTTGGGCGCCCCGTTCACCACCAGGGCCTTCAAGGGCCGGGGCACCGCGAGCACGAAGGCCCGCCGGTCATCCTCGGCCAGTCCGTCGGGCGTGAGCGTGCCCTCGCCCGAGAGCGTGCCGCCCTGGGTGAAGCGCACCGTGAGCGACTTCTGCGCCGTGCCATGGGCGGGCACGTCCACGAAGCCCTTGCCCAGCACGCTGTCCCCCACGCGCACCGCCGCCTCCAGGTCCTTGAGGGGCGCGTCCGAGTGGTTCTTCACCGTGAAGGTGAACTGGAAGGCGCGGGGGCCGGCCTGCAGCGCGGGCTCCACCTTCAGGTCCACCAGCGCGTGGTTGGGCAGGGCGTCCCGGCCCGCGTCGCGCAGCACCACCTCGGGCCGCACCGCCTCGCCCGTGGGTCCCTTCACCGTGGGGGCCGGGGACTCGAGCCGCAGCGAGCCCGCCGTCAGGTCCGACACCACCACGAGGCGCTTGCCCGCCAGCGGGCTCTCCTCCAGCGAGCGCGCCGCCAGGTCCAGGCAGCGCGACAGGTCCGCCGCGGCGTACGTGGGGCGGGCCTCGTCGATGAGCTGCCGCAGCCGGCCTCGATCGAAGGCCGGGGCCATGGGCGCCTCGGGCGCGTGCGTGCACACCAGCACCGTCGCGGGCTCCTCGGGGCGCAGGTCCGCCAGCGCGTCGCGTGCCTCGTCCCGGCCGCGCTCGAAGAGCGAGGTGCCATCCGACCAGCGCATGGAGAGCGACGCGTCCAGCACGATGGCCGTGGCCGCCGGGCCCTTCACCGCCACGGCCGCGTCCGCGTCGCGCCGGAACTCCGGCATGGCGAGCGCGATGGGCAGGGCGAGCAGGATGAGGGTGCGCAGGGCGTAGAGCAGCAGCCGCTTGAGCTTGAGCCGGCTCGCGGTGCGCTTCTGGCTGCGCAGCACGAAGGCCATGGGCCCGAAGGGGTGGGGTCGGGGCCGTCGCCGGTCGAAGAGGTGCACGAGCAGCGGGATGAGCGCCGCCAGCGCGCCGAGCAACATCCAGGGGTGCGCGAAGGTCACCGCCGCCTCCCGCGCTTGCCGAGAAAGCGCAACAGCACCTCGTCCAGGCGCTCGTCGGTGCGCACCAGCTCGTAGTCCACGTCCGCCTCCGCGCAGGCCGTTTTCACCCCGTTGAGGAACGCGCCGAACTCCTCCAGGTAGCTCTCCTTGATTTCGCGGGGGTTCACCTCGACGCGGCCCTCGCCCTCCATGTCGAGGAAGAGCGTGGGGTCATCGAAGGGGAACGTCAGCTCGGCGGGGTCCACCAGGTGGAACACCGCCACGTCGTTCTTGCGCTGGCGCAGCGCCAATATCCGCTTGAGCGCCGTGGGGTCCTCGTCGAGGAAGTCCGAGAGGATGACGACGGAGGAGCGGCGCGGGAGCACCTCGGCCAGGTGGTCCGCGGCGGACACGAGCTGGGTGCCCCCCTTGGCGGTGGCCACCTCCAGGGCATCCAGCAGCACGTTGAGGTGGCCGGCGGAGGCGCGCGGGGGCACGTCGCGGATGCGCCCCTCGGTCATGACGGCCAGGCCGGCGGCGTCCTGCTGGCGCACGAGCAGGTAGCACAGCGCGCCCGCGAGCGTCTTGGCCACCTCCAGCTTGGACAGGGCGGTGCTCTGGTAGCCCATGGAGGCGGAGGCATCCACCACCATCACCGCGCGCAGGTTCGTCTCGTGCTCGAAGCGCTTGACGTAGTACTTGTCGAACTTGCCGTAGGCCTTCCAGTCCAGGTGGCGCAGCTCGTCGCCGGGGGCGTACTCCTTGTGCTCGGCGAACTCCACGCTCTGGCCCTGGTGCGGGCTCTTGTGGAGGCCGGACAGCACCCCCTCCATCACCGCGCGGGCGCGCAGCTTCACGCCCTGCAGCCGCGAGAGTGTCTGGGCATCCAGCAGCATTCCGGAGCGCTATCCCTTCACCAGCGAGACGAGCTGATCCACCAGCTTCACCGACGTCATGCCCTCGCTCTCGGCGGTGAAGTTGGGCAGCACGCGGTGGCGCAGCACCGGGCGGGCCACCGCCTTCACGTCCTCCACCGAGGCGACGAAGCGCCCGGAGAGGATGGCGCGCGCCTTGGCCGCGAGCACCAGGTACTGGCTGGCGCGAGGGCCCGCGCCCCACGACACGTTCTTCTGGATGAAGTCCGGCACGCCCGGCTCCTTGGGGCGGGTGTGGCGCACCAGCTCCACCGCGTAGCGCACCACGTGGTCGGGCACCGGCACCCGCCGCACCAGCGCCTGCAGCGCGAGGATGCGCTCGGGCGAGAGGATCTTCTCCAGCGGCGGGGGCGTTCCGCCCGTGGTGGCCTTGACGATCTCCACCTCTTCCTCGGCCGTGGGGTAGCCCACGTCCACCAGGAACATGAAGCGGTCGAGCTGGGCCTCGGGCAGCGGGTAGGTGCCCTCCTGCTCGATGGGGTTCTGCGTGGCGAAGACGAGGAAGGGCAGGTCCAGCGGGTAGGTGCGGCCACCGGCGGTGATGCGGTACTCCTGCATGGCCTGGAGCAGGGCGGCCTGCGTCTTGGGCGGGGTGCGGTTCACCTCGTCCGCGAGGATGATGTTGGCGAACAGGGGCCCCTGCAGGAAGCGGAAGGCGCGGTGCCCCGTGGCCTTGTCCTCCTCCAGGATGTCCGTGCCGGTGATGTCCGAGGGCATCAGGTCCGGGGTGAACTGGATGCGGTTGAAGGACAGGTTGAGCACGTCCGCCAGCGTGGAGATGAGCAGCGTCTTGGCCAGGCCCGGCACGCCCACGAAGAGGCAGTGGCCACGGGCGAAGAGCGCGATGAGCAGGTGATCCACCACGTCGCGCTGCCCCACGACGCGCTTCTCGATCTGGGCCTGGATCTGGGCCTTGGCCCGGGCGAGTTCCTCGACGGCCTGGAGATCCTCGCTGGTGGGTGCCGGGGCGGTGGAGGGGGTGGTCGGGGAGGCGCTTTCCATAGAGGGGGATCGTCTTAATCGCGGGAAGGCACGCGGACCAAGGGTTTCGCGTGGGGCCGTGGCTCGAACGTGGGCTGCCAACCTTTCCGGGGACGGTCTATTCCTTTCCCACCCGGTGCGTCCGCGCTCCCCTCCCCCCAGGTTGTCTCCCTGCCCTCCGGGGGGGTTGGGACGGAGCCGGGACGGGGGGGATGCCAAGGGGAATGACCCCATTACCTTCCACCGGTTCGTTTCTCCGGGGGTCCACATGGACCGGGAAACGGGTGGGGAGAAGCACATGCATCGTCTGTCCGAGGCAATCACCAACCGTCCGTGGCGCCGGCTGCTGCCCGCCGCGTGGCTCGCCTTCGCCGCCGGGTGTGGTGGCCTGGAGGCCGGAGCGGAGGCGTCGGAGGACCCCTCGACGGAGGAGCGGGTTCCCCAGGAGGCGGGTCCCATCGTCCCGTCCTCCCCCGGCGCGACGCCTCCCTCCGAGGCCGCCCCCGTCGCCCAGGCCCAGCCCTGGTTCCACCGGGTGGGCGGGCCCCAGGACGACCTCGGCACGGGGCTGGCCGTGGATGGCTCCGGTCATGTCTCCCTGGTGTGGCTGTCCACCCCGCGCCAGGACGCGGATCGGGCTCCCGTCGAGGGAGAGCAGCTCGCCCTCTCCCTGGCCCGCTATGATCCGGAGGGACAGCGGCTCTGGACGCGCGAGTTTCCCCGCAACCGCGTGGACGCTCCCCGGGTGGTGGCCTCGCCCGGTGGGGACCTCTTCCTGTCGGGCAACGCCTTCCTGTACGACATCGACTTCGGCCTGGGCGCGGCCTCGGACGGCTTCCTGGTGAAGTTCTCCCCGGAGGGCGAGCCCCTCTGGCAGCGGCGCGCGGGACAGAAGGTGTACGCGACGGTGGCGGATGCCTCGGGAGGCGTCTTCGTCGCGGCCGAGGAGTGGACGCCGGACGGCCTCCTCCCGGTGCTCGCCCACCATGACGCCCAGGGCGCCTTCGTCTGGACGCGGCAGCTCGACGTGGTCGAGCGGGGAACCGAGCTGCGCGCGGCGGCGTGGACGCCCTCGGGGCAGTGGCTGCTGGCGGGCCGCCTGCAGGGCGCACTCACCGTGGACGGACAGCGCTTCGGCGCTCCGGGAGAGCCGTCCCTGCTCCTGCTCGCCTTCGGCGGGGACGGGCGCCTCGCCTGGGGCAAGGCGTGGCCAGGAGTGGACGCGCACGTCTCCGGGCTGGAGGTGGACCCGGCGGGGGGTGGGGTGCTGGTGGGCGGGTTCTCCGGCGACCTGACGTGGGGGGGCTCGCGGCTGTCCGGCCCGGGTGCCTTCGTCCTTGCCACGGGGGCCGAGGGGGCGGAGCGCTGGGCCCGCGCGCTCCCCTGTGGTCAGGCTCCGGCGGCTCCGGCGGTGACGCTCGACGGGGAGGGCTCGGTGGCGGCCGTGTGTGGCGACACCCTGAGCCGGTACTCGCTCGAGGGCGAGCCGCGCAACGAGCAGGTGCTGACGCCCGGTGAGTGCTCCGAGGGCAACTGCCCGGTGGTGGCCACCGCGCTGGACTTCGTCCCGGGCCATGGCCTCGGCCTCACGGGCCTGCAGCGCCATGGCGACGCGGTGACCGGCGACCAGGAGGCCTTCCTCCGGCTTCTCGCTCCGTGAGAGAGGCGTGGGAGCAGGGGGTACACCCCGCGCATGCCCTTTGGGGGATGGCTGGCATTCGAGCAGGCGAGGCCGACGGAAACACTTGAGCAAGCCAGTCGGACCCGCGACAGTCCATGGGATGGATCAGGGTCGGCGCACCTCGGAACGCAAGGCCGTGGGCCTGCTGGTGAAACTCAAGCACACGAGCGTCGTCAGCTTCGTGCAGGAGTACGCCGTCAACATCAGCCCCGGTGGCATGTTCATCCGCTCGCGCGAGCCGCAGCCCGTGGGCACGCCGGTGCGCTTCGAGGTCCGCATCGCGGATGGTCAGCGGATGCTCAAGGGCTCGGCGGTGGTGCGCTGGTCGCGGCCCGTCGAGGACGTGACGGGGCCGGCCGGCATGGGCATCCAGTTCACGGAGCTGGACGAGGCCTCCCAGGCCCTCGTCGACCGGATGTTGCAGGTGAAGAACGCCGCGGCGCAGGCGGGCGCGCCCGCGCCGGGCAGGGCTGCTCCCAGCCTCACTCCGCCTCCCGTCGCGGCCCCTTCCGTGGCCCCGCTCATCCCTCCGATGGCTCCCGTGCCCCGGGCGCCTTCCCGGCAGGGCATTCCCACGGTGGCGCCCGCGAAGACTCCCTCGGGGACGCGTCCCGCGGTGGCTCCCTCCCGGACGCCCGCGCCCGTTGCCCCTCCGCCCGCTGCTCCACCGCCGCCGCCGCCCGTCACGGCCCCCGTCAGCGCCGTCGACATGTCGCTCGACGAGCTCCTCGCCTTCACGCCCCCGAGCTCCCAGTCGGACGAGCCCGAGCCGGGCGCTGGAGGGCTCGGGTCCAGGGGCCCGCGGGAGTTCGACCTGGAGGATCTCTCGGCGGCGGCCAGCTCCGGGCCTCCGCTCAAGCCTCGCGGTGCTCCTCCGGCGACCGCTCCGGCTCCGGCCACTCCCGTGCCCGCCCAGCGGGGCAGCGCGGTGGAGCTGGAGCTGGAGTCCTCCGACGAAGACGAGCCGCTCGAGCTGGCGCGGCCCGTGGCGGGGCCATCCCAGCGGCCCGCGGCGAGAGCGCCCGCGCCGCCTGCTCCCGCGCGCGCTCCCGCGCCGCCTGCTCCCGCGAGAGCGCCCGCGCCACCGCCTTCCGCGAGAGCGCCCGTGCCGCCTCCCTCCGCGGCTCCGACACCCGCGCGCCCCTCCACGGTGGTGCCGGTGGTCGGGCTCGCGCCCTCGCCCTTCAAGCCCCAGGCCCTGCCGCTCGAGCCGAAGACAACACCGGGGCAGGTGCTCACCGTCTTCCTCACGCCGCCCACGAGCATCGAGGGCAAGGGGCCCGTCATCGGCATCGACCTGGGCACCACCAACACGTGCGTGGCGGTGATGCAGAACAACAAGCCCACGGTGCTGCGCTCGCGCGAGGGCTACAACACCATCCCCTCGGTGGTGTCGCTGTCCACGCAGAGCAAGCTGCTGGTGAGCCACCGCGCCAAGAGCCAGGTGCTCCTGCGGCCCGATCACACCATCTACGGCGCCAAGCGCATGGTGGGGCGTCCCTACGACAGCGCCGTGGTGAACCAGGTGCGCGAGCGCTTCCACTACGAGATCCTCCCCGACGCGCGGGGCCGGGCGGCGGTGCGCATGGGCGAGCACGTGCTGTCGCTCGAGGAGGTGCAGGGCATCATCCTGCGCGAGTGCAAGGAGTTGGCCGAGCAGCACCTGGGCACGAAGGTGGAGCGCGCGGTGGTGACGGTGCCCGCGTACTACTCGGAGCCGCAGCGCGAGGCGGTGCGCCGCTCGGGGTGGCTCGCGGGCATCAAGGTGGAGCGCATCCTCAACGAGCCCACCGCGGCGGCGCTGGCGTACGGGCTCAACCGGGACATGGCCAAGCGGGTGCTCGTGTATGACCTGGGCGGCGGCACCTTCGACGCCACCGTGCTGCGCATCGACAAGAACGTGTTCGAGGTGCTGGCCACCGGCGGCAACATCTTCCTGGGCGGCATGGACTTCGACAACGTGCTGGTGGACCTGCTGCTCGAGCGCTTCCAGCAGCAGGAGCGGGTGACCTTCCAGGGAGACCGCGTGGCGCTGTCGCGGGTGGCGGACGCGGCCGAGCGCGCCAAGGTGGCGCTCTCCGAGTCCAATGCCTACGACGTCCACATCCCCATGCTCATGGTGGACGAGGCCGGGCGGCCGCGGGACATGCACATCACGCTCACGCGCGCGGAGATGGAGCGGGTGTGCATGCCGCTGGTGATGCGCACGCTGGACGTGGTGGGCGACGTGCTGCTGGACGCGAAGCTGCGCCCCTCGGACCTCGACGACATCCTCCTGGTGGGCGGGCAGAGCCGCATGCCGCTGGTGCGCGAGAAGCTCAAGGAGGTGCTCGGCCGGGCGCCGCACGCGGGCGTCAACACGGACGAGGCGGTGGCCCTGGGCGCGGCGCTCTACTCCAGCGCGGTGGACAGGGTGAGCAGCGTGGTGCTCATCGACGTGCTGCCCATGACGATCGGCGTGGCCATGCCCGGCGGCGCCTTCACGCGCGTCATCGAGCGCAACACGCCCCTGCCCGCGCAGCGCTCCTTCGCCATCTCCACCACGCGCGATGACGAGGAAGTCATGGAGCTGTCCATCTTCCAGGGCGAGGATGCGCACATCTCCGCCAACGAGTACCTGGGCACGGCGCGGCTGGAGGGCCTGCCCAAGGGGCCCAAGGGCTCGGTGCGCGTGGCGGTGACGTTGCGGCTGGACTCCGAATGCGTGCTGCACGTCAACGCGCAGGAGTACTCGACGCGCAAGGAGATGAAGGCCACGCTGGCCACGCGCTACACGCCCGAGGAGCTGCGGCAGCGGCTGGGCGTGGCCAAGGACGCGGCGCGGGCGGCCGAGGAGCGGCGGGGCCAGGAGCTCAAGGAGCGCTCGGGCCGCTTCTGGGGCTTCCTCAAGAAGGTGGTGGGCAAGAGCTAGCGCCGCGCGGTCCTCACGCGGCCAGTCGGCCCCGTCCCTGGATGCTGGCGCCCGCCTCGGGGGACATGCGCCGGAAGAGCGGCCCGGCGAGCGCCGTCACCACGCCCACGGCGACGAAGGGGAGGATGAACTGGCTCGGGGTGATGGCGCCCTCGGCGTCTCCGCGCGCCAGGTGCAGCATCAACCCACCGAAGCTGATGCCCAGGCTGAGCCCCATCTGCTGCGTCACCACCGACAGCGTGGATGCATTGCTCACCGTGCCCTGGGGGATGTCCGCGTAGGCCACGGTGTTGAGGGCGGTGAACTGCATGGAGCGCATGAAGCCGCCCACCGCCAGCACCACGACCATGAGCGCCACCGGCGTCCCGCCCCGGAAGAAGGCGGGCAGGGCCGTGAGCACGGCGGTGACGAGGTTGGCGTAGATCAGGGTGGAGCGGAAGCCGAACCGGCGGATGATGCCGGGCGCCACGGGCTTGCAGGCCATGGCGCCCACGGCCGTGCCCACCGTCACCAGTCCCGTCTCCAGCGGCCCCCACCCGAGCCCCACCTGGAACAGCAGCGGCAGCAGGAAGGGCGTGGCGCCCAGGCCCACCCGCACCACGACGCCGCCGACGAGGCTCGCCCGGAAGGTGTCGTAGCGCACCAGCCGCACGTTGAGCACCGGCCGCTCCACCCGCAGGGCATGGCGGATGTAGGCCACGAGCGACCCGAGCGCGAGCCCCCACATGCCGAGCTGCACGGCCACCGGCACCAGCCCCATGCCCACCACCTCGGACGCGCCCACCAGCGAGGTGATGGCGGTGGCCGCCAGGAGGAAGCCCTTCATGTCGAACCGGCCTGGATACGGCTGGTGCAGGGGCGGCACGAAGCGCAGCACCGCGAGCATGCCGAGGATTCCCACCGGCACGTTGATGAAGAAGATCCACGGCCAGTCCGCGACCTTCAGGATGAAGCCGGCCAGCGGGGGCCCCACGAGCGGCCCGACCAGCGCGGGCATGGTGAACCAGCTCATCGCCGACACCAGCCGCTCGCGCGGCGCCGAGCTCACGACGATCAGCCGGCCCACCGGTACCATCAGCGCGCCCCCGACACCCTGGAGCGTGCGGAAGACGACGAGCTCGGCCAGTGAGCGCGAGAAGCCACAGAGCACCGAGCTCGCGAGGAACACCCCCATGGCGGTCATGAACACGCGCCGGGGCCCGTAGCGGTCGGCGATCCATCCGCTCGCCGGCGCGACCACCGCCAGCGCGAGGAGGTAGGACGTCAGGGCCAGCTTCAGGTGCACCGGGTCGCTGCCGAACGCCGTGGACAGGGCGGGCAGCGCGGTGGACAGCGCCGTGGAGTCGATGAACTCCATGAACAACGCGCTGGCCACCGCGATGGAGGCGAGCCGGGAGCCAGTCGTGGATGGGGAGCGCGGGGCCTCGGGGGACGGCGGGGACGGAGTCACGACTGTCCTTATGCTCCCAGCCCTCGGACCTGTCACGCCCACCGTGTTGACGGGCTTGCGTCCGCTCGCTCAGATGGCCGCTCCCCCCATCGACAGGAGTCCGCGTGTCCCAGCTCATCCTCCACCACTATCCGAGCTCGCCCTTCTCCGAGAAGATCCGCGCCATCCTCGGCTTCAAGGGGCTGCGCTGGATCTCGGTGGTCATCCCCGTCATCATGCCCAAGCCCGACGTGGTGGCGCTCACGGGCGGCTACCGCAAGACGCCCTTCCTGCAGATCGGCTCGGACATCTACTGCGACTCGGCGCTCATCGCGGACGTGCTGGAGCGGCTCGCGCCCACGCCCACGCTCCACCCGCCCGAGTCGGCGGGGCTGACGCGCATCGTGGCGCAGTGGGCGGACTCCTCGCTGTTCGGGGCCGCCGTGGGCCACATCTTCCAGCCCACGGGCGTGCAGAGCCTCTTCGGCCACCTGCCTCCGGAGCACATCAAGGCCTTCCTGGCCGATCGCGCCGCCCTGAGCGCTGGTGCCAGCTCGCCGGGCATGAATCCCCAGGAGGCCACGGGGGCGCTGCGCCTGTACCTCCAGCAGCTCGATGCGCGGCTGGCGGATGGCCGGCCGTGGCTGTTCGGCCAGGCCCCGAGCCTCGCCGACTTCTCCGTCTACCACTGCCTCTGGTTCGTCCAGCAGGTGAAGGCGGTCTCGGGCATCCTCGACGAGTCCCCGCACGTGAAGAGCTTCATCGACCGCTTCCAGACGTTCGGCCAGGGCGCGCCCGAGCAACTGTCGAGCACGGAGGCCATCGCGATCGCCGCGCGCGGCCGGCCCGAGCCCCTCGCCGACGAGCCCTTCGTGGAGCAGCAGGGGCTGGCGAAGGGCGCGCGCGTGAAGGTGTCGGCCACGGACTACGGCAAGGATCCGGTGGAAGGCGAGTTCGTGCTGTCCCGTCCGAACGAGCTCGCCATCCGTCGCACCGACGCGCGCGCCGGCGAGCTGCTCGTCCACTTCCCGCGCATTGGCTTCCAGGTGCGCGCGGCGCAGTAGCCACCCGCCGCGGCGGGGTGTCCGTCTGTCCTCCTCCCGACATCTCCGGGCCTTGCTACCCCGGAAGGCCATGGCACTGACATCCATCGGCAGATGTTCCCCGGAACATAGGGAAAGACGCTGATTCCAGATCACACTGGGAATCGAGGTGGTTACAGTTTTCTCGAGGTACTGGAGCCCTCACCCCGTGATCGGCTCCTGAATCTTGAACCCGGGCCGCGCGGGGGTGGGGGCGCGTGTCCGATGGGAGGGCACCATGCCGCGTCGGATCCCGGAGCCTGGCGGACCCCCGAGTCCCATGAGGGGGCAGCCTCGGGGCTCCATGACATCGCCGGTCCAGCGGGTGTTGATGACCACGGACGCGGTGAGCGGTGTGTGGACGGACTCGCTGGAGCTGTGCCGGGCGCTGGCGGCCCGGGGCGTGCGGGTGGACCTGGCGCTGCTGGGAGGGCCCCTGTCCACCGCCCGGGAGATGGAGGCGCGGGACGTGCCCGGCCTCGTCCTCCACGAGAGCCCCCGCGGGGCGGAGGCGTGGGAGGCGTGGTTGCTGGAGCTGGAGGAGCAACGGGCCCCCGACATCGTCCACCTCCATGTCGCCAGCCATGGGGAGCTGGCCTGGAAGGCACCGACGCTGGTGGTGGCGCGCGCGTGTCCCCTGTCGTGGGGCGAGGCCCTTCCGGGAGCGCATTCGCCCGAGTGCTCTTCGCACGACTGGAGGGAGACGACGCGGGGCCTGCGCGCGGCGGGGTGCGTGGTGGCGCCCACCTCGGCCATGCTCGCTTCGGTCGAGCGGCACCATGGCCCCTTCCGCTCCACGCGCGTCATCCCCCCCGCGCGGCGCGCGGAGGCCTTCCTCCCGGATGCGAAGGAGCCCTTCGTGTTCTCGTCGTGCCGGGTGTGGGACGACACCAAGAACCTGGCGGCGCTGGAGGCCATTGCTCCGCGACTCTCCGTGCCGGTGCGCATCGCGGGGCAGGCGCCTCGCACCGTGCAGGCGGAGTCGCTGGGGGTGCTGTCGGAGGGGGCGCTCGCCGGGTGGATGTCCCGGGCGGCCGTGTTCGCGCTGCCCGCGCGCTACGAGCCCTTCGGGTTGTCCGTGCTGGAGGCCGCGCTCGCCGGGTGCGCGCTGGTACTCGGAGACCTTCCGAGCCTGCGCGAGGTGTGGGGAGACGCCGCGCTCTTCGTCCATCCGGATGACGTGGGGGGTCTCGCGCAGGCCCTGCGCTGGTTGATGACCCACCCCACCGAGCGCGAGTGCCGGGCCCACCGGGCCCGTACCCGGGCGCTCACCTTCTCGCCCCGTCGCATGGCCGAGGCGTACCTGGAACTCTACGCCGCGCTGAGCGTGCGGCCCCTGGACCCCTGGGCGCGGCTGCTGCGCGCGGGCTGACGCGAACACGATGGGCGCCGCGAGGATGGAGTCACGGCACAGGAAGTCGATCTTCATCTGCATGGGGTAGCCCAGCCAGCCGAAGAGATCGATGTTGTCCCAGCCTTCCTTGGCGTCGCCCCGCGGCGGGTAGTACTCGATGCGCACCTTGTGGACGAGGTCTGCGTAGAGTTCCGGGTGGTCGCCCGTCTGGAGGCGCTCCTTGAGCACGCCGCGCTTGGTGAACTCCTTTCGGGCCAATGGGCAGATATTGGCTCAGGCGGACCCGTTCACCGCCCACGCGCAGACCTCCCATCTGCGTGAGTGCGCCCACTGGCAGCCCCAATCCCCGGCGGGCCAGCAG
The DNA here is from genome assembly GCF_002305875.1 of Cystobacter fuscus. Lineage (NCBI taxonomy): Bacteria > Pseudomonadati > Myxococcota > Myxococcia > Myxococcales > Archangiaceae > Cystobacter > Cystobacter fuscus. The sequence continues at coordinate 11,475,757 of NZ_CP022098.1, read as the reverse complement.
GACGCCCGTGATGAATGTACTGGCCACGGCGCCCATTCCTGGCAGCAGGACGGCGAGCTTCCCTCCAGGGGGAGGAATTCGGGTGTTCTGACATTGGGGTGTTTTTCCCGGTGGCCTGGGCGCGACCGCAATGGCTCGCCCCAGACGTGGAACTGGTCATCGGCGACGTGAGGGATCGCGATGCGGTGCGGAGCGCGCTCGAGGATGTGGACGTGGTCTATCACTTCGCCGCGGCCGTGGGCGTGGGCCAGAGTATGTACGAGGTGGGGCACTACACCTCGGTGAACAACCTGGGCACCGCGGTGTTGATGGAAGCACTCATCGCTCGTCCCGTGGAACGGTTGGTGGTCGCCTCCAGCATGAGCATCCATGGCGAGGGGCTGTTCCGCGCGCCGGAGGGGCGGCTCGTGTTCGGTACGGAGCGCACCCTGGGGCAGCTCCAGTCGGGCGATTGGGAGTTGCGCGGTGACAACGGAGTGCTGCTCTCACCACTGCCCACCCCCGAGACGAAGGCGCCGGGGCTTTCGTCCGTGTATGCCTTGTCCAAATATGACCAGGAGCGGCTGTGCCTCATCACCGGTCGCGCCTACAACCACGGTGGCGCTGCGCTTCTTCAACGTGTACGGCCCGCGCCGGGCGCTGTCCAATCCCTACACCGGGGTGCTCGCCATCTTCGCGTCGCGGATGCTCAACGGCAACGCGCCGCTCATCTTCGAGGATGGGATGCAGCAGCGCGACTTCGTGATCGTGGGGCCGGTGGCCACGGATCGCGTGGCCGAGGCGAAGGCGGAACTCGAGGCTCGGGGATTGACCGTATGAGCAAGAATCGGCTGAGACAGCGGAACGGTCACGGCGGGAAGGTGGTCATCTTCGGTGGTGCCGGGTTCATCGGCTCCAACGTGGCGGACCAGTACCTGCGCGAGGGCCGCCAGGTGCGCATCTTCGACAACGTCTCGCGGGCGGGCGTGGAGCGCAACCTGCATTGGCTCAAGGCGCGCCATGGCTCGCTGCTCGACGTGACGGTGGGCGACGTCCGCGACGAGCAGGCGGTGCGGCGGGCGGTGCAGGGCGCCGCGGAGGTGTTCCACTTCGCGGCGCAGGTGGCGGTGACCACCAGCCTCGAGGGCCCGGTGCACGACTTCGAGGTGAACACGCGCGGGACGCTCAACGTCCTGGAGGCCCTGCGGAGCATGGAGGAGCCGGCCTCGCTGCTCTTCACCTCGACGAACAAGGTCTACGGCGGGCTGCCGGGGATGGAGTTCGTCCAGGAAGGCCGCCGCTACGTGCCCCGGGACGAGGACATCCGCGCCCAGGGCCTGAGCGAGCGCTGCCCGCTCGACTTCGAGAGTCCCTATGGCTGCTCCAAGGGCGCGGCGGACCAGTACGTGCTCGACTACGGGCGCTCCTTCGGCCTGCGCACCGCGGTGTTCCGGATGAGCTGCATCTACGGCCCACGGCAGTTCGGCACCGAGGACCAGGGCTGGGTGGCGCACTTCCTCCTCCGGGCGCTGGCGGGCCAGCCCATCACCCTCTACGGGGACGGCATGCAGGTGCGCGACATCCTCTTCGTGGAGGACCTGGTGCACGCCATGCGGCTGGCGCAGATGAACATCGAGCAGCTCCGGGGACAGGCCTTCAACATCGGCGGTGGCCCGGAGCGCACCGTGAGCCTGCTGGAGTTGCTTGATTTGATTTTCCGACACACCGGGCGGGAGCCGGAGCTCCGCTTCGAGGACTGGCGCACGGGGGATCAGCGCTACTACGTCTCCGACACCCGCAAGTTCCAGGCCGCCACGGGCTGGGCGCCGCGGGTGGGAGTCGAGCAAGGGGTGGCCCGGCTCCTCCGTTGGTTGGAAGAGCTGGCGACGACGAGCGCCGCGGTCGCGGTCCATGCGGGATGAGCCGGGAGGTTGCCTGATGCCGACGGTCCAACGGGTGTTGATGACCGCCGACACGGTGGGGGGCGTGTGGGCGTATGCCCTGGAGTTGTGTCGTGCGCTCGGGCACGAGGGCATCCAGGTGGATCTGGCGACACTGGGGGCACCGGTGTCCGCCGCGCAGAGGCGTGAGGCACGGCAACTGCCCAACCTCACCCTCCATGAGAGTCATTACCGGCTGGAGTGGATGGACGAGCCCTGGGAGGACGTGCGTGCCTCCGGGCAGTGTCTGCTCGAGCTGGAGGCGGCGCTGGCTCCCGACATCGTCCACCTCAATGGCTTCTGTCATGGCTCGCTTCCCTGGCGGACGCCAGCGCTGGTGGTGTCGCACTCGTGCGTCCTCTCCTGGTGGGAGGCGGTGAAGGGGGAGCAGGCCCCCGAGCAATACGCACACTACCGGCGCGAGGTGTCGCGGGGACTGCGCGCGGCGGCGTGCGTGGTGGCTCCCAGCGCCGCCATGCTCGCCGCCACCGAGCGGCTCCATGGTCCCTTGCGCTTCACGCGCGTCATTCCCAACGCGCGGCGGGCGGAGGCCTACCCCCCCGGTCCGAAGGAAGAGTTCGTGCTCGCGGCGGGACGGCTGTGGGACGAGGCCAAGAACCTGGCGGCGCTGGACGCGGTCGCTCCGGGGCTTCCCTTTCCCGTGCGCGTCGCGGGGGCGGTCCAGCACCCGGGGGGCGGAGGCAGGGCCCGGGCTCCGCACGTGCAATCGCTCGGAGCCCTGGCGCCCGGGGCACTCGCCGGGTGGATGGCGAGGGCGGCCATCTACGCGTTGCCCGCGCGCTATGAGCCCTTCGGGTTGTCCATCCTGGAGGCCGCGCTCGCCGGGTGCGCGCTGGTGCTCGGGGACATCCCCAGCCTGCGCGAGGTGTGGGGCGAGGCCGCGTGCTTCGTCCACCCGGACGACGAGGACGGGCTCGCGCGCGCGCTGCGGGAGTTGATGGCCCGTCCCTCCGAGCGGGAGCGTCTGGCCCGCGAGGCCCGTGCCCGGGCGCTCACCTTCACGCCCCGCCGCATGGTGGAGGCCTATCTCGAACTCTACGCCGCGCTGCGCGCGCGGCCTTCCGAGGCGTGGGTCTCCCCCGCGGTTCATGCTTCCTGACGGCACTCCCGACTGCTCATGCGTATCGTTCTCTTCTGTCATTCCCTGTTGTCCGACTGGAACCATGGCAACGTGCACTTCCTTCGCGGCGTGGTGACGGAGCTCACCCTGCGCGGCCACGAGGTGCGGGTCCTCGAGCCCGAGGACGCCTGGAGTCTGCGCAACCTCCTGGCCGAGCCTGGCGGAGCGGCGGTGCTGGAGGAGGTGCGGGGCGTCTACCCGGCCGTGCGTCCCGAGCGCTACACGTCCGATTCACTCGAGCTGGATCGCGTGCTCGACGGGGCCCACCTCGTCATCGTCCATGAGTGGAGCCCGCCGGAGCTGGTGCGGCGTCTGGGTGAGCGGCGCCGGGCGGGCGGCTCCTTCCGTCTGCTCTTCCATGACACCCACCACCGCAGCGTGAGCGCCCGGGAGGAGCTGGCGCGCTACGAGCTGACCCACTACGACGGCGTGCTCGCCTTCGGGGACGTCATCCGGCGCATCTACCTGGAGCAGGGCTGGGCCGCGCGCGCCTGGACGTGGCACGAGGCCGCGGACACGCGCGTGTTCCACCCCCTGCCGCACCTGGCGGCGGAGAGGGAGCTCGTCTGGGTGGGCAACTGGGGCGACGACGAGCGCACCGCGGAACTGCACGAGTTCCTGCTGGAGCCGGTGAAGGCGCTCGGCCTGAAGGCGCGGGTGCATGGCGTGCGCTACCCGGACGCCGCGCGTGAAACGCTCGCCGCCTCGGGCATCGAGTACGCGGGATGGTTGCCCAATCACCGCGCCCCCCAGGCCTTCGCCCAGGCGCGTGTGACGGTCCACGTGCCGCGTCGGCCCTATACCCAGGCGCTGCCCGGCATTCCCACCATCCGCCCCTTCGAGGCGCTCGCCTGCGGCATTCCCCTGGTGTCGGCCCTCTGGTCCGACGCGGAGGGGCTCTTCACTCCGGGCCGGGACTTCCTCGTGGCCGCCAATGGAGAGGAGATGCGGCGCCACCTGCGCGCGTTGCTCTCCGACGAGGGGCTGCGTCGCGAGCTGGTGGAGCACGGCCGGCGCACGGTGTTCGCGCGCCACACCTGTGGGCACCGCGTGGAGGAGCTTCTGCGCATCTGCCAGTCCCTGGGCCTGAGCGCTTCACTGTGTCACCCGCTGGCGCGGGAAAGAATCACCCCATGAGCAAGGGGTCGCGTATCGCCTTCTTCGGCTCGAGCCTCGTCTCGGCCTACTGGAACGGAGCGGCCACCTATTACCGTGGCATCGTCCGCGCGCTGCACGAGCGTGGGCACCACGTCACCTTCTACGAGCCGGATGCCTACGAGCGCCAGCAGCACCGCGACCTGGCGGATCCAGACTGGGCGCGCGTGGTCGTCTATTCCGCGCAGGGGACGGAGGCGCTCGAGCGCTGCCTGGAGGAGGCTCGGGACGCGGACGTGGTGGTGAAGGCGAGCGGCGTGGGCGTATTCGACGCCCTGCTCGAGGCGCGCGTGCTGGAGCTGCGGCGTCCGGGCAATCAGGTCCACCACCCGGTGGCGGCGGAGGCGCGCTTCGAGGGGGACCTGGCCTTCCTGGGCAACCGGCTGCCGGACCGCGAGGCGCGCGTGGAGGCCTTCTTCCTGAAGGCCGCGAGCCTCCTGCCCGGCTCTCGCTTCCTGCTGGGGGGCAGTGGCTGGGGAGACCGGGCCCTGCCGGAGAACGTGAAGTACCTGGGCCACGTCTACACGCAGGACCACAACGCGCTGAACTGCTCGGCGCGCGCGGTGCTCAACATCAACCGGGACAGCATGGCCCGCTTTGGCTTCTCGCCGGCCACGCGGGTGTTCGAGGCCGCGGGCGCGGGAGCCTGCATCCTCACCGACGCCTTCAAGGGCGTGGAGCTGTTCCTGGAGCCCGGGAAGGAGATCCTCGTGGCGCACTCGGGCGAGGAGGTCGCCGAGCACGTGCGCGCGCTGAGCGGGCCCGAGGCGCGGCGCATCGGCCAGGCGGCGCTCCAGCGCGTGCTGTCCGAGCACACGTATGCCCATCGCGCCTCGAAGGTGGAGGCGGTGCTGGGTCTTCCCTCCACCGGTGCTCACGAGCGGGTGGCTTGAGTCATGGAGACGCAGCGGATGCGGATCGTCATGCTCGGCCTGTCCATCACGTCGAGCTGGGGCAACGGACACGCCACGACCTACCGGGGGCTGGTGCGCGAGCTGGTGCGGCGCGGGCACGACGTGCTGTTCCTCGAGCGGGATGTGCCCTGGTATGCCTCCAATCGCGACATGCCCCGGCCTCCTTATGGGCGCACCGAGCTGTACTCGGACCTCGCGGACCTGAAGGACCGCTTCACGGACGCGGTGCGCGGGGCGGACCTGGTCGTGGTGGGCTCGTACGTGCCCCAGGGCGTGGAGGTGGGCGCCTGGGTGCAACGCACGGCTCGAGGGGTCTCGGCCTTCTATGACATCGACACGCCGGTGACGCTGGCGAAGCTCACGCGCGCGGGCTACTCCCCGAGTGTGCGGCTGTTCGAGGCAGCCGCGTGCGCGGTGCCCATCATCAGCGATGCGTGGGAGGGGCTCGACACCTTCTTCCGGCCGGGCGAGGAGATCCTCATCTCGCGCTCCGGGGAGGAGACACGGCGCTACCTCCAGGAGGTGCCGGATGCGGAGCGCCAGGAGATGGGCAGGAAGGCGCGGGCCCGGGTGCTGGCCGCGCATACGGCGGCGCATCGCGCGGAGACGTTGGAGGACTACACCCGGTCGGTGAGTTCAGGACGGAAACCCTAGACGAGAGAGAGGTGGGACCTATGAAGATCGCGGTCATTGGTACGGGGTACGTGGGTCTGGTGGCAGGGACCTGCTTCGCGGAGTCGGGGCACGACGTCACCTGCATCGACGTCGACCCGAGGAAGATCCAGGCGCTGAGGCGAGGCGAAGTGCCCATCTACGAGCCTGGCCTGGAGGAGCTGGTGCGCCGCAACGTCGCCGCGGGTCGGTTGCACTTCACCGAGGAGCTGGCGGATACGGTGGGGCTCGCGCAAGTGGTGTTCATCGCCGTGGGGACGCCCGAGGGGGAGAACGGGCGAGCGGATCTCCAGTACGTGCTCGCCGCCGCCGAGCAGGTGGGCCGGGCGCTGCGGCAGTACACGGTCATCGTGGACAAGAGCACGGTGCCGGTGGGCACGGCGGACAAGGTGCATGAGGTCATCGCCCGCCACACCCGGTGTGAGTTCGACGTGGTGTCCAACCCCGAGTTCCTCAAGGAAGGGGCGGCGCTGGAGGACTTCCTCAAGCCGGACCGGGTGGTGATTGGCACGCGCTCGGAGCGGGCGCGCAAGCTCATGGCCGAGCTGTACGCGCCCTTCGTGCGCACGGAGAACCCGATCCTCTTCATGGATCCATGCTCGGCGGAGCTGACCAAGTACGCGGCCAACGCGATGCTCGCCACGCGCATCTCCTTCATGAACGACATGGCCGCGCTCTGCGAGAAGGTGGGCGCGGACGTGGAGCAGGTTCGCAAGGGAATGGGCGCGGACAAGCGCATTGGCTATTCCTTCCTGCACCCGGGGATTGGCTATGGCGGGAGTTGTTTTCCCAAGGACGTGAAGGCGCTGACGGCCACCGCGCGCGACGTGGGGCTGGAGTTCGACCTGCTGCGCGCGGTGGAGAACACCAACGCGAGGCAGAAGCGGTGCCTGCTGACCAAGGCGCTGAGACACTTTGGCGACCTGTCCGATCGCACCTTCGCGGTGTGGGGTCTGGCGTTCAAGCCGAAGACGGACGACATGCGGGAGGCGCCGTCGGTGGAACTCATCGAGGGATTGCTCGGCAAGGGCGCGCGGGTGCAATGCCATGACCCGGTGGCAATCGAGGGCGCGCGCCGCTACTTCGGCGACCGGGTGTTGTACGCGCCCACGTGCTACGCGGCGGCGGAGGGAGCCGATGCGATCTTCCTGGTGACGGAGTGGAACGAGTTCCGCCACCCGGACCTGAAGCGGCTCAAGGCGACGATGAAGAGTCCCACGATCTTCGATGGCCGCAACGTCATCGATCCCCGGCTCGCGCGCGAGGAGGGCTTCACCTACTTCGGCATCGGCCGGCCCTCCTGAGGGCCGGGGCGTCTCCTGAAGATTGTCAGGGAGCGGAACTACCCTGAGGGGAGGCTGTGCTTCCTCCGGGGCGGCGCTCATGCTGACAAGGACTCACTCGTTTCTTCCTCGACGGTGCACCGCCGGGACGACAGGCATTGGCGTGTCGTTCCTGGCGCTGGCCGTGCTGGCGCTCCTGGCGGGGTGCGCGACGGGCTCGCCGCGCGGAAGCCTGACGAGTGGATGGGGCCTGCACTCGCGGCCTGTCGCCTCGAGGGGGACGGGAGGGAGCGGTTTGTCCGTTGAGCTGGATTCCCCACCCGGGGTGTGGGAGGCGGGGAAGGCGCTGGCTTGTGGAGGCGTGGCGGTGCCAGAGGGTTGGCCCGATTTTTCCTCCGGAGACGCGGAGGCGTTGCTGGCCCCCTTCCTGACGTGTGCCTCACCCGCGGAGTACGTGGCGTTGCAGCAGCGGGTGGACATGCCTCGGCTGGTGGAGGCGTTGGATGACTGGCGAGCCATGCGGCTCGGTGCACTCGGGCCCGTGTGCGCGGACGCCGCCGGAGTGCTCCTCCGCAAGCGCGTCTCCTTCCTGCTCGCCGTCGCCGAGCGCTATGGCCCCTACTTCGCCGAGGTGTTCGCCCTCTACGTGCTGCACTCGGCCCATGATGACGAAGTGGACGCGGTGTTGCGGTGGCTGGCTCGGGACAAGCAGTTGGGCCAGACGCTGGGGCTGATGCCCGAGGTGCGCGAGGAGTTGGCGACGCGCGGAATGCCGCTCTCGGCCTATCCGGAGCGGGGAGAGCGGGCGGGTGACGTGCTGCGGGGGCTGGGCCGAGCCGCCCGGGATGCGCTGTCCACGAGCCAGGTGAGTGACGGTGCCCGCTATGCGGAGTTGTCCGTACGGAGGGAGCAGTTGCCCGAGCCCTACCAGGAGGCGCTGAATGAGGTGGAGTGGGCCCTGGCGCTGAGGCACTTCGCCCCGGGCAGCGTGGCGATGGGGAGCTTCGATGCGGTGACGTTCGGAGTGCCGCTGGGCTTCGCCTACCTGGTGGCGGGGACGGGCCAGGGGCTGGCGTCGCTGTCGAGGGGCCAATACGAGCAGGCCACGCGCGAACTGGCGCCAGCGGCGGTGGTGGTGGGCCTGTACGCGGGTGGCCGGGGCATGCGTGCCCTGACCGAGGCCCGAGGGACTCCAGGCCTTGGGGCGGGAGGCGTGCGAGGGCTTCGGCGTCTGGCGGTGCTCCAGGAGATGGGACGGCAGTGGGAAGCCCGGCTGGGAGTGGAGGGCGTGCGGGAGTTGCTGCGGGACATCCGGGCGCGGCGGGAAGCGGCCCACTTCGTGGCCCTGGGAGGTGCGGACGCGGCCCTGGCCTTGCGTGAGGCGCGGGGAGATGTGGCCCGGGCGCAGGTGTGGCTGTCCCAGACGAAGCCGCAGCGCTCTGGTTCGCCGGTGGGAGGTACGGGGAAGGGGCCTGGGACAGTGGCTTCCGTGGCGGATGACGTGGCCACTCCGAAGCGGACTCTGAGCACCGAGCGTCTCGGGAGCCTGGAAGCGTGGGTGGATGAGCGGGCGGGGCTCACCCGAGAGGTGCTGGAGGCCCGGCTGGCGTGGGTGGAGCTGGATGTCGCGGGACCGCGCCTTCCCCGAGATGTGGCGGTGTTGGAGCGGCAGCGGCCCGTTCTGGAGGCCCCACCTCCCGGAGCGGAAGGCAACCCGCTCTGGAGTGAGTACGTCGCCTACCGCGAGGAGCGCCTCGGGGAACTCAAGCAGGGCAAGGCCGTGGAGGGGCCGCTGCGTTGGGAGGGCTACGAGCGGATGCGGGGAGGATTCGCCCGGGGGATGGCCTTCGAGCGACTCATGGTGGAGAGACTGCGGGCCGACGCGGCGCGGCCTCGGGCCGAGCGGCAATTTCTCGGGGACTTCGACCGGCCGCGCATCGAGAGGAGTGTGGGCGTGTGGAAGCAGGGCAGCGGCCTGCGCTTCGCGGATGTGCTCGTCATCGAAGAGGGTCCGAGTACCGGACAGCTCCCGCGTGTGGAGACGTTCAGCTTCAAGAGCCGAAATCTCTCGGAACTGCAAGGCAAGGCTCTGGAAGCGCGGATGATTGCGGACGCGATGGACGCCCTGGGGTATTACGGTGGGACGCTGGACATCCGTAGACCATCGCTTCAGTTCCTTCTCCGTGAGGGCAGCAAGGTTCCAGTCCGAAGAGTCCGCCTCCTCTATGAGGGGGGCGATCTCAAGCCCAAAAACGAACGTGGCCTCAATGTATCCATGAACAAAGTCCAGCGTGACGTTCCGAGAGTGGAGGTGACGTTTCAATGAAGGTGCTGAGGTTTCACGACTTGAAGGAGGAAGACTACCTTCGGCTGGATTTCGTCGGTACTTTCGATCCACAGGTGGCACTGGAGAGCGAGTTGAAGCCCTTTTTCCAGGTGCTCGAAGAATGTGCCGACGGATGGATGCCGGATGTCGTTGAGGGTAAACGGCGACGCAAATACAGCCATACCGCCATTTGGACGGCCCTAGAAGAAGAGCGCGGTGACAGGAGTATGTCCATCGGGCTGTATCGCACCAAGTGGCCCGCGCTGGACATGACGCTCAGGCTCTATTTTCCGCCTCTTCCCTCCGAATTGGACGTCACGATCGAGGTAAAACCACTCTCCGTCTTCACCGAAGCGGAGCGCTGTCACCGATTCGTGGAGATGGTGCGTGACTGGGCCTCGCGCTACCCAGTGTCCTATGCCTCGGCCCACAGCGTGGCTGATGACCAGTTGGCTGGAGCCCCCAACTTTGGCCGCGACATGCAGACCGCGATCCGGGACGGATTCGACAAGGTCTACGAGGTGTTCTGGCTCAATGTCTTCGGTCCGAAGCTGGTGGAAGCCGTGGGGCGTGAGCGCGTGCTCTCCACGCCGGCCTGGCGGGTGGAGGAGTTGCCCAATGGCGCCGTGCTCGTGGTGACGTGGCCCACGGCGGCGGGCTTCGCCAGCGACGAGGCGCGCCTCGCCCAGGCCCGTGCCCATGCCCACCTCCGGCCGGACCTGGACTTCGACACCGTACTGCGCACCCTGCGCGAGCGCAGTGCCACGCTCGCCCCCGTGGAGCCCCGCTTCCACCCGGACGTGGCGTCGCTCCTCTCACGCGTGGTGGACAGCGTCGCCATTCACGAGCGCCAGCGGAAGATCGCCGAGCTCAATGTCTGGCAGCCGCCCGAGCCCGAGGAATGGCTTCCCGCCAACGCCGCGCTGCCCTCGGACGTGGCGGACCCGGAGCGGGCTCGCGCGCATTACCGCTACCTCGCCGAGCACCTGGTGGCGCTGCTGCACACGAAGGTGCCCTCCGTCTTCAAGGCGACCCCCGAGTCCCTCACGGACGTGGACTATCAGTTCTGGCATGAGGAGTTCCCGCGCGTGTTCGAGCGGGAGAAGCTCGACGCGCTCGCGGTCCCCGCCATGGGCGCCTACCTGGGCGAGGTGCTGGTGCGCCACCTGGGGGGCCAGTGGATACCCCGTCAGAAGCTCGAGGAAGTCCAGGTGTGCGTGGGTGAACGGGTCTGGTTGCCCTTCGTCCGGGCCTGGCGCGCCATGCGCACCTGCCAGTCGTTGTTGGACTTCTCCCTCACCCAGCTCTACCGCGTCGCCGAGCGGCACCGTTCTTGAGGCGCGAGCGGGGAGACATCCTCCGCCCGAGGCCCCCGAGAGACGAGGTCCACTCGCCGGTCGAGCAACTGCTCGAGGTGCTCCAGGACGAGGTCCTCCCGGGGCTCGCGTTCCTCGAGCGAGGGCGTCACGTGGAGGAGCCATCGCGTGAGTGTGGCCTGCCCCTCGAGCGAGGGATTCGGTTCCACGGCCAACCGGGTGACGGGGCCATCCTGATAACTCGCCGCGGCCTTCCAGGTGCGCAGCCGGCGGAGCAGGTCCAGGTGGGTGATCGCCAGCACGTCCACTCCGCCCAGGACATCGAGCGCGTACCGGGCGAGCACCGCGTCGAACCAGCCATAGCGGACATGGCCCTGCCAGTCATTGAGCGTGTTGTGCTCGGAGAGCAGCGGCCGCAATTCCTCCGTCTCCGTGGGCAGCGGTCCCGCGCCGTGCCGCACCATGTGGCTGCGCAGCACGCCCACCCGCTGGACATCCAGGTCCACGCCACTCTCGGTGATGAGGCCGAGCGCGTTGTCCGCGGTGCAGCGGGACCAGGTGGTGTACGGGTGAAAACCCCGCCACTCGTCGAGCAGCACGCCCTGCGCCCCCTCGAACACCGTGGCGGGGGCCTCGGTCATCCAGCGCACGAGCAGGTTGTCCGGGGCCACGAGTCCGAGTGTCTCCAGCCGCGTCGCCCGCTCCATCCACGCGTCGATGATGCCCTCGGCCTCGAAGACGGAGCGCTCGCGTCGGACCTGGGGGCTGTCGGGAAGGGAGTCTCCCAGGGCCCGCAGCTCCTCGTGCTCGCGCTCCCGGACGCGCTGGAGCTTCCGCCGCAGCCGGGGCACGTCGCGCAGGTCTCCCGCGAGCACGGTGTCCTCTGGCCAGGCCAGCGCGTCCCGCACGGTCTCGCCCACGCCAACGCCGCAACTGCCGTGCCGGGAGCCGCCACGGGCCAGCTCTCGCAGCCGGTTGGCGGCCTGGTGGAAGGGGGTGATGACCCGCGCGCGCTCGCTGACCCGCAGGCGCGAGAACACGTCTCCCACGCCCTGGGCGCGCAGCGCCTCGCCCTCGAGCAGCAGCGCGGTGGGGTGGAGCAGGAAGGGGTGGGCGAGGAAGGTGCGCACCCCGGGGACGAACGTCCCCGCGCCGAACTGCGCGAAGGTGTGGTGCTGGCCCTCCGAGGTGACGACGTTGTGGCCCGCCTGCGCGCCGCCGTTGTAGCGCACCACGAGCGACGCCCGGTCGCGCCGCACGAGGTAGTCCGTCATCAGCCCCTTGCCCGCGTCGCCGAATCCCAGGTCGATGACGATGGAGGCGCGCCGCTGGCCGCTCGGAGCCTTCACTTGAGGATGCGGACGAGCCGCTGCAGGACCCCCTCGGACGCCGGCGCCCCCTCCAGCGCGGGCCCTCCCGAGCGGCCGAGTGCCTCGGCCAGCGGCGTCAGGGCGCGCAGCGTCGCATGCACGGACGGACGGGGCACGTTCGCCTCCTGGAGGACACGGCCGAGGCCATCGATGTCGGGGACGAGCCCCTCGTAGAGGCAGATGGCCCCCGCGGACACGAAGCAGATGTCCTCGGCGGACTCCATGCACAGCACATGGTCGCCGATCAACTCACGCCAGCGAGACTCGCACTTCGCGCGGCGCTTCGCGTCGGGGATGACGAAGAAGGGCACGAAGGACTTCTGTAGCTCGGCGACGATCTCCTCGATCTTCAGGTCCTCGTCGAGCCGGTCACCGATGATGCCCTCGACGATGTGCTTGGAGAGGATGGGGTAGGGCAACTCGTCGCCCGTCATGAAGAGGTAGCCCTTCTTCTTGCGCTTCTCGAAGCAGTCCATCGCCGTGTGCTCGGCGAGCAGGTACAGGCCCAGCTCGTAGCTCTCCTGTCCGGTGCCGCCGCCGCGCCCCTCGAGGTAGCTCCAGGTGAGCCATTGATCCATCAGCTCGGCGGTGGTCTCGAACTGGCCCACCTGCAGCGGCGCCTCGTCGCTGTAGGCATCGCCCACGGCCATGAAGAGCAACTGGGGGTCCGCCACCTTGCAGTCGGTGAGGACCTTCATGAACTTGGGCAGCAACTCGGTGGCCATCAGCTTGGGAATGGTCCCCATGGAGCCCGTGACGTCCAGCGCGAAGACGATGCCCAGGGAGTTGGGGTGCTCGGCGCTGTCGCGGGACTCGCGCACGCGGATGCCCTTGGGGTTCATCAGTGGGTGGCACTTGCGCTGCTGGAAGACCTCCTGCACCGGTACCTGGGCGCGGTCCTTCAGGAGGGCTTCGTGGGCCTGGTTGCTGTAGTTGCCGTACCCCATGTGCGTGCTCCTCGCGTCTGTGGACGGCCGTGGACGGGCTCAGGGCATCACGAGTGGATGGAAGCCCGGGTGTCCGTAGACCGCGGCGCTCACTTCACCAACGCGCTCGCGAAGTGTCCAGGCCAGGTCCCGCTCTCCCTCGCCCTCCTCTCCCACCGCGGCGCGCTCGAGGAGGGTCGCCAGGGCACCGGGGACCGAGCGGGGGAGGGTGGCCCGGACGGGATCTCCGCCGAGCACCGAGATGATGCACCGGGCGCTCATCCGCACGTCGTCCATGGGCGTGGGCCGCTGGGAGTCCAGGAGGCTCGCGGGATAGAAGTCCTCGTAGCGCGTGCAGATGGCGCGCAGGCGGGCTCCCTTCACGCGGTCCGCGCAACTGAAGCCCACGAGCCGCACGCCATGCTCGCCGTGTTGCACGAGCAGGTGCGGGGGCAGCACCGCGCCGTGCACGTAGCCCGCGCGGTGCAGCACCGCGAGCGTCTCCAGGATGCGCCGCCACATCCACACGGACACGCGCGGATCGACACCCGAGGCATGCACCCGGCGCACGGCCTCGAAGGTGTGGAGGTAGCCAGGAGTCTGGCGCACGAGCAGGGCCTGGCGGCCCTCGTACGGTCCCCCTCGCAGGGTGCCGTGGGCCACGGGCTGGGGCAGGTGGGTGAGGAAGGCCGGGGCCTCGTTCCCGATGGCCGCTTGGAGTTCCACGAGCATCCGCCACTCGTGCTCCAGGAGCGGCGCGTGCTCGGGGTCGCGCAGCACCTTCATCAGGATGCGCTCGGTGGGCCGCCGGGCCCGCTCGGCGGCGTAGACGTCCGAGATCTCTCCCCGCGCGATGAGGGGGCCGGGAGCCCAGTGGCCGGTGCCGACGGTCCACCACTGCGAGTAGCCGTGGCGGGCGGGGTCCTCCCACTCCTGGAGGGCCTGCCGGTAGCGCGCGACGGAGACGGCGCTCGGGTCGATCTGGACGGTGGTGCCGCAGTAGCCACAGACAGTCGAGCGGGCGAAGCGCCCCGGGGCGAGGGGGGCGTTGCACTGGGGGCACTTCACGACGCGCTCGGCCATGGGGCGTTCTCTCCTGGGGACTGCTTTCCCCGAGGATAGCCGCTCAACGCGCGAGCCGGCTCACTTGCGCAGGCTGGCGATGTCGATCACGAAGCGGTAGCGCACGTCGCTCTTGATCATGCGCTCGTAGGCCTCGTTGATCTTCTGGACGGGGATGACCTCGATGTCCGCGGCCACGTTGTGCTTGCCGCAGAAGTCGAGCATCTCCTGGGTCTCGCGGATGCCACCGATGAGCGAGCCGGCGAGCCGGCGCCGACGGAAGACGAGGGGTCCAGCGGCCAGGGGCACGGGAGCCTCGGGCAGGCCCACGAGCACCATGGTGCCATCCACCTTCAGCAGGCCGAGGTAGGCGTTGTAGTCGTGTGGGGCGGAGACGGTGTCGAGGATGAAGTTGAAGGAGCCCGCGAGCTTCTTGAACGTGTCCTTGTCGGACGTGGCGGCGAAGTGCCTGGCGCCCAGGGCGAGCGCGTCCTCGCGCTTCTTCTCCGAGGTGCTCAGCACGGTGACCTCGGCGCCCATCTCCTTGGCGAGCTTCACGCCCATGTGGCCGAGCCCGCCGAGGCCCACCACGGCCACCTTGTCCCCGGCCTTCACGCCGAAGTGGCGCAGGGGCGAGTAGGTGGTGATGCCCGCGCACAACAGTGGCGCGGCGCGATCCAGCGGGAGAGAGTCGGGGATGCGCAGCACGTACTGCTCGTCCACGGTGATGCGGGTGGAGTAGCCACCCTGGGTGACGGTGCCCTGGCGATCCTTGGCGTTGTACGTGCCCACCATGCCCCGGTCGCAGTACTGCTCCTCGCCTGCCTTGCAGTTGTCGCACTCGCGGCAGGAGTCCACGAAACAGCCCACGCCCACGGAGTCGCCGACCTTGTAGCGGGTGACGGACTTGCCCACCTGGGCGACCTTGCCGACGATTTCATGGCCGGGCACGAGCGGGTACTTCGCCTTGCCCCACTCGTCGCGCACCGTGTGGATGTCCGAGTGGCACACGCCACAGAAGAGGATGTCGATGAGCACGTCGTGAGGGCCGGGCTCGCGGCGCTCGAACGAGAAGGGTGCCAGGGGGGCCTTGGCGCTGGGGGCGGCGTAGGCTTGAACGGTCGGCATGGGGAGAGCTCTCCGAAAGGTGAAGGACAACACTGCAAGCGCCGGATCGATTCTTGGACCCGAGGGCGCCGCGCGACACTAACGGGCACCTTTGGACGGTGCCCTGAAAGAATGTGCGGGCGCGAGTGCTCGCGTGCTTATGCGCGCGAGCGTCCGTACCGATGGTGCGGCTGACGCCGGGACGTCAGTGGCCACCATCCTTGGGGGCGGCGGGTGCCTTGCCCTCCGGCTCTTCCACGCCGACGTTCCCGGCGTTCACGAGCTCCGAGTCGTCGCGCAGGAAGGCCCGGGCGCTGGCGCTGACCTCGTCCGGGGTCATCCCGGTGAGGGCCGCACTCGCGCTGCGGGCGCGGCTGGCGAGCGTCGTCTCGCCGAGCTCTCCGTGGATGCGGGTGAGCGCGATATGGATTTCCGGATCGAACGGGTCCGAGGAGAGGGCATCCAGGTAGGACTGGCGGGCCTTCTGGTAGTCCGCGCGGTGCAGGAAGATGCGGCCCAGGTGCACGTTGGTGGTGGGGGAGCCCGGGTGCACGCGCAGCGAGCCGCGCAGCACCTGCTCCGCCTCGTCCAGCCGCCGCAGCTCCAGCAGCGCGAGCGCGTACTTGTTGGACACGGACTCGTACTTGTCGCCCACGAGCTTGTGCGCGCGCGAGTACTCCTCGGCGGCGGCCTTGATGCGGTTGCGCTCGCGCATGAGCTCGCCCAGGTGCGCGAACTTGCGCGCCGGTATCTCCGTCACCTCCGCGAAGTCGCCGAAGGAGATCTCCCGACCCTTCTTCTTGTCGTCCGGCTCCTTGGCGTTCTCCTTGAGCACGACCTCCTCGGGCGGCAGCAGCTCCTGGGGAAAGGGCTGCTGCTTGATGTGCGCGAGCCAGTTCTTCTCGAACTGGGCGAAGGGCATGCTCGTGGCGCCCTCCACCGCCTTGCGGTCCTGCTTGCCATCGCGCAGGCCGAGGATGATGTCGCGCAGGCCCCTGTTGCCCTGGGTCTTGTAGACGTAGTCGATGGCGAAATAGACCTCGGCGAAGGCGGTGGCGGCGTCCTCGGCGGTGGGCAGCATGGCGATGGACGGGTGCATCTTCTCGAAGGGGATGAGCTTGTCCTCCTTCACCCGTCGCCCGAGCAGCGCCAGCGTGGAGGGCGTCATGGCGAGCCCGGGCTTGCCGCGCCAGCGCGACTCGAGGAACTTGGCCAGGCCCTCGTGCAGCCAGATGGGCACGGTGTTGTGGCTCATCTGGCTGACGACCAGGTGGATGTACTCGTGCGCGAGCGTGTCCTGCCAGTCATAGCCGCGCGCCACGGCCTTGGGGCTCGTCACCATGAGCTTGTTGAACTTGCAGATGGCGATGGTGCCCGTCGTCTGGATCTGCTGGTAGGTGAGGGTGCTCACCTTGGACAGCTCGCGTGCGTTGTTCACCACCTCCACGCGCACCTTGCCCGGAGGCCGGTGGCCCAGGTCCTCGGCGAGCGCGCGGTGGATGGACTCCAGCGTCTCCAGCGCGTAGGGCGCCAGCACCTCGTCCTTGCCCGGAGGGTAGTAGAAGATGAAGTGCTCGCTCTCCACGTGGCGGTGGCCCTTGACGATGTCGCGCGTGTCCTTGGCCAGCCGCATGTAGCTGCCCGGCTTGTCCTCGATGCGGGCCTTCTTCAGGAGCTCCACGGCCTCCGGGTAGTTGCCCTCCTCGAAGGCGACGCGGCCCTGGAAGTACTTGAGCGGCTCGATGTCCTCCGGGACGAGGCCCTCGAGCGCCGTCAGCTCGCGGCGCGCGGTGGGCACGTCCCAGTTGTCCAGCGCCGACTCCACCTTGCCCAGCTGCTCCTTGGCCTCGTTCTTCGACTCCTGGGCGCGCGCGCCCAGGGGAGTGCTCAGCACCAGCGCCAGCAGCAACAGGGATGTGCTCGCGGCACGCGTCATCACTTCACCAGCTCCTCGTAGTAGCGCTTCACCTGATCCCGGTACTTCTCCGGCGTGCCTTCCTTCATGGCGTCGAGCAAGTCCTTGCGGAACTCGCGCGGCGCCTGGTAGGCCTCCTCGTCGGGGATCTCCACCTTGTCGCGCGGATCCTGGCCGTTGCCCTGTCCGCGGCCCGAGCCCATGCCCATGGGCAGTGGCAGCCCGCGTCCCTTGCCCTTGCGCTGCTGGCTCTCCTTCATCTGCTTCTGGAACTGGCGCAGCCCCTCGAGCGCCGCCTGCTGCTCGCCGTGACCCCGGTTGGCGTCCTTGCCCTGCATGCGCTGCGCGGCCTCGCCCATGCGCCGGCCAATCTCCTCCATCTGCTCGCCGGCCTCCTGGCCGAACAGGGGCGCCATCTGCTCCATCTCCTCCATCTGCTGGCGCAGGCCCTTGGACTGCTGCTCCAACGACTGCTGCTCCTCGGCGAGCTGCTGCAACTGCTGCTTCTCCTGGGGGCTGAGCTGCGAGCCGGGAGGCGGGAAGAGCGACTGGAGCTTGCGATTGACCTCCTCCATGGTGCGCGCGTCGTCCTCCAACCGCTCGGCGAGCTCCGCCGACTGGCGGCGCACCGCGGGCGGGTTGCCGTACATCTCGTCCAGCGAGCGCTGCTGCTCGCCGTAGTGGGCGAGCTGCTGGGCGGCCTCGGCGGCGCGCTGGGTGGACTCCGCCGCCAGGTCGTAGTCGTCCACCTTGAGCGCGTTCTTCGCGTTCTCCAGCTCCGACTGGGCCTGCTCCAGCGGGAAGGAGGCGCGGCTGCTGAGCTGATCCGGCCGCAGCTCCTGGTAGTCCTTCTGCACCTGTTCGATCTGCCGCTGCAGCTCCTCCTTCATCGCCTTGCCGCGCTCGGCGAGCCGGTCCTGGTTCTGCTTCTTGGCCTGATCCCGGATGGCCTGGGTGGCGTCGGCCACGCGCTGCTGCTCCTTGGCCGTCTTCTCCAGGTCGCTCATGAACTGGCCGAACTTCTGCGTGAGCTCGGGGAACTGCTCGCCGCCGAACTGCTCCTGCGCGTCGTTGAGGCCATTGAGCATCTCGTCCATCTGCATGGACAGCTCCTGGAGCTTGGCGAGCGCCTCGTCCGTCTTGCCCTCGCGCATGAGCCGCTCCACGTCATCCAGCGCGCTCTGCATGTCCTGGTCCTTCATCATGTCCTGAAGGGCCTCGGCGTTGAGGTGCTCGTCGCGGATGCCCCGGCGCAGCTCGGCCATGCGCTGCATCAGCTCCTCGATGCGCGCGCGCATCTGCTGGATCTGCTGCATCACCTGTTCGCGCGTCTGCTCGTCGGGCTTGGACTTGTACTCCTCGATGAGGTTGGCCAGCTCCCGGCGCTCGTTGGCGAGCTGCTTGGCCAGCTCCTGTAGCGCCTCGAGCTTCTGCCGGTCCAGGAGCGACTCCAGGTAGAGCACGTCCTTTTCCAGCTCGGTGATCTCCTCGTTGACGAGCGCGCCCAGGCGCTCGCCGATGCCGAAGTCACCGCCGGCCTGGCGCTGCTGGGTGCGCTGGTAGACGCGGCGGAAGTCCGAGGTGGCGCGCACGCGCTGGCCCAGCGTGCTGGCGATGTTGGTGAGCGCGGTGACGAGCTCGGCCGGGGTATCGCGCTCGCGGCGCAGCTCCTGGGCGAGCGTGCCCAGGTCCGCCACCAGCGTCTGGCCACTCGTGTCCACCGCCTGCGCGGCGAGCACCTTCTTCGCGTCCCGAATCTTCTCGCGCTCGGGGCCCTCGAGCCGGTCGGCCAGGTGGTCCACCATGCGGCCCCAGAGGGCCTCGACCTTCTGCAGCGCGGCGCGCAGGTGCTCGGCGGCGCTGTAGACGCGCAGCACCTGGGTGCGGCTCACGCCCCGCTTGGGGCCCTCCACCGCGTCGTTGTCCTTCGCCTCGATGAAGTAGGAGATGCGGTCTCCCGGCTGCACCTTCAGCGTGCCGAGGTTCCAGTTGTAGGTGCCCTTGTCGCGGCGGCCATCCGCGCGGGGCAGGGGGATGCGCGACTCCTCCTTGGAGCCCGGCACGCGGAAGACGAGCGCGAGGCCGTTGAGGCCATAGTCGTCGCTGGCCTCGTACTTGAGCACCACCTGCTGGCCGGGGTCGATCTCGAGCTCCGCCGCGGGCGTGAGCAGCTGCACCTGGGGCGGGGCATCCGCCTCCACGTTGAGCGGGATGTCCGGCCCGGTGGCCAGGGGAGCGCGGCCGGTGTCGTAGAAGACGAAGTGGTAGCTGCCCGCCTTCTTCGCGACGAAGGAACCCACCAGCTCGCGCTTGTCCGTGACGGTGAGCGGGAGCGTCTCGCCGTTGACGATCAGCTCCGCGCGCCGCACCTCCCGGTCCGAGCGCGTCTTGAGCTGCACCTCGGTGCCCGCCGGAGCGCTCACCTCGCCGTTGGTGCCTGGCACGGTGCGCGGGGTGAGCCCCGTGTACGCCGGGTAGCGGTAGGTGATCTCGATGTCGCCGGTGATGGGCTCGCGCGTCTCGGTCTGGGCGATGGGGTTGAGTGACTCGAGCGCCTTGTTCCACCCCAGGCGCCAGTGCGTACCGGCGAGCAGGAGCACGCACGCGAGCACGAGCACCGTCCCGCCGAGCACGAGCCCGGCCTGCTTCACCCGCGAGCCATCCACCACCTGGCCCACGTCCACCTGCCGCACGCGCGCGTCCATCTGGCGCAGGAAGGCGTCGGCGAGGATGGGGGAGTGACCCGGCTGCCGGTCCTGCTCCCGGGCCAGCTCCACCGCGGCGAGCACGTCCAGCGACAGGGCGGGCTGGCGCTCGCCGATGAGGCGCGCGGTCCGGAAGTCATCGCCCACGGTACGCAGGGAGAGCCCGACACCGAAGCCCACGGCGAGCAGCGCGCCCGCCACGGGCGCGAGCATCATCACCCAGCGGCCTCCCGTGGGCGTGAGCAGGGCGAGGAAGCCTCCGGCCACCCACAGCCCGAGGCACAGCGCGACTCCGAGCAGCGCGCCCTGGAGCCAGAGCTGACGGCGTTGGCGCGCGCGCACCGCGGCCAGCAACTCCACGACGCCGGAGGGGCGCGGCCCGACAGAGCGCACCGCGGGAGGCGCCGGAGGTGGTGGCGGTGGGGGAGGAAGTTCGGGACCTGGGGGCTGCGGGGATTCGATGTTCACGCTGTCTCGTCCGCTCGGTCGTGTGGCAACCCCCGACAGGGTCGCCTATTTCCGATCTGTAGCAGGCTCGAGCGCGTGGCGCGCTGTCTTGCGCCCCGAGCGGGCGGGCTTCCGCCGTCCGTGTCCGGCGTTGGAAGCTTGGGGCGGGTGTTCAGCGCTGGGGGGTGGGGCTGGCTGGTGCGTCATCGCCCGACTGCGCGGACGCTTCCTCCTTGGCCAGCGAGGGGCCCTGGGCGTACTCGCCCGGCGCATCCGCTCCACCCAGCTCCTCGGCGAGCGCCGTCAGGGCCTCCTGGGCGGCCTGGAGCCGGGCCCGAGACAGGCGCGAGAGCACTCGCTCCACGGCGGCCTCCACGGTCCCCGTGGCGGGCACATCCATGGTACGGCCCGCCTCGGTGAGGGCGAAGAGGGCCTTGCGTCCGTCGAGCGGATCCGACTTGCGCTCGAGCAGGCCCCGCTTCTCCATGCGCTTGAGCACGCCGGTGAGCGTGCTGGGGTGCACGTGCATGATCTGCGCGAGCCGGCCCGCGGTGATGCCGGGAAATCGCCCCACCAGCCGGAGCACCAGCCGCTGTGGACCGGTCAGACCCAGCGTGGACTCCATGCGCTTGGAGGTGGACTGCAAGCCGTGGTCGACCGCCCACAGCAGCCGCATGAACTCCAGGACCTCACCCAGAGGGGCCTTGTTGTCCCTGCCCACAGTCGTGGGCGACTCGGCCGTTTCGTCGATTGGCTTCATTTCTACAGTGTCCCTGAATTCTACCGGTGACCGCCTGTCCCGGCGCTGCACGGAGTCGCGCATCCAAGTCCTACCTGTTCTGAAAAATCAATACCTTGGCGTTCCCAGGATCTTCCTGGCCTGTCCCTGGGTGGGGTGCCCTCCGAGTGACGGAACGAGAGTTCGTTGAGTTCCCCACGACTTCACTTTTGGAGGATTCTGCCGTCATCCGGCACCCCTTGGAGCGAGCCGCTCATGTGGGAGAAGGGCTCCTCGGTATGACGCCATCCCTCGATTCGGAAGCCCGGAAGCGCGACCAGGAGGACCTGGAGGAGTTCGAGCTGCCCTTCTTCCAGAAGCTCGTCGTCCTGCTCTGGGCCCTGCTCGTCGGCATCTTCGCGCGGTTCACGGACCTGGTGCTGGTGCTCGGGCGTCCCTGGCTGTTGCGGCCCTACCTGGGCATCTGGCTCGCCGAGTGCCTGCGCTCACCCTACCGGGCCAGGCGCACGTTCGAGGTGGTGCGGGCGCTGCGGAGCACGGGTCAGCGCTTCCGGGAGCTCATCTACGGCGAGACGCCGCTGATGACGGCGCTGTGGGCGTTCCGGCGAGCGGGGCTGGGTCCGGGCAGCCGGCTGGTGGACCTGGGGGCGGGGCGGGGGCGGGTGCTCATCGCGGCGCGCTGGCTGGGGGCGGAGGCGGTGGGCGTGGAGCTCATCGCCAGCCACGTGGAGAGCGTGGCGAAGCGGCTCGAGCCCGCTGGTATCACGCTCGTGCAGGGAGACGCGGCCCAAGCGGACCTGAGCGGCGCCACGCACGTCTTCACCAACTGGCTGGCGCTCACCCCGGAGACGAAGGCGAAGCTCGTCGAGCGCTTCCGCACCTGCGCGCCGGGCACGCGCTTCCTCACGGTGGCGCACCCCATCGAGGCCGAGGACTTCGTGCTCCTCTCCCGTCACCGGCTGCTCTTCACCTGGGGCTTCGAGTTCGTGTGGATCCACGAGTACCGGCCCGGGTGAGTGTGGCCTGGGTATGGTGGGTGAACGCCGCGCTCGTGAAGAAGCCCTTGTCGCCTTGGAGGCGAACATGTCCGATCGTCGAACCGTGTGCTGGAGGTTCGCACACCTGTTTCTGGCCAGTGTCCTGCTCGCGGGTTGTGTCAGCGGTCCTCAACGGTTCGGGCGCGGGGAATTGCGTCTCGACTCGGTACGCGCTGCCCAGCTCCGCCAAGCGGTCGTCGTGGGCGAAGTCGCGAGTCCTGTTGCCCCCGCCGCTACTCGGGTCGTGGCGTCCAGCTTCGCCCGGAATGTTCCGCTCCTGCTCACCCTGCTCAAGAGCGATAATGCGGTGAGTGACTTCGAGGAGCGCCTCGCGGAGTGTGCCAGACAAGCCGAGCACCAGGTGAACTTCTCTTTCTTTGGCAACCGCTCCCCGACTCGTGCGGAGTGTGGCGAGGAGGTGGATGTGGATGGCTGCGGTGGGCGCATCACCCGGGCCATGCTCCTGGGTCAGCGAAAGCATGCTCTTGCCCTCCAGTGCGCTCGCGAGGTTCTCGAGCAACTGTGGCCCGCGCCTTTCAGCATCGAGCAGCGCTACCGCTACTATAAGTATGCCGAGATCCTCGAGACGGTCAGTCGGGAGGAGGAGGCGCGCCTCCTCGCCGAGGGCTGCACCCGCGCGCTGTGGCGCACCATCAAACCGGACATCGTCCTTCATGCCGATCGCAACCTTCTGCGGTCGGTGCTCACCCTGGACTACAAGTTTCCTTGCCCCGACACCAACGAGCCGCGGTGGACGCGTTATGGAGAGAGCAGCGCCTATGCCGGCTTCAATCAAGGCGAGATCTACAGGCAAGCACTGGGGGGAGAGGTGTTTCTCATCTCTCCGATGACAGGGGTGATTCAATGAGGGAGAACATTCCCGTCATCCGCTTGCGGACGAAGGACGGGAGGAAGGTGGTGGCCCGCGACGGCGTCATCCTCTGTTTCTTCATGCGCCGTTCCCACAAAGAGGTAGCCCCCGCCGTGTGGCGGGCCTTGCAGAACTACCTTCGCGCCATCCCTCCCCAGTCTCTGAACTGGTATGTCTCGGATGATGGAGACATGGTCCCGCTCGATGACAAGGGCTGGGAGGTCATCCGCAAGCAAATACTCGAACGCCCCTGGGGACTGGAGTGGCTCGTTGATCTCTCCGAGGATCCTGGCGAAGCGGGCGGCTATCACTTCAATTATGACGGCCGGAAGCTCGAGGATCTCATCTTCACTCGCGACGAGGGGGCCACTAGTGCGGTGAGCTTCACCTTTCCCACCGAGTACCTCCTGGAGCACGGCCCTGCCCATCTGCGTGCCCTGGCCCTCGAACTCGCCCGCGAGCTGCCCTTCAGCTTTGGGTATGCCAGCCTCGCCTTCGTCGGTCATCAGGGGTCCTGGTACGCCGGTCGTCGGGAGCTCTCCGACCTCCTCGAGCGTTATCCGGGTCTGGATCTCTATCACCTGGGTGACACCAGCCGGATCATCGGTACCCGTGCCCGAGGTGCCTACTGGCTCACCTTCCTGGGTCAGCCCCTGCTTGGCGAACTCGGAGGTATCGAGCGTCTTCGCCACGAACTCTCCTTTCCTGGTGTCTCCTTCCATCCCCTGGAGGGCGAGCGCCTGCTGCTCTCCCTCGGCGAGTGGCCTGATGCCATCGATACCGCGAAGGAGCACCACCTGCCCCAGTACCTGGCGCTGGCGCACCTGCTGGAGCCGTTCCTCTACGAGCAGCACACCAACAGGTTCTCCGTGGACAGGGACATCATGCGCCACTGGGTTCGCCATCTGTCCCGGATTGTTGGCGAAACCTGAAGGATGACCAGCCAGGGGCCTCCCGGACAGTCACGTCAGATGACGTAGTCGCCGACGAACACCTTGGCCATGCGCACGTCGGCATGCACGAGGTCTCCCTCGACGACGCCCAGCTTGTCGAACTCGGCGCGCGGCACCTCGACGGCCATGCTCTCCCCGGTGGGCAGCTTGAGCAGCACCTTCACGTAACCGCCCACGGGCTTGAGTCGCTTCACCAGGCTCGTCGCGGGCTCCTCCGCGCCCTGCGCCGGTTTGACGAGCTTGATGTCATGCGGGCGGACGAAGGCCTGAACCGTCTCTCCCTCGCGCGCGCTCTGGGGCGCCTCCACCTCCAGCGAGCCCACCCGAGCCCGGCCCGACCGCACCTGTCCGCGCAGCACGCTCGTGCCCCCCACGAAGGAGGCCACGAAGGGCGTGGCGGGGCGATCATAGATTTCCTCCGGCGGCCCCTCCTGCGCCACCCGCCCCTCGCTCAGCACCACCACGTGCTGGGAGATCTCCAGCGCCTCCTCCTGGTCGTGCGTGACGAGCAGCGTGGTGACACCCGTGCGCTCGTGCAGGGACTGGAGCCACTCGCGCAGCTCCACGCGTACGCGGCTGTCCAGCGCGCCGAAGGGCTCGTCCAACAGCAGCAGCTTGGGCCGGATGGCGAGCGCCCGTGCGAACGCCACGCGCTGGCGCTGTCCTCCCGAGAGCTGCCCGGGGTAGCGCTCGCCCAGCTCCTCCAATTGCACGAGCTTGAGCATCTCCTCCACGCGCGCCTCCACCTCGGCGCGCGGCAGCCGGCGCGTCTCCAGCCCGAAGGCCAGGTTCTTGCGCACCGTCATGTGCTTGAAGAGCGCGTAGCTCTGGAAGACGACCCCGATGCCGCGCTGCTGCACGGGCATGTTCGTGCAATCCACGCCCTCGATGAGCACGCGCCCAGCGTCCGGCAGCTCCAGCCCCGCGATGATCCGCAGCAGCGTGCTCTTGCCCGCCCCCGAGGGGCCCAGCAGCGTGGTGATGGCCCCCGAGGGCGCTTGGAAGGACACGTCCGACACGGCGGGTGTCCCACCTTGCGTGAACTGCCGGGTCAGGTGCTCGACGATGACACTCATGGGGACTCGGCCCTCCACTCGACGTACTTCTTGATGGCCAGGGTGATCAGCGCGAGCAGCGTGAGCAGCGAGGCCACGGAGAACGCTCCCGCGAGGTTGTATTCGTTGTAGAGGATCTCCGCGTGCAGCGGCAGGGTGTTGGTCACCCCGCGCACGTGTCCGGAGACGACCGACACCGCGCCGAACTCGCCCATCGCGCGCGCGTTGCACAGCAGCACGCCGTAGAGCACGCCCCACTTCACCTTGGGCAGCGTCACGTGCCAGAAGGTGCGCCAGCCACTGGCCCCCAGCGACAGCGCCGCCTCCTCCTCGTCCTGCCCCTGTGCCTGCATGACGGGCAGCACCTCGCGCACCACGAAGGGGAAGGTGACGAACACCGTGGCCAGCACGATGCCGGGCACCGCGAAGATGATTTGAAGTCCCCGCTCGGCCAGCCACGGGCCGAACCAGCCCTGCCGGCCGAAGAGCAGCACGAAGATGAGCCCCGCGATGACGGGCGACACGCTGAAGGGCAGGTCGATGAGCGTGAGCAGCACGTCCCGCCCCCGGAAGCGGAAGTGCGCGATGAGCCACGCGGCGGCCAGCCCGAACACCAGGTTGAGCGGCACGGCGATGGCGGCGGCCAGGAGCGTGAGGCGGATGGCGGACACCGTCTCGGGATCGCCCAGGGCCGCCAGGTACGCGCCTACGCCCTTCTGCAGGGCGTAGGTGAACACGGCCACCAGCGGCACGACGAGGAAGACGCCCAGGAAGGCGAGCGCCCCGCCGATGAGCAGCCAGCGCGTCAGCGCGGGAGCCGCGAGGGTGCGCCGGGCGCGCTGCGGAATGACGGTGGCCGGGTGCATGGGCGCGGCGCTCCTCCTACTCGGGCCGGGCCTCGAGCCGGCGATGGCTCCAGCGCTGGAGCAGGTTGACGACCAGCAGCAGCGCGAACGACACGAGGAGCATGACCCCGGCGATGGCCGTGGCGCCCGCGTAGTCGTACTGCTCCAGCCGGGTGATGATGAGTAGCGGCGCGATTTCCGTCTTCAAGGGCATGTTGCCGGAAATGAAGACGACCGAGCCGTACTCACCGATGGCCCGGGCGAAGGCGAGCGTGAAGCCGCTGAGCAGCGCGGGGAAGACGGCCGGCAGCAGCACGTGCGTGAACGTCCTCCACGGCGAGGCGCCGAGCGTGGCGGCCGCCTCCTCCACGTCCGCGTCGAGCTCCTCGAGCACGGGCTGCACCGTGCGCACCACGAAGGGCAGGCCGATGAAGGTGAGGGCCACGCCCACGCCCAGCGGGGTGAAGGCCACCTTGATGCCCCAGGCCTCCAGGTAGCGCCCGTACCAGCCGTTGTGCGAGTAGAGCGTGGTGAGCGTGAGCCCGGCCACGGCGGTGGGCAGGGCGAAGGGCAGGTCCACCAGCGCGTCCACGAGCGCGCGGCCCGGGAAGCGGTAGCGCACGAGCACCCACGCCACGAGCAGTCCGAAGACGGTGTTGACGAGCGCGGCGAAGAAGGCCGCGCCGAAGCTCAGCCGGTAGGCGGCGAGCACGCGGGGCGAGGCCACGGTGGCCCAGAACTGCTCCCACGTCAGGCTGAACGTCTTGAGGAAGAGGGCCGACAGCGGAATGAGGACGATGAGGCCCAGGTAGAACCAGCTCAGGCCCAACGTCAGGCCAAAGCCCGGCAGGACGCGGCGGCGCGCGGAGGCTTGCATGGGCGCGCTCACTGGGCCTGGGGTACGTAGAGTTGATCGAACGTGCCGCCGTCCTCGAAGTGTTGCTTCTGCGCCTGCTTCCAGCCGCCCGCCACTTCCTCGAGCGTGAAGAGCTTCACCGGAGCGAGGCTCTTGCCGGCCTTCTGGGCGGCCTGGGCCGAGCGCGGCCGGTAGTGGTGCTTCGCGGCGATCTCCTGTCCCTCCTCGGTGTAGAGGAAGCGCAGGTAGGCCTCGGCCAGGGCGCGCGTGCCCTTGCGGTCCACGTTCTTGTCCACGATCGCCACGGGCGGCTCGGCGAGGATGCTGTCGGTGGGGGTGATGATCTCGAAGCGCTCGGGGCCCACCTCCTGGGTGAGCAGGTAGGCCTCGTTCTCCCAGGCGATCAGCACGTCCCCGAGCCCGCGCTCGGCGAAGGTGGTGGTGGCGCCGCGCGCGCCCGAGTCCAGCACGGGCACGTTCTTGAACAGGGCGGTGATGTACTGACGCGCCTGGGCCTCGTCCCCGCCGGACTTGCGCAGCGCATGACCCCAGGCGGCGAGGTAGTTCCAGCGCGCGCCCCCGGACGTCTTGGGATTGGGGGTGATGACGGACACGCCCGGGCGCACCAGGTCCTCCCAGTCATGGATGCCCTGGGGGTTGCCCTTGCGCACCACGAAGACGATGGTGGACGTGTACGGCGCGCTGTGCTCGGGCAGGCGCGACTGCCAGTCGGCTGGCAACAGCTGCGCCTTGTCGTGCAGCATGTCGATGTCGTACGCGAGCGCGAGCGTCACGACATCCGCGTCCAGCCCATCGATGACGGCGCGCGCCTGCTTGCCCGAGCCGCCATGGGACTGCTTGATGGTGGGCTTCGCCCCCGTCTTCGCCTCCCACTGCCTGGTGAAGGCGGCGTTGATGTCCGCGTACAGCTCGCGCGTGGGATCGTACGAGACGTTGAGCAGGGTGGGGGCGTCGGACGACGCGGCGCCCGGCTTCGAGCAGCCCGTCCAGACGGACAGGGCGGCCAGGAGCACGGTCAGCAGGGACGCGGTGAGGGGCGGATGATGAGTCTTCATGTGGTGGCCTCGGTCGGGTGACCGCGAGTTCCCGGGTGCATTCGAGGCCCGACAAGAGCCATGAAAGTCGAAGGCCCACCGTCCCTCGCGGGCGTGGGCTCTTCCTTGCTCGCCTCCGTCAGCCTCCACGCTGACGGCGGACGAGCGCCCACCGCCGGGACCGACAGCAACAGCAGACTTCCTGACGGGACGGGGTGGACATTGATGGGCCTAACGTGCCCGGCACATGTCCGTTTGTCAAGACGACTCTCCGTTATAGCGGAAGGCGGTGGATGGGGGCCTCTCTCCGTGTGGGCAGGCGGCGCGGCCGGGTGGTTCCGGAGCGCTCCGGGCGGGTCGGCTAGAGTGGACGTCATGCAAGCCGCCGCACCGCGCGCCGCGCGCTCATCCCAGTTGCTGCAGGAGTACCTGGCCCAGGACGTCGTCCCCCGGGAGGTGGCCATCGCCCGCTTCATGCGCGGCATGGTGTCGTTCAGTTGCGTGGCGGCGCTGCTGCTCTCCGGGCCGATCGGCTGGAAGCTGTCGCTGTGCCTCGCGGCGCTGACGGGCGCGTTGAGCCTCTATTACACGCTCATGCTGCGCGCCCTGGAGCAGGGCGGCTTCCACCCGGCGATGCAATGGGTGGACAGTGCCCTCACGGTGTCCATTCCGGCCGTGGTGTTCCTCGCCGACGTGTACTTCAACGGGGCCGTGTACGCGCTCACCACGCCGCCGGCGTATGCCTGGGGCACGCTCATCGTCGTGTGCGCGCTGCGCACCAACCGCAACCTGGCGTACTTCGCCGCGGCGCTCGCGGCGCTGGAGTACCTGCTGCTCTACCTGTTGGTGGCCTGGCCCCGGCTGCCCCCCGACTCGCCGGACACCCTGGAGCTGCCCATGGTGTTCCTGCGCTGCGTGTTCCTCTTCTCCTATGGCCCGCTCACGGCGACGCTCGGCACGCTCATCATGAACAAGGCCGGCGAGGCGCTGCGCGCCATCCGGGAGAAGGACGTGATGGGCAAGTACTTCCTCCACGAGCGGCTGGGCGTGGGCGGAATGGCCGAGGTGTTCCGTGCCACCTACAGCCCCGAGGGCGGCTTCGAGAAGCAGGTGGCCATCAAGCGCGTGTTGCCCGCGTACGCGGACAACGAGGAGTTCCTCGCCCTGTTCCGGCGCGAGGCGGAGCTGGGCTCGCTGCTCAACCACCCCAACATCGTCCAGGTGCTCGACCTGGGCCGGCACCAGGGCACGGTCTTCCTCGCCCTGGAGTACGTGGATGGTCTGCCCTTGAGCACGCTCCTGCAGCGCGTGCGGCGGCTGCCCCCGGCGGCGGTGGCCTACATCGGCGCGGAGATGGCCCTGGCGCTCGCGTACATGCATGGGCGCACGGGCCGCCGTGGCGAACCGCTTGGCCTCGTGCACCGCGACCTCAATCCCCCCAACATCCTCCTGTCGCGCATCGGCGAGGTGAAGCTGTCGGATTTCGGCGTCGCGCGCGCGGCCAAGCAGCTCGCCCTCACCCGGGCCCAGACGGTGCGCGGCAAGGCGGGCTACATGGCACCCGAGCAGGCCCACGGCCTGGCGCTGGATGGCCGCGCGGACCTCTTCGCCCTGGGCCTCACCTTGTACGAGGCCCTCACCGGCCAGCCCGCCCTTCACGGACAGAACGACGCCGAGCTGATGATCGCCTCCACCCAGCAGGACGTGCCTCCGCCCTCGCACCTCGTGCCGGACATCTCGCCCGCCCTGGACGCCATCATCGCGGGCCTGCTGCGCAGGGATCTGGCGCAGCGTACGCGCTCGGCGGAGGTGCTGGGGCGGCAGTTCCTGGCGCTCCCGGGCGCCGAGGCTCCGTATGTCCATGGTCAGCGGCAGTTGATCGACGCCCTGCGCGAGGCCACCACGCAGAACGCCACGCCCGTGCAGCCCCTGCAACTCACGCCCGACCTGGCCCTGACCGAGGCGGCCGAGGCGCTGCCCGCGCCCCATGTGAACCGACGCTGAGGCGCGCTCGGTCCCTGGCGCGTCCATGAAAGAAAACTCCCGAATCGACCATGAGCGCCTTCGGGCAACGGGGGGCGGCGGCCCCCCGTCTCACGCCGCTTCCTGCTTCTCCTGCTTGGGCTGGGGCGGAGCGGCCTCCTCCGGCGAGAGCTCGACGGACTTGGGGTAGGGAATCTCCAGGTGGTTGGCGTTGAAGCTCTCCACCAACAGCAGGTGCAGCATGCGCTTCACCTCGTAGTGGCACCCGGGCGACACCTTCGTCTCGATGCGCACCCGCAGGCAGCTCTCGTCGATGGCCTCGATGCCCATGACCTTGGGCGTCTCGACGGCCTTGCCGGGCAGCAGTTCCGGCAACCGGGCGCTGGCCTCGCCGATGACGTGAAGCGCCTTGCGCAGGTCCGACTCGTACGCGACGTTCATCTCCACCACGGCCAGCGTCCAGCCGCGGCTGTAGTTGATGACGTTCTTGATCTCTCCGTTGCGCATGATGTGCAGGCGCCCGAAGCGATCCCGGATGCGCGTGACGCGGGGGGTGATCTCCTCCACCACGCCCTCGGTGTCGCCGATGCGGATGTAGTCACCGTTGAGGATCTGATCCTCGAACAGCAGGAAGATGCCGTTGATGAGATCCGTCACGATGGTCTGGGAGCCCAGGCCCACCGTGAGGCCCACGATGCCGGCGCCCGCGAGGATGGGCGTGGGATCCACGCCCAGGTCGCTGAGCACCATCATGCAGACGCAGAAGTAGATGGCGTACTTGATGATGCTCTGCAGCAGGTTGACGAACGTCTGGCGGCGGCGCTGCACGTCATCGGCGCCCGAGGTGAAGGAGGCCAGCACCCGGGTGACCATGACGCGGCTGAGCTCGACGAGCACGCTGGCGGCGAAGAACATCGAGACGACGCGGATGAGGATGGGCCCATAGGGCGCGATGGGCTCGAGCGCCTGGAACCTGTGGACGATGAGGGTCGCCACGGAGATGTAGGTGATGGCCTCGAGGCTCTTCTGGCCCACCGGCAGCAGCCGGCGCAGGGCTCCATAATACTCCTCGAGCGGCGTGCCCCGGCTCTTCTCCTCCCAGGAGGCCACCACGCGCTCGGACAGGAAGTAGAGCAGGAACACGAGCGCCCGCGAGCCGGTGACGAGCAGCAGGATGTAGAGCGTGGTGGA
Organism: Cystobacter fuscus; assembly: GCF_002305875.1. Taxonomy (NCBI): domain Bacteria; kingdom Pseudomonadati; phylum Myxococcota; class Myxococcia; order Myxococcales; family Archangiaceae; genus Cystobacter; species Cystobacter fuscus. The sequence continues at coordinate 11,444,914 of NZ_CP022098.1, read as the reverse complement.
GATGAGCCACTCGAGCCCCTCGGGCAGCTCCATGGCCGAGAGCGCCAGGCGCACCACGGTGTAGGCCAGCGCGAGGTTGACGACCGAGGGGAGGATGGGCAGCAACTTCTCCACGTGGATGCGCTGGGCGTCGGGCAGGGGGCGCTCGACGAGCGTCCGCTCGACCCGGGCCACCAGACGCCGGCCGCTGCGCTGCAGCGCGTAGAATCCGATGACCATGAGCACGGCCAGACCCAAGCCGCGGCCCAGCGCCTTGAGCATCTCCGGAGTGATCTCCTGCAGGGTCCGGTCGAACCAGGGCTGCAGATCGGTGCCACTCCAGACCGCGTAGCCGAGCAGGGAGATGCCCAGGAGAACGACCGGAACGGAGAGCAGGGCGGCGAGCACCCGTCCCCGCTTGTAGAGACCCTCGGACAAGGAGGCCAGGGTATGGATACCGCTCGCCCGGAGGCCCTGGTGGAGCAGGAAGCTGGACGTGACGAGCACGCTCCAGATGGCGAGCAGCGAGAACAGCACGGCGGAGCCAACGAGCAAGGCGTTGTTGAGTTCGGAGGTTTCCGCGAAACGGGGAATCAACATTGTCCTGGGACCTGCGTGGGGTTGAGAAAGAGACGGCGGGCCTCACTCTAGCGCCCCACCGCCGCGGATTCACCCGCCCCCCCGGGGCCCCCTTGGGCCGCGGGTCCTGACATGTCAGTATGACAAGTCGCGCTCCATCTGCAGCTGGCGATTCTCCTTACGCAGCCCCACCAGCTCTTCCCGCTCGGCGCCAGTCAGCGCACCAGCCGGCTCCGCACCAGGTCCAGGTCCTTGGCGAGCTGGGGCGGGTTCTTGCTGCCCTCGCGCCTTTCATCCTGTTCTATTCATGTAATTCAGGTATATAGCCATTTCTCATGAAAACCTATAATAAGTGGGCTGCATCCCTCACGCTGGTGGGGGCGACGATGGCGGTGGTGCCGGGCTGTGGAAACGGTGAGGGCGAGGAGGGGACGGTGCAAGAGGCGGTCACCTCCGCCCCCGCGGAGCTCGCGGAGTGTACGACCCGCATCACCTACGGCGACACGTGGATCCACCCGGGCCGCACGAGCATGGTGGACACGGTGGATGGGCCGGTGACGTGGGATGGCACCTGCGTCAACGAGGGCAGCAATTCCTATGCGGTGCTCTCCAATGGCTGGAAGCCGTACTTCACCGGCAAGAACGCGTGCGTGATGGCCTTCGACACGACGTGCGCGGGCGCGTCCGCGTGCACCACGCGCATCACCTACGACGCGTCGTGGATCCACTCCGGCTCGAACCAGTATGACAACGTGGGCGGGCGGGTGTTCTGGGACCGGTCGTGCACCAACCAGAGCCCCAACTCCTACGCGGTGCTCTCCAATGGCTGGAAGCCCTTCTTCACGGGCTCGAACGCGTGCGGCATGTCGTTCATGTACTCGGGCTGTGGCGGCCTCTACCAGAACCCGGTGGTGGACAGCAGCTGTCCGGACCCGGGCGTCCTCCAGGACGGCAACCGGTACATCGCCGCCTGTACGGGCGGAAACTATGCGCTGCGCACCTCGACGGACCTCGTGACGTGGACGTCCGCGGGCTCCATCTTCTCGTCCACGACCAAACCCACGTGGGCCACGGGAGACTTCTGGGCGCCGGAGATCCACAAGGTGGGCTCGCGCTACATCGCCTACTTCACCGCGCGCCACACCAATGGCGCGCTGTCGATCGGCGCCGCCACGGCGACCAACCCCCTCGGCCCCTACACCGACCTGGGCCGCCCGCTCATCAACGACACGAGCATGGGGATGATCGACGCCACGGTCATGAAGGCCAGCAATGGCACGCCCTACCTCGTGTGGAAGGCGGATGGGAACGCGGTGGGCAAGAAGACGCCCATCTACGGCCAGCAGCTCTCGGCGGATGGCCTGTCGCTCGTGGGCAGCCGCGTGCAACTCATCACCAATGACCTGTCGTGGGAGGGCGGCGTCGTCGAGGCACCGTGGGTGGTGACGCGCGACGGCTATTACTACCTCTTCTACAGCGGCAACGCCTACTACAACGGCACGTATGCCATTGGCGTGGCGCGCGCGACGAGCCCCCTGGGCCCCTACACGAAGCTCGGCGCCCCCATTCTCAAGACGGTGCCGGGATGGGAGGGCCCCGGACACGGCTCGGTGGTGACCACGCCCGCGGGTGGCTCGGCCATGGTCTATCACGCGTGGAACCAGGGCCACACGTCGCGCGTGATGCTCGTGGACAACATCATCTGGAGCGGCGGCTGGCCGTCCATGCCCGCGGCTCCCTCGGTGGGCTCGCGTCCCCGCTTCTAATGGGCTTCACCGCCCCGTGGCACCCACGGTGTGGTGCCACGCGGCGGTGTCCGTATCGCCACCCCAACAGGGCGCCTGTCCTTCCCATACGTATACGTTTCGGGCGCCTTCGATGGGCGCTCCTCCAGGAGAACTCTCGTGCTGCTCTCCCCGCCCCCCCAAGCCACCCCATGGAAGGCCGCTGCGCTGCTGCGCGTGATGGTGTGCGGCCTCTTCGTGCTCATCGCGCCGCGTGCCCACGCATCGGGGACGTTCGTCAACCCGCTGAACACCAGCGCGGACCCGTGGATGCAGTACTACAACGGCTCCTACTACCTGGCCACCACCCAGGGGAGTTCGATCAAGATCTGGAAGGCGGCGTCGATCTCGGGCCTGCTGACAGCCACGCCGACGACCGTGTGGACCGGCTGCTGCAACGTCTGGGCATCCGAGTTCCACCTGCTTGACGGCCCGAACGGCCCGCGCTGGTACCTCTACTACACCAAGGACGACGGGACCGACGTCAACCACCGCATGTACGTCTTGGAAAGCAGCGGCACGGATCCGCTGGGCCCCTACACGGACAAGGGCCGGCTCGCGACCGATCCCAACAACCAGTACTACGCCATCGACGGCAGCATCCTGCGCAAGAGCGACGGCTCGCTGTACTTCCTCTGGGCCGGGCACCCGGGGCACCTGCTCTACATCGCGCCGATGAGCAACCCGTGGACCATCAGCGGCGCCCGGGTCAACCTCCCCGCGTCGGGCTTTGGATGCACCGAGGTGCGTGAAGGCCCGGTGGTGCTCCAGCGCAACGGTCGGATCTTCCTGACCTACTCCGCTTGCGACACGGGCAAGCCGGACTACAGGCTTGGCATGCTCACCGCCAACGAGAGCAGCAACGTGATGAACCCCGCCTCCTGGACACAGACGGCCAACCCGGTGTTCCAACGCAACGATGCCAACGGGGCCTTCGGGCCCGGGCACCATGGGTTCTTCAAGTCGCCCGATGGGACCGAGGACTGGATCATCTATCACGCGAAGACCACCACCGAGTTCACGTACAACGGCCGCACGACCCGAGCGCAGCGCATCACCTGGAATGCCGATGGGACGCCGAACTTCGGCAGCCCGGTGTCCCTCGGAGCCACGCTGACCAAACCCTCGGGTGACAACGGGCCCAGCCCCATCACGCTGAACGACAACGCCACCGGCACGGGCCTCCAGCAGTTCGAGTACACCGGGAGCTGGAGCTACGGGCCTTCCTGCGGGGTCGGCTGCTACCAGGGAGATGATCACTACTCCAACACCGCCAACGCCTCCGTGCAGGTGCGCTTCAACGGCACGCGGATCGTCCTTTATGGCGCGAAGGACCCCTCGCACGGCATCGGGGCGGTCTCGATCGATGGGGGGGCGGAGACGCTCGTGGACTTCTACCAGTCACCGCGCCAGGGCCATCAGGTCATGTACGTCAGCCCGGTGCTCAGCGCCGGTCCGCACACGCTCAAGCTCCGCGTCACCGGGACCAAGAATGGCGCCTCCAGTGGCTACTACCTCACGATCGATCGGGTCGACATCAGCGCCAGCGCGACCGATGCCACCCGGTACGAGGCCGAGCACGCGCAGTTGACGAATGCCCGTGTCGCCAGCATCGCGAGCGCGTCGAACGGGCAGAAGGCCGGGTACATCGACTACGCGGACAGCGCGGTGCGCTTCACCGTCAACGTTCCCAAGGCCGGCACGCACGCGGTCACCGTGCGCTATGCCAATGGCTGGGGGGCCAGCAGCCACGATGTCTCGGTCAACGGGGGAGCGCCCTTCAGCGTGAACTATGCCAACGACGGGGTGGATGTCTGGAACTCGCTGACGCTGCAGGTGCCCCTGAACGCGGGGAACAACACGCTCACCTTCACGAAGGGCAGCAACTTCACCGAGCTGGACTACCTCGAACTGCCCCGCTACGAGGCCGAGAACGCGACGATCTTCCACGCCGCGATCGCCTCCCAGGCCAGCGCGTCGAACGGGCAGAAGGCCGGGTACATCGACTACGCGGACAGCTTCGTGGAGTTCCGGGTCAATGTCCCCAGCTCGGGCACCTATACCCTGCGCACGCTCTACAGCAATGGCTGGGGAGCCAGCAGCCACAACATCTCGGTCAATGGCGGCGCTCCCTTCAGCCAGAGCTATGCCAACAACGGCGTCGATGTCTGGACGGCGGCCACCACCACCGTGAACCTCAACGCGGGCACCAACACGATCCGCTTCACGAAGGGGGCCCAGTTCACGGAGCTGGATTACATCGAGATATACAGGTGATGGTCTCCAGTGACCCGGGGTGGTAGGCAGCGCTCATCAGAGGAACGCGGATCTGGAAGCCACTGCCGGCGGCGGTTTTGCTTCCCGCCGCTTCCAGTAGAGGTTGCCCGCCGCTCTGAGCCGAGCCCACTCCTAACGATGAGGCGCGAAGCGCCTTGGGGGACCAAATCGGTTCTTGTCGGACCAGATTTGGACCAAATCTGGAGGCAGAACGGCAGCGTATAAGGCGGACGAGGCCCACGGTCGTCATCGGCATGTCAGCCCCTCACAGTTCCCTCCCCAACCTTACACCGCACCGGGAGGAGCATGTTGGACATGAAAGAGCGTGGAAGCAGGACGAGGGGCACCTTTCGGCTGGCGGGTTTTCTCCTGGTGCTCGTGGCGGCCTTCGGTGCCCAGGCGGAGCCGCCTTCCTCCAAGCTCCCTGGCCGTAAGCTGGACTCCAAGGAGCCTTGGGGTGCTTTTCTTGGCAAGGCCGCACATGAGGTCATTGGCCTGGAGTACCGCGTGCAGCACCCCTCCAACCGCGTCTTTCTCAACACCGTCGACCTCTACAGAATTGTCGAGAAGGGAGAGTTGGGGGACCCCGAGCGTCTTCCGGAACTCGTGAGGCGCTTGCGCCCGGACATCACCGATACCCGCGCCCTCGTGCTGTTCGAACTCAAGCCGGACAATGAGGAGTCGCGCGAGAAAGGGAGAGAAGAGGCGAGGCGCTACCTGGCAGCGCTCAATGAGGTTGTCGAGCCTGACAAGAAGCTCGCGGGGGGCACCGGCTTCGAGGGGTCCCTCTTCCTCGAATTCGAGAAGGGGGGAGTACTCTGGCAGTTGTCCTGGCGCACGCCAGAGCCCGGAGTGACGCTGTACCGTTGGAGCTACCGGCGCAAGAAGCCCGATGCTTCCTGGAAGGAGCGGGCGGCCCAGAAGGCAGAGGAGTTGCCCAGGGAAGAAATAGAACAGCGCGGTGAGTTGGCCGAGCAGGCGCTCCGGGGCGCCTATGAAGGGGGCGAACGGCCCCAGGGCTTCCAGGGCCAAGTCTACCTGCCTGTGGACTGCCGCTGAGCGGGCGGGAGGCGTCTGCCTCCCTCGGAGCGCGCGAAGTGCCTGGCGCTTGAGGGGCGTCCGACTGCTGTGGTAGGGCGAAAAGCCATGACCCCGGAGCAGTCCCCTGTGCTCGAGTTTCCGGCGTGGCTCTACGGCACCACCGCCGCCATTCGCCGCAAGGCGAGAGCCGAGGGACGCTGGTGGGCCCGGGAGTACCTCAAGACCGGTGCCTTTCCCCTGCCCCGGCAGATGCGCCAGGTGTCGTCCGGCGAGTTGCTGGTGATGCACTCGGGGGCCGAATTCGACTTGGGCCGCACACGCTGGTGGATGCACATGTTCGGCGACGTCTTCATGGACTTGAATGAAGGCGTCCCGAAGGAGGAGCGTCAACGCATGAGGGACGCCTTCGAGTCCTTCTGCCTGGGCACCCCTTGGGGCGCCCTCGATTATACCGTGTCTCCGTCCCCGCCGCGGAGCGCGGAGCGCGTGGCGAACCGGCTCGCCTCGGTGCTCCGTTTCTGGGATGTGCTCCAGGGCCCTCGCTACGCGTTCTGGCCCGGTAAGAAGTACACGCTGGAAGAACTCATGGAGGATATCTACCGCAAGACCCTGGAGGCGTGGTGCCCCGGAGGCCCTGCCTCGGTCCGCGAGCACATGGCCATGACGGTGAAGCGCATGGCTCGCGCTACCCGAGAGGACTGCCTGGAGGCCGTGCTCCGGTTGATGCCTGTCCTGGTGGAGGAGGACACCGAATTCAAACACCGCGAGGTGCTCAGGGACACGGACTTCCTGCGCGAGCGCCTCTCCGCGCTTCCCCCGAAGAAGTTCGAGTCGCTCTCCAGCGCCGACAAATACACGGTGACCGTGCAGTTGGCTGCCTGGGACAGGGAGTTGGGGCGGCATTAGTACTACCTGGTCAGACGCGAGAAGGCCCGAGAGGAGGAGCACGGGCGCCGACGCTACGCAGACAGAGAGGGCACATCCCGGGCGGCTATGGCCTACAGAACTCCGTCGAGCTGACCAAAGAGACTCTCGTCGCCCCACACTCGCGCTGGTTCAGCGGAAATACCGTAGGCGACGGGGAAGCCCCCCATCGGGACGACCCATCCACGACCCCGCATACCCTCGAAGTCCAGCGCAAGGTCATACGCGACAGAGTCATCGATCCCAGCGTGCTCTGCGAGCTTTGGAAGAAAGGGAATCCGTGCTGAGACTTCTCTGCGTCAATAGCCGCAGCGGGAAACAAATTCGTGAACGTGATGGCCTCGATCTTCTTGATCGGCACCTTCGGGACCGCAGATACCTGCCGCCACACCTTCGATGCTCTCGCCAGCCGAGCGCTCAAGCCCGATACACTCCTGGGGCTCCGCGCTTCGCTCATTGCCGACGGTGTCGAAGATTGTGCAGTCGCTGAAGTTCCCAATGTCCTGCATGAACTGGACAATCGGTTGAGAAAACTGCTCCTCCAGCTCTCTCCACCAAGAGCCGTCGGCAAGGGGGATTCTCAAGAACGAGCCCGGTTTGTAGATTCGCGGCATCCTTGGTACCCCGTGTAAGCTTGTAGCGTTCGAATCTACGGAATCTTATGAGTGGCGAATAGGGCGGCCAGCAAGGCGGCAAGACGCCCGGGAAAGCATCGTCCTGTTGTGCTTCTACTTCTGGGCGGCCTTCCACTACCTGTTGGCCTCGTTGGGTCTGGCGCGCAAGTAGGCTCCACGCCGAGCTTGCTTCGTGGGGCCGGCTCAAACCTCATCCACGAACAACGGCTCGCCGGATTTGGAATGGAATGTACAAGTCATTCCAACCAGGTCCATGACCCACGTACAAACGCCGGCGGCAGCCAGTTGTCTCCCGAGAGCGTCAATCCACCCCGCGCCGCCCCGCCTGCCTGGTCTCCTTTGGAGGACAGCTTCAGCGCGAGCGCCGTGCGTCGCTCTCGCGCATGAAGGCATCGAGGAGCTGGTTGAACTCGTCGGAGATGCTTTGGGGGAAGTGGTTCTCCGAGGCAATCACCCGCCGCTGGCCCCCGCCCAGGGCGACCGCGGCATCCGCGGCGGCCTCCAGCGCCGGGCTCCACCCTCCCGTCACGACCAGCAGGGGAATGCCCTCGCGGCGCACGGTCTCCATCTGACTCCGCAGCGTTTCCGGCGAGGGGACCTTGAGCTGGAGCAGCGCCCGCCCCACGCGCTCGAGTTCCTCCGGCGAGGCGCCGCTCCCGGTCTCGCGAGGTACCCGCATCAGCCGAAAGAAGCGCCGGGCCCGCGAGGAGGCGGAGAGCGAGGAGAGCATGGTCCACGCGGCCCGCAGGACGAAGCGCCGCACGCGCCAGTCCTTCGGGGCCAGGTTCTGCAGCGCGGGCTCGATGAGCGTCAGGGAACGCACGGCCTGGGGACGCCTCGCGGCGGCGGCCAGGGCGACACACCCTCCGAAGGAGTGGCCCACCAGATGCGCCCCATCCTCCAGCAGGTCGGCGACCCACGCCCCATCCGCCTCGGCATCATCGGGACGGCCGGGCGCCGGACTGCGCCCGTGGCCGGGACGATCCGGAACCACCAGCCTCCACCCCCGCTCGCCCAGACGCTCCTGGACGGCGAAGTGGAGGTCACCCCCCACCGCACTGCCTTGCATGCTTCCATGCACCAGGACGACCCGGGGACCGGACTTGCCCCAACGGGTGATGTGTACCGATGCATCGCTCACGAGGGACTCCTTCTAGAACACCGACCGATTTAAAAACCACATCATCCCACCTGCTGCTGGGACAACTCTAGATGGCGTTGCCATGTCTCCAAATTCTGGATGCTGGCCGCACGTCGTAGATCAAAGACGTTCTTACGCACGCCCCGATAGCGCGCACGACGCCCCTGTCGTCGCGCTATATGGGCTTGTCGATGTTCCACCCCTACTCGCTTCCTGAGTCGCTCTCGCCCAGCAGGTGTCTTCATTAATTTGCGCAACTTGTGCTGGAGCGCTTCATCTTCACTGATTGCCACAGTCCGTCCTTGTCCTATCTGGGCTTGTGTACATTTCTCGCGCAATGGACAAGTCTCACAGTCCTTTGTCGCGAATTCGACTGTCTTTCCCAGTTCGAAGCGCATTGTCTTCCCCTCCGGACACGTGATGGTCCGGCTTCGCATATCTATTTTGAAGTCTGACTTCGCGAACAACTCCCCATTGCGTGCCTTCCACGGCTTGCTCAGCACTTCCCCTCCCTCCTCGAGCACGCTGTCCACGATACTGCTGTTGATATACCCCCGGTCTATGTGTAACTCGTCAATCTTCACTCCTTGCTTCTCCATGTCCTTCTCAAGCGCCGGTGTTGCCTCCGCTTCAGGTCGGTTGGCGGGCGTCACAGCACATGCCAGGATGAGTTCTTCGTCCAGCGCCGTGGCCACATGCTGCTTGAATCCGTTGAAGCGCTTGCTTTTGCTCTTGCGTCCATGACGCATCTCCCCATCTTCTACCGACACTCGTCTCTCTTCCGCCACTTGCTGGCGAACGCGGACACCTCCTCCTTCTGGGTCCGGCTCCAGGTCCTGCTTGCGAATCTGCTCGAGAGTCTGAACGTGTTCCCTCAAAGGCTCCTCTTCCATCTCCTCTGCCAGATTCTTTCTTAGCCAGGACATCATGCTTTCCACTTGCTCGAGCAGGGCTTGCAGCGCTTTCTTTTTCTGCCCCGCTTCGCTCCAGTCCACATCCAATCCCTTCTTGATACTTTTTTCCAACAACAAGGGAATACCCGCCTCTCGGCAGGCCTGCTGCTTGGAACATCCCAGCAGCTTCGCCACGCACATCATCACCTTGCGCGCTGCGTGTCCTACCAGGTTGATGGTGTCCTCTACCCGGCCAGCTCCCTCCAGTGGCTTTGAGTCAATCGCCACTCGCAACAGCGTCTTGAGCTTTCGCTCACCGAACTCTTTCTGTTCCCGCGCCACCTCGACTGTCTTCTCCAGGAGGCGCCGGTCCATTTGGTTTCTCATCAGCCGCTGACGAAACTCATACAACGAGCCCTGGGAGAACGCCGGCTCGCTGTGACCCAACCAGCCCAACACCATCTGCACTCTCAAGTCGAAGACCGTCAGTTCCACCAGGGTGGCATCCGACACTCCCATGTATCCCTGTAAGAGTATTGCCATTGCCATCAGCCCGGGTGCTATAGCCACTTTCCCTGCTCCTGTCTGGCGGTACATGGAGGCCAGTTCCGCCTGAAAAGCCTCATCCATCAGCTTGTGCCGATTCAGACGCAGAAAAGCGAACAGCTTGCCGTTACGGCTCATCCGTTCGACAATCTGTTGCTCTTGCTCGTTCAACTCCCGCGGAGGAGTCCATCGAGCTATCTCTCCGGTCACCTTCGGCGGACTGACGGCTAAGGTCATGTGCCGACCTGATCAAATTCAGCCCCTGTTGTCCACCCCCTCACGTAAATCCCTGATTTTACTAAAAAATCAAATCGGTCGGTGTTCTAGACGGCTGAAGAGGATAGTCGCCCGCGCCGGTGGAGCAGTGCGAGGAACAGCGGCCCGCCGAGCACGGCCGTCACCACGCCCACGGGCAGCTCCTGGCCGGCATGCCCTCTATGGGCGCTGCTGGGCGAGCAGCCACTCATAGAGGTTCGGGGTATGCCACGAGTGGTCCGTCGCGTATGCCCGGCCCCACGCGGCGTGTCCGAGGTTGGGATAGACGGTCACCACCGGTGCGGGCACTGGCGCGGGGGAGCACGCATTCAAACGGTCCACGAACTGGGAGGCCGTCCAGCCCCAGCCATCGGTCGCGCCGTAGAACAACCAGACCTTCACGCCCGCCTGCGCGATGTAGCAGGTGTTCGTGAGGACGGAGCCCAGGTCCGGGGTCCAGATGTCGGGGCCATAGTTGGCGCCATCCGTGGGAGCGATCGCCGCGATGCGCTGGGCGTTGGCCAGGGAGAACTCCACGAAGGCCGTGGTGCCGAAGCCCCCGAGCGACAGACCCGTCACGTACACGCGCTTCGGATCGATGCGGTAGTTGGCCAGTCCGACGTCGAGCATCCGCTCCACCTGGTAGGGGTGCCACCCCGAGGGGCCCGGAGGAATCTGGGGGATGAGCACCACGAACGAATCATTCGCCCCGTTGACGGTGAACTCGAGCTGGTGGCCCGCGTTGATCTTCTCCGGCAGCCCCGTCTCCAGCACCTTCGGCAGTTCCGTCGTGCCGTTGCCCCGCTGGCCATCGCCATGGAGGAAGATGAGCAGGGGCCACTGGCGGTTGGGGTCCGTGTCATAGCCGCGCGGCAGCGACTCGTAGTAGCCCATCGAGCCGTTGTAGAGCTTGGGAACGGTGGTCATCCTGGGCGTGAGCGTCCGGGACGTCGGCGTCGGCGTCGGCGTGGCGTTGCGCCGGTGCTGGAGCAGCCACCGGTAGATGTTGGTGGTCTCCGCCGCGTTGGGGTTCACGACCCCGCCCAGGATCCAGTGGTCGCCGGTGGTCGGGCGCGTGTAGCGGGGCGCCGGGTCCGCCGCGGGCGAGCAGGCGTTGAGCGCGTTCACCGCGTTGTCCGTCGTGCTCACGTTCACCGTGTGGTCATCCACCGCGTGGAACGCCCACACCGGGACGTCCTGGTCCGCCAGGCGGCAGATCTGGGACGCGCCATTCACGCTGTAGATCCGTCCACCGGCGATGGGGGCGACCGCGGCAATCTGGCTGGCGTTCGTATCCGAGCGCTGCGGGAAGGTCCACGTGTGGAACGCGCCCAGCGAGTAGCCCACCAGGTAGATGCGGTCCAGGTCCACGCGGAGGTTGGCCCGGGCCGTGTCGATCATCGCCTGCGTAAAGAAGTCCTGCCAGTCGCCGTAGGACTCGTGCAACTGCGGCTGCAGGACGATGAAGGACTCCGTCACGCCGTTGACGTTGAACTCGAGCGGCGCGGTGTCCCGGATGGGGGTGAGGTTGCCCAGCACGCCAGGCAGCGTCTCCGGGGTGCTGCCCCGCTCGCCGATGCCGTGGTGGAAGATGATGAGCGGCCACTTGCGGTTCGGGTCGGTGTTGTAGCCCCGGGGCAGCGACTCGTAATAGTGGATGACCTTGGCGTTGGCGGTCACGGACTTCCCGGTGAGGGTGCGCTGGATGGGGCTACCAGTGCCGGTGCTCGGCACCACGGACACGCTCACGTCATCGGACGCGCTCGCGCCCTGGGCATCCGTCGCGGTGAGGCGGAAGACGTAGGTGCCCTGCACCAGGTTGCTCGCGATGAGAGGGCTCCAGGGGTTCTGGTAGAGCCGCGCGGTGTTGGGGCCGGAAACCTGGGTCCACTGGAAGGTGGTGGATTGCCCCTCGGGGTCGGAGATCGTCTGTTGGATCGCCACCGTGTTGGAGGGCAGGGGGATGCTCCGGTCCGCGCCGGCGTTCGGCACGGGGGGTTGGTTCACCACGCCACCGTCCTGCTCGATGAGCTCCAGGACGCCCAGGTAGCCGAAGACGGCGCCGGGCTTCATCGTCAGGGTGATGTCCAGCGCGCCGTGGGTGGGCGCCAGTCCGGACAGCTGGGCGTAGCCGTCGATGTTGTTGCGCGCCTGCAACTCCACCGTCTGGGTGCCCACGGTGTACAGCGTGGTCCGGTCCGACGTCTGGTCGTCCGTCATCCGGGAGGCATAGAAGCGCAGCGAGTACGTCCCGTTGATGGCCAGTCCGGAGATGCGCAGCCGGGCCAGCTCGTCGGTCGAGCCCTCGTTGGTCCCGATGAAGAACGTATCCTGGGTGGCCGTCGCCGGGTAGAGCGTGCTCGCGGTGGTGCCAGCGCCGTTGTACGCCCCCACCCAGCCCTGCCAGAACCCATCGGTTATCTGAAGCGACAGCCCCGAGGTGACACCCGTCGAGTCCACCAGCCCCGACAGCTCCGAGCCGGTGTGGCCGAAGTAGATGTTGTTCCATCCAGGGGTGGATGATGGTTCCGCGCCGAAGTCGATGAGGAACCGTCGCTCGGCGGCGACTGCTTCGGGTGCGCCCCATACCTGCAGGAGCAGTGAAGCCGCCGCGAACATGGGAAGGCCGGACTGGGCCCAGCGGGAGACGAACATGATGGAGAACCTCCTTGTTTCACCATCATGCTATCCTGAATTGACTGCTAGTTCCTGTTTTTCTGGTTGCCACCATGGGTGGCGATGGGGCCGTGTCCGGGACTGGGCGGGCTACTGGGATTGGGTTTGGAACTGGGGCACTCCACCCGCGGCCCACACGGACACGATCTGCCCGGGGAGCGACCACATGCTGCCGAGGTCGAGCTCGCCGTTCCCCGCGTAACCCTGCTCCAGCGCGGTCAGGAGGCTCGTGAAGCCGGCGGTGAGTTGCTTCTGCGCGGCCGCGAGCCCACTGCTCCCCGGGGTGGGGTAGGTCTTCAGCGGGCCGTCGAGCTTCAGCATCGCCTGCACCATCCGGAAGCGCGCGAAATGGCTGAACCGATCCTCGACATCATTGGAGTCCTCGGGGCGGAGGTCCGAGTCGATGACCGGTCCCCGGCTGCCCTCTCCCTGCCCGATGATGGCCTGGATCACCGCGTTCGCCTGCTTCCGCGCGGTGTCGCTGTCCTGACTGTCGATGATGCTGCTGAAGCCGGTGTAATCGTCGCCTGGGTATTCCGGGTTGGTGAATTCGCTCTTCTGCCGGTGGTCCGCCTTGGGCTGGTAGAGTTCGCTCCAGCGCTGATTTACCCCCTGCTCGATGGCCTTGTAGAACTGGCCGATGGAATCGTAGGTCTCCTGCGGCCCGTTCGGCGCGCCATCGGTCGCTGGCTCGGGGGTTTCGATGGCGGCCAGGAGGGACATCTGCTCGGGGTTCACCGGTCCGAGCTGCACGGGCTTCTCGACCGCGATCCAGGAGGGGAACTTGTCGTAGCGGGGCGCCCAGTCGCCCGTGAACTTCGGCGTGTGTCCCTTGGGAGCGAACAGCGCATTGAAGAGGTTGCTGGCCAGCTCCAGGTGCAGCATCTCCTGCACGGCGACCGAGTAGATGTTGTTGAAGGCGAGCTGCTCCCGGCTGCGCTTGGGGTTGCTCTTGCCGCGGAGGCTCTTCAACTGGGGCGGATTCTGGGCGTCCGAGCCGGGGACCTGCAAGGAATAGGCGGCCGCCAGGTAGAGGGGGAGGGTCCACAGCTCCAGGTAGACGGCTTTCTGGAGATGGTCGAGAAGGGCGGCGTCGGTCCAGGTGTTGTTTTGCACGAGGCGCTCGGAGGTTGGGGGGACGCTCGGGCGGACAGCAACATTCGCGCCAGGAGCCCGCGAAAGACAGGCTCCAGTCGTTTCAACTCCTTCCGGTGATGCTCCCCCTCCGAGGCCAGGGAAGGCTCGTGTCAATGACATGTCAGTGACACGGATTGACATGTCAGCCAACGCGTCGGGTCAGACTTCTCACCATGCGGGCAATAGTCGTGTTAGATGCGAGGCTTCGGGCCACCGAAGCGGACGCCCAGCTCGAGCCCCACCATCCCCAGCAGGTCTCTGACGTTGGCCTCCCCGATGACTCCCACGTAGAAGCGATCGAAGAGCGTCGCGCCCACTGCGGCCTGAGCGCCCAGACTGAAGCCCTCCCCGAACATCAGGGGCAGCCCGATGCGCGCGTAGACGGGCCCGGCGTCGAGCCGGGCGGCGGGCGTCACCGCGAGCCGGAAGTCCGGAAACCCCCACGCGTCCTTCACGGGCACCATCGCCGACAGACCGAGCTCGGCGGCGAAGAGTCGTGACAGACGGTAGGAGGGAGCGACGTCCACGACGACCCAACCCCCGTCCCGAAGCGTGTGCGTCCTGATGGCGCTCACTCCGCTGAGACCGATGAGCGGCCGGGCGCTGAGCCCCAGCCTGAGAGCGAAGGCGTCCTCGGCTGGAGCGTGGGCCTCCCCTCCCGCTGATTGGGCCAGCACTCGCGGCGCTGCCAACAGCACGAGCATGCAGATGAAGTGGCGCATCGTCATAGCCTCTCCCCGAACCACTTCCAAATGAACTCATCCGACTCGGCCCGGTGGGTGGCATCGATGTCGTGGCCCGCGCCTTCGAGGTACTCGACGTGGACCTCCTGCCCGAGCAATCGAGCCGATACCGCGAAGGCTCGCTGCACCTCGGGGAGGACGAGGGTGTCCGCCGTCCCCTGGAGAATCAGCAGTGGCACCCTGGGCCCGTGCCCCATGTAGGTGAGGTTGCTGACATCAGCGAAGACCTCGGGCGAATCCTTTACCTTCGCTCCATCCGGCAGCGCGAGGAACCGGGTGACGTAGGGTTTGATCCACCAGTCCGTCGTCTCATAGACGGACGCGGGGTCACCGGCGCCGCACATGGACACCACGGCCTTCACCTCGAGGTTCTCGCTGTAGGGGCAATAGTCTGGCTCGAAGCGTGCTTCGTTCCGGGCGTACGCCGACATCATCGCGAGGTGCCCGCCAGCGGACCCGCCGATCACCCCCACTCGGGCCGTATCCACTTTGTACGTGGCGGCATTCGCGGCGAGCCACCGGAGCGCACACCGCACGTCCTGCAGTTGCGCCGGCCAGGGGTGGAGGGCCTTGCCGTGTCCATCATCGAGGTTCGCGAGCCGATAGTTGATGGTCACCCCGATGAAGCCCCGTCGGCTCGCTTCGTGGATTCGATCTCCGAAGTCGTCCAGATCTCCGATGACCCATCCGCCACCATGGATGAAGACGATCGCGGGAAAGGGACCCGGCCCCTCTGGTACTGCGATGTCGAGTGTCAGCGGATGCACCCCACCGGGCTCACTCGGGCTGGGCACCTCCGCGTACGTGACCTCGCCTTCCGCGCCACCTGTGGGCGCACCACATCCCGTGATGGCCAGCAGCAAGGCCGCGGGTAACAACCACCTCGTCTTCATGACTTCCTCCTCGCTATCCACCACGCTTCTCCGGGGACTTGGGTCACCCGGAGGGAGCATAGGAGAACGACGGGAGGAGGGAGCCCCAACATGCCGTCCGCTCGAGAGATCCAGCCGGGGGGCCACCTGGGCCGGCGTGTGCCCCATGGGGCTGCATCGCCTCTCCACTGGCCTGGCGCACAGCCCGCGTGGCACCCCTCATCAGTCCTCCTCTACCCCTCGGCTCCAGCTCTCTCCCTCCACACGGCCCCCATCCCGCCTAGTACGTGGAAGGGCGTGTTCTTGTAGAGCTGGCCGTTGCGCAGCAGCTTGAGCATGGGCCAGCCGTGTCCGCCACGGCGAAGCCACTGTCGCCGAAGTGCCGCGCGAGGTGTCCGGTGAGGGCCACGAGCCCCGAGGATGCGAGTGCGGGCGCTGCGAAGGTGTCAGACGATTTGTACGAGACGGTTCGTCTGACTCGGGCGGGCCCGTGGGAGACCCCTCCCAGGAGAATGGCGTCTCGCCAACGGGACCAAGGGAGCGGAAGCGGACATCCACGGCCTGCTGGCTCCCCGCAGGGTACTGGCGCGCAAGCTGCCCGAGTGGGTGGGCCTGTTCGCCCAGGTGCAGGCGGCTCCAGAGGGCGCCGAACCTCTGCGGGTGGTCATCCGTTACCTGCTGTGGACTGGGGACAAGGCCGTCCACAACGCTACAGGTCAGGTGCTACATTCAGTCCTGGATGAGCAACGCACGGAGGAGTTGATGCGGAGCTATGGCGAGGAACTCATCGAGCAGGGACGCCAGCAGGGCCTGTCGCAGGGGCTGGAGAAGGGGTTGGTGCGAGGCAGGGAAGAGGGTCTGGCACGGGGACGTGCCGAGTCCATCCTGAGGATTCTCGCCCTCCGGGGGATTCACGTGGAGGAAGGAGCCCGGCAGCTCATCCTCGACTGCACGGACCTGAACACGCTCGATAACTGGTTCGACCGGGCCCTCCAGGCCACGACCCTGTCCGAGGTGCTGGACGGCGGGGCCCACGCGTCAGGGCGAAAGGACTCGTGACACGGCCTTCGCTCGCTCAGACGACTCGTGTGGGTAGGCCCCCACCTGACACACCGGGTACCTCCTGGAAGTCGGGCGCGGTCCATGCGAACACCGGCCTTCGGCCTCCAGCACCCATGCGCGACGAGGCGCTCACGGCAGCCGAGGTGCCCACTCTAAAATTGGAAGCTCCTCTTTTCGACGCACGCGGGAGCTTTCGATGACGATTCTTCTTCGAGGTGGGTGGTTCGCGGCTGGGGTGGTGGGCCTGCTGGCGGGGTGTGGTTCGCTGGAGGTCCAGGAAGAAGCAGGGCCCACGGACGCCCTCGCCGAGGCGCTCACCAACACCTGTCAGAATCCCGGGCGCGACTACACGTTCGTGTGCGCCACCGTGTACGTCTACAAGACGGCCACCTCCACCACGCCCATCGACACGATCCCCTGTGGCGGCGCCTACTGGGTCGCGAACCTGGTGGAGTCGTGCCCCTCGAATGGGCGCTTCCTGGCGGACTACCGCAAAGACTTCGATCCCACTCCCGCCCGGGGATGGATCGACCGGACTGTCCTCGCGCCGGCGCCTTGAACGCGCGTTCCCAGGAAGGGTGTCAGACGACTCGTGTGGGCACACTGGGTTACCTGACGGAACCAAACGCAGTGCGCGTCTGGCACTGCCCCTCAACACGGCCCCCATCCCTCCTATACGTACGTCCTCCATCGTGCACTTCGAACCGTGCCGGGTTGCGCTCCCGGCTCCAAGCCCTGCTCCGAAGACGTGTCCGATGAAGCAGGCTCGGGTGCTTTCAGGTAGGGCTCCGCGGAGGGGAGGCGCACCGTGAAGCAGGAGCCTTTGCCCAGACCCTCGCTCAGCGCCTCGATGCGCCCTCCGTGGAGTTCGACGATCTTCCGGGCGATGGCGAGCCCCAGTCCACTCCCACCCGAGGCATCGGTGCGGCTGCGAGCCTTGTCCGCCTTGTAGAACCGATCGAAGACGAAGGGCAGGTCCTCCCGCGAGATGCCAATCCCCGAATCCGTGAGCCGCACGAGGGCCTGTCCGCCCTCGAGCCGCAGCTCGATCCCCATCCTTCCGCCCGCGGGAGTGAACTTGATGGCGTTGTGGACGAGGTTGGTCCAGACCTGATTCAGCATGTCCTCGTCCGCGGTCTGGTACACGGCGTCCAGGTCCGCCTCGATGTCGAGCCCCTTGGCCGTCCACTGAGGCTCGGCGGCCAGGACCACTTCGCGCAGCTGGCTGTCGAGCCGATAGCGCCGCGGGACCGGGGCATGGGCCTTCGAGTCCAGCGAGCTCAGCCTCAGGAGGTTCTCGCTCAGCCGTGAGAGACGCCGGCTCTCGGCCTCGATGGTGGCGAGGTAGTGCTGACGGGTCTCCTCGGACAGCCCGCCTTCTCTCAGGGCCTGTGCGAAGCCTCGGATGGAGGTGAGGGGCGATTGGATCTCGTGGGAGACGTTCGAGATGAACTCCTGACGCATCGCCTCCATGCGCTGGAGGGCCTCGGCCACCTGGTTGATGTTGACGGCCACCTCGAGGACCGGGTTCTTCCGCGTGTCATCGCCCGTCTCATCCACCGGTACGCTGACGGAGAAGTCCCCTCGCGCGATGCGGCTCAGCGCGTCGTTCAACACGGTGAAGATGGTCATCCGCCAGTGGAAGAAGGCCTTTCCGATGAACCTCATGATGAAGCCGAACAGGAAGAGCGAGACCACCAGATCGATGACCTGGCTGACGTAGGGAGAGAGCCGTACACCGAGGGCCGTCAGGGCGGCATCCTTGAGCCAGGACACCAGCGTCCACTCCGCGACCAGCCCTGCCAGCATGGCCAGGGTGACCAGCCCTGCCCCGAGGCGAGGCGTGCGCTTCAGGGCGGGCCACTTCACTGTGCGAGCTCCAGCCGATAGCCCAAGCCGCGGATGGCGGTGATGCGATAGCCGAAGCGCTCCTCGGGAAACCGCTCGCGCAGGCGGTTGACGTGCACGTCCACGGTGCGATCCGTCCCCTCGAAGTCCGGGCCCCAGATGGCCTGGATGAGCTGCTCCCGGCTGAACGTCTTCCCCGGCGAGCTGCCCAGCTTGAAGAGCAACTCGAACTCCTTCATGGGAATGGTGAGGCTCTCCTCGCCAGCCTGGATCAGGTATGTCTTCCGGCTGAGGAAGAGCTTGCCGACCTGCACGCTCTGCGACGCCTCGATGCGGTAGCGCTTGAGCAGCGCCTTGACGCGGGCCGCGAGCTCCGCGGGCTCGAAGGGCTTCACCAGGTAGTCATCGGCCCCGAGCTCGAAGCCCTTGAGCTTCTGCGAAGTCTCCCCCTTCGCCGTGAGCATCAGGATGGGGACGTCTCGCAGACGCTTGAGCTCCTGGCAGAGCTGCCAGCCGTCCATCTTCGGCATCATCACGTCCAGCACGAGCAGGTCCACCTGGGTCCGCTCCAGCAGGCTCAGGGCCTCCCGGCCGTCCGAGGCCTCGACGACGTCGAAGCCCGCGGTCCCGAGGAAGTGTCGGACCACCTCGCGGATGTGGGGGTCGTCATCGACGACCATGATCCTCGCCATGCGCCCTCCTGGGTTCGCATTCTACAGGGAACACTCCGCGAGTCAGGCGCGTGCCTCGCGGCTGTCGTGGGAGCGGAGCTGCTGCTCGGCGAAGCTCCGGTAGAGTTCGTGGCTGTCCACCAACTCCGAGTGGGTGCCGCGCCCCGTCAACCGCCCCTTCTCCACGAAGAGGATGAGGTCCGCATCGATCACCGTGGACAGGCGGTGCGCGATGATCAGCGTCGTCCGGCCTCGCATCAGGTTCTCCAGGGCCAGCTTGACGAAGTGCTCCGAGGTACTGTCCAGGCTGGAGGTGGCCTCGTCGAGCATGAGGATGTCGGGGTTGCGCAGGAACGCCCGGGCGATGGCGATGCGCTGCCGCTGTCCACCGGAGAGCTTCACGCCCCGCTCGCCCACCTCCGTGTCATAGCCGTTGGGCAGGCCCTGGATGAACTCGTCGGCATAGGCCAGGCGAGCGGCCTCGATGAGCTCTTCATCGCTCGGCTCCCGGTCGAGGCCATAGGCGATGTTCTCGCGGATCGTCCCCGCCATGAGCGGGCTCTCCTGGGGGACGTAGCCGATGCGGCGGCGCCACGAGGCCAGGGAGAACTCCCGCAGCGGCTTCGAGCCGATGAGGATGGTCCCGGAGTCCGGCTCATAGAAGCGCTCCAGGAGCGAGAAGAGTGTCGTCTTGCCCGAGCCGCTCGGGCCGACGATGGCCGTCACGGTGCCGGGCTCCAGGCAGAAGCTCAGCTCCCGGCTCACGGGCTCGCCCGGCAGGTAGCTGAAGCTCACCCGGTCGAAGCGGATGGGCAGGCGGGCCGCCTCGAGGTGCACTCCCTCCTCCGGCTTCTCCTCGGGCGTCTCCAGCAGGGTGATGATGCTCTGCGTGGCGCCGCGTGCCTTCTGGAGCTGGACGAAGAAGGCGGTCAGCTGGCCCACGGGGATGATGGCCTGAATCAGGTAGAGGATGAACGCGACCAGGTCTCCCGCCGAGAGCTGCCCGGACGAGACGAGCAGCCCGCCATAGCCGATGACGAGGACGAGCATGCCCATCATCACCAGGCCCATCATCGGCCCGACGAGCGCCTGGACACGGCCCTCCTTGAGGCCGAACTGGAAGAGCCGCTCGACGGTCTCCTGGCCCTTGCGGTACTCGCGGCTCTCGGCGTTGGAGGCCTTCACCAGGCGGATCTCCGACAGCACCTGGGCGAGCAGGGTGGTGAAGCGGGCGTTCTCGTCCATCGTCCCCATGGACACCCGGCGCATGCTGCGAGCCAGGGGCGCGATGACGCCGATGCCCACCGGCAGGGCCACCAGCATGACGAGGGCCATCTTCCAGTTCAGGGAGATGAGCAGGCTGACCGAGCCGACCATGGCGAGGATGCCCGAGACGAAGCTCGAGAGGTTCTCGGTGATGAGCGCCTTGACGACGGCGGTGTCGTTGGCCATGCGGGAGATGAGGTCTCCGGTGCCGTGCGCGTCGAAGTAGCGGATGGGCAGGGCCAGCTGCTTCTTCCAGAGCCGGTCTCGGATGCCGACGACGATCCGCTGGCCCACGAAGGTGAGCAGGTAGAGCGAGATGCCGCTGGTGGCGGCCTGGAGGGTGAAGGCCGCGGCGATCAGCGCCATCTGGCGGTAGTCGAGGGAGGCGAGCGAGAAGCCATCCACCAGGCTCTTGGTGAAGAGCGGAACGAGGAGGCTCACCAGCGTCGAGCCCACGCTCAGCACCAGGGCGGTGATGAGCAGGGGCAGCGATGGCTTCGTCGATGCGATCAGGTTGAAGAAGCTCTTGAAGGACGCGGGGCCGGAGGACGCGGTCCCATCCATTTTCAGGCGGTTGCGTGGGTCCATGGGAAGGACCCTACGCCCCATTTTTAAACGGACGATAAACCGCGCGCCGGGCGATTCTCCGGAGGGCTCAGGGCTGGAGACCCTCCGCTATAGTTGGGGCATGTGGAGACGTCTCCTGTGGTTCTGGCCGCTGGTCCTCGCCATCCCCGTGGCCATTGGCGTGGTGATCCACACCAACCAAAGCACCGACCGGTCGGGCGGTGGAGGTTGGCTGGTGACGGGCCTGTTCTCCTATACGCTCTACTACTTCGCGCTCACCTGGCCGGTGTGGTTGGTGCGCATGTCCCAGACACGCAGGATGGTCATCAGCTCGCTCGTGCCTGGGGTCCTCCTGCTCATCCTGGCCGTGCTGCCCCTGCCCCGAAGAGTCCCCTTCCTGGATGTCACGGTGCGCGTGGCGTCCTTCGGCGTGTGGTTCATGCCCGGGGAGGCCCTCTACGGCAAGCTGACGGGGTTCGCGTTCGCCTCGCCCTGCGAGGTTTCCCTGTGGGAAGCTGGCCAGCATGGGTTCAGCACGGAAGTCCTGGGGGTCACGTACCAGCCCGATGGCAGGATCCTCATCCAAGGCTTCATCTCCAAGGAAGGAACACGGAAGAACGGCATGAAGCTCTCCCGGCTCCTGCCGGATGGGAGCATCGATCCCACCTTCAAGGGACAGGATCGCTGCTCGAGCCTCACGCCCACGCATCCAGGCCACGTCTGGCTTCAGTCGGATGGAAAAATCCTCCTGGGATCAGGGTCGATCTCCAGCTCTCCGAATCACAAGGACGAGCTGGCCCTGATCGTCAGCCCGGAGGGAGAAGAACTCCGCCGGGTGTCCATCCCCAATCTCCCGGCCGAGCAGCACGTTGAGGGCCTGGTCGCGGAGGTCCAGCTCCAGTCGGATGGCGGGCTGCTGATGTATGGAGGCTTCCGTCGTGAGGCGGATTCCAAGTCCGGGAGCCCCATCCTGCGGATCACTCCCGAGGGACTGCCAGACCTGTCTTCATGGAGGGAGATGCCAGAGCTGGGTGTGGCCGATTCCATTCCCGGCGCAATCGGTGCCGATGGGCGACGTTTCATCGTCGCCGACAATCCCGAATATGCGGAGTCTCTCCTCCCGGCTGTCTACTCCATCAGCGCTGAAGGGCAGCCTGATGAGGTCTTTCATGAGCGGCTTTTGGGGATGCAGCGCGAGAAGGAGTTGCGCCAGGCAACAGCCCTGGCTGTTCAGGCGGACGGAAAGCTCGTCACCGCTTTTGTGACGGGTGAGGCTCGTTCCGAGGTGATGCGTCTGAACCCTGACGGAACCCTGGACGACACCTTCCAGCGGGAGGAGCTTCCCTTCGAAGCCAACCACCTGAGCGCTCTTGCGGACGGAGGCTTCATCGTCGCCCGAGTGGGTCTCTTGAACGCGTTCGAAGAACGGACTCCAGTGGTGCTGGCACGCCTGGACTCGAACGGGCGGGTCGACAGGGCGGTCGCCGAGCGTTTCCGTTCGGCGTTCGCCGCGCAAGGGATCTCGAGCATTCTCAAGCTCACGGTGGGGCCCAACGGCACCGTGCTTCTCTATCGCTTCGCGCCTGCCTCGGCTGGCGGAAAGACGTTCCACCAGCTTGTTCAGCTTCTGCCAGACGGCAGCCTGGACACCGGCTTTCATCCGCCGCTTTAGGGGTTGGCAGGTCGCTGCCGAGAAGCGCCTCCGAGGACGGGGACCTTGCTGAAGGCGGAGCTCCCGAGGACCCCGCCAACCCAGCTCCACCTACTGGTAGAAGTAGCGCACGGTCAAGGCACCGTCGACGGTGGTGGAGCCGCAGTAGCCACCGCCCGACACATCGACGACCTGGTCATGCGAGGACCTGGTGGAGCCGCCAGCGGCGTACCAGCCGTCCGTCTTCCACGTCGCGCTCACGGCGAAGGGCAGCCCGCGCAGGTCCACGTTGGCCCGGCCCGTCGAGGAGTCGTACGTGACGCAGTCTCCCGCCTCGCCATAGGCTGCGTAGTACTTGTTCCACCCCGGGATGCTTCCGGTGGACGTGGCGAACCGGGCGTCGTTCACGTCGAGCGTCATCGCCACCGGATCCAACCGGACCTTGGCCCACCTGGTGGAGACCGACGTTCCATCCACCTCGAGGTACTGGGAGAAGTTGCTGCCGCTTCCGATGGCCCGCAGGGTCAGATAGGTATTGCCGCTGCTGTGGCAGTAGGCGAGGTAGGGCTTGCTGGGGTCCAGGCCGAGGTACAGCGTGTAGTCCTGGTTCAGGGTCCCCCCCGCGGCCGCCACGGTGGCGCAGGAGTCATAGCCCACGTAGCGCACGGTCAAGGCACCGTCGACGGTGGTGGAGCCGCAGTAGCCACCGCCCGACACGTCGACGACCTGGTCATGCGAGGACCTGGTGGAGCCGCCAGCGGCGTACCAGCCGTCCGTCTTCCACGTCGCGCTCACGGCGAAGGGCAGCCCGCGCAGGTCCACGTTGGCCCGGCCCGTCGAGGAGTCGTACGTGACGCAGTCTCCCGCCTCGCCATAGGCCGCGTAGTACTTGTTCCACCCCGGGATGCTTCCGGTGGACGTGGTGAACCGGGCGTCGTTCACGTCGAGCGTCATCGCCACCGGATCCAACCGGACCTTGGCCCACCTGGTGGAGACCGACGTTCCATCCACCTCGAGGTACTGGGAGAAGTTGCGGCCGCCTCCGGTCGGCAGGTTCAGATAGGTGTCACCGTCGGCATCGCACCAGGCGATGAAGGGCTTGCGGAGGTCTCCGTTCACGAACAGCGTGTAGTTGCGCTCCATGGGCTGCCCCACGGCCTTCAGTCTGGCGCAGGAGTCGGCGGTCAGCGCCATGGCCTGGATGCCCACTTCGTCCAGCACCTCTTCCTCTTTCTGTCCCTGCTGTTCGTTGGAGGGTCCGCACGCGCCGAGCACCAGGCCTCCGGCGAGTACAGTCACGGCCAGGTAACGGCGGGTGGAATTCTCATGGATGGAAATCATCATCGGGTCTCCCTTTCGTGGGTGTGGAGCAGGTTCTTCCTGCGTCCCGCCCATCCATCCGCAGGCCGGGAAAAAGACCCGACATGGGTCCGCTCATTTTTTTCGGTGACCTCTGGCTGCCACGTGGTCTCGCTCCTACCCACTGCCTTGCTCTTTTGAGAGATTCACGGGTCATGGCACGCGACGTCACGCAACTCCTGGAGGACGCCGGCCGCGGCGAGGAGCGCGCCGCCGGGGAACTGTTCCCCATCGTCTATGACGAACTGCGCCGGGTCGCCGCGGCGCAGATGGCCCACCTCCGGCCCGGGCAGACGCTCCAGCCCACCGCCCTCGTCCACGAGGCCTATCTCAAGCTCGTCCGGCGCAGTGATCCCGGCTGGAGCGGTCGTGCCCACTTCTTCGGCGCCGCGGCCCAGGCCATGCGCGAGCTCATCGTCGACCACGTGCGCCGCAAGGCCGCGCACAAGCGGGGTGGTGGGCAGCCGGGCGAGGCGCTCGAGGCGGCCTTCGAGGTCGCCGCGGAGGGCCTGCCCACCGAGGACGTGCTCGCCGTCGATGCCGCGCTCGGGCAGCTCGAGGCCGAGCATCCGCGCAAGGCCCGTGTCGTGCTCATGCGCTACTTCGGCGGCCTGTCCGAGGAGGAGATCGCCCAGGCGCTCGGGGTCACCCCCCGTACCATCGAGCGCGAATGGCGTTTCGCCCGCGCCTGGTTGCACGAACGGCTCTCGGCCTCGAAGGAGTGAGCGTGGCGGTGGATCCCAGAAGGCTCGAGGAGCTGTTCGACGCCCTGGTCGACCTGGAGCCCGCGGACGCGGCGCGGCGGCTCGACGAGTCCTGCGCGGGCGACGTCGCGCTCCGTGAGGCGGTGGAGAAGCTCCTCGTCCACGACCGTGCGGCGGGAGCGGGCTTCCTCGCGCATCCACCCGCCGTGCTGGCCGAGGCGGTCCTCGCGCGGGAGCCCTCCGTGGTCACCCATCCAGAGGAGTCCGCCGGGCTCGGGCGATTCGCCGTCATCCGCAAGCTGGGTGAGGGTGGAATGGGCACCGTCTACATGGGATATGACGCGCTGCTGGACCGGCGCGTGGCGCTCAAGCTGCTCCAACGGGACACGGTCGCGCGGGAGTGGCTCCTGCGCGAGGCCCAGGCGCTCGCGCGGCTCTCGCACCCGAACGTCGTCGCCGTTCACGAGGTGTCCGAGCACGAGGGCCGGGTCTTCATCGCGATGGAGTTCGTCGATGGCCAGAACCTGCGGGAGTGGCTCGCGGGCGCGGTGCGCTCCGTTCCGGAGGTGCTGGCGATGCTGGCGCAGGCCGGCCGGGGCCTCGCTGCCGCACACGAGGCCGGACTCGTGCATCGTGATTTCAAACCCGAGAACGTGCTCGTCGGCAAGGACGGGCGGGCGCGGGTCGCCGACTTTGGCATCGCCGCGCTCGCGGTGCGCCCCGGCGAGGGCTCCTGGAGCGTTGCTTCCCCCGGGGAGGAGCGGCGGCCCGGCGCGAGTCCGAGTGCTCTCGCGAGTCCTCTGACACACCGGGGCACCTTGATGGGCACGCCCTCGTACATGGCGCCGGAGCTGTTCCTGGGCGAGCGGGCGACACCCGCGAGCGATCAGTTCGCGTTCTGTGTCGCGCTCTACACCGCGGTGTACGGGGCGCCGCCCTTCGCCGGAGAGGATCTCTCCGCCCTGTCCCGGAGCGTGCTCGACGGCCAGTTCCGGCTACCCCCCGTGCGCCCGGGCATTCCCGGGTGGCTCGCGCTCATCCTCCGTCGGGGCCTCGCGAGAGAGCCGGCCGAGCGCTTTCCGTCCATGGCGGCGCTCATCGCCGCGCTCGAGGAGCACCTCGCGAGCCTTCCCGTGCGGGATCCGGAAGTGGTGCGGCGGGAGCGGTTGAGCATCGCCGGTATCTGCATCGTCTTCATCCTTGGATTCTGCGCCACCGTCCTCGCCCGCCTCGGCACGCGGCTCGAGCCGGGTCCCAGGGATCTCTTCTTCATTCCCGTGGGGATGATCGTCGCCTCGATCGTTGCCAACGTGGTGTTCCGCGAGCGGATCTCCAGGCTCGCTCCTGGCAGGCGGTCCGCCAGGCTCTTCCTGGTTGTCGGTCCCACGCTCCTCGCGCACCGGATGCTCGCGCTCCGGTTTGGCATCGCGCCGCTCCATATCGTCGCGGTGGATCAACTGTTCCTCGCGGCGATCTTTGGTGTCGCGGGGCTCACGCTGGACTGGGCGCTCGCGGCGTTCGCGGTCATCGCGCTCGCCGGCGCCTGCGTCGACGCCTACGTGCCCGAACGGGCTGGGGCCGTGTTCGTGGTGACATGGCTGCTCGCCATGCCGCTGGCCCTGCTGCGCTGGGCGCTCCGGGAGCCGGCCTGAGGGTGGCAAGCGTTCCAGATCCAGGGCTGGCATCTGGAGGGGGCCCGCGGGGAGGACATAGCGCCGCATTCCAACGGCATGTTTCCATTGCACGGTGGCCTCCCCCAAGCGAGGGCAGGGCCTGAGCGCCATGTTGAAGCACCTGGAGTTGCCCACGCGGCCTGTGCAGTGGGCTGCAGCGCAGGGGCGAGACCTGGTGGGTCTGGGTGGTCCCGGTCACGGCGAGCGCGCTTCCCGCCTGGGCGAGGTTCTCGGTCGTCGGTCCGGCCAACTCCGTCCTCGTCGTACCCGGCTCCTCGCCGCCACAGGCGGGCAGCAGGGACAGACCAACAATCGCCAGACTCTTCCAGGGCATCCTCGTCATGGTGTTCTCCAAAGCCAGATGGCTGGCGAGGCGTTCATCGCCTCGACGTGGAGAACTGTGCCTGAGAGGGTTGGCGAGGGCCGTGATCCGTCTCACTGCGTTCGTGTGAATGCAATCACATTCGTCGGCTGGGGGTGATGGCGCCTTGCGTGGAGAGGGACGCAGCCGAGGCTACGCATCGAGCGGCGGCGGAAGACCCTTGAGGGCGAAATAGACCCGCTTCGCCGCTCCATAGAACTTCGCGTCTTTGGGGACCATCGTCCGGAAGCAGTCGGACGCCTGGTTCTCGAGCTGGTGCAGCAGGAAGTTCCTGGGCTGCCGGCGGAGGTACTCGGCGAAGTACTTCACGACCTCGACCTTCGAGTATGCGCGCCCGTTGTCCGCGTACTTGGCGACAACCGGCGTGAACCACGGGTACAGGCTGTCCATCCCATGCAGCGTGGTCTTCATGAAGTTGCCGATCAGCAGATCGTCGAAGACCTCGTACTCGACCGCGGTCATCAACGAGCCCCGTGGCGCTTCGAAGGTGACACCGTACTTCGAGCGCTTGTCGTTCAGATCGACGGTGAAGTCACGCCCCCCCACTCGCAAGCGCACGAAGCCGAGCTTGCTGGCCAGCGCCTGCATGTTCTTGAAGTAGGCGGCGATCTTCTTGCGATCTTCCTGGCCGAGCGGTTCGCTCCAGTCGTCGCCGAACTCCCCGGGCTCGCGGGGCCTCCTGTCCGAGGGGGGGCGGCCGGAGCTCGAGCACCGCACCCGTCTCACAATCCACCCGAACGAAGGGGGACAACACCTCGGCGCCAGGCAGGTCGAAGCCTTCGGCGTACGCGTCGATGGGCGTGGTGTAGGCCTCCGCCCAGAGACTGTCCTGGCGGCGGTAGCAGTGGAATGAGCTGAAGGGAATGAAGTAGCGCGCATTGTACCGACGCATGGGACCGACCAGTGTCCGGCCCACCGGGTACTTCTTCGCGGCCCAGGGCTCGATGCGTTCCCCGTCCTCCGTGAACAGGTTGAGCATGTCCGCGTCGCCGTAACCGCTCAGCTTCAGGAGGAAGTTCCCCTCATACTGGGAGGCCACCCGCGCGACCTCCGCAGCCCAGCCATGATCGACCGCGTCATTGAGATTGATGACGAGTCGATTGCCAATCTTCACCAGCAGGATGGAGTCCTGGAAATAGTCCGTCATGCACATCACTTCGATGTTTTTGGAGATGCGCGTTCAGGTTCGCTCCGGGAGGATGGTGACGTTGAACCCCTGGGCCCTCAGCGCCTCGTAGATGCGGCTGCCCACATGATCGCCCAGGAGGACTTCTTGCCGGAGAGCGCGGGCAGCG
The DNA here is from genome assembly GCF_002305875.1 of Cystobacter fuscus. Classification (NCBI taxonomy): domain Bacteria; kingdom Pseudomonadati; phylum Myxococcota; class Myxococcia; order Myxococcales; family Archangiaceae; genus Cystobacter; species Cystobacter fuscus. Next base: position 11,416,954 of record NZ_CP022098.1, on the reverse strand, counting down.
AGTCGCCGTTCAGATGGTCTGGATGGCCATGTGAAAACCAGACGTATTCGCACTCCTGGATGTGGCTCCGTTGCTCCGGTGGAATGGAGTAGCTCAGCCCCCAGCTCCCGAAGTAGGCGGTATCACTGAGCCACGGATCCGTGACCAGCTTTGGTTTGCCATCAAAGGCGATGAGTGTGGCATTCCCAATGGTCTCGAATCCAAGCATGAGTCTTTCCCCCCACTCCACGGCCAGAATGGACGGGGACTCTATCCTTGATGAGCAGAGCCCGAATCAGCCCACCGAGGTGAGGGAGCCGTTCGAGAGCAGATGCTTCGCGAATGAAGTGCCCCCCCTTGCACCAGACACCCGCCTGGCTTCCTTCACGTACGCCAAAACCCTTCGTTATCGACTGACGCGCTCAGAACAAGATGGAAGGCAGGGCGGCGCCGGGGCTGGCATACTTGACGGCACCCGACGGGGTGCGCGCCATGTTGAAGCACCTGGAGTTGCCCACGCGGCCTGCGCAGTTGGCTGCAGCGCAGGGGCCATCCACGTTCGTTCTCTTGCATCGTTGAAAGGTCCACTTCATGAAGAGCATTTTCGCTGGCGTGAGCATGTTGATGTTGGGAGCGGCCCTCGTGGTTGGGTGTGGTGGCCCCGAGGTCTCGCTGGAGGAGACACAGACCTCTGCCCCCACGCAGACCTCGGCTCCCGAGAATCCAACCACCACTTTGGAGGTGCCCTCGCCCTGGACGGACGGACAGACCGGCGCGGGGAAGGTGGGGGAAACGGGCGTCTGTTGTTACGTCAAGTGCTCGAAGTGGCATGGCCCGTTCAAGCAGGTCGTCTACGACAACTGCGCGCAACCATGCTTCGCATCGTAATCCTCGTGGATGCTGTCGGTGCGCAGGTTCCCCTGCGCATCCAGCCAGGCATATTCGGCATCCACGGAGGGAGCCTCGATGTCCTGAGCCCGGTGATGGTCGTAGACGAACCCGACCGTGGCGTAGCCCCGCAGGAGCATGGGCTTGATGAGAGTGTGAAGCGGGTGGGTTTCCTTCAACTCGAGCAGTCTTCGCCGGAGCACGTCGGGGTGGGAGTCGTCGTGAGGAGAGGGCATGGTCTGGGGAGTGTTCGTGTGAGAGGGGGGAGTGCGAAACTCGAACTTAGAGCACCATCGCGGTGGCGAAGCCGCCCCAGGCGCGCTTCCCCTCCGTCTCTTTCCCGAGGGTCTGGTGCTCGCCGAGTGAGAGTCCGCAAGACCGGAGCAGCTCGGTGAGGCGCTCGCTCAACGGTGGACTGCAATCCACGCCGAATTTCAGCGTTTCACCGCTGGCCTGGGTCGTTGCTCTCGCCATACGCCAGTAGAGCGCCCGCGATTCGAGCGGCTCGGTCGTGAAATAGTCGAACGCGACGACGCTCCCCCGGGCGGTGCTGGCGATCTTGCGCAGGGTGTCCTCGACGGCTTGCCTCTCCAGGTACATGGTCACGCCCTCCCACAGGAAGAGCGCGGGCCTGCCGGCGTCGAACCCCGCGTCCTCGAGCCGCTCGAGCCAGTCCTCCTTCTCGAAGTCCGCGGAGACGAACGTGACTCGGGCCGATTCGATTCCGGCCTTCTCCACCATCTCCCGCTTGAGCGCCTGGGTCTTCGGCATGTCGACCTCGAAAGCGCGGACCCTCCCGTCCTTGGGAAGCCTGAAGGCGCGCGTGTCGAAACCCGCTCCCAGGATGACGAACTGGTCGAAGTCCGCGAGGTATCGGTCCACGGCGGCGTCGAAGAACGGGATCCGGGCGGAGGCCTGGTATCGTGGGGGCACCTCGCCCTCGAAGGGGTATCTGAAGGCCCTGGGCACGTAGCCCGTCAGCCGGTGGGCGAACAGCATGGGGCCCGCCGCGAGGCGTGGGCCCAGGGGAGGCACACCGGGCAGGAACTTCATCAACAGATCCGCCGGCTCGTCCTTCCGGGTCCCCAGGTGGTGCTCGAGCCAGCGTGCGGACAGGGGGCCCTGCGCCGTTGTCGATACACCCGATCCGCGCCGGACGAAGAGACCGCCGGTCCAGAGGACGTAGCCGAGCAGCGTCACGGGGGACAGAAGAACGTTGAGGCTGGAGAAGACGCTCGCCGCGATGAGACGACGCATATGAACGGCTCCTTTCCTGACTGCGGGAACGGACAGGTGCGTGGAGCATAGGCGCACTGGGGGCCTTGTTGAGGGGGCGGGCTGGTGCAAAGGGGTCGAGGAGGGCCGCTGCCGGAGCGAGCAAGGCCGAGCGCCGCTCCGGTGCAGGCCAATCTCGCGACAGTTCCTTGGCCAGCAGTGGGCCGCGAGGGCGCTCAGCCACACATTTCCCTCAACCCTGCCAGGGGCTGCCGCCGTCACGGCCTCCCGCGAGTCGCGGTGCCGGTGCGGCCGCTCCGCACTGTCGGGCTTGGGCGGGGAGGCTCGGGCGAGCGAAGACGCCTCGCTCAAGCTTCCGTCTACCACGGTCCCCGTGGCCTCGCGCGGCGTGTAGTGCAGGCTCATCCCCCGGCCAGGCGGTGGCCTCCGTGAGGCACAGGCGTTGGACATCAGGGCCAGGGCGAGCCGACATGGCCGTGACCGAGACGGCCGAGGCGCTGCCCGCGCCTCGTGCCCACCGGCCCTGCGCCGCGCTCAGCCCTTGCCGGGCTCCTGCTCACGCACGCGCTCGGCCTTGAGCGTCGTGGTGCCCTGGAGTGTCAGGTAGGGCTTGAGCTGGAGGAAGCGCTTCTTGCCGAAGCCCTTCACCCGCACCAGCTCCTCCACGCGCTTGAAGGGCCGCTTCTCCCGGAAGGCGATGATGCGCTGGGCGGCCTTGGCTCCCACGCTCGGCAGCGCGTCCAACTGCTCGCGCGTCGCCTCGTTCAGGTTCACCTGGCCCGTGTACCGGGTGCGCCACTTCGCGCCCGCCGCCTCCGCGTCCGCCGCCCCGAGCACCCCCACCAGTGCGAGCACCACCGCGCACCAGCCCGCTCGCCTGCTCACGAGTGGCCCCCCGCCGCCGACAGCGCGTCCAGTCCACCCTCCACGCCGTAGCGTCCGCCCCCGCCCGTTCCCGCCGAGTCCTTCTTGTCCGCCGCCTCGCGCACGTGCAGCTTGCCGTCCAGCGGCAGCACGTCCAGCAACACGTTGAGTGAGCCGTCCTTGTTCACGAACGCGCTGCCCGCGCGCACCCAGATGCTCCCGCCCTTGCCCTCGCGGATGGAGAACACCGCCAACCGCTTTCCCGCCGTCAACATCGTCTGATCCTTTGTCCTGCTCCCGCGCCTGGAGTGGCACGGTCCCTCGCCCCACAGCAGCGGTCATGCCAGCGCGGCCCACCTCGGAGGACACCCGCGCGAGGTGTACACGCCGGCTTCTTCCATCCCGGCGTTTGGACGGAGCCGGCGCGCGCTCCCTCCCTCTGGAGTGCCGCTGTGTGCTCCCGCGTCCCACCGCGTCATGGGGGCTAGCGCGGTTGAAAACCGTGCACATCTTGGTGCCCTCGCCACATGCGCTGGAGGCAGGAACCGTGCACCTGAAGTTCTCCACCCTCGCGTCGCAGTTCCTGGATGATCCCCAGTCCGTGCGGCGCGCGGTGTGCTGGCCGGTGCTGGTGTGGGAGGCTACTCCCGTGGGCGTGGGTCCTGCCTTTTCCCGCAGGACGATGACGGGGCTGTCGCTGCGCCGTCCCACGGTCGCCGAGCCGCTGGTGCTCGAGGTGCGCAGGCGCTCGCATGTGGTGACGCCCTCCACGGGCATCGTCCTGGGCCGCACGCTCGACAGCGACATCATGGTGGAGGACCCCACCGTGTCGCGCGTGCACGCCTCCTTCAACGAGGAGGCGCAGACGGGCATGTGGTACGTCTCCGACAGCGGCAGCCACAACGGCACCTGGCAGGATGGCACCCTGCTCATCCCCGGCCGGCCGTCGCCCCTCTTCGAGCGGGCCTCGCTGTGCTTCGGGGACGTGATGGCCACCTTCCTCCAGTTCTCCGCCTTCAATCAGTTCATTCTCGACTGGTTGGCACGTCACTCGCGCGCCACGCCCACCCCCGTGCCCGAGAGCTTCTTGACGCGCCACGGGGAAGCCCCCTAGGAAAGGCACGCCCCTGGGGGCCCATGCCGGGCCCTCGTGCGGGAAGGCGGGCCCATGCGGTGGTCTTCCCTCGCCGGGTGTCTGGTACTCGGCACGAGCGCGTCCGTCCTCGCCCAGCCTCCCGAGGCTCCTGGAGGCGAGCCCTTCCGCGTTCCCATCGTCGAGGTGGAGGAGGCGCGTCCCGTCTCCGAGCCCGCGGACTCCGCCTCGCGGCGTGATCCCAGCGGGGCCCTGACGGTGATCGACGGGGAGGAGGGCGCGGGCGCGGCGCGTGACACCGCGGCGCTGCTGTCCACCGCGCCCGGGGTCGTGGTGCAGGACTCGGGCGGCTACGGACAGAGCAAGGGCGTGGTGGTGCGCGGGGCGTCCTCGAATGGGACGCTGGTGCTGCTCGATGGCATTCCGCTCAATGGGGCCGGAGGCATCGCGGACGTGTCGCGCGTGCCCGTGGCGCTGGCCGAGCGCATCGAGGTGCTGCGCGGCGGCGCCGGAGCGCGCTACGGCTCGGGAGGCCTCGGCGGCGTCATCAACATCATCACCCGCCGCCCAGGTGAGAGCGCGCGCGTGGCGGGTGAGCTGTCGTATGGGAGCTGGGACACGGCGGTGGGCTGGTTGTCCGCCACGGGGCCGATCGCGGGCAACGAGGTGCTGCTGCTGCTCCATGGCGGCCTGTCGCGTGGGAACTTCCGCTACCTCTTCGATCCGAGCCCCACGCTGCCCGGGGACGCGCTCGTGGAGTCGCGGCGCGCGAACAACGATGCCCACGGCGCGGGGGGACTGCTGCGGCTGCGGCGCGAGCTGGGTGGCGGTTTCTCCGTGGACGCGCTGGGCGAGCTGTCCCTCGACGGGCGTGGGCTCGCGGGCACCGCGCAGAATCCGAGCGTGGATGCGCGGCAGTCCGCGCGTCGGGGCTCGGCGACGGTGCGGCTCGCGGGCGTGTTGCCGGGAGGCGGGAGCGTGGAGGCGCGCGCGTACTACCGGCGGGACTGGCTGGCGCTCGACGGAGGAATGTGGAGCGGGGTGTCGGCGCAGGTGCAACAGGTGGGCGGCGTGGAGGCGGAGGGGCGCAAGCGGTGGGGGCGGCACGCGCTGTCCGCGCTGGTGGGCGTGGGAGGCGAGGCCGTGTCCGCCGCGGAGACGGCCGCGGCCTCCGGTGGCGAGCCCGCGTGGTTCCGCGCGAGTGTCATGGCGATGGACGAGGTGCGGGCATGGGACGAGCGCCTGACGATCGCGCCCTCGATGCGCGTGGAGCGGGCGGGGCCCTACACGTTGTGGTCGCCGAAGCTGGGTGCCTCGCTGCTGCTGCCCGCGGGACTCGAGCTGCGGGCCAACGCGGGACGGGCCCACCGCGCGCCGTCCTTCCTGGAGTTGTACGTGCGCCAGGGCACGCTCCTGCCCAACCCGGCGTTGCGCCCCGAGAGCGCGCTGTACGCGGACGCGGCGGTGGTGCACCGCACGGAGGTGTCCTCCGCCTCGGTGGGGGGGTACGCGAGCCTCTATGAGGATCTCATCTCCTACGAGGCCTATCCGCCCGGAGCGGCCCGGCCCTACAACTTCGTCCGGGCGCGCGTGGTGGGGCTCGAGGCCGAGGGCGAGTGGCGGCCCCATCCGTTCCTCTCGGGCGCGTTGAGCTACACGCTCACCGTGTCGAATGATCTGCAACGCGACGGGCGCTTCTACCTGCGCGAACTGCCCTACCGGCCCCGGCACAAGCTGTTCGCGCGGGTGCTGGCTGGTCCCCGGTGGCTCACGGGGCGCGTGGAGGTGCTGGCCCAGTCGGCCCACGCGCTGTCGCGGGACGGGGTGCTGACCCTGCCCGGTCGGGCCTTCGTCCACACGGGAGTGTCCAGCACCTTCGGCTCGCGCCCGGAGCTCACCGTGTCCCTCGAGGTTCGCAACCTGCTCGACGCGCGCGTCGAGGACTTCGTGGGCTATCCCCTGCCGGGCCGCGCCGTGTACGTGTCCGTGTCGGGCGCGTTCGAGCCGGGAAGGAAGACGCCATGACGCCGATGCGATGCGGAGGGCTGGTCCTCGCGGTGTTCCTGTCCCTCGTATTGGCGGGGTGTCCGGACGAGGGGCCGCTGTGTGCCGAGGGCCTGAGCGCCTGCGGAAATGAGTGCGTGGATCTCTCCAGCTCCTCGTCCCAGTGTGGTGCGTGCGGGGTGGCCTGTTCCGCCACGCAGCAGTGTGTCGAGGGAGCCTGCCAGTGCCGGGCGGGGGCGGCGCTGTGCGGCGGGGAGTGTGTCGTGACGGCGTCGGACCCGGCGCACTGTGGCGGGTGCGCGGGCGCGGGTGGCGTGGCGTGTGGCCCCGAGCAGGTGTGCGAGCGGGGCGAGTGCAAGGTCGCGTGTACCCTGGCGTCCTCCTCGCTCTGTGGGCGCTCGTGTGTGGACGTGCGGACGGATGCCTTCCATTGCGGCGCCTGCGGGAGCGTGTGCGCGGACGCGCGGAGCTGTCACGGGGGCCTGTGCACGGATGATGTCGTCGCCGCGTGTTTCAACACCGGGCAGGTGGTGGGCATCCAGGCGGGAGCGGACGTGCGGGGGCCCGCGGTGCGGGTGGGCACGAGCCCCGTGTCCCTCGCGCCCATGCAGGACGTGCTGCTCGTGGTGGATGTGTCCTCGCGGCTGCTCCAGGCCCGGCTCTCCGACTACGGCGAGCTGCCCGCGCGCACCCAGACCGGACAGGTCCCCAATCAGGTGCTCGTGCGCGAGCCCTTCGTCTTCGTCCTCAACTCCACGAGCAACACGTTGCAGGTGCTGCGGCGCGACGGCGAGCCCGCTCCGGGTCCGGGCCCCCGCTTCCCCACGGGCATTCCCCTCACCAACGTGGGCAGTGTGAACTTCGGCGCCAACACCAACCCGTATGCCTTCACGCTCGAGGGGCCGGACGCGTATGTCACGCTCCTCGGCAATCTCCAGGGGGACGCGTCCGCGGGAGGCCGGGTGGTGCGCGTCTCGGTGGCGGAGCCCACCGCGCCCGTCATCACGGACACCTTCGTGCTGCCCTCGGGCGAGGCCCTGCGCCCCTTCCCTGGCCGCACCACGCTCCCCGCGCCCGCGGGCATCACCTCGCTCCAGGGCCGGGTGTACGCCGCGCTGGGCAACCTGGATGCGCGCAGCTACTCCGCCGGAGGCCCCGGGTTCCTCGCCCGGATCGATTCGGGCACTCGCGCGGTGGAGCTGCTCGCGCTGGGCGAGGCATGTCTCAATCCCTTCTGGGTGCTCCCCGTGGGCGAACGGCTGCTCGTGAGCTGTGGCGGCGCCGCCACCTATGACGTCGACTTCAACCTCACGGACGTCCGGGGCACGGGCCTGGTGCTGCTCGGCGCGGAGGGCCGCGTGCTGGACTCGCTCGCGCTGGGTTGTCCGGAAGCGACGTCGTGTCCGCTGCCCTCGGCGGGACGCTTCGCCGTGGTGGGCTCTCGGGCCTACGTGGGCGACAACAACGCGGGTCGCGTCTTCGTCATCGAGGTCGTGGGCGACACGCTCGTGGCGCGCAAGGAATTGGCCATCTGTCCCCGAAGCTCGGGCCCCTCGCTCGTCAGTGATGTCATCGCTCTACCGTGAGCGGTCCTGATGGGTGTGTTGTGTTGCGCTCGCGGCGCCACGCGTCACGGATAACCGATTTGACAAAGGTGCCTCCGCGACCCTATCCCCGCTGCCGTCCTTGGTTCTTCCACCGGGTGGTGGAGGCTTGAGGGAATCCGGTGCGACTCCGGGACTGCCCCGCAGCGGTGAACGGGAACGAACGCTGTCAGAAGGCACTGGCCCTCCGGCGAGGGCTGGGAAGCGACGGCCGGTAGGAAGGGGGGCTCTGTCGAGAGCCGCCCATGCCCGTGAGTCCGAAGACCTGCCAGGGACCCGTGCCAGTGGGCACGGACCATACCGATGCTTCCGAGGGGGGGCGCGGATGAGTTCTCGTGTGCGTCCTCTCACGGGCCGCGCCCGAGCGCTCATTTCGCATCCACTCCCGTCGTGAAGCCGTTGTGCCCGAGGGGGCAAGGAGCAGGACGCGGATGATGACGGAGATGAAGAAGTCGCGCTCGCTGAGCCAGGTCGTGATGGCGGTGGGGGCCGTGGCGTTCGGATGGATGGTGACGGGTTGCAGTGGTCCGGAGTGCGTGGATCGCTTCGACTGCCAGAACAGCAAGGGCGCCCCGCCGGAGGGCAAGCAGTACGTGTGCGAGGCCGACACCTGCGTGGTGAAGGACGTCGCTCCTCCGAATCCCGGGAACGGTTCGGACGCGGGGACGGACGCGGGGACGGAGCCCGGGCCAGATGCGGGGACGGACGCGGGGACGGAGCCCGAGCCGGACGCGGGGACGGACGCGGGGACCACGTGCGCGGATCTGCCGCATGACGCGCAGCTCGGTACCCTGCAACTCCAGCCGGGCTTCACCGTCGTCGAGTCCGCCCCTCTGCCCGAGAGCATCGGCGCCATCACGGCGGTGGCGGGTGCCGCGGGCTCGTACACGCTGTACGGTGTGAACTCGGACGACAGTGTCTACGCGCTCGGCACCTGGCCGAGTGTCGCGGCCAGCACCACGCCTCTCTACCCCATCGTCCCCGCCGATGTGACGCAGACCGCCTATGTCAACGGCTACCTCGTCAACGATGGTGTCCGCTTGATGGGGGGCTATACCCTGGGTGACTTCTCCGGCAAGGTGGCCATCCACGATCTGGCGTCCACCACGTCCACGTACGTCTCCGCGGCTGGCAACTTCTCCGCCGTGGGTCTGGATGGAGCCTTCCTCATCAATGGGTTGGGCCTGGAGGGCGTGAGCGGCACGGGCCTTGGTGTCTATGCCGTGAAGACGCAGAGCACCCCCTTCCAGATGTCGAAGCTGGCCACGTTCCCGAGCACGGGGAGCTTCAGCGGTTTCTCCGCGCTGGCGACGAACAAGATCGTCGCCCTCGGCTATGCGTACTCCACGCCCACGCCGGACAACGAGTACGCCTCCACCAATGCCCTGCGCGCGGTGTCCCCCGACACGTACACGCCCGCCCTGACGGCGGGGACGACCCTGGACCTGTCCGGCGCCAACATGCCCGAGGTCTACTCGGGGCTCGACCTGCGTGATGCCGCTGGCTTCGGGGCGGGAGTGGCGCTCAAGCGCAGCTCCGGCTCCGCCGACTTCACGAACACCCGCGACGTCGCTCGCATCGCGCTGACCCCCACGCAGGATGGGCTGGGCGTCACCGTGGGGCAGCTCCAGCAGGTGCTCACCCAGGCCAACACCTGCACCAAGGTGGTGACGATGGCTCCCCTGGCCGAGGACCTGCTCGTCGGCGTGCAGGACAAGAACGGCCGCCGGCTCGTGCGTCTCCACGTGGGGACGCCGTGAGTCGCTCGCTCGTTGCCCGCATGTCCAGGGGCACCTGGCTCCTCCTTCCCGTGCTCGCCGCGGGCTGTGGGGAGCCGTCCCTCCAGGACGAGCCCCAGACTCTCGCGGCGTGCCCGGCGCAGCCCCAGCCCTTCGCCGATCGGGTGGCGTCCTACTCGTTCGGCCCGAACGCGGGCTTTGGTCAGGATACCTTCCCCGGCATCGTGCTCGGGCCTCCCCATGGAGAGGGGGCGAGCTCGGGCTCGCTGGATGTCCTCTCCCTGGGTCGCGGGGGGGAAATCGTCCTCGAGTTCACCGACATCGGCGTGGTGGACGGTCCTGGCGTGGACCTGCTCGTCTTCGAGAACGCCTTCAACAGCCCCATCGGTCCCTTCGTGGAGCGGGGCATCGTCGCGGTGAGCGAGGATGGCCAGACGTGGCACGAGTTCCCCTGCGCCTCCACGGACGCGGCGGGAGGGTATCCCGGTTGCGCGGGCATCAAGCCCGTGTACTCCTCGCCGACCAATGGCGTGAGTGCCACGGATCCCTCGGTGGCGGGGGGTGATGGCTTCGACCTCGCCACCCTGGGGGTGCCCCGGGCCCGCTTCGTCCGCGTGCGCGACGCGGGGAACAACCCCAATGGCTCCCCCTCCTCGGGGTTCGACCTGGACGCGGTCGCCGTGGTGAACGGCTACGCTCTCTGCCAGACGCCATGACGCGACCGCTCCCTCCTCCCACGGCGCTCCCCCGCCGGCGCGTGCTGGGCTCGCTCGTCCAGGGAACCTGTGCCCTGGCGGCCCTGTGCGCCGGGTGTGGCCCGCGGGAGGGGGAGGGCGACTCCGACGCCGTGGCGTGTGGCGTCACGCCCGGCTCCGCCGCCGAGGGCTGGGTGGAGGTGCGGCTCGCCGACCACCCGGAATTGCGCGAGCCGGGGGGCTCGGTGGTGGTGCGGGTGCCCGAGGCGCTGCTCGACGTGGTGGTGATTCACACCGCGTCGGGCTGCTTCGTCACTGTCTGGCACATCTGCTCCCATGGGGACTGTCTGGTGGCCTACAAGCCCGGCGAGTCGCTCCTCGAGTGTCCGTGCCACGGCTCGCGCTTCGGGGAGGACGGCCGGGTGCTGCGCGGTCCCGCCACCCGTCCCCTGAAGACCTTCGCGACGGCCCGGGTGGGCGAGTCGGTGTGGATCTCCCGGGCGCGCTGATCGTGTAGGCTGCCGGGCGCGATGTGGCAGATCATCATCAACGGCCCGGGTTACTTCGATACCTCCTACGAATTGCCCGAGGGCGTCACCTACCTCGGCCGCGCGGATGAGAACGACATCGTCCTGGGCGGCGATCTCGTGTCGCGGCGGCACGCCCGGCTCGTGCTGGAGGGCGACCACCTGCGCGTGGAGGACCTGGGCAGCCGCAACGGCAGCCGCCTCAACGGCACCCTCTTCCAGGGCAGCGCCGACCTGCGCCCCGGCGACACCATCTCCCTGGGGGAGAACTCCGTGTCGGTGCGCCAGGCGCAGCAGTCGGAGAACGCCGCCACGGAGATGGTGGACCTGGGCGCCGGAGGCGTGCGCCGCTTCGGCCACGGCGACGACGTGGGCCCCTCCGTCCTGCTCGCCAAGAACATCAAGGACGTGGATCTGCTGCGGGCGCTCGACAACATCTCCACGCCCTGGGGCGACTCGTCCCCTCCCATGGCCGCGGCGCCCATCGCGCCGGCGCCGCCCACCGCGGCGCCCCAGCCCCAGCGGGGATTCGCCGAGACGCTCTTCCTGCTCTTCCGCACCGCGGAGACGCTCGCCACCGCCACGAACCTGACGTCCTTCCTCGAGTCCACGATGGACCGGTTGCTCCAGCGCATCGACGCCACCACCGCCGTGGTGCTCCTGCGCCACCCCACGGGGGTGCTGGTGCCCGCCTCCGTGCGCCACCGGGGCAAGCTGTCCCAGGGCGAGGTGCCCGTCTCGGACGCCATCATCGACGAGGCGCTGCGCCAGGGCCGCGCCCTGCTGGTGGGAGACGTGCGCGACGACCGCCGCTTCGCCAGCCGCGAGAGCGTCATCCTCTACGGCGTGGACCGGGTGCTCTGCATCCCCCTGGGCAACGAGCCCACGTTCGCGGGCGTGCTCTACATCAACACCTCGGCGCGCAGCGACACGGAGCTGGAGGTGATGCTCGACGCCTGCACCGCCGTGGCGCACCTGGTGTCCACCGGCATCCAGAAGTTCTCCGCGCCCCCAGCGTCCAGTTCCAGCCCTCCGCTGCGCCACCACCTGGAGCGCTTCCACGCCCCCGACGTGGCCGAGCGGCGCGCCACCGAGGCCCTGCGCTCGGGCTCCCGGCTCCAGGGTCTGGAGGAGCGCACCGTGAGCATCGTCCACGTGGAGCTCGCGAGCTTCAGCACGCTGAGCGCCCGGCTGGGGCCCGCGCGTGCCTCGGTGCTGCTCAACGACTTCCATTCGCGGCTGGGAGGTCTCGTCTTCAGCTTCGAGGGCGCCCTGGAGGGTCTGCTCGGCGACTCGATGCGCGCCATCTTCGGGGCCCTGCAGACCCGGCCGGATGACGCCGTGCACGCGGTGCGTGCCGCGCTTGCCCTGCGCTCCGACTGGGATCGCCACATGGCGCGCCGCCCCGCGGACGAGCGGTGCTCGCTGCGCATCGGCGTCAACACCGCCAAGGTACTGGTGGGCATGGTGGGCCCCGACTCGCGCCCCTCGCTGTGCGCGGTGGGCGAGGGCGTCAACGTGGCCACCTGGCTCGCCGGCTCCGCCGAGTCCGGCCAGCTGCTCGTCACCGGCAAGACGCTCGCCGTCACCGGCGCCCGCTTCGACGTGGTCCCCCTGGGCGAGCGCCTGCTCCGTCCCCCGCGCGACAAGGTGGCCGCCTTCGAGGTCCTGGACGAGGACGTCGGCCAGCTCACCAATCCCGGTGTGCGCTGAGGTGGGTCTGGGTGGAAAGATGGAGGTGGAGACTCGCGCTCCGCCCCGAATCAGTGCGAGCATGGAGCCCCCCTTGTTGAGCATGGCTGCCCCTCCCCCGGCATGAATCCGTCGTCCTCGAATGCGCGACTGCGCCCGTTCCGGCCGGTGCCGTTTGGCCGCTACACGTTGCTGACCCAGCTCGCCACGGGCGGCATGGGGGAGATCTTCCTCGCGCGGCTGGAGGGGATGCAGGGCTTCGAGAAGCTGTGCGTCATCAAGAAGATCCTGCCGCAGCTGGCGGAGGATCCGGAGTTCGTCGAGCGCTTCGTGGGCGAGGCGCGCACGCTGGTGAAGCTCACGCACGGCTCCATCGCGCAGGTGCTGGACATGGGGCTGCACGAGGGCGATGCGTACATGGCCCTCGAGTACGTGGACGGCAAGGACCTGCGCAAGGTGGCGGCGCGGGCGAGGGACCGGCAGATGCCGCTGCCCATCACCTTCGTGCTGTTCGTGATGGGGCGGGTGCTGGACGCGCTCGCCTACGCGCACCGCAAGAAGGGGGATGACGAGGGCGAGCTGAACCTGGTGCACCGGGACATCTCGCCGCAGAACATCCTCATCTCCTACGAGGGGGAGGTGAAGGTCATCGACTTCGGGCTGGCCAAGAGCCGGCTGAGCGCGGCCAAGACGAACCCGAGCATCATCCTCGGCAAGTTCCTCTACATGTCGCCCGAGCAGGCCCGGCACCTGCCGGTGGACCGGCGCAGCGACCTGTACGCGGTGGGCCTGTGTCTGTACGAGCTGCTGTCCGGGAAGAACCCCTTCGACTCGCTGCCGCCCGGCGAGCTGATGTCCGCGGTGGCCCACCCGAACATCCCGCCGTTGTCCCAGGTGGCGCCCGGGGTGCCGGACTCGGTGTCGCAGCTGGTGATGAAGGCGCTGGCGGTGGAGCCGGCGCAGCGCTTCCAGGCGGCGGAGGAGCTGCGCGGCCGGCTCAACGCGTGCCTGCTGGAGCTGGACGCCACCTCGGGTCCGGAGTCCATCAGCCGGTACATGCACGAGCTGTTCGCCTCGGAGTACCTGACCGAGCGGCGGATGCTGGTGATGTTGCGCGAGGTGGGACGGGTGCTCGAGCCGGAGCTCGAGGCCGCGGGCGGGCCGGAGGGCGCGTCGCCGCGGCCCGTCCCGATGTTGCCGCCGAAGACGATCCGCCTGGATGGGCCCGTCGAGCCGCTGTCCTTCAAGCCCACGCCGCGCACGCGCGAGGGTGCCGCCGGGCGTGACGATGGCGAGACGCGGCCGGCCGTGGCGATGGATGAGCCCACGGCTCCCGATGCCGTGCTGGAGGGGCCCACGCGGCCCGCCGTTGCCCGGGAGGCCATCGAGGCGTCCCGGAGCGAGCGGCCCTCGGGCTCTCTCGTGCCGACGTTGGACGAGATGAGGGCCGTGCCGGAGCCGCCTCCGGCCTTCCTCGAGGGGACGATGCCGCGCACCCTGGAGGAGGTGCCGCCGCCCATCGAGGACACGCCGGGCTGGTCCGCGTCGCTTCCTCCCGAGGAATCGCTTCCCCCCGAGGAGTCGCTTCCTCCCGAGGAGTCGCTTCCTCCCGAGGAGTCGCTTCCTCCCGAGGAGGCTCCGAGCCCCGAGCGGTGGCGGGATCCGCCGAGGTCTCCTCCCATGCTGTTCGAGACGGAGGAGCGCGCGCCCGACGCGGAGCCGGAGGAGGAAGCGGCCCACGTCGGGACCGATCTGCACGAGGACTCGGACGGAGGGCGGTTGGGGTTGGACGACACGCAACCGCGCATCCAGATGCCGCTCGAGCGGACGGATGACACCCAGCCGCGCGTGGTGCTGCGTGACGTCTACCACGAGGACACCCAGCCGCGTGTGGTGCTCGACGAGTCGCTGTTGCGCGACACGGAGCAGGACGACGTGCCGTCGTCGCACCGGCCGAAGTCTGGCGGGACGCGCATCCCCCACCGGCGCGTGGTGACGACGGGTGTCTCCCGCCTCTCGTCCTCGCGCAGGGCGATTCCGGACGACCTCGAGCCGGAGGACGGGGACGAGGAGCGCACGGAGGAGACCCCGTCCCTACCAGTCGCGCGGGAGCCCACCGCCTCCATGCCCGTGGCACGGAAGCGTGCGGCGCGACCCCAGCGGCGGTGGATGCCCCTGGTCTTCGTGCTGTTGGGCGTGGTCCTGGTCGTGGGTCTCTGGGCCGCCGTCATCTCCCAGCAGCCCGCGTCGCGCCCGCCGCCCGCGCGTTCCCTGGCGCACCCCACGCCCCATGTGGCGCCTCCCGCGGACGCTCCACCGCCTTCCGCGCCTCTGGGCGAGGAGGTTCCACCGCCCGTGACTCCGTCCTCCCCCGGGGTCGTCCCCTCCGGGTCCGCCTTGGACGCGGGAACGGCACTGGACGCGGGCGCGGAGTCGTCCGAGTCCGCCATGGAGTCGGATCTGCTCTTTCCCCTCGCGGCCCCTTCACCGGAACCCGAGACGGCTCCCAGCAAGGCCCCGACGGGGCGCAAGCCGCGCGTCACACGGGGGCCGACGGAGTTGCAGAAGGAGTGGGCCCGTACGCGCCTCGCCTACGAACGGCTCACCCGGATCATCGCGTGTGACAACCTCAGCTTCTTGTGCAGCCGCTATGAGAGCCTCGAGCAGCAGGTGAAGGAGGCCGGGGATGCCGAGGACGCGCAGTTGCTCGGCAAGGTGAGGCAGCTCCAGCGTGACCTCACCAAGAGAAGGAACGGCTCTTGAGCCTCGCGCCCCCAGCTCGTGGACGGGGGGCGCGGAGCCCGGCATTCACTCCTCGAGTTGCTCCTGGGCCATCCTCCGGGCCGAGTCCGTGCCCGAGCCCACGCCCAAGGGTCCGGGCCGGCGCTCCCGGGGCACCTCCTGGGGTCGGTCGATGACGTAGGGGCCCGGCTTGTTTGCCTGGTGGATGTCCTCGTTCGCCGGGTGATCCTTCCAGCCCTTGTCCAGGGCCACGCCCGTGCCCGCGCCGCCCGAGCCACCCTGGCCGCTCTGCGCCTCCGAGGCCGCCGGGGTCTGGTACTTCTGGTGGATGGGCTCGTTGAACCGGCCGGCCTGCTTCGACTCCTCCGATCTGCAGCCCGCCATGAGAGCGCCTCCCACGCCCACCGCCAGCATCCACCCCATCCAACGCGACATGATCCGCCTCCTGTGGAAATCCGTCTGGTCTTCCTGGCTCACAAGGTAGGCCCTCCTTCCGAGGCGAGCAGGCCGGGAGCGGGGGGTTGCCTGGCCGGTTGGCGCGAGGCGTTGGTGAAGGCATCGCGAGTGTCGGACGGTGGGAGGTTGCCCCGCGGTGCGACTAGGCCTGCCCTGGCGCGGTGATGAGGTTGTGGGCTCTCAACCCCAGCGTGCCCGAGAGCCCATGGAATCGATCGAGGAGGGTGGGCGGCCGGGGTCGTGGGCGCGCGTGGAGCGGTGGGTGTTGCGGCTGCTGGCGCTCACCAACCGGCTGCGGCTGCCGGGGCCCTCGGTGTTGCCGGTGGCGGGGGCGTTGGTGGGCCTCTACAGCGGTCTGGCCGCGGGGCTCTTCGCCAACCTCATCGGGCTGGTGAGCGGAATGGCCCTGGGCTTTCCCAGGCTGCTCGACGCGCTCGATGCCCACTCGCCCACCCGAGCGGCCCTGCGCGAGGCGTTCGCCGAGGCGCGCTGGGAGTTCGAGTTCCTCGTCGTGGGGATTCCGCTCGGGCTGATCGCGCTGGTGCTCTCGCGCCTCATCATGCCGGGAGGTCCGAGAAGCCAGGTGAAGCGCCGCCTGGAGGTGCTGGGGTTGCTGGTGCTCGGGGCGCTGTCGCTCTACTACCCGCTGGTGGCGTTGGCGGCGACCAACTCGGTGCTCGGGCACCTGCATGACGTGGGGCGCGAGGTGCGGCACCTGTCGCCCTGGTGGGTGATGCTGCTGCCCATGTTGGGGGGCATGCTGGTGGGCCGCGTGCTGCGCGACCGTCCCGAGACGCATGGCCACGGCGTGCCCGAGGTGGTGAAGGCGGTGGAGCGAGAGGGCCGACTGCCCGGGCGCGACGGGGTGCTTAAGCTGGTGGCGAGCGCGATCACCATCGGCACGGGAGGCTCGGCGGGGCGCGAGGGGCCCATCGTCTTTGGCGGCGCGGCGTTCGGCTCGGAGGTGGGCCGCACGTTGGGCTTCACGCGGCGCGAGCTGGCCATTCTCCTGGCCAGTGGCGCGGGTGCGGGCATCTCCGCGTCCTTCAACGCGCCCATCGCTGGCGCCCTGTTCGCGATGGAGATCATCCTGCGCGAGTTCCAGCTGCGTGTCTTCTCGCCCATCATCCTCGCGAGCGTCACCGCCACGTTGGTGGGCCGGGGCGTCATGGGCAGTGCGCCCATGGTGCGGCGCGTGGCGTACAGCATGGTGAGTGGCTGGGAGATTGTCTTCTACGCGCTGCTCGGGCTGGTGACGGGGCTCTTGGCGTACGCTTTCATCCGCTCGCTGCACGGCGTGGAGACGTTCTTCCATGGCCAGGGCAGGGGCCGGTGGAGCGTGCGGGTGGGGCGGCTGCCGCTGTTCGTGAAGGCGGGGCTGGGGGGCCTGGTGGTGGGAGGGCTGGCGCTGGTGCACCCGGTGGTGTGGGGTACG